>NZ_JBHRZI010000017.1:0-288387 GCF_042649515.1 Lentzea rhizosphaerae | reverse complement strand
GCCAAAACAGAACGTGAGAAGCCCTCCGGCCCGAGTGGGCGGAGGGCTTCTGGCGTATGTGACGTCAGTCGTTGAGCTGGAGCACGACCGTGCCCGCGTACTTCTTGTCCAGCAACGCGATGAACGCGTCGGCCGCGACCTCGACACCGCCCTTGACGACGGTGTGGGCGAAGGAGATCTTGCCCTCGTTCAGCCAGCCCGAGAACGTCTGGTTCCACGCCGCCAGCTGCTCCTCGGTGTCGAAGGTGGCGAACCCGCGGAACGTCAGCTGCTTCGCGATGGCACGCATCAGGGCCAGGCGCGGGTGGTCGCCGTCCGTGCCGCCGATCTGGCCGCTCAGCGCGCCGCACAGGGCGAACCGGGCGCCGGGCTGGGCGTGTTCGACGGCGGCCTCGAACTGGTCGCCGCCGACGTTGTCGAAGCACACGGTGATGCCGTCGGGAGCGAGCTCGCGCAGCCGGTCCAGCACCGGGCCGTCGTGGTAGTCGAACGCCGCGTCGAAGCCGGCCTCGTTCACCAGGAAGTCGACCTTCTCCTTGCTGCCGGTGGAACCGATGACGAGCTTGGCGCCGCGGGCCTTCGCGATCTGGCCCGCCAGCGTGCCGACCGCGCCGGTCGCGCCGGACACGAACACGACGTCACCCTCGCCGGCGCCCGCCATCTCGACGATGCCGCGCCACGCCGTGGGCCCGTTGGCGAGGAAGTACTCCGCGCCGGGCAGCAGCGAACGGTCGAGCTTCTTCACACCGAACTCCGGGCTCACGACCGCCCACTCACGCCAGCCGTTGTAGTGCAGGACGAACGTGCCGACGGGCAGGCTTTCGTTGTTGGACACCACGACCGTGCCGACGGTGGTGCCCCACGGGGTCGCGCCGATCTCGTAGTTGGGGATCGGCAGGCTCGTCTCCTCGTTCATCAGGTCGCGGTACACCGAGCCGAGGAACATCCACTCGTTGCGCACCAGCACCTCGCCGTCGCCGGGAGTCGGCATCGGCACCTCGACCAGCTCGAAGTTCTCCTGGGTCAGCCGGCCCGCCGGACGCGAAACCAGGCGCAGCTCCCGCGACGTCGTCGGAATCGCTTCGGCGCTCATACGGATCTCCTTTTCACAGTGGGGTTCTCACCGTCCCCGAGAACGGCTTTGCGGCCCTTGAGAGGAACCTGAGCCACCTCAAGGCACGCACGAGCGGGGTTGCAGGGAGCACTGGCTGACTAGGGCCATGGCAGACTTCGACGTCATCGTGGTCGGCAGCGGCTCGGCGGGCGGCGTTCTGGCGGCACGGCTGTCGGAGGACCCGTCCCGTCGCGTGCTGCTGCTCGAAGCCGGACCGGACGACCCCGTCGCCGGCCCGACGCACAACTGGATGTACCGGTCGGAGCCGCAGATCGGCGGCGAGCCGCTGAACCTGCCGCGCGGCAGGATCGTCGGCGGTTGTTCCGCGGTCAACGCGTGCATCGCCCTGCGCGGCGCGCCTTCCGACTACGACGCGTGGCCCGGCGACTGGTCGTTCGACATGGCGGTGCCGTACTTCGAGGCCGTGGAGTCGGTGGTGCCAATCCGCAGGCCGGCCGACGACATGACGTCGACCAACCGGGCGTTCATCGACACCGCGGTTTCGCTGGGTCTTGAACGGATCGAGGACCACAACGCGCCGGGTGCGATCGGCGCGGGGCCGTGCCCCTTGAACGAGGTCGGCGGCGTGCGGCAGAGCACCGCGGTCACCTACCTCGCGGCCGCGAGGTCGAGGGAGAACCTGACGATCCGGCCGAACTCGTTGGTGTGCAAGGTGCTCATCCGCGACGGACGCGCGGTCGGCGTGGTGCTGCTCGGTGGTGAGACGGTGTCCGCCTCGACGGTCGTCGTCGCCGCGGGGGCGTACGGTTCGCCCGCCGTGCTGATGCGGTCGGGTGTCGGGCCCGCCACGGCGTTGTCGGCGCTGGGCATCTCCGTGGTCGCGGATCTGCCGGTGGGACAGGGGTTGCAGGACCACCCGCTCGTCACCGTGAAGCTGATGGGCCGCGGACCGGCGCTGTACCAAGCCGTTGCGACGACTTCCTCCGGGTTGCAGTTCCTGCCGGGCGCGCCGTCGCCCGCCGAGACGACCGGTGCCAACCTGATCATCTCGGTGGCGCTGCTCAAGCCCTCCTCACGCGGCCGCGTGTGGCTGCGGTCCGCCGACCCGACGGACGCGCCGCACATCGACCTCGGCCTGCTGCGGTCCTATGAGGACAGAGCGTTGATGAGGTCCGGCGTGCGCGACCTGCTGCGCCTGATCGGCACCAAGCCGTTCGCGGAGGAGATCGACGGCCCACCGCTCAACAGCCCGCCCGCCGACCTGTCCGACGACCAGGCGCTGGACCGGTGGATCTTCGCGAACACCGGCACCTACCACCACGCGGTCGGCACGTGCGCGATGGGTTCCGTCGTGTCGCCGGACGGTCAGGTGCTCGGCGTCGACGGACTGTGGGTCGCCGACGCGTCGGTCATGCCGGAAGTGCCTGCCGCCAACACGAACCTGCCCACCATGATGCTCGCGGAGCGCATCTCCGCGGTACTGATCGAGGAGACGCGCCATGTCGCTTGAGCTGGACGCCGCTGCCCAGGACCTGCTGTTCCGGGAAGCCCGCACCGCCAACACGTTCTCGTCCGAACCGGTGTCCGACGAGACCGTGCAGGCCATCTACGACCTGGTCAAGTACGCGCCGACGTCGATGAACCAGCAGCCGCTGCGCATCGTGCTGATTCGCTCCGACGACGCCCGCGAGCGCCTGGTCAAGACGATGTACGGACCGAACGGCGCCAAGGTCGCCCAAGCGCCACTGGTCGCGATCCTGGCGGCGGACCTCGAGTTCCACGAGCTGATGCCTCGCGTGTTCCCGCACTTCCCCGAGGCCAAGGACATGTTCGCGGACCCGGCGATCCGCGAGGCGTCGGCGATCCAGAACGGCACGATGCAGGCCGCGTACTTCCTGCTCGGCATCCGCGCGGCCGGGCTGTGCGCGGGGCCGATGATCGGGTTCGACGCCGAGGCCGTGAACCGCGAGTTCTTCCCGGACGGCAAGCAGAAGGTGCTGCTGGTGATGAACATCGGCAAGCCGGGGGAGAACGCCTGGTGGCCGCGGTCGCCGCGGTTGGAGTACGACGAGGTCGTGTCCGCCGCCTGATCCGCGCAACGAGAGAGGCCCCCGCTGACTTCAGCGGGGGCCTTCTTGCTACCTGGGCCGCGGAATCGCCACCGACGTGTACGACGTCTCCGGCGTGGCCTCCGTCGTGAACCGACCGTTGATCACGTACAGCAGGTCGTCGTGCAGCGCCAACGAGCTGGGGATGTCGAACCGCGGGTCGCTCACCCGCCGCAGCACCTTGCCGACCGTGCCCTCGTGGTTGAGCCGCACGAGCACGACCTCGTTGCGCACGCCCATCGCCACGTACAGCAGGTCGCCGTCGAGCACCATGCCGTCGCAGTCCATCAGGTCCTCACCGCCGAGGTCGACGCTCGTGGCGCGGCCGGTGGCGGTGTCCACGTGGAACAGTCCGCCGGTGTTGGACTGGTTGACGAGCAACGCCGTGCCGTCCGGGGTGCGGCAGATCCCGTTGGCGTTGAAGCCCTCCTCGAGGTACTCGATGTCTCCGCTGAGCTCGACCCGTTCGACCTGCTCAGGCTCCGGCAGCTCGCCGTTGCCGCCCAGCGGCAGCTTCCACAGCACCGGGATGACCGAGTCGGTGGCCCACGCGGCGGTGGGGGTGAGGGCGAAGTCGTTGACCAGGCCCGCGAGCGGGTAGGACGCCAGCGTGGCGCCGGAGGCCGCGTGGATCACGTGGGCGTCGCCGGCGAAACCGCCCGCGATGAACAGGCGGCCCCTGCGGTCGATCTTCACCCCGGCCGACGCGGTGCCGGGGCCGGGGTGGATCACCTTGCCCTCGCCGGTGATCAGGTCCGCGCGGTAGATGGACCCGTCGGCCAGCGAACCGAAGTACGCGAACGGACCGGGCCCGATCGTCATCGACTCTGGCCGGAATCCGTCCGGCAGCGCGATCGTCGTCATACCGGTCAGAAAACCGCAGCGTGCTCTAGGTTTGCTCGAACACCACGGTGTGGTCGGCGCCCGGTGCGGCGAACTCGAGCAGCCGGCGGCCCTCGGCCTCGACGTCGGCGCCGTCGCGCTTGAGCAGCCGCTGGTAGGGCGCGACGAGCAGGGTGTTCTTCTCCATCTTCCAAGTGCCGCTGATGAACCCGTCCACGGTGAAGCTGCCACGCGTCGAAGAACCGTTGAAGCCGGGGGAGATGATCCTCGTGCGGTTGGCGTGCGACAGAGCGATGTTGTCGAACTCGGGCAAGAACCGGGGCAGCGCAGGGAGGTCCTCGTCCGGCCTCGGCGCGTCCTCGTGGTCGAAGAGCGTGCGGCCGTTCTCGTCGCTGAACCTGCGCAGCGGCAGCCGTTCGACCACCTCGGACAACCTCGTGAGTCCTGACCAGGTCTGCACGTCCTGGACGCTCGCCGGACCGAACGCCCTGAGGTAACGGGAAACCACCTCGGTGATCGACGGTTCCGGCAGGGATTCGGCGCCCAGCCAGGTGTTCAGGGTGGCGTGCGCCCCACGGCCCTGCGCAACGCCCCAGACGCCCCGTGGCGGAATCTGCACCAACGGTACGAGCAGTTGCACCGCATAGGCCAGCGCGGTCGCCTGGTGGCCCGGCCAGCGTTCTTTGAGCAACCTGCCGAGATCCTCGCGGGTGCGCGGCTCTTCTTCGAGCAGTTCCCGACCGCGTTGAGCGAGCTCGTCGACGTCGATGCCCTCGATCTGCTTCCCGTTGTGGCCGGTGAAGTTCGTGCGGTCCAGCACCGGTTTCATCAACGGCCGCAACAGCAGCGCGTCGCGGGCGCTCACCAGGTGGATGGTGCCCCTCATCAGCACGATGCGGACCGTTTCGCGGCTCTCCAGGGTCTGAGAGAGGTCGGCGGGCTGAAAACCGCTGACACGCGACCACAGGCCCACATGAGGCGACAGTGGAACCTGGGACTGCATGCCCACCAGGTGTTCCACGACCTGCAGAGGGGTCTTCTCGGTGCGTTCCAGGAGGAACTGCCGGGCCAGCAGTGCCCGGTTGAGCTCCCGTGCGCTGAGCTTCACTCGACCACGAGCTCCCGCGTCGTCGCGTCCGGGGCGGCGAACCGCAGCACCCCGTCAGCTTCCTTCTCGACCGTCTTCAGATCCTTTTTGGACAACGGCTTGAACAGGGTGAGCGTCAGCGTCGCGGTCTTCTTCTGCTCCTTGAGCTTCCAGATCCCGCGCACGAACCCGTCGACCAGCAGCGTCGCCGCGATGCCCGCGCCCACGCAGACCCTCTTGCGGATGTCGTCGTCCATCACGCGACTGCGGTCGAAGTGCGACACCATCAGGTTGTCGTACTCGGGCAGGAACCTCACGGGCGCCGGCGTGTCGCCGTCCGGCCGCGGCGCGCCCGGCAGGTCGTAGAGCTCCTGGCCGGTGTCCGTGGTGAGGACCTCCAGCTCGTCGCCCATCTCCTTGAACACCTTGGCCATGAACGTGAGCCCGCTGAACGCCTGGAGGTCCTTGACGGTCGCGGGACCGAACGCGGCGAGGTACCTGCGCACCAGCCGTTGAGGATCGGCCTGGGCGGCGAACTTCCCGTCGAGGAACGGTTCCGCGAGCGTCGACGGCACCGAACCGCCCTTGCCCCACGGCGGCACGTGCACCAGAGGCACGAGGTACTGCACGGAATAGGCCAGCGACAACGGATCGCGGCCGGGGAACCTGTCGCTCATCGCCTCACGCAGCTGGACCTGGGTGAGCGCCTTGCCGTTCAGCAGCTTGCGGCCGTGCGCGGCGATCTCGCCGAGGTCCATGCCCTGGGTCTCGCGGCCGAAGAAACCCTTCTGCGCGCGGTCCAGCACCGGCTGGAGCAACGGCCGCAACCACAACAGGTCCGGCGTGGTCACGAGGTGCATGGTGTAGCGCATGAGCGACGACCGCACGATCTGCCGGTCCAGGATGAGCTTCGACAGCTCGTCGCGGTCGAAGCTCTCCAACCGCGCCTGCAAGCCGATGTAGGGCGGGAACGGCAGCTGCGCCTGCAACCCGACGAGCTGCTCGGTGGCTTCGAGCACGCTCATGTCGTGGCGTCGCAGCAGGAGTTGGCGCGCGAGAGTTGCCCGGTTGATCGCGCGGCGGTCGAGCACGGTGGTGGCCTTTCGGGTCAAACGCGTGAATGCGGCCGTCACCGGAGGTTACCGGTGACGACCGCTCTGGTGAGGTGTGCGGATCAGGCCGCGTCGCCTTCGAGGCGGGAGCGGAACCACGACATGAACAGGTGGTCGGTGCCCGCGGTGAGGTCCTGGCCGCCGTCGATCGTGATGATCTGGCCGGTGACCCAGGAGCTGGCGGGGCTCGCGAGCAGCGTGATCCACGGCGTGATGTCCTCGACCGTGCCGGTGCGGCCCAGCGGCATGATGTCCGCCAGCGTCGCGAAGATCGCGTCGGTCTCCTGTTCGTTGAGGCCGTTGGCCGCATAGACCTCGGTGCGCACGCCGGCCGGGGCGACGGCGTTGACCCGGATGCCGAGCGGCGCGAGCTCACGGGCCCACGTCAGCGTGAGGCTGTGCATGCCGGCCTTGCTGGCCGCGTACAGGGCGGCACCGGGCTCGGGGTTGTGGCCCGCGACCGACGAGACGAAGACGATGTTGCCACCCGGCTTGGAAAGGTACTGGTACAGCGCGCCGGTGAGGCGGACCGGGCCGAGCAGGTTGATGTTGAGCAGCTCGTTGCTGGCCTTCTCGTCGAAGTACTCGGCGAGCGTGTTGCGGAAGATCCCGGCGTTGTGCACGAGCACGTCCAGCTTGGCGCCGTTGGTCTCCACGGCGTCGGCGACGGCCTGCGCGCCCTCGGCCGTGGTGACGTCCGCGGCGACCGGGACGATGTTCGGGTGCAGCTCGGCGACCTCGTCCAGCCGCTCCTTGCGGCGGCCGGTGATGATCACACTCGCGGCGCCCAGCTTCGCGAACTCGACGGCCGCGTGCTTGCCGATTCCGGTGCCACCACCGGTGACGACGACTCGCTGGCCTTCAAACGGCTGGTCGGACATGGTCTGAGTTCCTTTCGAAAAGCCACCGGGTGTCGCCTACATCCAGCCAAAACCCTCTGGGATCCCGCTTGAACCGCGCTCAGGCCGCCCAGGACGGCTTCGCGTCGATCTCCACGACCGCGCAGCCCCAGCTGTAACCCGCGCCGACGCCGAACAGCACAACCCGCTGCCCCGGACGGGCCTTGCCGGTGTCGACGAGGTGGCCGAGTCCGGCGAACTGGTCGCCCGCGCCGAGGTGCCCGACCGTGCGGCTCCACTCCCACGTCGTCCGTGCTGGGTCGATGTCGTAGGGCCGCAGGTAGTTCACGTCCAGACGGCGCCTGCCGAAGTGCGGCAGCACCACCCAGTCGGCGTCGCCGAGTTTCATGTCCGCGTCGGCCAGCGCTTCCTCGACCGCGGCCGCCTGACCGGCGTTGGCCCTGTTGATGCCGAAGGAGAGCCCGAACTTCTTGGCGAACGCGTGCTTCGCGGCCTCGAAGTCCACCGGCATGCGGTGCGAGAACGGCGCGAGCCCCATCGGTTCGTCACCGCGGTGCAACGGCTCCAGGTCCGAGTCCGCGTTGATGGCCAAGGAAAGTAGACGCGCGTACCCGCCACGCCGCGACAGCACGACAGCGCTCGCCCCGTCCGCGTAAGGGGTTCCGGGATCGGTGCGCCACCTGTCGATGCCGGGCAGGCAGAACCGGTCGGCTGTGGTCAGCAGTGCGTCCCTGCCAGGGCTCAGGTAGCGCACGGCGAGGTCCAGCGCGGCCATGCCACCGTTGGACATCTGCCTGATCTCCAGCGCCAGGCAGCCGTTGCGGACGGTCTCGCGCTGGATGTAGCTGCCGACCGGCCACAGGTCCTGGCCCTGGTGGTAGGTCGTGGCGTGCAGGATCAGCTCGACGTCCTCGCCGGTGCTGCCCGCCCTCGCCAGTGCCTGCTGGGCCGCGCGAACGCCCATCTCGGCGGCCGACTCGTCGGGGGAGTACGCGACGCTCGTGACGTCCGTGCGCGCCACCAGCTTCGGTTCGCACTCACCGGAGTCGATGGCGTCCTGCACGTTCAGCGTGGCGGGCAGGCGGATCCCGTTGCCCCGCACGTAGATGCCGTCGACGCGCACTCAGACCTCCTTCAGCGCACGGGCGACGCGCACGACCCGTTCGGCCTGCACACGGGCGGACTGCAACGCGACCTCGCCCACGGGCTTGTTGTCCGAGCCGAGCACGTGGGAGGTGCCGTACGGGTTCTCGTTGAGCCCCGGCGGCACGATGATCCCGCCGAAGTGGCACACCATGTTGTAGATCGAGACCAGGGTGGTCTCCATGCCGCCGTGCGTGCTGCCGCCCGACGTGAAAGCGCTGTACACCTTGTGCACCAGCCGGCCCTGGAACCAAACGGGCCCCAGCGTGTCGATGAACTGCTTGAGCTGCGCGGAGATGTTGCCGAACCGGGTGGGCGTCCCGAACAGCACGGCGTCGGCCCACAGGACGTCCTCGACCGAGGCGAGGGGAACGTCCTCGGTCGCGGCGAGGTGATCGGCCCACGCCTGCCGTGATTCCACGGCGGCACGCGGCGCGAGCTCGGCCGCCTTGACGAGCCTGACCTCGGCACCCGCCTTCTCCGCCGTCTCGGCGATCTCGGTGGCGATGCGGTGGATCGTCCCGGTGGACGAGTAGTAGACGACGGTGACGTTGACGCTGCGTTCCATGGCGGGATCCCTTTCGCAAGGCAGGTCCCCACCACCGTTGCCGGTGCACCTCGACGCGGCGTCGAGCGCGGCCTGAACGCCGGGCGATATTGTGTCGGCCGGAGGGGAGCGATGATCAGGGTTCTGCTGGCCGAGGACATGCACATGGTGCGCGGTGCCCTCATCGCGCTGCTCAACCTCGAACCGGACATCGAGGTCGTTGCCGAGGTGAGCTCGGGGGACAAGATCGTGCCCACCGCGCGGCAGCTCATGCCGGACGTCGCGGTGATCGACATCGACCTGCCGATCCTCGACGGCCTCACCGCGGCCGCGAAGATCCGGGAGACGCTGCCGTCGGTCCGCACGCTGATGCTCACGTCCCTCGGCAGGCCCGGCACGCTGCGCAAGGCGCTGGCGGCCCGCGTGGACGGCTTCCTGCTCAAGGACGCCCCACCCGGCCAGCTCGCCGACGCGATCCGTGACGTGGCCGCGGGCAAACGGGTGGTCGACGCCCAGCTCGCGCTCGCCGCGTGGGACAGGGGCGAGTGCCCGCTGACGGACCGCGAGCTGGAGGTGCTGCGGCTGGCCGCGGCCGGGTCGGACGCACCGGAGATCGCGGTCGCGCTGTCGCTGTCGACCGGGACCGTGCGCAACTACATGACGACGATCATCACCAAGCTGAACGGCCGCAACCGGGTCGACGCGATCCGCATCGCCGAGGAAGCCGGCTGGATCTAGCTGGCGCGAAAAGCACGTTCGGGCCGATAGATGGCCCGAACGTGCTTTTCGCGCCAAAGAAATTGCTAGAGCGGGATCTCCGCGTGCAGCCGGAACGTCCGCTCCGACGTCGGCCCGGCGTCGAGGCTGCCCCCGAGCGCGCACACGCGGGTGGTCAGGTTCCCGATGCCGCTGCCGCTGCGCGAGTCCCGGTCCGACGAGGGCACGCCGTCGTTGATGATGTCCATCGTCACCAGCTGCGGTGAGCTGCACAGCACGATCTCGCAGCGTTCCGCCTTGCTGTGCCGCAGCAGGTTCGTCACGCCCTCCCGCAGCACCGTGGCGAGCGTCACCCGCACGTCGGTGGGCAGCTCGGTGCACTCGTCGATCCGCATAGTCACGTCGATGTCGGCTGCGGACAGCAACGCCTGCGCGGACTGGGTCTCCTCGTTCAGCGACAGTTCGCGGTAGCTCGACGCCACCGACCGCACGTCCGCGAGCGCCTGCCGGGAGATGTCGAGGACCTCGGTGAGCTCCTGACGTGCGCGTTCGGGGTCGGTCGTGACCAGCCGGTGGGTGAGCTCGCTCTTCAGCGTGATCGCGGACAGGCTGTAGCCGAGCAGGTCGTGCAGGTCGCGCGCGAACCGCAGCCGTTCCTGCGTCACCGCCGCTGTCGCCAGCTCCTCCCGCGCCTCGTGCAGCTCGATGACCATCGACCTCAGTCGCGTCAACGCGTAGAGCACCAGGCCGTGGTTCATCGTGGCCATCACGCCGTACGCGATGTCGTTCGTGGGAAAGCCGAACGCCGCCTGGATGATGCCCTGCCCTGCGACGACGGCCACGAACCCCGCCCACCCGAACCACCGCGGCAGGATCAGCGCCGCGGAACCGGCGAGGAAGCCCGGCACGCCGCCGAGGTTGGGGTTGTGGAACACGAACTGCGGCACGTAGACGCAGACGGCCAGTCCTGCCAGTGCCGCGTAGCCGAGCGCGGGGTTCGTCCGCACCCGCGGGTGGCTCACGACACCCAGCACCAGCAGGGCGATCAGAGCGCTGCTCACGGCTGAGGAGGCGAACGCGGCTGATCCGATCGGGACGCTGTACGTGGCGAGCGCCGTCGCCATCACGCCGTACCCGATCACCACCGCGGTCAGCAGCACCTGCGCGAACCGCGTCGGGATCGACGGGCCGATCAGGCGGGGACGGCTGGCGGGCTGCTCGGGTGCCGGATCGGCCGGCACTTCGGCGCGCAGCTGGTAGGTGCCGTCCGGGGACGCCTTCGCGAGCAGCGATCCGCCGATGGCGCTGGTGCGCGTGGCGAGGTTCGTCAGGCCGCTGCCGTGGTCCGCGCTCACCTCGGCTGGGCTGCCGTCGTTGACGATGTCGATCGACACCGTCCTGCCCTTGCCGTTGACGGTGATCGAGCAGCGGGTGGCGTTGCTGTGCCGCAGCAGGTTCGTCACGCCCTCGCGCAGCACGGTCGCCAGGACGGTCCGGGAGCGCGGCGAGAGTTCGGCGTGGTCCGCCTCGATCGTCGCCTCCACGCCCGCCGCGGTGAGCACCGACCGCGCCGAGTTGATCTCGTCGGTCAGCGACAGCTCGCGATAGCTCGACGCGACCGCACGAACGTCCGTCAACGCGTCACGCGCGATGCCGAGGATCTCCGTCAGCTCGCGCACGGCGCGGTCGGTGTGGTCGCCGATCAGCTTGCGGGCGAGCTCCACCTTGAGCGTGATCGCGGACAGGCTGAACCCGAGCAGGTCGTGCACGTCGCGAGCGAACCGCAACCGCTCCTGCGACACCGCTAGGTCGGCGAGCTCCGACCGGGCGGTCTCCAGCTGGTAGACCTGCGACGGCAGCCGCGACAGGCCGTAGACGACCAGGCCCGCGACCAGAGTCGCCGCCGTGGAGTAGGCCAGCACGCCGAGCGAGATGCCGGGAGTGAACTTGGTCGCGGCGTTGGCCACCGCCACCCCGACGAACACGAACCACCGCACGCGGCCGGGCAGCACCAGCAGTGCGCTGCCCGCGAGGAAACCGGGCATGCCGCCCCACGCGTAGCCGAAGAACGGCACCGGCGCGAACACCAGCAACGCCATCGCGCCCAGCGCCAGATACGCCTTGCCGGACCTCAAGTTCGCGCTCGGCCGGGAGAACACCCGCAGCTGCAGGAACCCGATCGAGAGCAGACAGGCCAGCGCGCCCACGATCCGCGCGGGCGTCGCGCCGGCCTGCAGGACGAAGATCAAGGCGTTGCCGAGGTAGTTGGCGAACACCACGGTGATGACGATGTACGCCAAGCGACGGGACACGGATGAGCGTTCCTGTCGCAGTGTCACAGCAGCAGCTCCCACGCGAGGGTCGGGACGCGGCCATGATACGGGCGCTTCCTGGGAAGTCTCGTGTTTTGCGATCCTCGTTCGGAGCAACATGACGACGTCTCAACACCTCGCGACGACGAGCTGCGCACCGGCGAGATACGCGACGACGTCCGCGACCAGCGTGCTGCTGACCTGCAACGACTCCGCGATCTGCGCGATGGTGGCCTCGCCGTCGAGCAACATCTTGGCGATCTCCGTCGCGGGCGCGCTGTGCAGGATCGCCTGGTACTGCCGGCCAGGGCACGTCAGCGCCTGGTCGCCGTTCAACCGCTCGATCTCGGCGCCCGGCCGCATGGAGACGATCTCGTCGTCCTCGACGTGCGGCAACGTGAACACGGCGTCACCGGTCACCGCCACGACCGACAGGATCGGCCCGGCGCCGTCGTCGAGGCCGAGCGACGGCACGACGCAGCCGCCCAGCTGGTCGAGCGTGTTCTTGAGCCTGCGCCAGACGAGGCACGGCCCGCTGCCGGTCTTCCAGCGCACGAAGTTCTCGTGCAGCGCGGAGATGTTCTCGAGCGCGACCGGGCCGAGGCTCATGCGGTGCAACGCCTCCCGCACGATCGGGCTCGGGTCGGAGAGCTTGATCGCGCCCCACCTGCCGTGCACGGTCAGGTGCTCGGCGCCCTCGTCGATGAAGGCGTCCTCGAGCAACGACCACAGCGGGCGTCCCGTGGGGATGTGCGACTGGGTGGGCACCACGGCGCCTCCGCTCCGGGCAGGTGGGGTCACATGAACAACGGGATCGGGTTGAGCTCCTCGTACCGGCGGGGCCGGTCCAGGCGCCCCAGTTGTACCGGGACGTCGTAGAGGCGCCCTTGAGCGAACCTCGACCAGAAGTGCCGCAGTCCCGGCACGACCACGCGGACCACGGGAAGACCGATGTCGGGCCTGGTCTGGTCGAGCACCAGCAGCTCCAGCCCGCGGGCCTCCAGCGCGTTCTGGATCGCGCGGATGTCGTCGGAGAGGTCGCGCCGGTGCCGGTAGCCGTGGTGGAACACGTTGCGCGACGGCTCGGCGGGGTCGGGGACCAGCCACGGCTGCTCGTCGAGGCGGGTGTGCTCGAACCAGTTCCGCGTGTCGACGTCGAGAGCGTCCAACCGGACCTGCCCGCAGACCATCGGCATGCACTGGTTCAGCTCGGTGAGCGCCCTGCGTGCGGCGATCCGCGGGTCCAGGTGCGCACCGCAGCCCAGCATGATGTCGTCACGAGGTCCGTTGGTGCGACGGGAAAGGGCCACCATCACCGGCACGCCGAGGTCGGCGGTCACGTCGAGCAGCCACAGCTCGCGGCCGAGGCCCGCGTGCACCTCGCGGCACTCGTCGATCCACGCGTCGTGGAACGAGTCGAGGTCCACACCCGGCACCGGTGTGCGGTTGTACCACCAGATGGCGACCGAGTCGCGTTCGATCAGCTCCAGAAGTCCTTGCAGCAGCGCGTCTTCCAGGCTGCTGCCGGCGGCGCAGCCGTTCGAGTCCGACGTGACGCTCGGCGGGCAGGGGGCGCCGAAGTAGAGCATGCCGGTCGGCAGGAACTTGTGGCGTCGTTCGGTGAGCGACCACAGCGGGCTCCAGTCCATCACCTCGTTCTCGTCGAACGGGGTGGTGACGTGCTGGAACGCCGAGTGGGCCGCGTTCCACGCCTCGCGCCCGGCGAACTGGCGCGGGTGGTACTGCTGCACGGTGCCGGGGTGGATCGCGACGTCGCCGAGCGAGGCGTAGCTGGCGCTCACCCTGGCCTCTTCGCCGAACCACGTGCCGCTGCGTCGTTCCACGGCCTCGCAGAGCGCGCCGACCTGGGCGTCGAGCGGCGTCACGCCCTTGCCTCCGGTGTCGGCCCGCAGCGACGAGCGGAGCCCTTCGACGCCCTCGCCCGCGGCGGCGACGTTCGAGCCGGACATGAACGAGTTGAAGAACGCGGGCCCGCACTCGTTGCGGCGGATCTCCCTCACCACACCGGTGACAGGCCCGATGAGGTGCCGGTACGTGTCGAGCACCTCCTGAGGGGACGACGACCGGTGGCCGCCGCCCTCGCAGGACCGCTTCACCCGGCTCGTGAGCTCGACGGGCTCGAACGCCCTGCGCGCCACGACTCCCGGGTCTCCGCAGCCGGAGCACTGTGGGCGGTGCCGCACCTCGTGCTGCGTGACCTTCATGGTCAGGCTGTCGTAGTTCCAGATCGACCGTTGCGCCTCGTGCCGGATTCCGGCGAGCCACTTCGTCGCCTCGACCGACGCGATGTCGAGCGCCGTCGCCTGCAACGACGGCAGGCCGATCACCGGGCGCGGCGCGGGACCACGTTGTCCGCACCGCGCCCGCACGTGGGCCTCCGCCTTGCGGTTCGCGGAGAGCCGGGTGGCGAGGCACCGCCAGCAGGGGCCGTCGCCGGGGGTGAAGAACGGGCCCACGCACACCTGCGCGCCGACCGGCTTGACCAGCAACCACGGGGTGCCGGCCGCCCGGTGGTCCGCGTCGATGTCGCGGAGCTCGGGCGCCAGGTAGTCCGCGCACGCCACGACCGTGAGGTCACCACTCCCCGAGGTGACCGTCAGTCCGTTGCGGTGCAGGGCTTCCACGAGCGCGTCGCGATCGATGCCACCGATCGCGACCACGGAGACGAGCGACGCCGTTGTCGCCGCCACCGCGTCCGACGGGTCGACCCCCGCCGCGTCCCAGTACGCGAGCGAGGCCTCCGCCGCGGGCGAGCAGTCCTCCGCGCCTCGGCTGCCGATCAGCCCCGCCGCGGCGAGCCTGGTGAGCATGCTCCGCACCTTGTCGGCGGTCAGGCCGGTGGGGGCGTCGCGCAGCAGTGCGGCCAGGTCGCGGGTGCCGTCGAGCAACGGCGCCAGCGACTCGACGTGGCTGCCCGCGATCGCCGTGACCCCGGACTCCCCGAACAGGTAGACGGCCTCACCTCGCACGATCTGCGGCCGGAGGTGCCGTTTGAACCCGATGCGTTGCTCGCCCAGGTCGTGTCTCATGCCGCGAGGACCTCTTCTTGGACCTTGAAGCGGTCACCGGGCGAGGTCCAGCCGCAGCTGGGGACGATCCACGTCGTCCAGTCCATCGTGGCTTCACGGTCGAACTCGTAGATCTTCATGTCGTCGGAGTCGTCGGCGGCGACCGAAGCAAGGTGCTCCACGGTGACGGTGGGGTACATGCGCATCTCCGATGTTTGCGGTTCGATTGACGTGGGTAATCGTGCCGACCAGCGGTAATGGACCGGTAGTTACCGGCTAATGCGCCCCGGTATGAAGTTCTCATACCCGCACCGGGGAGAACTCACCTGACATCGATGGCTGACGCACTAACGCCCTCCCGACCGGCGGATCACACTGATCCAATGGTTCGAGCAGAAGGAGGGACGGCGATGCAGATCAAGGTCCTGGGGCCGGTCGAGGCCAAGGTGAACGGTCGCTCGGTGACGCCGACAGCGGCCAAGCCGAGGCAGATCCTGGCGCTGCTCGCCCTGCACTCCGGCTCGGTGGTGTCCGTGCCGACCCTGGTCGAGGAGCTGTGGGACGACCGCCCGCCGCGCAGCGCGCGCACCACGTTGCAGACCTACATCCTGCAGCTGCGCCGGTTGATCGGCGACGCGCTGGCCACGTCCGAGAACGGCGCCAAGGAGGTGCTCGTCACCCGGTACGGCGGCTACCTGCTCGACGTGCCGGAGGAGGCCGTCGACGTGCACGAGTTCGAGCGCCTCGCCCGTGCCGGCCAGAACGCCTACGACGCCGACGACTTCGCGGCCGCGTCCCGGCTGCTGCGGTCGGCGCTCGAGATGTGGCGCGGGCCCGCGGTCGTGGACGTCCGTCCCGGCATGCCGCTGGGCGTCGAGGTGGTGCGCCTGGAGGAGGCACGGCTCGGCGTGCTGGAGACGCGCATCGAGGCGGACATGCGGCTGGGCAAGCACAAGGCGTTGCTGAGCGAGCTCGCCGTGCTGACCGTGCAGCACCCGATGAACGAGCACCTGTGTGCGCAGTACATGATCTCGTTGTTCCGTGCGGGACGGCAGTGGCAGGCGCTGGACGCGTTCAGGGCGTTGCGGCGCACGCTCGTCGACGAGCTCGGCGTCGAGCCGTCGGCACGCCTGCAGCAGCTGCAGCACGCGATCGTCACGTCGGATCCGCGGCTCGACCGCGCGGAAGCCCGTCAACTGCAAGGACTTCTGGCCTGATCCAGACTCCAGCGGCCCCCGCCACACTGTGGTGCGGGGCCGTTTTTCGTTGTGCCCCAACGACTTCGTTCGAGGAAACCTCCACTGGACTACCAGTGCGCCCTGGCAACCTCGCTGTGTGGGCGAGCGGAAACGCCCAGGTGAGGAAAGGAAGAAGCCGTGAGCGCACTGACCATCGAGGGTCTCAAGGAGATTCTCAACGAGGCCGCCGGCGAGGACGACTCGTTCAAGGCCGGCCAGGACATTCTCGACACTCCGTTCCTCGAGCTGGGCTTCGACTCGCTGGCCCTGCTGGAGACGGTGGCGCTGATCAAGCGCCGGTACGGCGTCGGTGTCGGCGACGACGAGCTCGCGGACATCGAGACCCCGCGCGAACTGCTGGCCAAGGTCAACGGAGACCTCGCGGCCTGACCGCCGGCGAGCCGAGAACGGAGACACGGGGACATGACGCACACCACCACGCACACGGTCATGATCGGTGCCCCCGCCAAGGTGGTGTACGACCTGATCGCGGACGTGACGCGCTGGCCGTACACCTTCGGGCCCACGGTGCACGCCGAGGTGTTCGAGACCGACGGGTCGACCGAGCGGCTGCGGCTGCACGCCTTCGCCAACGGTGACGTGCGCACGTGGACGTCTCGCCGTGAGCTGGACTCGGCGAACCTGCACGTCAAGTTCGAGCAGGAGCGTTCGGCGGCGCCGGTGAAGTCGATGGGAGGGGAGTGGCGGATCGTGCCGATCGCCGACTCGGCGACGCGCGTCGACCTCCTGCACCACTTCACCACCGCGCAGCCGGAAGCGGTCGAGCTGGTCCTGAAGGCCGTGAACAACAACAGCGACGCCGAGCTCGCGGCGCTCAAGCGCGCCGCCGAGCTCGGCGACGACTACGACAAGTACGTGCTGTCGTTCTCCGACAGCATCACGATCCACGCGACCCGCAAGGACGTGTACGAGTTCCTGTACCGGTCGGACCTGTGGCCGCAGCGGCTGCCGCACGTCGCCCGGCTCGACCTCACCGAGGCCGTGACGGGGGTGCAGTCCATGGAGATGGACACGCGCAGCCCGGACGGCTCGATCCACACGACGCACTCGGTGCGGGTCTGCACTCCGCACGACACGATCGTCTACAAGCAGACCAGGACGCCGCCGATCATGGCGGCGCACGTCGGCCGGTGGACGTTGCGGGACATCGGTGACGGCATCGAGGCGGGCGTCGAGGCGACCTCGCACCACACCGTCGTCATCCGTCCCGAGGTCGTCACCGAGGTGCTCGGCCCGGACGGGACGATCGAGCGCGCCAGGGAACTGATCCGCCACGCGTTGGGCACGAACAGCCTCACGACGTTGCGGCACGCCAAGGAGTTCGCCGAGAACGGCTGATGGTCCGGGGGGTGATGGGCGATGGCGTTGGCCGGCGTGGACCTGCTGACCGCCGCGGCCCGTGCCGCGGGTCGCAACGGGCTGTACGTGGTCTCCATGTACCTGGAGAAGGCCGCGGTCGAGCACCAGCGCAAGGGATGTCCCTCCGAGGTGGCGCCCTGTGCTTACGAGATCGAGGCCTCCCGCGTACTGCTGTCGGGGTTTTGATGAAGCTGTACGACATCTCGCTGCGCCGCACCAGCCTGTCCATTTCGGACAGACTGGTCGCGGCGCGGCGCCTCGACGCGCTCGGCGTCGCGTTCGTCGACGGAGGCCGGCCAGGCCGGTGGTTCTACCACCGTGCCGCTCTGGAACTCCGGTTGCGCGCCGCCACCCTCGTCGCGTCCGGCGGTGCCGAGGACCTCACCTCACTGCTCGCCGCGGAGACCTCAGCGGTGACGTTGGTTGTTCAAGGGCACGGCATCCCGGTGGTCCGGGAGGCCGTGCGTCAACTCGTGCGCGCCGGACGGCGAGTGATCGTCGAGGCGCGGGACTTCTTCGACGGCTGGCTGGTCGACCCCGAACACGCTTTGGAGGTCGTGCTGACGGTCGCGGAGGCGGGGGCGGAAACCGTGTTGCTGCACGACACAGCGGGCGGGCTGTGGCCCGACCAGATCGGCGAGATCGTCGAGGTGGTTGCGGAAACCGGTGTGCCTCTTGGTTTTGGTTGTCACGACGGCTCCTCGGCGAAGCAGTTGTTCGCCGCGGATGCGGGGGCTGGACTCGTACAGGGGTTCTACGCCGTCGTTCGAGGTGGCCTCGATCGGGCCGTTTCACCATCGGTTCAACCGGCAGAAACAGGTGTCGCTCCCGTGCCCTGTCCGAGATTGGAGCAGACCGTGTCCGCACAGAAGGCGATTGGAGGTGTCCGATGAGTCGTCGCGCCGTCATCACCGGGGTGGGCGTGGTCGCACCTGGTGGCATCGGAACGAAGGCGTATTGGAAACTGCTGTCCGAAGGGCGTACGGCGACTCGCATCATCACGCACTTCGACGCGTCTCCGTACCGTTCGCGCATGGCTGGTGAAGCGGACTTCGACCCAGTGCGCGAAGGCCTGACGCCGCAGGAGATCCGGCGGCTCGACCGCGCGGCGCAGTTCGCCGTCGTGGCCGGTCGTGAGGCTCTGGCCGACTCGGGCATCGAGTTCGACCAGCTCGACCCCGGCCGCATCGGTGTCTCGCTGGGCACCGCGGTCGGCTGCACGACCTCGCTGGAGCGCGAGTTCATCGTCGGCTCCGACCGGGGCAAGTACTGGGAGGTCGACCAGTCCTACGCCGTCCCGCACCTCTACGACTACTTCACGCCGTCCTCGATGGCGACGGAGCTGGCGTGGACGGTCGGCGCGGAAGGCCCGGTCTCCGTGGTCTCCACGGGCTGCACCTCCGGTCTCGACTCGGTGGGCTACGCCGCCGAGCTGATCATGGAGGGCAGCGCGGACGTCGTCGTCACCGGCGGCACCGAGGCCCCGCTCTCCCCGATCACCGTGGTGTGCTTCGACGTCATCCGCGCGTCCAGCACCCGCAACGACGATCCGACGACGGCCTGCCGCCCGTTCGACAAGACCCGCGACGGTCTGGTCCTCGGCGAGGGGTGCGCGATCATCGTGCTCGAGGAGCTGGAGCACGCCCGCGCCCGCGGTGCGCACATCTACGGTGAGGTCGCCGGCTTCGCCTCGCGGTGCAACGCCTACCACATGACGGGCCTGCACCCCGAGGGCATCGAGATGTCGGACGCCATCAACATCGCGTTGAAGCAGGCGCGTTCGGACGCCACGGACGTCGGCTACATCAACGCGCACGGGTCGGGCACCAAGCAGAACGACCTGCACGAGACGGCGGCGTTCAAGCGTTCGTTGGGCGCGCACGCCTACAAGACGCCGGTGTCGGGCTTCAAGTCCATGATCGGGCACTCGCTCGGCGCGATCGGGTCGCTCGAGATCGTCGGCTCGCTGCTGGCGTTCGAGGAGGGCCTCATCCCGCCGACGGCGAACCTGCACGAGCCGGACCCCGAGTGCGACCTGGACTACGTGCCGCTGGTCGCGCGCGAGGCGAAGGTGAACACGGTGCTGACCGTGGGCAGTGGTTTCGGTGGATTCCAGAGCGCCATGGTGCTCAAGAAGGTGGAAGGGGCAGGCCGGTGACTCGGGCGGTGGTGACGGGAATCGGCATCGCGTCGCCGAACGGGCTGGGGCCGACCGCGTACTGGCGGGCGACCCTGCACGGTGAGGCGGCGATCAAGCCGATCACCCGGTTCGACAGTGCCAACTACTGGGCGAAGATCGCCGGTGAGGTGCCGGGCTTCGAGGCAGGCCGGCACCTGCAGGGCCGGCTGCTGCCGCAGACGGACCACATGACGCGGTTGACGCTGGTGGGCACGGACTGGGCGTTGCGCGGCGCGGGTGTGCAGCCGAACGACATCCCGGACACCGACATCGCGGTGATCACCGCGGCGACGGCGGGCGGGTACGAGTTCGGCCAGCGGGAGCTGCAGAAGCTGTGGCACCAGGGCCCCGAGTACGTCTCGGCGTACCAGTCGTTCGCGTGGTTCTACGCGGTCAACACCGGCCAGATCTCGATCCGCCACGGCACGCGCGGTCCGGGTGCGGTGGTGGTGTCCGAGCAGGCCGGTGGCATCGACTCCATCGGGCACGCCCGCCGTCAGCTGCGCAAGGGCGTCAAGCTCGCGCTGACCGGCGGCATGGACTCGTCGCTGTGCCCGTGGGCGTGGGTGGCGCACCAGGCGTCGGGTTCGTTGTCCCGCAACAACAACCCGCGTCGCGCCTACCTGCCGTTCGACCGCGACGCCTCCGGGTACGTCTGCGGTGAGGGCGGCGCGATCATGGTGCTGGAGACGCCGGAGTCGGCGGCCGAGCGTCCCGGCACCCGCGTCTACGGCGAGATCGTCGGGTACGCCTCGACGTTCGACTCGCGGATGCCCTCGCGGGAGCCGGGCCTGAAGCGGGCGGCCGAGCTGGCGTTGCGCGACGCCGGCATGGACGCCTCGGAGATCGACGTCGTGTTCGCCGACGCGGCGGGGATTCCCGAGCTCGACAAGGCGGAGGCCGAGGCGATCAAGGGCATCTTCGGGCCGTTCGGCGTGCCGGTGACGGCCCCGAAGACCATGACGGGCCGCCTGTTCGCCGGTGGCGGGTCCCTGGACGTGGCGTCGGCGATCCTCTCCATCTACTGGAGCGCGATCCCGCCGACCGTCAACGTCGAGAACCCCGTGCCGGAGTACGAGATCGACCTCGTGATGAACGAGGCGCGGCACGGCAAGGTCAAGGCCGCTCTGGTGCTCGGGCGCGGCAAGGGCGGCTTCAACTCCGCCATGGTGGTTCGCGAGTACAGGTGATGTCACCCGCACAGGGGTCGTGAGGTCTTCCTCGCGGCCCCTGTCGCTTTATGGAGGCTTCTTGTGGACGTAGCACTGATGTTTCCCGGGCAGGGGTCGCAGTACCCGCGGATGGCGGCGTCCCTGTACGGCACGGACGCCGTGTTCACCTCGGTGATCGACGAGGTGTTCGAGCTGTTCGGCGAAATCGGCTCGGTCGCCTGTGACGACTGGTTGTCCGGAGCCGACGTCGACCACGTGTCCCGCGCGCAGCCGTTGTTGTTCGCGGTCGACTACGCGTTGGGACGCATGGTTCTGTCGTGGGGCGTGAAGCCCGTCGCGTTGATCGGGCACTCCGCCGGTGAGGTCGTCGCGGCGACGCTGGCAGGCGTCTTCTCGTTGGAGGAAGCCGTTTCGCTGGTGCGGGACCGGGTGGTGTCGGCAGTGTCGATCCCGTCCGGAGGGATGCTGGCGGTGGCGGCGTCCGAGGCGGAGCTGATGCCGTACCTGGAAGGCGATGTGGCGATCGCGGCGGTGAACTCCGCCCGGCAGACCATGTTGGCGGGGCCGGACGAACCGCTGGCTGCGGTTCGCGCGCGGTTGGAGGCGGACGAGTTCGTCGTGGTGACCGTGCCCGCGACCACGCCGTTCCACAGCCCGGCGATGCAGCCCGCCGTGGACGAGGCGCTGGCGGCGTGGAACGTCTCGCCCTCTGCCCCTCGGATGCCCGTCTACTCCGGTTACACGGGCACGTTGATGACCCCGGAGGACGCGCTGTCGCCGCGGTTCTGGACTCGTCAGCTGACCGACGCCGTCTACTTCGGACCGGCGTTGAACGACCTGCTGGCGATGTACGACGTGCTGCTGGTGGAGGCGGGGCCGGGCCAGACGCTGACGTCGTTCGCGCGTCGCACGAAGGCCGTGCGGCACGGCGCTTCGCAGGTGCTGCCGTTGCTGGACGCATCCGATTCCGTTGAGGCGGCTCGGGCTCGGCTGGTCTAGGACGTATAAAAGGGCCGCCCTCTTTTTGGAGGGCGGCCCTTTGGCGGCTTCTAGTCGATGCCGCGGACGATGTGGTCTTCGTTCTCCGGTGGCGATATTTCGTTGTTGTCCATGGCTTTCACGGTAGGTTTGGTGATTCAGCTCTCACTTGAGAGCTAGTCGTCGAGGAGGGCGACGGCCCTGGTCCACCCGGCGCCGGCGCCCTTGATCTTCACGGGGAACGCGACGACGGTGAAACCGAAGTCCGGCAACGCGTCCAGGTTGCTGAGGCGTTCGATCTGGCAGTACTCGCGGTCGCGGCCGGCGAAGTGCGCGGGCCACAGCACGCTCTCGTCCTTGGTCGTGAGGTACCGCTTGACGATGTCGGGGAACGGCGCGTCGAGGCTGAACGCGTCAGTGCCGATCACCTTGACTCCGAGGTCCAGCAACAGGTTCGTCGCCGGGCCGTCGAGGCCGGTGTAGTCGGTGAAGTACGTCTGGGTGCCCGCGTGCTCGGCGGCGCCGGTGTCGAGAATGACGACGTCCATGGGCTTCGGCGTGTAGCCGATGCGGGCGAACTCCTTTTCGAGGACGTCCGGGCCGATGGCGCCGGTGCCGTGGCCGCGCACGTCGAGCTTCACGCCGGGGTTGTGGAACCACTCCAGCGGCATCTCGTCGATGTGGCGCGGGATCCCGTTGCCGTACGTGGTCTTGGAGCCGTAGTGGCTCGGGGCGTCCACGTGCGTGCCGGTGTGGGAGGTGAGGCTGATCCGGTCCAGCGTGAGGAACTCCGAGTCCCGCAGCACGGACACGTCGAACTCGATGCCCAGCCGTGCCTTGAGCTGCTCGGCCATGTGTTCGGCACCCTGGGCGGCCGTGAGCACCTCGTGCGTCACCGGGTCCGCTTCGTACGCGGATGCGTCAATGTGGGAAGACAGATCGATGATGCGCATGGTGCTGAGCCTGGCGGGCGTTCCTTGAGCACGTCTCAAGACGCGGTGTGCATGGTTTTGGGGAGCTGACACCGTTTCTGGAGGGGCCATGATCACGTTCGTCAACCGCTTCACGCTCACCGGTGACTCCGAGGAGTTCGAGAAGGCCTTCGACGAGACGGCGGCGTTCCTGCGGGCGCAGCCGGGCCTGATCAAGTACACGCTGTCGCGCCAGCTCGACGACCCGGCCTCGTACGTCAACATCGCGTTGTGGGAGAGCGCCGACGCTCTGCGTGCCGCGTTGGCGCACCCGGACTTCGGCAACCACGCCAAGGCGATGCGCGGTCTGGCCGAGTCGTCCGGCGCGATCTTCGCTCCGCGTCTGTCCTTTGAAGCCTGATGGCTCCTCTGGAGGGTCTTCTCGTCGTCGAGTTCGGTGGCATCGGGCCCGGTCCGCACGGAGCGATGCTGCTCGCGGACCTCGGCGCGGAGGTCGTGCGCGTCGAGCGTCTGTCCGGCGGGCTGTCCGTGGTGCCGGACGCCTCGCGTGACTTCCTGTTGCGCGGCAGGCGTTCGGTGTCGGCGGACCTGAAGTCCGCCGACGGCCGGGCCTCGGTGCTGTCGCTGATCTCGTCCGCCGACGTGGTGATCGAGGGCTTCCGCCCCGGTGTGCTGGAACGGCTCGGTCTCGGCCCGTCCGACTGCCTGGCTGTCAATCCCGGCCTGATCTACGCGCGAATGACCGGGTGGGGGCAGTCCGGGCCGTTGGCTCAGCGCGCGGGTCACGACATCAACTACCTGTCGGTGACCGGTGTGCTGCACGCGATCGGCAAGCCGCCGCTGAACCTCGTCGGCGACTTCGGCGGTGGGTCGCTGTACCTGGTGCTGGGGGTGCTGGCGGCGTTGTGGGAACGGCAGCGCACCGGCCGTGGCCAGGTCGTCGACGCGGCGATCGTCGACGGTGTGGCGTCGCTGGCGCAGATGATCTGGTCGATGAAGGCGCAATCGGTGTGGGAGGACGCGCCGGACGCGAACCTGCTCGACGGCGGGTGCCCGTTCTACGCGATCTACGAGTGCCTTGACGGTCGCTCGGTGGCTGTCGGGTCGCTGGAGCCGCAGTTCTACGCGTTGCTGGTGGCCGGCCTGGGGCTCTCCGACCTGCCGGACCAGATGGACCGCGCTTCGTGGCCGTTGCTGCGCAAGATGTTCGCGGAGGCGTTCCTGAGCCGGACGCGCGACGAGTGGGCGGAGGTGTTCGGTGACACCGACGCCTGCGTGACCCCGGTGCTGACGCTGGAAGAAGCCGTTTCGCACCCGCATCTCGTGGCGCGCGGCGTCTTCACGTCGGACGGTGCCGCCGCCCCCGCCCCGCGGTTCGGGTAGCTGTCTCAACTGGGCCGGACATCGTTCGCACGACTAAGTTCTTCGTCGTGGAACTGCGCATCTTCACCGAGCCCCAGCAGGGGGCGAGCTACGACGACCTGCTCCGCGTGGCCCGGACCGCGGAGGACGCCGGCTACGGCGCCTTCTTCCGCTCCGACCACTACCTCAAGATGGGATCGGTCGACGGACTTCCCGGCCCGACGGACCCGTGGATCACGTTCGCGGGCCTCGCCCGCGACACGACGACGATCCGCCTGGGCACGCTGATGACGGCCGCGACGTTCCGGTACCCCGGCCCGCTCGCCATCAGCGTCGCGCAGGTCGACCAGATGTCCGGCGGCCGGGTCGAGTTCGGCATCGGCGCGGGCTGGTACGAGGCCGAGCACACCGCGTACGGGATCCCGTTCCCGACGCTGGGCGCCCGGTTCGAGCGCTACGAGGAGCAGCTCGCGATCATCACCGGCCTGTGGGAGACCCCGGTCGGCGGCACGTTCTCGTTCGAGGGCAAGCACTACTCGCTGACCGACTCACCCGCTCTGCCCAAGCCCGCGCAGGACCGCGTTCCGGTGCTGATCGGCGGCATGGGCGCGCGTCGGACCCCGGCGCTGGCCGCGACCTACGCCACCGAGTTCAACCTGCCGTTCGTCGGCCTCGACGCCGCCGTCGAGCAGTACGCCCGCGTCGATGCCGCCTGCGCCGAGATGGGCCGCGACCCTCGCGAGATCACCCGCTCGGTCGCTTTGGTCGCGTGCGTCGGCCGCACCGACGCCGACGTCGCCCGCCGCGCCGCCGTGATCGGCCGCGAGGTCGACGAGCTCAAGCAGAACGGCCTGTGCGGCAGCCCCGCCGAAATCGTCGACCGCATCGGCGCCTGGCGTGACGCGACCGGCGTTCAGCGCGTCTACCTGCAGATCCTCGACCTGGCCGACCTCGACCACATCACCGAGATCGCCTCGGACGTAGCACCCCAGCTCTGATATATCGCCACCTCAGACACACCGCCTGCCCTTGCAACGAGTCTTTTGCGGACGAAGTCAAAAGACTCGTTGCTAAAGGGTGGCCCCCGATATATTGGATATCGGAGGTCAGGCGAGCGCTTTGCGAACAGCCGCCGGCATCGGCATCACGTGCTTCGCGAAGGGCCGCCGATGTCCGATGTAGCGCAGCTGGAGCGCCGGATCGTCGAGGTAGCGCTGCTCCAGCCCGTCCTGTCCGAGCACCAGCTTCAGCCCGCGCCCGAGCATCGACGGCGAGTCGAGCTGGAAGCGGTCGCGCAGCACGTCGGCAGCCGCGTGGTCACCGAACTCGAGTGCTGCCCGCCGGACGGACTCGACCGGCACCATCAGGTACGGCTCGTCGGCGCGAACGCCGTCCTGATGCGGGATGCCGAACGCGGTCAGCGCCTTCTGGTGCGCTCCGCCGTCGAGCCCGAGGTAGTACTGCTCCCAGTCGCTGACCTGGATCTCGCCACTCCACGTGCGCACCGGTGCTGTGACATCTCTGGGGACATCTCCGGGGACTTCCCCTGGCGCCGCCGCCGCGCCAGATGATGCACCGAATGACGTGATCGCCGCGATACCGGCAGCCGTGAACACCTGGCGTCGAGAAAGTCTCACGACGCACCCTCCTCCGAAATCCCGCAGTTCCCCGCCGCGGGGCTACGGAATGCTAGCGAAGGTGATACCGGGTGCGACGGGGCCAGTGCGGGACAAAGTGCGGTCCGTCAGGGGGAGCGTTCCGTCCAATGCCGCGAGCACAGCGTCACGGGCGAGCGGCAGCACCTCGGCCACGGTGACGTCCCGGCCGAGTTCGTGCGAGAGCGAAGCGACGCCCGCGTCCTTGATGCCGCACGGGATGATGTCGCCGAACGCGTCGAGGCTCGCGTTGCAGTTGATTTCGAAGCCGTGCATGGTCACGCCGCGCTGCACGCGGATGCCGATGGCGGCGACCTTGCGCTCCGGACCGCGGTCGTCGGCGGGAATCCACACGCCGCTGCGGCCCTCGACCCGGCCGGTGTGCACGCCGAGCTGGTCGCACACGTCGATCAGGCCCTGCTCGATGCGGCGCACGTACTGCACGACGTCGATCGGCTCTGCCAGGCCGACGATCGGGTAGCCGACCAGCTGGCCGGGGCCGTGCCAGGTGATCTTGCCGCCGCGGTCGACGTCGACGACCGGGGTGTCGCCACCGCGCGGCCGTTCCTCGTCGAGAGTGCGGCGCCCGCACGTGTAGACCGGCGGGTGCTCCAGCAACAGCAGCGTGTCGGGCCCGGTGCTCTTGGCGCGCTCCTCCGCGATCTCCTTCTGGAGGTCCCACGCCGCCATGTAGTCGATGAGCCCCAGCTCACGGACGACGACGGGGTCTGACGAGGTGCGGCACGAGTTCACGACCCGACGTTACCAACCCCAGAAGCAGTGCGGCCACGAGACCAACGCCCGTCACACCCAGCACCGCGCCGATGACGTCGGTGACCCAGTGCATCTCCAGCACGACCCTGGCGAACCCGGCCACGAGCACTGCCAGGGCGGCCCACAGCACGCCTCGTTTCGCCAGCACGACCATCGTGAACCCGACCGACGCGACGGCGACCGTGTGCCCGCTGGGGTAGCTCGGCAGATGGTATTCAATCGGCCGCACACGATCGAACAGCCAGCGCGTCAGCAACGTCGCGCAGCACAGCGCGTGCAACGCCAACGCCTTCCACAACCGCAGATCGCGCCGTCGCCACGCGAGCACGAACAGCACCGCCGCGAACGCCCACCCGATCGTCGGCCCGAGGATCAGGCCCACGACGTATGCAGTCGTCCGCAGCCAATCTGGCCGTGGCATCACGTCGTGCACCCACACGTCGAGCCCGGTGACCTCCGGCATGCCGAGCAGGATCCAGGAGATCATCAGGAGAGCGGCGACAACTCGAGTCATGCCACCGCCGCGCTCAGTGCGGCCGGCAGCGCGGGATGCATGAAGTGGAAGCCGTGGCTCTCCAGCACCTTCGGCGTGAGCCCCGGCCCGCTCAACAGCAGCTCCTCCGCCATCTCTGCACCGAGCAACGTCTTCAACGCGAATGCCGGCACCACCCACGGCGTCGGCCGGTTCAGCGCCGTGCCGACGGCCTTGGTGAACTCGGCGTTCGTCACCGGCGTCGGGCCGGCGACGTTCACGGGCCCGCGGATGTCGTCGTGCTCGACGACGAACCGGTACGCGGACACGACGTCGTCCAGCGACACCCACGGGAAGAACTGTTCACCCGTCCCGAGCTTGCCGCCCAGGAAGAACTGGAACACCGGCTTCAGGCGGCCGAACACACCACCGGACGGTGAGATGACGACAGCGGTGCGCATGAGCACGACCCGCACGCCGCCTTCCTGTGCCACCGAGGTCGCCGCCTCCCAGTCCTGGGTGAGCCGCGACATGAACGTGTGCCCGCCGGGTGCGCTCTCGTCCGCGAGCCGCGTCCCGGTGTCTCCGTAGAAGTGAGCGCCGGACGAGCTCACCAGCGCCGGCACGCCGTGCTCGACGACCGCCGCCGACAGCACCTCGGCCGGCACGACCCGGCTGTCGTGCAGCACCTGCTTGCGCGCGTCGTCCCACCGCTTGTCGCCGATGCCCGCGCCACACAGGTTGACGACGGCGTCGACGCCGTCGAACGTGCCGTCGTCGATGCGCCCGGCGTACGGGTCCCAGCCGCGTTCGTCCGGCGCGACGGCCTTGCGGCGCACCAGCCGCAGCACCTCGTGACCGGCGGCGCGCATCGACGCCACGAGGCTCGTTCCGATCAGGCCCGACGATCCCGCGATGACAACTCGCATGCCTAGATCGTTCCGCACTCAACCATCGCCTGCACAGCAGGAGCCAAGCGCAAGGGTGCCGAATGTGCCGAAGGCCACCCCGGCGAACCGGGATGGCCTTCGAAGCAATATCCGATATATCAGAGGCCGAGGTCGGCCTCGAACGCGCCTTCCTCGAGACGGTTCTTGACCGTCGTCAGGAAGCGGCCCGCGTCCGCACCGTCGACCAGGCGGTGGTCGTAGGTGAGCGCGAGGTACATCATCGAGCGGATCGCGATGGTGTCGTCACCGTTCTCGTCGGTGATGACGACCGCACGCTTCTTCACCACGCCGACGCCCAGGATGCCGACCTGCGGCTGCTGGATGATCGGGGTGTCGAAGAGCGCGCCGTTGCTGCCCAGGTTCGTCAGCGAGAACGTGCCACCCGTGAGCTCGTCCGGGGTGAGCTTGTTCGAGCGGGCGCGCGCGGCCAGGTCACTGATCTTGTGGGCGATGCCCGACAGGTTCAGGTCACCGGCGTTGTGGATCACGGCGTTGAGCAGGCCGCGCTCCGTGTCGATCGCCAGACCGAGGTGCTCGGCACCGTGGTAGGTGACCTCCTTGCGCTCCTCGTCGATCGACGCGTTGAGCACCGGGTGGGCCTTGAGCGCCTCGATGGCGGCCTTGGCGAAGAACGGCAGGAACGTGAGCTTCGCGCCCTCACGAGCCTCGAACGCCTTCTTCGCCTGGTTGCGCAGGCGGGCGATCTTGGTGACGTCGACCTCGAACACCTGGGTGAGCTGGGCCGACATCTGCAGCGACTCACGCGTGCGCTGCGCGACGATCTGGCGCAGACGCGGGAGCTTCTGCACGGTGCCGCGCTTGCCCGAGTTGTCGACCGCGGCCGGGGCGGCGGTGCGAGCGGCGGGGGCAGACGGGGCAGCGGCGGGCGCCGGGGCCGGAGCCGGGGCCTTCTTGGCCTCGACGGCGGCGAGCACGTCCTGCTTGCGGATGCGGCCGCCGACGCCGGTGCCCTTCAGCGAGCCCAGGTCGATGCCGTTCTCCGACGCGAGCTTGCGCACGAGCGGAGTGACGTACGGCGTGCCGTTCGCGTCGTCCGAAGAGGACGGTGCGGCGGGCGCCGGAGCCTGCGGGGCCGGAGCCGGAGCGGCCTGCGGGGCCGGTGCCTGCTGCTGCGGGGCCGGGGCCTGCTGGGGAGCGGGCGCCGGTGCGGACTGCTGCGGCTGCGGCTTGGACTCCGGCGCGGGAGCGGACTGCGCCGGGCTGCCCGAACCGATGACGGCGAGCTTGCCGCCGACCTCGACGGTCTCGTCCTCACCCGCGGTGATCTCGAGCAGCGTGCCCGCGACCGGCGACGGGATCTCGGTGTCGACCTTGTCGGTCGAGACCTCGAGCAGCGGCTCGTCGACCTCGACACTGTCGCCGACCTGCTTCAGCCAGCGGGTGACGGTGCCCTCGGTGACGGACTCGCCGAGCGCGGGCATGGTCACGTCGGTGCCCTCGGCCGAACCACCGGACTGGGCCGGGGCCGCAGCCGGGGCGGCTTCCTGAACGGCCTCGGCGGGTGCGGCGGAAGGCTGCGTCTGCTGTGACGTTTCCTGGGGTTCGGGCGCGGACTCCTGGGCGGGAGCCGGTGCGGGGGCGCTTTCGGCACCGCCACCGTCACCGTCGCCGATGACGGCGAGCTCGCCACCGACCTCGACGGTGTCGTCCTCCTGCGCGACGATCTTCTGCAGGACGCCCGCCGCCGGGGACGGGATCTCGGTGTCGACCTTGTCGGTGGACACCTCGAGCAACGGCTCGTCCACCTCCACCCGGTCGCCTTCCTGCTTCAACCACCGGGTGACCGTGCCCTCGGTGACGCTCTCACCGAGTGCGGGCATCTGGACGGAGAAGGCCATTGTTCGCTGACTCCTCGTGCTCTCGTGTGGCTGACTTGGATGGGGAACGGTCAGCCGTGCACGTGCAGCGGCTTGCCGGCCAGGGCGAGGAAGGCCTCGCCGAGGGCTTCAGTCTGGGTCGGGTGGGCGTGGATCAGCGGAGCCACGTCCTCCGGGTAAGCCTCCCAGCTGTAGATCAGCTGGGCCTCACCGATGAGCTCGCCGACGCGCTCGCCGACCATGGTGACGCCGACGACCGGGCCGTCGGGAGCCTTGACGAGCTTCACGCCACCGGAGGTCTTGAGGATCTGGCTCTTGCCGTTGCCCGCGAGGTCGTAGATGAACACCTCGGCGGAGCCGTACTTCTCCTTGGCCGCGGCCTCGGAGAGACCGACGGAGGCGACCTCGGGCTTGCAGTAGGTGACGCGCGGGATGCCCGCCTCGTCGATCACCTTCGGGTTCTGGCCCGCGATCTCCTCGGCCACGAAGATGCCCTGCTGGAAACCGCGGTGCGCGAGCTGCAGGCCCGGCACGATGTCGCCGACGGCGTAGACGTTCGGCAGGTTCGTGCGCAGGCGCTCGTCGGTGATGACGAACCCGCGGTCGATCTGGACGCCGGCCTCCTCGTAGCCGTGACCCGCGGTGTTCGGGCCGCGGCCGACCGCGACCAGCAGCAGGTCGGCGTCGAGGACGTCGCCGTTCTCCAGCGTGATGGACACGCCCGAGTCGGTCTGCGTGGCGCCGGTGAACTTCACACCGGTCTTGAACTTGATGCCGCGCTTGCGGAACGCGCGCTCGAGCTGCTTGGACGCGTACTCGTCCTCGGCGGGCACCAGACGGGGCAGCGCCTCGACGATGGTCACGTCCGCGCCGAACGAACGCCACACGCTCGCGAACTCCACACCGATGACGCCGCCGCCCAGGACGACGACCTTCTCCGGGATGAAGTCCAGGTTGAGCGCCTGGTCGCTGGTGATCACCCGGCCGCCGATCTCCAGGCCGGGGAGGCTCCGCGCGTACGAGCCCGTCGCGAGGACGACGTTCTTGCCGACGTAGCGCTGGCCGTTCACCTCGACGGTGTTCGGGCCGACGAACGTGCCCGCGCCCTCGACGAACGTGACCTTGTTGGCCTTTGCCAGACCCTGCAGTCCCTTGTAGAGACGCGAGATCACGCCGTCCTTGTACGAGTTGACGCCGGCGATGTCGATGCCCTCGAGCGAGCTCTTCACACCGAACTGGTCGCCTTCGCGGGCGTTGTCCGCGACCTCGGCCGCGTGCAGCAGCGCCTTGGTCGGGATGCAACCGCGGTGCAGGCAGGTGCCACCCAGCTTGTCCTTCTCGACCAGGACGACGGACAGGCCGAGCTCGGCCGCGCGGAACGCGCAGGCGTAGCCACCCGATCCACCGCCGAGGATGACGAGATCGGCGTTGGTGGCCGACTCCAGTTCCGGCGAAGTCACTTCGGATCTCCTCGGGATTACTTACTACGCGCGGGTGCGCGCGAGGTACGCGGCCATCTTGTCACTAGTTCCCCGAGCATGGTGATCCGGCATGGGCCACCACGCCCGAAACTGATCATTCACCCACTCATAACACCCCTACCTGGCACCATGGTGGAGGGAAGCGCTGGAGGTGCTCGATGGGGTTGTTCGATCGTTTTCGCAGGAAGCCGCGCCCAGGTGTGCTGCGAACCGCTTCCAACCAGGACACGAGCCACCTCGAACACTGGGCGGCGAGCCGCCAGGGCGTCGAGGCCTATGTGGAGCCGAAGACCACGGTGACCGAAACCACTGTGGTCCTGGTCGCTCACGACGGCGAGTGGACCCGCCGCCGCGTCGCCTCCCCGGACGCCGCGCGCTCGTTCGCCCGCAAACTCGGCATGCCGATCTACGACGCCGGCATCGTGGGTTACCCGAAGCGCATGCGCGACTACACCGCGCGCAAAAAGGCCGCCGGAGATCTCTAAGCCTTCACCGTCGGCTCGTGCCGGACGGGGAAATTGACGCTCGCCGCGATGAAGCACATCGAGTGCGCTTTCTCGTGCAACGCCTGAGCCGTCTCCCTGGTCTCGGGATCGGCGACGGACACGACGGGGTTCAGCGTCACCTCGGTGAACCGCCCGGACCCGTCGGGGTGCTCCGCCATCGTGCCGGTGGCGTGGTCGCGGTAGTCGGTGACGACGACGCCGTTGACCGACGCCAGGTGCAGATACCAGAGCATGTGGCACTGCGACAGCGAGGCGACGAGCAACTCCTCGGGGTTGTACCGGCTGCGGTCACCCCGGAACGACGGATCCGACGACCCGAGAATCGTCTCTTTGCCCTCGGCCAGAACTTCATGCGCGCGTTCATACGCCTTGTACCCGGAAGTCCCGCTACCGGTGTTTCCGGTCCACACGACATCGACCTCGTACTGATGCGTCCCCATGTGGAAATCCTCCTCTCGCCGAGCCTGTCGACCTAGCCCTGAGAGACGCACGTCTCCGTTCAGCCGCCGCCCGTTCGCGCCACCCCGAACCGATATATCAGTTCCACGCCCGTCCTGACCTGCCCCTTAGCAATGACTCTTTGGACTTCGTCCGCAAAGGTCTCGTTGCAAAGGCTCGCTGGGTGTGGCCCGCCGCGGCGCGGCGGAGGGATGGAGGAGGCGTCGTGTGCCGTCGTCAGGCCCGTGTGGCGAGGCAGCAGTTGGCGACGGGAAAACTGATATATCGGTTTTGGGAACGCGTTTGCGCACACCCGAAATAGAACGGGCGGAGCCCCCGAAAGGACTCCGCCCGTGTGAAAAGCGAGGAAACTCAGCCGTTGGCGGCGATGTCCGCCAGCACGGCCGCGATGGTCCGCACCGGAACGCCCGTGCCGCCCTTCGTCGTGTACCCGTACGCGCCACCCGTGTGGTACGCCGGGCCCGCGATGTCGATGTGCGCCCACTGCACGCCCTCGGCCACGAACTCGCGCAGGAACAGACCGGCCGCGAGCATGCCGCCCCAGCGGTGCCCGGTCACGTTCGCCAGGTCCGCCAGGCGCGAGTCGAGGTCCGCGCGCAGCTCCTCCGGCAGCGGCATGGCCCAGGCCGACTCGCCGACGGCGTTGCCGATCGCGGCCACCCGGTCGCGGAACTCGTCCGAGCCCATGACGCCCGAGGTGCGCTTGCCCAGCGCGACGACCTGCGCGCCCGTCAGTGTCGCGGTCTCGATCAGGTAGTCCGGGCCGTCCTCGCACGCGCGCACGATGGCGTCGGACAGGATCAGGCGGCCCTCGGCGTCGGTGTTGAGCACCTCGACGGTCTTGCCGCCGTACATGGTCAGCACGTCGCCGGGGCGGTAGGCGTCACCGGACGGCATGTTCTCCGCCATCGGGATCGACGCGGTGATCTCCAGCGGGTACTTGAGCTTCGCGGCGAGCACCATGGTCGCGACGATCGCGGCGGCACCGGCCATGTCGGAGGTCATCTCGTCCATGCCCAGCGCCGGCTTGATCGAGATGCCGCCGGTGTCGAACGTGATGCCCTTGCCGACGAGCGCGACCTTCTTGACGGCCTTGGCGCCCTTGTAGGAGATGCGCACCAGGCGCGGCTGGCGCGTGGAACCCCCGCCGACGCCCAGGATGCCGCCGAAGCCCTGCTTCTTCAGCGCCTTCTCGTCGAGCACCTCGACGTCGAGACCGGCAGCCGTGGCGAGCTTCGCGGCGCGGTCGGCGAACGAGCCCGGGTAGAGGTCGTTCGGCGGCGTGTTCACGAAGTCGCGCGTGATCGCGACGGCCTCGGAGATCGCGACGGCGGCCTTCAGCGCGGCCTTGTTCTCCTTGGACGAAGCGGCGACGAGGTCGACCTTCGCGACCGCGCCCTCACCCTTCTCCGACTTGTACTCGGTGAACGAGTAGGCGCCGAGCAGCGTGCCCTCGGCCGCGGCGACCAGGTGCAGGGAAGCGAGCGTGTTCACCGCGCGCTTCTTGCCGGCCAGCGCGCGGGCGGCGACACCGGACGCGCGGCGCACCTGCTCCTCGCCCGCGGTCTTGCCGAGACCGACGGCCAGCACCAGCGGCGCGGCCAGCTTGCCGAAGGTCGGCACCTTCACGAGCTCGTCTGCCTTGCCGGACGCGCGGAGGGTGCCGAGCACGTCGAGCAGCGCGCCGTCGAACGCGGCGTTGACAGCTTCGGCACCGGGCGCGAGCTCCAGACCGTCCGCACCCTGCAGGGTGCCCACGACGACTGCGTCCGCGGCGGTGGTGCTCAGGTCACCCTCGGTGAGGGCCAGCTTCGGGGCTGTCACGTGCTGCTCCAGGGTTGTGCGTGCAGAGGGGGCTCGGAATCGTGACCCATGCTAAAGGTCCGTTCGTCCACCAACGCCGTGCCCCGCCACGTTCGACGCAATCCGTGACGTTGACAGTTGCTCACGGTGGCGATTCGCCCGTTTCACGTATCAGTCGACCGGGTGGTTACGGCCGGATGCCGCATCTGAGAATGTGTACCGGTGACCCACAAGCCACGCGAGATCGTTGTCACGGTCGCGCTCGGTCTTCCCGCGGTGCTCGGAGCGGGGGTCTTCGCCGGATTCGCCCCTGCCGCAGGTCTTGCGGGCTGGTGGCTGCTCCCGGCGCTGGCCATCTCCGCGTTCGCCGCGCTGTGCTCGGCTTTCTCGACCGCCGACCAGTCCCGCGCCTACCCGGACGTCGGGGGCGGTTACGGATACGTGCGCGCGCAGCTCGGCGTATGGCCCGCCCGGATGACGGCGAGCGCCCACCTCCTCGGCCGGTGCGCGATGGCGGCTGCGGTGGCGTTGATGTTCGGCGCGTATGTGGTGCCGGACCAGCCGGTGATCGGCGCGCTGGCCCTCATCGTCGCCACGGCGCTGCTCGGCGCGGTCGGTTTCCGCTTCACCGCCGGCGTCAGCGTCCTGGTGTCGCTGGTGGTCCTCGGCGTGCTGGCGCTCGTCGTCGCGTCGAGCTTCTCGATCCCGCCGGTGCCGTCGGCGGGGGAGACGGGCACGGTCAACGAGCTCGTCGGTGTCGCTGCCCTGATGTTCATGGCGTTCACCGGTTTCGAACGCATCACCGCCCCGCACCGCGGCGAGCAGCCGCACTCGCCGTCGACGTTGAAGGTCGCGATCCCAGTCCTGATCGGACTGTCCTTCGTGGTCTATCTGGCCGTGGGCGCCGGTGTGCTGCGTCAGCTCGGCAGCGCGCGCCTCGCCTTGTCGCCCGCACCGCTGCGAGACGCGCTCGCGGCGGCGGACGCGTCCGCGTTGGTGCCGCTCGTGCAGATCGCCGCGGCGGTGGCCGGTGTGGCCGCGCTGCACTTCGTTCTCGCCTCCGCGCACCGCACGTTGACCGGGCTGGTCGAGGACGGCGACCTGCCGACGCGCCTCAAGTCCGGTGTGCTGTCGCTCGTCGTGGCCGTCGGCGGTGTCCTCGCCGTGGTGCTGATGCCGTTGGCGACCGCACTGGGTGTGGCGGCGTGCGCGACGTTGTTCTACTACGCCTTCACGAACGCGTCGGCCCGCGTGCTGTTGCAGAACGACCGCACGTGGCCGATGCGCACCGCCTGCCTCGGCCTCGGTCTGTCGGTGCTGCTCGCGATGAGCACGCCGGTGCCCGCGCTGCTGATCTCCCTGGCGGGTCTGGGCGCGGGCACGGGGCTCATCGGCCTGACGGCGTCGCTCAGAGCGTCACTGAAAGGAAAACGAGAAGCGTCACGCCAACGCACACCGCAAGCCCGAAGACGCGACCGTTGTCGGACGGCTTCTCCTTGGTGATGGCCCAGTAGCAGACGAGGAAGATCGCGGCCGCGAACACCGCGCCCACCACTCCGCCGACTCCTCCGAGCACCCAGCCGTCGAGAAGAGTCATGCCGGTGCCCAGAACGAGCAGTGCGGCCTGTAAGACGGTGCGGACGTCGGCACCCGTTGAAGATCGTTCCGGCTCGGTCATGGAAGGGCACTCTAGTCATTCCGACTTAGTAGGACGTCCGAGTTTTGAGAAGACGATTTTCCGTATCCCGACCAGCGGGTTACCGTGCTCACATGACGAGCGAGTTGCCTTTCACCCGGACTCCCCACCCGCACCCGGCGACCCCGGAGCGCGTAGCGGAGGTACTTGCCAAGCCGGGCTTCGGGCAGCACTTCACCGATCACATGGTGACGATCCGCTGGAACCGCGAGAAGGGCTGGCACGACGCTGAAGTCGGCCCGTACTCCACCCTCGCACTGGACCCCGCGGCAATGGTGCTGCACTACGGCCAGGCGATCTTCGAAGGGCTCAAGGCCTACCGGCAGCCCGACGGTTCGATCGCGTCCTTCCGCCCTGAGGCCAACGCCGAGCGCTTCCGCGCCTCGGCCCGCCGCATGGCGATGCCCGAACTTCCCGACGAGCTCTTCCTGGAGTCCGTGCGGCAGATCCTCGCGGTCGACAGCCGCTGGGTGCCGTCGGCCGAGGAGGAGTCCCTCTACCTGCGGCCGTTCATGATCTCCACGGAGAAGGGCCTCGGCGTGCGACCCGCGTCCGAGTACCTCTACGTGCTGATCGCCTCCCCCGCCGGCTCGTACTTCGCGGGCGGCGTCCGCCCGGTGAGCGTGTGGCTCTCGACCGAGTACGTCCGCGCCGCTCCCGGTGGCACCGGCGCCGCCAAGTTCGCCGGCAACTACGCCGCGTCCCTCGTGGCGCAGGCACAGGCCGCCGAGAAGGGCTGCGACCAGGTCGTCTGGCTCGACGCGGTGGAACGCCGCTGGGTCGAGGAGATGGGCGGGATGAACCTGTTCTTCGTCTTCGGCGACAAGGTCGTGACGCCCGAGCTGACCGGCACGCTGCTGCCCGGCATCACCCGGAGCTCGCTGCTGCAGCTCGCCTCCGACCTCGGTCTGTCCGTGGAGGAGCGCCGCATCTCGACCGAGGAGTGGGAGAAGGCCAACGCCTCCGGTGAGCTCACCGAGGTCTTCGCCTGTGGCACGGCGGCGGTCATCACGCCGGTCGGCCACGTCAAGCACGCCGGTGGCGAGTTCGACATCGCCGACGGCGGCACCGGCTCGGTGACGATGAAGCTGCGCGAGCGCCTGACCGGCCTCCAGCACGGCCACGTCGCCGACTCCCACGGCTGGATGACTGTGCTCCACTCCTAGGGCTCCAGTCCTAGGGCTCCACTCCTAGGACTGGGTCAGACCTTTGGGTCAAGCAATCACCAGAACGGCCAGAAGCGCGATTTCGGCGGCAGCACCGAGCACATCACCGGTGATGCCGCCGAAACGCTTTCCGGTGTGCTTCACCAGCAACCACACGAGCCCACCCGCGACTGCGACGCCGACGACGGCCCGCCACCCGAGGGGAATCCCCGCCGCGGCCAGCACCACCCACGTGCCGACGACCAGCATTGGATGCTGTGTACCGGCGACCAGCGCTCCCAGTCCCTCGGGGCGTGCGGCGGGGACATTCTGCATACAGCAGACACCGAACGCGGCCCGGCTCGTCGCGAACGCGAGGACGACGACGCCCCAGTGAGCGTTGGGGAGGGCGGCGGCCTGCGCGCCCAGCACCACGATCAGCGTGACGACACCGAACGGCCCGGCGCCGCCGTCCTTCATGACCTGCAGCGCTCGCTCCGGCGGCCCGTAACACCCCAGACCGTCTGCAGTATCCGCCAGACCGTCGAGGTGCATACCGCGTGTGGCCAGCGCGACGACGCCGACGGCCAGGAACCCGGCTACCAGCGGCGATATATCGCATACAGCCAACAACTCGAGAACGCCGACGACGAGTGCGCCGAGCAGAACGCCGACAATCGGCGTGTATGCAATGGCCCGTCCTGCCGCCTTGCGATCGACCTCGTCGACGCGCAACGGCAAGACGGTCAGCCACGAGAGAGCAAGCTTCATTCCTTGCTGGTGACCCCGGCGCTCTCGAAGGTCGCCATCTCGGCGAGCACCTTCACCGCCGCGATCAGCAACGGCAGCGCCGCCACCGCACCCGAGCCCTCGCCGAGCCGCATCTCGAACTCCAGCAGCGGCTTCAGGTTGAGGTGCCCGAGCGCGATCGCGTGCGCGGGCTCCACCGACTGGTGCCCGGCCACCCACCACTCGCGCGCACCCGGCGCCAGCTCCTCCGCGACGACAGCGGCCGCACCGACGACGACGCCGTCGAGCACCACGGGAGTCCGCCGGACAGCGGCCTGCGCCAGGAACCCGGCCATCGCGGCCAGGTCGGCACCACCCGCGGTCGCCAGCAGCGCGACCGGGTCGCTGATCACCAGGCGGGCCCGGCGCAGCGCGTCCCGGATCGCCGCCGTCTTGCGCATCCACGCCTGGTCGTCGATGCCCGTGCCGCGGCCGACGACCGCGACCGGCTCCGAACCGGTCAGCGATCCGATCAGCACGGCGGCCGGCGTCGTGTTGCCGATGCCCATGTCGCCCGCGACGAGCACGTCGGCGCCCGCGTCGACCTCCTCGTCGGCGATGGCACGGCCCGCCGCGATCGCGCGCTCGCACTCCTCACGGGTCAGCGCGTCCTCGCGGTCGATCGACCCGGACGACCGCCGCACCTTGTGCGCGCTGACCGCCTCCGGGGTGTCCGCGTCGACCGCCATGTCGACCACGCGCACCGTGGCACCCGCGACCTGCGCGAGCACGTTCACCGCGGCGCCACCGGTCAGGAAGTTCGCGACCATCTGGCCGGTCACCTCGCTCGGGTACGCCGACACGCCCTGCGCGGTGACGCCGTGATCGCCCGCGAACACGACGACTCGCGGCCGCACGAACGGCTTCGGCGGCACGACGCCCTGGCAGGCCGCGATCCAGTTGCCCAGCTCCTCGAGCCGTCCGAGCGAGCCGACCGGCTTGGTCAGCACCGCGTGCCGGGCCTCGGCCTCGCGCAGAACGGTCTCGTCCGGCGGTTCAACCGGCGGAAACTCGGTGCTCACCGCAGCTCCTTATCCCTGTCCTCGATCAACGCAGTTTCAGCGGGATGCCCGCGACGAGCAGCGTCACCTCGTCGCACACCTCGGCGACGCGCGCGTTGAGCGCACCGAGGTGATCGCGGAAGAGTCTGCCTGAGCGCGTCGAGGGGATGATGCCGAGGCCGACCTCCGCGGTCACCAGCACCAGCCGCGTCCGGCACGTGGCGACCGAGCGCACGAGCTCGTCGACGTGGCGGTCGATCGCGTCAGCGCCGTTGCCCTCCCAGGCGTCGGCGGCGTCCAGCACGCCGACCAGCCAGGTCGACAGGTCGTCGACCAGGATCGGCGGGTCGTCGTAGGAAGTCGCGGTGAGCAACGCGGGCAGGTCGGGAGGCGCCGACGCCTCGACCGTGTGCCAAGTGGACGGACGACGCGCGACGTGGAGCGCGATGCGCGCGTCCCAGTCCGGATCGTCGGGGTACCTGCTCGCTGTTGCGACGTAAGTCACGGTGGCCTCGGTGAGCAGGCCTTCTGCGTGCGCTGACTTGCCTGAACGCGCTCCGCCGAGCACGAGCGTCCTGGATGACAAGAGTTAGCCTTCGTCTCATGGAGTTCCGCTGGCGCTACCAGGATGCACAGGGACGCGACGTCGCGGGCCCGGATGTGACGTTCACCGAGCAGACCGAGGCCGAGGAGTGGTTCAGCGCCGAGTGGCGTGACCTGCTCGACGCCGGGGTCGAGCAGGTCACGCTGCTTCGTGCGGAATCCGAGGTGTACGGCCCGATGAGCCTGCACCCCGCTATCTGACCAGCCCTGTCTGACTACCCCTGCGCGGTGAGGCGCGGGTCGTCGGTGATGACGCCTTCGAGGACGTTGTCGATCTGCTTGAGCACGTCGTCGTCGAGCTCGACGTCGATGGCCTTCACGTTCTCGTAGACCTGCTCCGGACGCGAGGCGCCGATGATCGCCGACGCGACGTTCGGGTTCTTGAGCACCCACGCGACGGCGAGCTGCGCCATCGTGATGCCGGCTTCCTCGGCGATCGGCTTGAGCTGCTGGACGGCGTTCAGCACGTCGTCACGCATCCAGCGGGAGATCATCTGCGAACCGCGCGCGTCGGCGAGACGCGAGCCCTCCGGCACGTCTGCGCCCGGCAGGTACTTGCCGGTCAGGATGCCCTGCGCGACGGGGGAGAAGACGATCTGGCTCAGGCCCTCGCGCTCGCACGTCGGGATGACCTGCGGCTCGATGACGCGCCACAGCATCGAGTACTGCGGCTGGTGCGACACGAACGGGATCTGCAGCTCGCGGGCCAGTGCGGCACCGCGGGCGATCTGCTCGGCGGTCCACTCCGAGACGCCGACGTAGAGGACCTTGCCCTGGCGGACGAGGTCGGCGAACGCCAGCATCGTCTCTTCCAGCGGAACGCTGTAGTCGAACCGGTGGGCCTGGTACAGGTCGACGTAGTCGGTCTGCAGGCGCTTCAGCGACGCGTTGGCCGACTCCAGGATGTGCTTGCGACCCAGTCCGCGGTCGTTGGGGCCGCCGGGACCGGTCGGCCAGTAGACCTTGGTCAGGATCTCGAGCGACTCACGCCGCTCACCCTTGAGCGCCCGGCCGAGCACCGACTCCGCGGCGGTGTTGGCGTAGACGTCGGCGGTGTCGAAGGTGGTGATCCCCGACTCGAGTGCCGCCTTCACACAGGCGTGCGCCTGCTCTTCCTCGACCTGGGAACCGTGGGTGAGCCAGTTGCCGTACGAGATCTCGCTGATGGACAGGCCGCTGCGGCCGAGTCGACGGAACTTCATACATCGGAGCTTAAACCGAAATCGTTCGTACTGCTAATGAACTTCGGGTGCGCGCCAGACCAGCGAATACCGCCAGAACAGGTGCCGCCGGATGCGCGCGCCGGGAACGATCTCCGCAGCCGCCGCCCGGATCTCCGGAAGCGTCGGAGCGGTCATCACCATCGGCATCTCGGTGTCGTGCGGCTTGCCACCCGTGCCGTTGATGGCCTTCGCGATGCCGACCAGCGCGTTCGCCGGCAGCGTGACGAGCTCCATCGCGTGATCGGCACGCGTCGCTGTCAGGTACAGCCCGACGACGATCAGCAGGCCACCCGGCTTCGTCAGCCCGGCGAGCCTGGTGAGGCCCTCGCGCAACGGCAGGTGGTGCAGGCTCGCCTCGGCGGTGACGACGTCGTAGCGGCCCAGGTCGTGGGTGAGCACGTCACCGTGGATCCAGCGGACCTTCTCGCTGGTCGCCCTGGCGCGTTCGATCATGCGGGCACTGGCGTCGATCGCGGTGACCTCGTCGGCCCTGATCGACCGCGCCAGATCACCGAGCCCGCAGCCCACGTCCAACGCTGACCCGACCTCGGACGGCAACTGCCGGAGCAGCCAGCGGCGGTACCACTCGTTGTGGTTCCACCGCAGCTTCTCCGGCAGCTGAAGCTTGCGTTGCTTCTTTCGCACCACTACTTGATGGCGTCGCCCGGCTTCACGCGCGGCTTCGGCACGCGGAGCTTGCGGATCTGGCTCGCGCGGATGAACGAGTACCAGCCGATCGAGAGGCCCTTGATCGGCTCGTTCGGGAACTTCGCCCGGACCTTCCGCGTGACGATCCGGCCGAGGATGAGGCCCTCGATGACCATCGCGATCAGCATGAACGTCGTCGCCAGCGTCGCGTACCGCTGCACGGCGAGCGACGGCGTCAGCAGCGCCACGAACACCAGGATCGCGAGCGGCATGAACAGGCCCATGAGGTTGCGGCGCGAGTCGACCAGGTCCCGGATGTAGGCCTTCACGGGACCGCGGTCGCGCGGCAGCAGGTACTTGTCGTCGCCCGCCATCATGCGCTGACGACGCTCGACGGCCGCGGCACGGCGCTCTTCCTTGCTCACCTTGTTGCCGCGCATGCGCTTGAACGCCTCGCGCTGCGTGCGGGGAGGAGGCGGGACCGGACCGGAGCGCCTGCCCTGCGCCTCACGCCTCTTCGGCGTCGCTTTGCCCTTGCCCACGGTGCGGCCCTTGTCGAGCGGCTCGGCGAGCTCGGCCCCGGACTCGGGAGCCTCAGCGACGGTGTCGGCGGAATTGCGGCGCAGGAACCTCACGGACACCAGGGTAGGGCAGCGGGTTTTCTGTACCTTTCGCGAGGTGCGCGTACTCATCGCTCCGGACTGCTTCGGCGGCACCCTGACCGCCCGCGAGGCCGCCGACGCCATCGCCACCGGCTGGCGCGAGGCCAAGCCCGACGACGTCGTCGTCGAACGTCCACTGGCCGACGGCGGCCCCGGTTTCGTGGACGTCCTGCACGCCGCCCTGTCGGCGGGTGGTGCAGCCGATATCCGATATATCACCGTCACGGGCCCGCTCGGCAAGCCCGTCGAAGCCCGCTGGCTCAGCGTGCACGCCGACGACCGGCGTGTGGCCTACATCGAGTCCGCAGAGGCGTGCGGACTTCACCTCATCCCGGCGGAACTGCGCCCGGAGTCCTGCGAAACGGCGACAACGCGAGGCGTTGGCGAGCTCATCGCGGCAGCGACGGCTGACAACGATGTCATCACGGTCGGACTCGGTGGCTCCGGCACGACCGACGGCGGCGCCGGCATGCTCGCCGCGCTGGCCGAAGCGGGCGTGGATCTGACTGATACATCGCTCATCGCCGCGTCCGACGTCGAGAACCCGCTTCTCGGCCCACATGGCGCCGCGCGCACGTTCGGCCCGCAGAAGGGCGCGTCCCCGGAAGCCGTCGAACGCCTCGAAGCGAAGCTCGCAGCGATGGACGTCCTGAAACCCGTATCCGATGTACCAGGCGCGGGAGCGGCAGGTGGCCTGGGCGCCGCACTGCTCTCACTGGGCGCGACGGTGAAGTCGGGCGCCGGCCTCGTCCGCGAACTGACCGGCCTCGACGCCGCCCTCGACGACGCCGACGTCGTCGTCACCGGCGAAGGCAGCTTCGACTGGCAGTCACTGCGCGGCAAGCTCATCACCGCCGTCGCGGCCGGCGCCGCCGAACGCGGCATCCCCTGCGTCGCCATCGCCGGCCAGGTGAGCGTCGGCCGCCGCGAGATGGCCGCCGCAGGCGTGCAAGAGGCCTACTCGGTGTCCGACCACGTGGGCTCTGTGCAAAAGTCGATTGCGGACGCCCGCAAAAGTCTCATTGCAACGGCTCAGCACGTGGCCCGGCAGTGGTCGCGTTAGAGGGTCTGGTCGCTACGTCAGCACTGGGGGGATCTGATGGGGATGGATCGGAGTGCGCGCGTTGACGCGTGGCTGGAGGAAGTGTTCGGCGATGCGAGCGCGATGATGCTCAAGCCGAACCAACTGGTCGCGCTCAACCTCGCTGTGCAACGCGGTGCGGTGCCGCCGGACGAGGTGATGCAGATCTGGTTCCACCAGCTCTTCGCCGCGCGGATCATGGCGGCACAGTCGGAGGCGGGCTTCATCGACGCGGCTCGGGCGAAGGGCTGGCCGGACGAGCAGGTCGGCGACATGCTCATGGTTGAGCCGGAACGTCTCGACGAGCACCGCGACGAGCAGCGGCAGATCCACCTGAAGATCCACCCAGCGGTCAGGCGGCGGCAAGACTGAGACGCGCGCTGATATATCGGTTGGCTTGAGGGTGGTCTACGTGACAGTGCCCACTTGGGGCGACAAGGCCTCGCGTTGTGGGACCATGAGAGTGGAACAAAGCGGGGAACGCCCGTGTTGTTGAAGGGCGAACCGCCCGCAAAGGACCTCTTAGGAGAGCCATGACGACCGCTCAGGATGCCGCTTCGACCTCCGAGGCGCCGAGCCACGGCGTGACGCTGACCGATGCGGCCGCCGTCAAGGCCAAGGCGCTGCTCGACCAGGAGGGCCGCGACGACATGCACCTGCGCATCGCCGTCCAGCCCGGCGGCTGCGCTGGTCTGCGCTACCAGCTGTTCTTCGACGAGCGCTCGCTCGACGGAGACGCGCTGGTCGACTTCAACGGCATGAAGGTCGCCGTTGACCGCATGAGCGCGCCCTACGTCGAAGGCGCTGTCATCGACTTCGTGGACACGATCGAGAAGCAGGGCTTCACGATCGACAACCCGAACGCCGGCGGGTCCTGCGCCTGCGGCGACTCGTTCCACTAAGGCGAACAACGCGCGAGGCCGCGTTCCCGCAACGACGGGAACGCGGCCTCGCGCTGTGTGCTGGGGATTCAACCCAGGGGATCAGACCCGGAAGGTCAAACGCCGTATTCGGCCAGGCCTTCGACCTGGTGGGTGCACCGCTCGTCGACCTGCCAGGGCGCGGCTGCGCGCGGTGCCGGCAGGGGGTGTTCGGGGTGCGTCAGAGCGAAGGGGAGCTGCGCGCAGTCCTCGATCAGCTCACTCATCGTGGTCGCCTCAGGGATGGTCACGCCCAGACCGTAATTCTGCGGTCTGACCTGCGGTAGCCCTACCAAACAGTAGCCTTCACTGTGTTACTCGTCCGGGTGATTTGTCACGTAGCGCAACAAAAGGGAAAGAGGAGCCGACGTGCCCCTAGCCGTGTGCGGCAGCATCGCGACCGACCATCTGATGCACTTTCCGGGCCGTTTCGCCGACCAGCTGGTCGCGGAGCGTCTCGACCGTGTGTCGTTGAGCTTCCTGGTCGACGACCTCGTAGTACGGCGTGGTGGCATCGGCGCGAACATCGCGTTCGGCCTCGGCGTGCTCGGCGTGCGGCCCGTGCTCGTGGGCGCCGTCGGCAAGGACTTCGACGACTACCGCTCGTGGCTGGAGCGGCACGGCGTCGACACCTCGGGTGTGTACGTGTCCGAGGTCGCGCACACCGCGCGGTTCGTCTGCACGACGGACGACGACATGTGCCAGATCGCCTCCTTCTACGCCGGTGCGATGGCCGAGGCGCGCAACATCGAGCTCGCGCCGATCGCGAACCGCGTCGACGACCTCGAGCTCGTCGTGATCAGCCCGGACGACCCCGCCGCGATGCTCCGGCACGCCGAGGAGTGCCGTCAGCGCGGCTACAAGTTCGCCGTCGACCCGTCGCAGCAGCTCGCCCGCATGGACGGCGAGCAGGCGCGCGCGTTCGTCGAGGGCGCCGAGTACCTCTTCAGCAACGACTACGAGTGGGAACTGCTGCTGCAGAAGACCGGCTGGACCGAGGCCGACGTCCTCGAGCGGGTCGGCAGGCGCATCACCACCCTCGGTGCCAAGGGCCTCGAGATCGTCGACCGCGACGGCTTCTCGCTGCACGTCCCCGCGGTTCCCGAGGTCGCGAAGACCGACCCGACCGGCGTCGGCGACGGTTTCCGCGCCGGCTTCCTCGCCGGCATGATCTCTGGCCTGAGCCTGGAGCGGTCCGCTCAGCTCGGCTCGCTGATCGCCGTCGAGGTGCTCGAAACCGTCGGCACGCAGGAGTGGGTGCTGGAGCGCGAATCGGCCCTCGCCCGCATTCGAGGCGCGTTCGGCGAAGAAGCCGCCGAGGAGATCGCCCCAGTCCTGCCGTGACCCGGCCCACGATCGGGCGCACTCCTGCCATGATCGGACAATGGGGACGTACCTGTTCGGCGACACCGGTGAGTTGCTCGATCCGCAGTTCGACGCGCTGAGCTCCCTGCTCGACGCGGGCACCTTCGCCCGCGTCGAGCAGCTCGGCATCTCGGACGGCTGGCGCTGCCTCGAAGTCGGAGGTGGTGGCGGATCGGTCGCGACGTGGCTCGCCGACGTCGTCGCGCCGTCCGGGCACGTGACGGTCACCGACATCGACGTGTCACGGCTCGAAGAACGCGACAACATCACCGTGCTGGAGCACGACGTAGTATCCAATATATTGCCAGGCAACGCGTTCGACCTGGTCCACGCCCGCGTGGTGCTGTTCCACCTCCCCGCCCGCGACGCCGTCCTGCGCAAGCTGCGCGACGCTCTGCGTCCCGGCGGCTGGCTCGTCCTCGACGAGTTCGACTGCCTCCCGCTCGAAGTGCTCAAAGCTGATCCGGACGACGCGAAGCTGATCATGAGGGTGAAGAACGCCCTGCTGACGTTGCTCGAACAGGCCGGTGCGGAACTGGCGTGGGGCGCGCGCATCGAGAAGGCGCTGGTCGACACCGGGCTGCACGACGTGAGCGGTTCCCGCGAGGTGCAGGAGTGGGAGGGCGGCTCACCGGGCTGCCGGCTGCTCGCCACGAGCGCACGTCAGGTGCGCAAGAAGCTGCCGTTCTCCGACGACGAGTTCGACCACTTCCTGGGTCTGATGGCGTCACCGGAGACCGTCGTCAGCTCGTATGCGATCTGCAGCGCGCAGGGTCGTCGATAAGCAGGGTCGTCGACAAGAAGAAGGGCCCCTCCGGAAGAGGGGCCCCACCACTACAGCTTGACCGGGTAGTGCGGCTCCGGCACCACAGGCTGGATCCGGCCCTCGACGAAGATGCCGTGCCAGATCATGAACACCAGCAGCGCCCAGATGCGGCGGCTGTGGTCCAGCACCCCGGAGCGGTGCTCCTCGATCAGCCGCAGCACCGCGTTCTTGTCGATGTACTGGTCCGTCTGCGAGGCGCGCACGACGTCGACCGCCCAGTCGTGCATCTCGTCCTTGAGCCAGTGCCGGATCGGCACCGGGAAGCCGAGCTTGCGGCGGTTCAGCACGTGCGCCGGCACGATGTCGCGGATCGCCTTGCGCAACGCGAACTTCGTGGTGTCCGGCGTGATCTTCAGCTCGCTCGGGATCTGCGAGGCGATCTTGAAGACCTCGGGATCCAGGAACGGGACGCGCAGCTCCAGCGAGTTCGCCATGGTCATCTTGTCGGCCTTGACCAGGATGTCGCCGCGCAGCCACGTGAACAGGTCGACGTGCTGCATGCGCGTCACCGGGTCCCAGCTCTGCGACTCGCGGTACGGCTGGGCCGTGACGTCCATGTGCGACACGTTCGAGTCGTACGTGCGCAGCACCTGACGCAGGTGGTCGTCCAGGAAGATCCGCGCGTTGCCGTAGTAGCGCTCCTCCAGCGTGAGCGCCCCACGACGCAGCAGGTCCTTGCCGCGCACGCCGTGCGGAATCTTCGTCGAGACCTTGCCCATCGCCTTGCGCAGCGCGCCCGGCACCTTCTCGAACGCCGACAGCGACAACGGCTCGCGGTAGATCGTGTACCCGCCGAACAGCTCGTCCGCGCCCTCACCGGACAGGACGACCTTCACGTGCTGACGCGCCTCACGGGCGATGAACCACAACGGCACCAGCGCCGGGTCGGCCACCGGGTCGTCGAGGTACCAGGTGATCAGCGGCAGGGAGTCCATCATCTCCTGCGCGCTGACCGTGCGGACGACGTGCTTCACGCCGATCAGCGCCGCCGACTCCGCGGCCACGTCGACCTCGGAGAAGCCCTGCCGTTCGAAGCCCGTCGTGAACGTGATCAGGTCCGGGTTGTGCTCCTTGGCGAGCGCCGCGACCACCGTCGAGTCGATGCCGCCGGACAGGAACGAGCCGACCGTCACGTCCGCACGCATGTGCTTGGCGACCGAGTCGCGCAGCGCCGCCGTGATCTCGTCGTAGAGCGCGTCCGCCTCCGCCTCGCTGCGGACCGTGCGCACCTTGAAGTGCGCAGGGAAGTAGCGCTCGAACGCGGGCTCGCCGCCCGGCTCCATCGTGAACGAGTGGCCGGACTCCACGCGGAAGATCTGGTCGTGCAGGGAGGCGGGCTCCGGCACGTACTGGAGCGTGAGGTAGTGCTGCAGACCCCTGACGTTCATCTTCGGGTCGATGCCGAGCGTCGGGGCGATCTCCAGAAGGATCTTCTTCTCACTGGAGAACGCCACGCCCTTGGGGCCGTTCGCGTAGTACAGCGGCTTGATGCCGAACGGGTCCCTGCCGCCGAACACGATGCCGCGCTCGGAGTCCCAGATCATGAAGGCGAACATGCCGCGCAGGCGCGTGATCGCCGCGGGGCCGAAGTAGTGGTACGCGGCGACGATCGTCTCGGTGTCGCCGTCGGTGTGGAAGACCGCGCCGTGCTTCTCGGTGAGCTCGGCGCGCAGCTCCAGGTAGTTGTAGATCTCGCCGTTGAAGTTGATCGTGTACCGGCTCGGCGACTGGGGAGGACCCCAGGTCAGCGGCTGGTGGGAGTGCTCGATGTCGATGATGGCGAGGCGGTTGAAGCCGAACACGACCTCGTCGACCCGCCGGGTCCCGCTCTCGTCGGGGCCGCGGTGCCGCATGCAGCGCAGCGCGGCCTCCACAGCCGGGCGTGCGCTCTCGGCCTCGTTCTCGCTAGGGCAAACAAGTCCTGCCAGGCCGCACAAAGGTCTCGCACCTCACAAGAAATACGACGGGGGAAGACTTCAGTATGCCGAAGCGGCTCTGTGTGACCGAAACTGCACCGCAGCGGCGGTGCCCCCAAGGGGTGAGCGCCGTTGCGCTGGGCTACGCTCCCGCTTGATCCGTTGGCACGGCCAGATGTTGTGAACGAGGAGGCGGGCGAGCAGTGGGCCTGAAGGAGGGCACCAGGGCATCCCGGCTGGCGAAGACCGCCGGGCTGGTCGGCCTGGTCGGTATCGGGGCCACCGGTTGCTCCACGGACGAGGTGCTGCGCTTCGGCTGGCCGGTGGCCGTCACGCCGCAGGCCGAGAAGATGCGCGAGCTCTGGACCTGGTCCGTGATCGCCGCGCTCGTCGTCGGCGTCATCGTGTGGGGCCTGATCCTGTGGTCGGTGGTGTTCCACCGCAAGAAGTCGGAGGAGCTGCCGCGTCAGACGGCGTACAACCTCCCGCTGGAGATCGTGCTCATCGTCGTGCCGACGGTGATCGTGGCGGTGTTGTTCTACTTCACCGCCGTCACGCAGAACTACGTCACGGACAAGTCGGGCAAGCCCGACGTGAACGTCGACGTCATCGCGTTCCAGTGGAACTGGGAGTTCCAGTACCCGGACCACAAGACCGAGGAGGGCAAGGCCGTCAGCACGGTCGGCACCTCGGGCGAGGTCCCGATCATGGTGCTGCCGGCGCACAAGCGCATCCAGTTCACGCTGCGCTCGACCGACGTCATCCACTCCTTCTTCGTGCCGGAGTTCCACTTCAAGCGCGACGTCTTCCCGGAGCCGGAGAAGAACAACCAGGACAACGTCTTCCAGATCGACCAGATCGACCGTCCCGGTGCGTTCGTCGGCCGTTGCGCCGAGCTCTGCGGCTCGTACCACGCGGTGATGAACTTCGAGGTCAGGGCCCTGAACGAGGCCGACTTCGACAAGTACATCGAGCTCCGCAAGGAGACCAACCCCAAGACGGGCAAGCCGTACACCACGGCCGAGGCGCTCTCCCAGGTCAACTGTGGCGAGCTGTGCGCGCCGCTTGCCACCACGACCACCCCGTTCAACACCGACCGGACGGCCCGTGAGGCCTCCGGCGCGGGTCAGAAGTAGGGACACGCCCCGCGATGAAGATCGAAGCTCGCGTATTCGACCTGGTGATGGCCTTCTCTTTCCTGATGGCCGCTGTGTACGGCTACTGGACGCACGCGGCGACCGGCCACGTCGAGCCCACCGGCACGGTGGCGCTCGCGCTGACCGGTGGTCTGGCCCTCATCTCCGGCACCTACTTCCGGTTCGTCGCCCGCCGCATCGAGGTGCGGCCGGAGGACAACCCGGAAGCGGAGGTCTCCGACGGTGCCGGTGAGCTGGGCTTCTTCAGCCCCGGTTCGTACTGGCCGGTCGGCCTCGCCGCCGCGGCGGCGACCGCAGGTGTCGCGGTGGCGTTCTGGCACGTGTGGCTGCTCGTGATCGCCATCGTCCTGGTGCTGATCATGGTCGGCGGCCTGGTGTTCGAGTACCACACCGGACCCAACCACGACTGATATCCCGTATATCGGATATCGCTTCGAGGCCCTCTCCCGCGCGGAGAGGGCCTCGGTCGTTTCTGCGTTGTTTCCCGGCGACTGATATCCGGCATGTGATACATCGCATACTGGATATCGCCACAGCGCAGAAAAGGCCCCTCCCAGCGGAAGGGGCCTTTTCTCAGGTCCTACGGGCGTCGCATACGCCTCACGCGGCGGCGGTTACCTTCTCGGCAACCTTCGCGGTGACTTTTTCTGGCGTCTTCTGGTACGCGTCGACGTACTCCTGGCCGCTCAGGTCCAGGATGCGGTAGATGATCTCGTCGGTGACGCTGCGCAGCACCGGCAGCGACTCCTGCATGCCGTCGTAGCGGCTGAAGTCGAGCGGCTCGCCGAAGCGGACCGTCACCGGGACGATCTTCGGGAACTTGCTGCCGACCGGCTGGACCTTGTCCGTGCCGATGATGCCGACGGGCACGACCGGCGCCCCGGACTCGAGCGCCATGCGGGCGACGCCCGTGCGGCCGCGGTGCAGCTTGCCGTCGAGCGAGCGGGTGCCTTCCGGGTAGATCGCGAAGGCGTCGCCGCGACCGAGGATCTCGGCGGCCGTGTCGAGCGCGGCACGGGCGTCACGCCCCTTGCCGCGGTGCACCGGCACGTGGCCGAGCGAGGAGAAGAACCAGCGCGACAGCGAGCCCTTGACGCCGGTGCCGGTGAAGTACTCCGCCTTCGCGAGGAACGACACGCGACGCGGCACGACCATCGGGATCACGACGCTGTCGATGAAGCTGAGGTGGTTGGCCGCCAGGATGACGGGGCCGTCGGTGGGGATGTTCTCCAGACCGTCCACCACCGGGCGGTAGACAAGACGGGCTGCGCGCGCGACGACATGCTTCATCACCGGGTAGAGGACCATGCCTCCAGCATTCCAGGTGGCGATTGCTGTTGCGTTACCACGTGGTGCGCATCTCCGGCCCATCACTCGCACGGACTACCCCGGTGCAGCGGTCGTGCGAGCACCGTCACGCGGCGACGACGACGCGTGACGAAAGGGCGCGGCAGCGGGGCGCCCGAGCCGATCATTAGGCTCCGCACGTGGTGGACGGCCCTCAGATCAGGATCTCGGTCTCGGTTCCGGCGAGTCTCCGGACGAAACTCCGTGCCGTGGCCCTCGCCGCCGTGTCCCGCACGCCCGGCGCGCCGGCCGCCGATCACGCCCGCGCCGTCGACCAGCTCGGGTCGGACAGTGCGACCGTGCGACTGGGCGGGCTGAGGTCGCTCGAGAGGCTCGCCCGGGACCACCCGGCGGACCGGCAGCGGGTGGCCGACCAGCTGTGCGACTACCTGCGCCTGCCGTCCGACGACCACCCCCGGCCAGGCCACGAGCGAGAGGTCCGGCTCGTCGCCCAGCGAGTGCTCGCGGCACTGCTGCGAGCCGGGACCCAGGACGTGTCGATCGACCTCACCGGCGCGGTCCTGACCGGCCTGGACCTGAAGGAGTGCCAGATCGGCGCCGCGAAGTTCGACCGCGCGGTGTTCGTCGGCACGACGTCGTTCTACCAGGCGGTGCTCGGGGACGTGACGTTCGACGGCGCCCGGTTCGAGGCCAACGCGTCCTTCGGCCACACGCGGTTCACCACGTTCGCGCAGTTCATCGAGACGCGGTTCGACGGCGATGCCTGGTTCCTCGGCGCGGAGTTCGCCTCACACGTGTGGTTCGACCGAGCCAGGTTCGCGGGTCATGTGCGTTTCGGCTGCACGAAGTTCAGGGGTAAGTCCGTCTTCGTGGAGACGGACTTCGCGGGGCACGCCCAGTTCGGCAGCGCCGAGTTCGACTACTGCAGCTTCGGCGAGGCGAGGTTCGGCGGCGTCGCCAACTTCGGACTGGCGCAGTTCACCGGTGACGTCCGCTTCACGGGCACGCGGTTCGACGACGGGGCGTGGTTCGACGGAGCGAGGTTCCACACGGACAGCACCGTCTTCGAGGACGCGACCTTCGCGTCCTTCGCCCGGATGCACGACGTGTGGGCGAACTCGCACCAGCGATCCGGGCAGTACGAACCCTCGTGGCCGCCCGGCTGGCTGGTCGACGTCGAGGGCGGGGCGAACGGCTGGGCGCGGGTCGTGCCCGCGCCCTCGGTCCTGCCCAGCCCCTGAGAGTTAGCCCTGAGAGCTAGCCCTTGAGAGCCGCTGAGAGCTCCACCCAGCGGCTCAGCAACGTCGCCGCCTTGCCCGAGTCGACCGCGTCGGCCGCACGGCCCAGCGCGGCCGTCAGGTCGGCGTGCAGGTCGTCGGAGAACCCGCCGTGCGCCGCGATGGCCCCCGCGGCGTTCACGAGCACCGCGTCGCGCACCGAACCGGTCTTGCCGGCCACGAGATCACGGACCACCTGGGCGTTGACGGACGCGTCGCCGCCCTTCAGGTCCTCCTCGCGCGCGGGCTTCACGCCGAGCACGGCCGGGTCGATGGTCTCCGTGCGCACCGCGCCGTCCTGGGCGAGCCACGCGGACGTCGTCGTGGTCGTGGTGATCTCGTCGAGGCCGTCGTCGCCCCTGACCACCAGCGCGGTGTTGCCGCGCCGCGCGAACACACCGGCGATCAGCGGTGCCGCGGCTGCCCGAGCGCACCCGATGAGGCCCACGGTGGGCTGGGCGGGGTTCGTCAGCGGGCCGAGCAGGTTGAACGAGGTCGGGATGCCGATCTCGCGCCGCACCGGGCCCGCGTGCCGGAAGCCGGGGTGGAACACCGGCGCGAAGCAGAAGCCGATGCCCAGCTCGCGCACGGTCTGCTGCACGCCCTCCGGCGGCAGGTCGATGGCGACGCCGAGCGCCTCCAGCACGTCCGCCGTGCCGCATTGCGAGGACGCCGCCCGGTTGCCGTGCTTCACCACGGGCACGCCCGCGGCGGCCGTGACGATCGCGGCCATCGTCGAAATGTTCACCGAACCGGAATGGTCGCCGCCGGTGCCCACGATGTCGGTCGCCCGCACGTCCACCGTGAAGCGGCGCGCGTGGTTGAGCATCATCGTGGCGAGGCCGTCGACCTCCTCCGGCGTCTCGCCCTTGGCCCGCAGCGCGACGATGAACGCCGCCACCTGCGCCGGGGTCGCCTCGCCGGACATCACCCTGTCCATGCCCCAGGCGGTGTCGTCAGCGGTCAGGTCGACGCCGTCGAGCAGTCTGTTGAGCAGTGACGGCCAGGTGCGCTCTGTCGGCATCGGCGATCAGCCCTTGACGACGGGCAACGCCGAGCCCCGCAGCACCTCTGCCACGGTCTCGGCGGCGGCCAGCGGGTCGAGCGGGTGCACCAGCACCGCGTCGGCCTGGGACCAGGTCGCGAGCCACCTGTCGTCCTTGCGGCGCACCGCCACGACGACGGGCGGGCAGTTCGTGATCTCGTCCTTGAGCTGGCGGGACAGGCCCATGCCACCGGTGGGCTGCGCTTCGCCGTCGAGAATCAGCAGGTCGACCGTGCCGTTGTCCACCTCGTAGAGGACGTCGGCGATGGCTTCGGCCTCTACGAAGTCGACGCGCGGCAGGTCCGGCGCGGGACGGCGGCCGACCGCAGTGATGATCGTCTCACGCACCTCGGGCCGGTGGCTGAACACCAGGATCTTCGTGGTCTGCGTGCTCATCTCTGGATCCTCCGCTGCGACTGCCGACTGTGGCCCTCAAGAACCGGGGCCCTCAAAACTGGGGTCCTCAAGAAAAGTGACCAAGGTCGCCGCGATGCTATCGGGCCGCCGCGGGCCGTGGTTGCAGGGCGTCCCACCCCAGTGCCTCCCCGCCGAGCCGTTGCGCCAGGGAGGCCATCCGGGACCGCTCCTGGGCGCAGTGCAGGGCGTCCAGCTTCTGCACTCGACTGATATGCGATATATCACCTGCGACGCCAGGAGCGGACACAGTCCAGCCGTCCGGCGTTAGCAGCTCTCGCGCACGTTCTAGCTGGTCAGCGGGGATGCGGACGTGGTGCCGGAGCACTGCGGGCTCGTCCGCGCGCCACTGCGGGGACCGCGCCAGAGCGGCCGAATCGGCCTCCGCGATGTCGAACGCCTCGACGACCACGACGAGTCCGGGGTCGTCGATCGACAACACCGGCTCGTCCTGTCGATGCAGCATGTCCCGCAATCGGCCCAGCAAACCCATCCGTTGATCTCCTCGCGATCACCTGCTGTGTGACCCAGCCGACCCATGATCCGCCCAGGACCCGATGGGCGGACGGAAATAGCGCAGGCAATAATGCTGCGCGTGACCACGGCAGCGCCTTCAATCGGCCAGCGCGTGCACTCGCTGAACCGCCCGAACATGGTCAGCGTCGGCACGATCGTCTGGCTGTCCAGCGAGCTCATGTTCTTCGCTGGCCTCTTCGCCATGTTCTTCACGGTGAAGGCCCAGAACGAGGGACCTTGGCCTCCGCCCCCCACGCACCTCAACATCCCCTACGCGTCGGTCTTCACGATCATCCTGGTCGCGTCGTCCTTCACCTGTCAGTGGGGCGTTTTCGCGGCGGAGCGCGGGGACGTCTTCGGTCTTCGTCGCTGGTACATCGTGACGCTGATCATGGGTGCGATCTTCGTCGGCGGCCAGGCAGGTGAGTACGTCCAGCTGATCCACGAGGGCACCACGATCCCGTCCTCGGCCTACGGCACGGTCTTCTACCTGACGACCGGCTTCCACGGCTTGCACGTCATCGGCGGTCTGATCGCGTTCGTCTACCTGTTGATCAGGACGAAGCTCAGCAAGTTCACGCCCGCGCAGGCCACCTCAGCGATCGTCGTGTCGTACTACTGGCACTTCGTCGACGTCGTGTGGATCGGGCTGTTCGCCATCATCTACATCGTGCCCTGACCTGCTCCCAGCCACGAGCTCCCGAACTGACAGCAAGGGTTGCCGCACACCATGACCACCACTACGAAACGCCCTCGCGGCGCCCGCACGAAGCTGCGCCGCCGGGTCGCCGGCCTGCTCGCGCTGGGCTTCGCCCTGCTGAGCGCGGGCATGCTGTTCGCCGCGTTCGCGCCCCAGGCGCAGACCGCCAGCGCGCAGCAGCAGGACGCGCTGGTCCGCCAGGGCGAGCAGATCTACCTCAACACCTGCCTGAGCTGCCACGGCAACTCCCTCGAGGGCGTCAAGGACCGCGGGCCGAGCCTGATCGGCGTCGGTGACGCCGCGGTCTACTTCCAGACTTCCTCCGGCCGCATGCCCATGGCGCGGCAGGAGGCTCAGGCCATCCGCAAGCCCGCGAAGCTCTCCCCCGAGGAGATCAACGCGCTGATGGCCTACATCACCGCGAACGGCGGCGAGGGCCCGAAGAAGCCCTCCGAGTCCGGTGAGGCCCTGCGCGGCGACAACCCGGCGCGCGGTGGCGAGCTCTTCCGCCTCAACTGCGCCAGCTGCCACAACTTCACGGGTCGTGGTGGCGCGCTGTCGTCCGGCAAGTTCGCGCCGACGCTCGACGGCGTGACCGAGGAGCAGATCTACACGGCGATGCTGACCGGCCCGCAGAACATGCCGAAGTTCGGCGAGCGCCAGCTCACGCCGGAAGAGAAGAAAGACATCATCGCGTACGTCAAGTCGGTCACCGACGGAAACAACAACTCCGGCGGTAACCCCCTGGGCGGGTTCGGACCCGTCTCCGAGGGATTGATCGCGTTCATCGTGGGTATCGCCGCGCTCATCGGCGTGACCCTCTGGATCGGAGCCAAGGCATGAGCGGCGACAAGCCGGTCGAGCTGCCCACCGAGGCAGAGCTCGCGGAGATGAGCCGGGACGACCTCGTCAAGCTCGGCACGAAGATGGACGGCGTCGAGCTCGTCCACTACGAGGAGAAGTGGCCGGTCCCCGGCACCCGCGCCGAGCGTCGCGCTCAGCGTCAGGTCGCCCTGTGGTTCATGATCTCCGCGGTGTCGGGTCTGGCGTTCCTCGGCGTGTTCCTGTTCTGGCCGTGGCAGTACGAGGCCCCGCACACAGACGGCCACCTGCTGCACATGCTCTACAACCCGCTGATCGGCCTGTTCCTGGGCCTGTCCGTGGTGGGCCTGGGCGTCGGTGCGCTGCTCTACACCAAGAAGTTCATCCCGGACGAGCTCGCGGTGCAGCAGCGTCACGACGGCCCGTCGGCCGAGGTCGACCGCGCCACGCTGGTCGCGGAGCTCGCCGACGCCGGTGAGCGCAGCGGCATCGCCCGCCGCAGCCTGATCAAGCGCACCGCGGGCCTCGGCGCCGGCGTGCTGGGTCTCGGCGTGGCGGCCGTCCCGCTGGGCGCGCTCATCAAGAACCCGCACTCGGACAGCGAGACCAAGAACTCGCTGTGGCACACCGGCTGGAAGGCCGAAAAGGGCGAGAAGGTCTACCTCCGCCGCCACACCGGCAACTTCCACGAGGTCTCGCTGGTGCGTCCCGAGGACGTCGAGCCCGGCGGCTTCGAGACGGTGTTCCCGTTCCGCGAGTCCGAGCGCAACGACGAGCACGCCCTGGTCGCGGCCCTCAAGCGGGCCGACGCGCCGGTCATGCTCATCCGCATGCGCCCGAACCAGGCGATCACCAAGCGCGCCGGCCAGGAAGACTTCAACTACGGCGACCTGTACGCCTACTCGAAGATCTGCACGCACCTGGGTTGCCCGACGTCGCTGTTCGAGCAGCAGACCGGTCTGCTGCTCTGCCCGTGCCACCAGTCGCAGTTCGACGTGTTCGAGTACGCCAAGCCGCGGTTCGGCCCGGCGACCCGTCCTCTTCCCCAGCTTCCAATCACTGTGGACGAAGAGGGATACTTGGTTGCCCGCAGCGACTTCATCGAGGCTGTGGGTCCGGCGTTCTGGGAGCGGAAGTCATGAGTGCCATCACCACGCCGACGAAGCCGGCCAACGCGGCCGCGCGCGTCGCCGGAGCGGCGGCCAACGCTGCCGACGAGCGCTACCACGCGGCAGCTGGCCTGCGCAAACAGCTGAACAAGGTCTTCCCGACGCACTGGTCGTTCCTGCTCGGCGAGATCGCTCTGTACAGCTTCATCGTGCTGCTGCTGTCGGGCACGTACCTCGCGCTGTTCTTCGACCCGTCGATGACCGAGGTCACCTACAACGGTGCCTTCGAGAACCTGCGCGGCATCGAGATGTCGCGCGCGTTCGCCTCGACGCTCGACATCTCGTTCGAGACGCGCGGTGGCCTGTTCGTCCGCCAGGTGCACCACTGGGCGGCGCTGCTGTTCATGGCCGCGATCGTCGTGCACATGTTCCGGATCTTCTTCACCGGCGCGTTCCGCAAGCCGCGTGAGATCAACTGGGTCATCGGCATCGTGCTGTTCATGCTCGGCGCGATCGAGGGCTTCCTCGGCTACTCGCTGCCGGACGACCTGCTCTCGGGCACCGGCCTCCGCGTCATGGCGGCGCTGCTGATCTCGTTCCCGGTCATCGGCACGTGGCTGAACTGGCTGATGTTCGGCGGGGAGTTCCCCGGCACGGACATCATCCCGATGCTCTACACCGCGCACATCCTGATCATCCCGGCGATCATCCTCGGCCTGATCGCGGCGCACCTCGCGCTGGTCTGGTACCAGAAGCACACGCAGTTCCCGGGCGTGGGCCGCAAGGAGACCAACGTCGTCGGTGTCCGCATCATGCCGGTGTTCGCCGCGAAGGGCGGTGGCTTCTTCGCCATCGTCGTCGGTGTCATCGCGATCATGGGTGGCGTCTTCCAGATCAACCCGATCTGGAACTTCGGCCCGTACAACCCCGCGCAGGTCTCCGCCGGCTCGCAGCCCGACTGGTACATGGGCTGGACCGACGGCCTGGTCCGCATCTGGCCCGCGTGGGAGTTCTACCTGGGCAACTACACGATCCCGGCGCCGTTCCTGCCGTTCATCCTCGGTCTGCCGCTGCTGACCGGCATCGCGGCGGTCTACCCGTGGATCGAGCGCAAGATGACCAAGGACTACGCGCACCACAACCTGCTGCAGCGCCCGCGCGACGTGCCCGTCCGCACCGCGCTCGGCTGGATGGCGATCACGTACTTCATGGTCCTGCTGCTCATGGGCGGCAACGACATCTTCGCGTACAAGTTCGACATCTCGTTGAACCTGACGACGTGGATGGGCCGCATCGGCATGCTGATCCTGCCGCCGATCGCGTACTTCGTGGCCTACCGCATCTGCATCGGCCTGCAGCGCGGTGACCGCGAGGTGCTGGAGCACGGTGTCGAGACCGGCATCATCAAGCGCCTGCCGCACGGCGAGTTCATCGAGATCCACCAGCCGCTCGGCCCGGTGGACGACCACGGCCACCCGCTGCCCCTGGCCTACCAGGGCGCGTCGGTGCCGAAGAAGATGAACAAGCTCGGCTCGGCCGGTCACCCGGTCCCGGGCAGCACGTGGTCCCCGGACCCGGTCGAGGAGACCGTGGCCCTGGAGAACGCGCGCAAGAAGGCGCACGCGTCCGAGGAGATCAGCGCCGAGGACAAGGCCGGCGAGCTCGCGGGCAAGCCGTCCGACCCGAAGGCCTGACCTTCAGCTGAGACAAGCGAAAGGCCCCCGTGAACACTCACGGGGGCCTTTCGCTGTTCGGTGCTTACTGGGCGTCGTCCAGGCCGATCGAGAAGGCCGCTTCGTCGTCGCGCTTCGAGTAGCTGCGGAACGCGATGTGCGTGTCGGTGTTCAGCACGCCGGCGACCTTGCTGATCTTGCCGGGCACCAGCGCGGCGAGGTCCTCGTGCTTGCTGACCCGCACGAGCGCGATCAGGTCGACGTCACCGGCGCAGGAGTACACCTCCGTGACTCCGTCGATGTCGGCGATCTCCTGCGCCGCCTCGGGAATGCGTTCGGCAGCGGCCTGGATCAGCACGATGGCGGTGACCACGGCGTCCTCCTCGGATCTGTGCACGGGTGGCTCGAGCATCCGTAGGTTCCCACAGCTCGCCCACAGCCTCCGCACGGGTCACGCACAAGCTCGCAGGCTCTCGCGATTCTCGGCATGTCCGGTGTTGCGCTCGCGGTCGGTTCGACCGGTGTCGCCGCCGCCGAGCCCGCCGACTGCTTGGACTGCGTCGTCAGGCCGGAGATGACGGAGGGCCCGTACCACGTCGACGACCGGCTGAACCGCTCCGACATCCGCCAGGACACGTCGAACGGCGTGATGTCCGAGGGAACTGTGTTCGCGTTGGCACCGCGGGTGTTGCAGGTCGCCGACGGCCGGTGCACGCCGCTGAAGGACGCAGTGGTCGACATCTGGCACTGCGACGCGGCTGGCCTCTACTCCGACGTGCCGAGGGAGGGCACGGACGGGCGGAACTTCCTGCGCGGCTACCAGGTGAGCGACCGGACGGGGTGGGCGCGGTTCACGACGGTCCTGCCCGGCTGGTACCGCGGGCGCACCGTCCACATCCATAAGGCGGGCTATCTCGCCGTGGCGCCGTACGCGGCCAAGGGCGCACCGGACACGACCAACGCGCAGGACGGCATCTACAGCGCCGATGGTGTCGGTGACCAGATGCTGCTGCGGCCTGCGCGACGCGGGCGAGGGTATGCGGCGACGTTCACTGTCGGGCTGGATCTTTCCGACACCGAGGTGGGTGGTGACGACGGAATGACCGGACCGGGAGGCCCTGGAGGTCCGCCGCCGGTGGCGTGATGGACCGGGCGCGGGCCTCACGGGGCCCGCGCCCGTTGCGGTTTCAGCGGTACCGGCAGGGGCTCGTTCGCGCCACGGTACGCGCGCCACCGGTGGCCTGGTGTGGTTCCCGGCACGAGCGAAGGCCAGTTCCCCGCCGACGGCTACGGCACCCACGAGACTGGTGGCCAGGCACGGGCCAAGCACCAGGTTTTTGCCGGTGGCCACAGGCATCTCGCTCGTATCACGGCACTCGCGCCGCCGGTGGCCAGGCGGAGTCCCGAGACCTGACGAGTCTCAGTTCCAGCGGTCGTGAAGCGGGCGCGCGCCTGCCGCCTGTTCCGCCCACGGCAGCCACGCCGCCGCGGCACCGGCGGGCGAGGACCAGGGTTCGTCCGCGTACACCAGGCGCGTGCCCGGCTGGTCGAGCCAGCGCAGCACCACCCCTGTCTCCTCGGGCGGTGCACCTCGCAGCGGACCGGCCGTCGGCACGACCGTCTCCGCCGAGGCGACGAGCGCGTCGACCACCGGCATCGGGCGGGTGCCGTGGCGGGCGACACCGGCCGAGGCCAGGCGGCCGTAGCGCACCACCGAGAACTCCCAGCCGCCCTCTCGGTCCGGGCGGGCGGCCACGAGCTGGGGCAGTGCGGCGAGGGCGGCCAGGCGCTGGGCGCGGTCCAGTGACCGGACCAGGCCTGCCAGGCGGTCGCGTCGCCGCGCCGCCTCCTCGAAGCGCTCGGCCGACGCCAGGCCGCCGAGCTGGGTGATGAGGGTGCGTAACGGGTCGGCGCTGCGGCCGACGACCAGATCGCGCACCGCGACGACCGCGGGGGAGTACTCCTCGACCGTCTGCCTGCCCGCGCACGGTGCCCGGCAGCGGCCCAGCTCGGCCAGCGCGCAGGGCGAGGCCCGCTGGTTCGTCGCCGGGATCTTGATCGTGCACGAGCGCAGCGGCACGGCGTCGAGCAGCGCGTCGGCCACCGACTCGGCAGCCTGACGGGTGCGGAACGGGCCGAGCGCGCCGTCACGCGGGTTTCTGACCAGCGACAGCCGCGGGAACGGCTCGTCGGTCAGCACCAGCCACCACGCGTGGTGCGGGTTCTTCGACCTCCTGTTGTACGCGGGCCGGTGCGCGCGGAGCAGCCGCAGCTCGCGCACCTCGGCCTCCAGCGGGTGGGCGCACTCGACGGCGTCGACGCGCACCGCGAGCGACACCATCTCCCGCAGCCTGCGTCTGCCCTCGCTGGCGGTGAAGTACTGCCGCACACGACGTCTCAGGTCCGAGGCCGTGCCGACGTAGAGGACCTCCTCCTTCGGGCCGCGGAACAGGTACACGCCCGGCGTGGACGGCAGGTGGGCGGCGAGCGAGCGCTTGCGGCGCTGTTCCGGTGTCACCTCCGGCAGGTACGCCAGGAGCTCTTCCAGCGAGTGCACGCCGACGTTGCCGACGCGCTCCAGCAACGCGTGCAGCACCTCGACCGTCGCACGCGCGTCGGCCAGCGCGCGGTGCGTCGGGCGGGTCGACGTGTGGAACAGATCCGACAGCGCCGACAGCCGGCACGACGGCGCCTCGTCGCGGCTCAGCACGCGCCGCGCCAGCTTCACCGTGCACACCACCGGCGGCTTCGGCCACCGGTACCCGTGCCGCTCGCAGGCCGCCTTCATGAAGCTGACGTCGAAGCCAGAGTTGTGCGCCACCAGCACCGCCCCGGCCGCGAACTCCAGGAACGCGGGCAGCACCGTCTGCAGCCTCGGCGCGCCCGTCACCATCAGCTGCGTGATCCCGGTCAGCTGAGCCACCTGCGGCGGGATGCCGCGCTCGGGGTCGACGAGCGTCGCGAACTCGCCGAGCACCTCGCCGCCGCGCACCTTCACCGCGCCGATCTCGGTGATGGCGTCCTCCTCGTTGCTGCCACCCGTCGTCTCCAGGTCGAAGACGACGAAAGTGGTGTCGCGCAGAGGCGTCCCGAGCTCGTCGAAGGACAGTTGTCCGGTCACGCGGCTGACGTTAGCGACGGGGTCTGACAATTTTCGGTGGTGATCTCCGCGACCCTGCTGACCTGCGGTTGCTCCATTGGAGTGGTGGACGGGTGATCTTTTCCAGATCGTTGTTCCGGAGGGCGGAGATGTCCGTGCGCTGCTCAGGTGCGGGGGCTCTAGCCTGTGGGGGTGCCAGACCCGATGCCCGAGCCCGAGTTCGACCAGCCTGCCGAGGAGGCAGGCGAGTCCGCTGTGGACTGGTCGGCCCTGCCGGAGCCGTTGCGGGTGAGACTGGCCGAGCTGGGCGCGGACGCGCTGGGCGAGATGGCGAAGGTCGACGTGCCCCAGCACCTGCGCCCGGTGGCGAAGTTCGCGCCGACCAAACGCGCCCGGCTGGGCGGCCCCCAGGTCGTGGCTGGTCTGCGTGACTCGGCGAACTTCCGCACCGCCGTCGTCGAGTGGCTGCGCAAGAACCGGCCTTCCACGCTGGAGGTGACCTCGCCGGACCCGGTGACGGCGGCCGCCGCGGCGGTGCTGACCGGTGACGAGGTCGCCCCGCACTACGTGGAGCTGGTGTCGCGGCGGGTAGGTGACGCGACGCTGCGGGCCGAGCGGGACGCCGCGGTGGTGCGTGCGGAGCGGCTGGAGAGCGAGCTGGAGCGGCTGCGGTCCGAGCGCAGGCAGCTCGACGGTGCCGCCGAACGCGTCCGCGCGGACGCCGAGATCGAGCTGGAGCGCCTGCGCAAGCGGTTGCGCGAGCAGGGCGTGAAGCTGCGCGAGGCCAAGGACGCCGCGGAGGCCGCGGCCGCAGCGGCGGACAAGATCCAGGAACGCGCCGCGGACGAGGTCAAGCGCCTCACCGCCGAGCGCGACCGGGAGCGGGAACGGGCTGAGACCGAGCGGGGCAAGGCGCAGCGGGCGATCGCGGACGCCGAGGTGGCCCGGCAGTCGGCGCGGGAGGCCCGGCAGGCGGACGAGGTGCGGCTCGCGCTGCTCGTGGACACGCTCGACGGCGCCGTCACGGGCCTGCGCCGGGAGCTCGCCCTCGGCGGGACAGGGCCGCGTCCGGCAGACCTCGTGCGGGGCGCCAGCGCGTCGCAGGGGGCCGTGGGCCGCGTGGAGGACCCGGCGGCACTGGACCGGCTGCTGGCGTTGCCGGCGGTGCACCTGGTGGTGGACGGCTACAACGTCACGAAGACCGGCTATCCGGAACTGTCGTTGTCGGACCAGCGCGACCGGCTCGTGCATCAGCTGGCGGTGCTGGCCGCACGCACGGGTGCCGAGGTGACGTTGGTGTTCGACGGCGCGGGGGTGGTGGCTGTGCCCGCAGCGGCCCCTCGTGGCGTGCGTGTGCTTTTCAGCGACCCCGGTGTTCTGGCCGATGACGTGATTCGCGCGCTGGTCACCGCAGAGCCCGAGGGGCGTCCTGTGGTGGTGGTGACGTCAGACCGCGCCGTTGCGGACTCGGTGCGTCGTCGTGGTGCGCACCCGGTGCCGTCCGCCGTGTTGCTGGCCCGTCTCGGGCGCGTTTGATCACCCGGTAGCCTGACGCCGTCGATCTTGACGGTCTTGTTCTGGCGAAGGGGATCGGCGGCTCATGTCGCGCAAGCTCACCCGTGGTGTCGTCGTTGTCGTGCTGCTCTTCTCGGCCATGCCGGCCGTCTCTTTAGCCGCGCAACCGGCTGATCCGGCGCGCGCGTACGCCGAGCTGACGGCGCAGGCGACGAAGCTCAACGAGGAAGTCCTGCGCGCGCAGGAGGATCTGGTCCAGCGACGCGCCGAGCTCGAACGCGCGAACGTCACCGTCGGGGCCGCGCAGCAGATCGAACGGCAGGCCAAGGCCGACGAGTTCGAGTTCCGCGGCCAGGTCGACCTCATCACCCAGGCGTCGTTCGAGGGCGCGCGGTTCAACCAGCTGTCGGCGCTGCTCGTGGCGGACTCGCAGCAGGACTTCCTGATCCGCCTGGAGATGATGCGGATGCTGGCCGCCGACAGGGCCGAGTCGCTGGCCCGGCTCTCCGGTGCGGTGGAGAAGGCCCGTCAGGCGCACCAGGTGGCGGAGACCGCGCGCGCCCGTGCCGCCGAGGCCACCACGGCGGCCGAGAAGCTCAAGGCCGACCTGGACGGACGCAACCAGGCGTTGCAGGCGCAGATCGCCGACGTGCGGACGGCCTTGGCGCGCCTGCCCGCCCCCGTCGTGACGAAGCTGCGCGATCCGGGCGACCGCTCGCCGGTCAGCGTGCCCGCCGGTACCGCGGGGCTGGCACTGGCGTTCGCGCTGGCGCACCGCGGCGACGAGTACAAGTACGGCGCCACCGGCCCCGACCAGTGGGACTGCGCCGGCTTGACGATGAAGGCCTACGCGGCGGCCGGTGTCACGATTCCCCGCACGTCCGGCGGACAGGCCGGCGTCGGACGCGCGGTGTCGCGCGGCGAAGTCCGTGCAGGCGATCTGATCATCTACTACTCGAGCCGGTCACACGTCGCCATGGCGGTCGACAACGCGAGGGCGGTGCACGCCTCGACGGAGGGCCAACCGGTGAAGATCGCCCCGATCGACGCCATCGGGCCCATCGCGGTGATTCGGCGCATCGAGGGCTAGCGTTGCGCCGGTGAAGCACCTCCGGACGTTGCTGGCGGTCACGGTCGCCATGACGTTCCTGCTGGGTCTGACCGTTGCAATGCGACCTGTTGAGTTGCAGCCGACGGAAACTCGCCATTGCAAAGAGGCTGTTCAGACGGTTGCGGCGGGCACGGTGACCAGCAGCACCTGCGACGGCGAGCTCGCGGCGCGGGTGTCGCGACTGCTCGACGGATCGGTGCACGACGTCGCCGATATATTGGATATCAGCTGGGCGAAACGGGTCGACGTCGTCGTTCCGGCGTCGGACGCCGAGCTCGTGTCGCTCGTCGGACCGGCGTTCGCGGACATGGCCGGGATCGCGATCCGCGACGGTGCAGGGCAGCGCGTGGTCCTCAACCGGACGCGTGCGGCGCCGTTGTCGGAGATCGAGCTGCGGCTGCTGCTGCGGCACGAGATCACGCACGTCGCGACGCGGGACCTGACTTCGGACTCTGCCCCGCTGTGGCTCGTGGAGGGGTTCGCGGACTGGGTGGCGTTCCACGGGCTCGGGCTGTCGTTGCGCCAGGCCGCGCCGTTGCTCACCGCCGACGTCTCCGCGCTGCCCGCGGACTTCGGCGGTCCCGGCCGCGACCTGGCCTACCAGCAGGCGTACTCGATCATGGTCTACCTCGAGTCGGGGCTGGGGGAGCGCGGTGTCGTGGACTTCTTCCTCAAGCACGCGTCGATGTCCGTTGTGGAGCCCGGCACCGTCGACGTCACCGGCTGGCGCGAGTTCCTGCGATCGAGCATCGGATAGCGTTGGGTTCGTGCGCCGAACCTTGCTGGTGACCAACGACTTCCCGCCCCGCCCCGGCGGCATCCAGTCCTACCTGCACGCGTTGGCCACACGGCTGCCCGCGGAGTCCCTCGTCGTGTACGCGCCGAAGTGGAAGGGCGCCGAGGAGTTCGACGCCGCGCAGCCGTTCCCCGTCGTGCGGCATCCCACGTCGCTGATGCTGCCGACGCCCGACGTCCTCGCGCGCGCCCGCGACATCGCGCGGGCCGAGTCGTGTGAGGCCGCGTGGTTCGGGGCCGCGGCGCCCCTCGCGTTGCTGGCACCGTCGCTCGGGCTCAGCCGCGCGGTGGCGTGCACGCACGGGCACGAGGTCGGCTGGTCGATGCTGCCGGTCGCGCGGCAGGCGTTGCGGGCCATCGGGTCCGGTGTGGACGTTGTGACGTACGTGAGCCGCTACACCCGCTCGCGGTTCGCGGCGGCGTTCGGGCCGATGGCGGCGCTGGAGCACCTTCCGTCCGGTGTGGACACAGACCTGTACCGCCCGGATCCCGCCGCGCGTGCCGAGATCCGGCGGAGGTACGGGCTCGGCGACCGGCCGGTGGTCGTGTGCGTGTCACGGCTGGTGCCGCGCAAGGGCCAGGACGTCCTGATCCGCGCGTTGCCACTGATCCAGCGGTCGGTGCCGGACGCCGTGCTGCTGATCGTCGGCGGCGGGCCGTACCGGAAGACGCTGGAGAAGCTGGCCTCCGGCAACCGCGACGTCGTGCTGACCGGCTCGGTGCCGTGGGAGGAGCTGCCCGCGCACTACAACGCCGGCGACGTCTTCGCGATGCCGTGCCGCACCCGCGGTCGCGGTCTCGACGTCGAAGGCCTCGGCATCGTCTACCTGGAGGCCTCGGCGACGGGGCTGCCCGTGGTCGCGGGACGGTCCGGCGGCGCGCCGGAGACCGTGCTGACCGGCGTCACGGGCAACGTTGTCGACGGCCGTGAGGTCAGCGAGGTCGCAGACAGGGTCGCCGCCTTGCTCTCCGATCCCGAGATGGCCGCCAAGATGGGGCGCGCCGGCCGGGAGTGGGTGAGCGAGAACTGGCGGTGGGACCAGCTCGCGCACCGCCTCGAAGGCCTCATCGCCTGATTGATATCCGATACTGATTGATATCCGATATCCGATATATCAGTTGAGGTCGCGGGCCCGGTTCTCCAACGCGCGCAAGCCCAGCTCGGCGCTGCGCCGCACGGCCTCGTCCGCGGCGGCCCGGGCTTTGACTTCACAGGCGTCGGCGTCACGCGAGAGGTCACGCCACACCACTGCCAGACCGATCAACGCCCTGACCTCGCCGGAGCCGTAGCCGATCCGGCGTGCCGTCGTGAGCGCCTGGTCGAACAACGCGACGGCGTCGTCGAACTCCGACCGGGCGCACCGGATCTCGCCGAGCGTGATCCGCACCGACGTCGCCACCTGCTGGTCCCCGCCGTCGCCGACCAGCGACAGCGCCCGTGACGCCAGCGACACCGCCGCCTCGGTGTCCCCGGAAGCGAGCTCCAGCGCGGCGAGGTTCTCCAGGGCCTCGGCCTCGCCCGCGGGGACGTTGCCGATCTCCAGCGCACGGTCGAGGTGCGCCCGCGCCTCGTCCACCCGTCCCCGCAGGCGCAGCGCCATGCCGAGGTACGTGTGGCTGTCGGCGTTCGGCGCGAGAGCCAGCGCCTGGGCGAAGTGGTCGACGGCGGCGTCGATCTCGCCGAGCTCGACGGCGAGCTGGCCGAGGTTGTACAGGCCGGTGCTGATGCTGTCCGCCGACCGCAGCATCTCCAGACAGCGGACCAGCGCGTCCTTCGCGGCACCCAGCTCTCCGGACCGGCGGTGCACGAGGCTGAGGTTGTTCAGCACGCTCGCCTCGGCGTCCTTGTCACCCAGCTCCCGGTACAGCTCGATCGCGTGGTCGTGGTGCTCCACCGACCGCGCGTACTCGCCGAGCCGCAGGTAGAGGGTGCCGAGGTTCGCGTGCATCGCGGCCTCGGCCGGGCGGTGCGCGGACGCCTGGGCGGCCAGGAGCCCGTGGTGCGCCGTCGCGAGCCATTCACCGACGTGCTGGCCGATCCACAGGTACCCGCGCAACGCGTCGGCCAGCTGCCACGCCATCGGTGCCGGGCCGTGCTCGGCCGCGGCCCGGATGGCGGCGATGAGGTTCGGCCGTTCCGCGTCGAGCCACGCCAGGGCCTCGGCAGGCGTCGAGATCCGCGGCGCTGGGCCGGACGCGGACGTCGGCAGCCGCACGATCCCGGGGTACAGCAGTTCGGCGCAGCGTTCGACGCCGCGCAGGTAGTGGTTCAGCAGCGCCGTCCACGCCACCTCCTGCTCGGCCGGGCTGTCCCACTCCTCGCGCAACGCGGCGGCGTAGCGCACCAGTTCGTCGTGGAACCGGTAGCGCCCCGGCCCGGCGGCGACGACCAGCTTGGCGATCGCGAGCACGGTCAGCAGGCCCTCGGCGTCCACGTCCGCCAGCGCGGAGGCGGCCTCCGGCGTGAAGTCGGGCCCCGGCACCAGGGACAACAGCCGGAACAACCGCTGCGGCGCGGGCGGCAACGCGGCGTGGGCGAGCTCGATCGGCGACCCGGAGATCGTCACGTCCCCGCGTCCGGCCAGGTACGCCGCCGCCACCCGCAACGCGAGCGGCAGGTGCCCGCACCGCTGCGCGAGCTCCGCGTGGTCACCGGGTCCGAGCAGCTTCTCCAGCAACGCGGCCGACTCCGCGGGACCGAACACGTCCACCGGCACCGTGCGGGCGCCGTTCATCGCGATCAGGCCCCGCAGGTCGTCCCGCGACGTCACGATCACCCGGCACGACGCCGTGCCCGGCAGCAGCGGCCGCACCTGGTCCGGTGCGGAGGCGTTGTCGAGCACCAGCAGCATCCGCCGGCCCGACAGCAACGACCGCAGCATCGTGCTCTGCTCGTCCGCGTCCGGCGGGATCTCGTCCGGCGGCACCCCCAGCGCCCGCAGGAACCGCGACAGCACGTCGATCTCGTCGGCGGGCGGCCCCAGGGCGTACCCGCGCAGGTCGACGTAGAGCTGACCGTCCGGGAACCGGTCCTTCAACAGGTGCGCCGCATGCACCGCGAGCGTCGTCTTGCCCACTCCCGGCTGCCCCGCCAGCGTCACGATCGGCACCGCACCGCCGGTGATCAGGCCGGAGATCCGTTCCACGTGCCAGGCGCGCCCGGTGAAGTCCGCGATGTCGTCCGGCAGCCGCATCGGCGACACCTGCGCGCGTTCCGGCTCACGGGAGACCACCGGCGCGGCGAGCTCCGGCGCCCCCACGAGGATCGCCTGGTGCAGCGACCGCAGCTCCTCCGACGGATCGATGCCGAGCTGCTCGTCCAGCGTCCGGTCGAGCTGCCGGAACGCCTCCAGCGCCTCCGCCTGCCTGCTGCTGCGGTACAGCGCGAGCATCAGCTGCGCCCAGAACCGCTCGCGCAACGGGTGGTCCCGCGTCAGCGCGAACAGCTCCGGCACCAGGTCCGCGTGGTTGCCCAGCGCCAGTTCGACGTCGATCCGCTGCTCGTGCACGGTCATCAGCAGCTCGGTCAGCCGGGGCGCGTGCTCGGAGTGCAGCGTCTCCGACGGCACGTCCGACAGCACCGGGCCGCGCCACAGCTCCAACGCCTCGGCAAACGCTTTCCGCGCCGTGACCAGGTCGTCCGCGGTGGCGGCGAGACGTCCGCGAGCAGCCGCGTCGGCGAACCGGTGCGCGTCCACGCTCAGGGGGTCGACGCGCATGCGGTAGCCGTCGGCGGCGGTCTGGATCAGCGACGGATCACCCAGCGCCGCCCGCAGCCGCATCACGTACGTCTGCAACGTGCCACGTGTGCGGGCAGGCGGCGCGTGACCCCACACGTGCTCGACCAGTTCCGTCACGGGAACGACGCGGTTCGGCCTCAGCAGCAACGCCGCGAGCAGCGCCCGGTGCTTGCCGGCGCGCAGCACCACCGCCGAACCGTCCAAGCGCACTTCCATCGGGCCGAGCAGCCGGAACTGCGGACCCGAAGCCATTGCCGTCCCCTCGCGCGCACCTGATGATCCCCGTCTACCGGACAGCCTATTAGCGCGCTGTCGCCGAGTGACATCGGCGCGTCAGCGATACGTCAGCGACGTACGGCAATCTTCTTCATGTCCCGGTCGGGGGGCCGGGGCAACAAACTTCTCGGGTTCCGCGGAATCTCTGCGGATCACGATCGCTGGGGGTCGAAAGGCCCAGGAGCTCTCTCTCTCAGCTCCTGGGCCTTTCGCGCATTGGACCCTCTTACTTCGCGTAGATGGCGTCGATGTCCGTCGCGTACGTCGTCGCCACGACCGAACGCTTCAGCTTCAGCGACGGCGTCATCTCGCCACCGGCCTCGGTGAAGTCCACGGGCAGCACCCGGAACTTGCGGATCGCCTCCGCCTTCGACACCGACTTGTTCGCCTCGTCCACCACGGCCTGGATCTCGGCCAGCAGGTCGGCGTCCTCGATCAGGTCGGGCACCTCAGCCGACGCGGGCTTGCCGTGCGACTCCTTCCACGACGGGAAGAACTCCGGGTCGATCGTGATCAGCGCGCCGATGAACGGCTGCTTGTCGCCCACGACCATGCACTGCGAGATCAGCGGGTGCGCCCGGATGCGGTCCTCGAGCTGCGCGGGGGAGACGTTCTTGCCACCGGCGGTGACGATGATCTCCTTCTTGCGGCCCGTGATCTTCAGGAAGCCGTCGCCGTCGAGCTCGCCGATGTCACCGGTGTGGAACCAGCCGTCCTCGAGCGCCTCCTTGGTGGCGGCCTCGTTGTTCCAGTAGCCGGTGAACACGATGTCACCCTTGATGAGGATCTCGCCGTCCTCGGCGATCCGCACCGACGTGCCGGGCACCGGCAGGCCGACCGTGCCGACCTTCTCCTGGCCCTTGAACGTCACGCACGCCGCCGCGGAGGTCTCGGTGAGGCCGTAGCCCTCGTACACCGGGATGCCCGCGCCGCGGAAGAAGTGCGACAGCCGGTCGCCCAGCGGCGCGCCACCGGAGACCGCCGCGATCGCGCGACCGCCCAGTGCGCCGCGCAGCTTCGCGAACACCAGCTTGTCGAACACCGCGTGCTTGATCCGCAGGCCGAGGCCGGGACCGCCGTTGTCGAGCGCCGTGCTGTACGCGACCGACGTGGCCTCGGCGGCGTCGAAGATCTTGCCCTTGCCGCCGGCGTGCGCCTTCTGCTTGGCGCCGTTGTAGACCTTCTCGAACACGCGCGGCACCGCGACGACGAACGTCGGCCGGAACTGGCCGAGGTCCTCGACGAGGTTCTTCACGTCCGCCGTGTGGCCCAGCGTCGCCCGCGAGTACACACATGCGAGGTAAAGCGCGCGCGCCAGGATGTGCGCGAGCGGCAGGAACAGCAGCAGCGAGTTGCCCGCCGTCAGGATCTCGGGGAACCGCGACAGCGCCGACCGCACCTCGGACAGCAGGTTGCGGTGCGTCAGCGTGCAGCCCTTCGGGCGGCCCGTGGTGCCGGACGTGTAGACCAGCGTGGCCGTCTGGTCGGCCTTCACCTGCGCGCGGCGCTCGTGCACCTGCTCGTCGGTGATCTCGGCGCCCAGCGCGGTGAGCTCGTCGACCGCGGCCGCCGAACCCTCGATCTGCCACACGTGGCGCAGCTCCGGCAGCTTGCCGACGACCTCGTCGACCAGCGCCCGGTGCGACGACGCCTCGACGAAGACCGCCTTGGCGCCGGAGTCGGACAGGATCCACTCGATCTGGTCCGCCGACGACGTCTCGTAGATCGGCACCACGACGCCGCCCGCCGCCCAGATGGCGAAGTCGAGCAACGACCACTCGTAGCGCGTCTTGGAGACCAAACCGACCCGGTCGCCCAGCTCGAGACCAGCCGCGACCAGGCCCTTGGCGACAGCCATGACCTGCGCGGCGAAATCACGCGCCGTGATGTCCACCCAGGTGCCGTCCACCTGCCTGCGGAAGCTGACGGCGTTGCCGAAGCGTTCCGCGTTGGCCCACACCATGTCGGTGAGGTTCTCCTCCGGAGCCACTGCGGCGGTGGCGGGGACGCTGAACTCGCGCACGTCAACCTCCGTACGGTGATTTGTTACTGGTGGGGAAACTTAGCGTGTGATTCCGGCGATACAAAGGCTGGTACGCCCTTCCGTTACCTTTTGAGCCCATGGCCAGCGTGGACGTCGTAGACGAGACTTTTCTGGCGGTGCCGCCCAGCGTGGTCGCCGCAGCCTTCGCCGCGCCCTCGTCGTGGCGCGCGTTCTGGCCCGATCTGGAGCTCGACGTCTACGCCGACCGCGGTGAAGAGGGGCTGAGGTGGACCGTCGGCGGCGCGCTCGTCGGCACGATGGAGATCTGGCTCGAGCCGATGCTCGACGGCACTGTGCTGCACTACTTCCTCCGCGCTGATCCGCCCGCCGGCTCGCTCACGCCGCGCAACGCCCGCCGTGAGGTGCAACGCCGTCAGCTCGACGCGAAGTCCGTCGCCCTGGGTCTCAAGCTGACTCTGGAGGACGGTCGTCCGCCTGGCTGCCCGCCGCACGGGTGATCTTGCCGATTCGTGAACTAGGTTGGAAGCGTGCGGGTTCACGTGGTCTCGGATGTGCACGGCAACGCGGAGGCGCTCGCGCGTGCCGGCGACGGGGCGGACGCGCTCGTCGTGCTCGGCGACCTGATCGACTTCGTCGACTACCACGACCATTCCAAGGGGATCCTCGGGCGCGTCTTCGGGCCCGAGAAGGTCGGGATCTTCGCCGAGCTGCGACGCGGCACCAGGCGCGCGGACACGGCGAGCTTCATCCGGTCTCTGTGGGACGGTCTCGCGAACGCCCGTTCCGTCGTGGAAGAAGCGGTGCTGGAGCAGTACCACGCGTTGTTCGCCGCGATGTCCGCGCCGACGTACGCGACACCGGGCAATGTGGACAGTCCGCACCTGTGGCCGCAGTTCGCCGGCGACGGCGTGCACGTGCTCGACGGCGAGGCGACGGAGATCGGCGGGCTGAAGTTCGGGTTCGCGGGCGGCGGGCTGATGCTGCCCGGTCTCGTCCGCAACCCCAACGCGCCGTGGTTCCCGTACCTGCGCACGGAGGAGGACATGGCGGCCGCGCTGGACCGGATGGGGCAGGTCGACGTGCTGTGCACGCACATCCCGCCGATGGTCGCGGAACTGACGTACGACGTCGTGGCGCGCCGTCCCGAGTGGGGTTCCCGGTCGGCGCTGGACAAGATCGTGCGCGAACGCCCGCGCTGGTCGGTGTTCGGGCACGTGCACCAGCCGTTGGCCCGACGGGTGCGCGTCGGCTACACCGAGTGCGTCAACGTCGGGCACTTCCAGCGCAGCGGCAAGCCTCACGTCCTCAACTGGTAAAGACGCGAGTAACCTGCCCGTCATGGCCGACGAGTCCACTCAGTCCATCGTCATCGACGCTCCGCCTGAGAAGATCATGGCGATCATCGCGGACTTCCCGTCGTACCCGGACTGGGCGAACGGGATGAAAGAGGTCGAGGTCCTCGACACCCGCGACGACGGCCGTGCCGAGCAGGTGCGGTTCGCGATCGACCAGGGTCCCGTGAAGGACGAGTACACCCTGAAGTACGACTGGGCCCCCGACGGTCTGTCCGTGAAGTGGGAGCTCGTCAAGGGCACCATGCAGAAGGCGCAGCACGGCAGCTACGTGCTGGCGCCGTCCGGCACCGGCACCAAGGTCACCTACACGCTGTCGGTGCAGCTGGTGATCCCGATGATCGGCCTGTTCCGCCGCAAGGCCGAGAAGCTGATCCTCGACACCGCGCTCAAGGAGCTCAAGAAGCGCGCGGAGAAGGCGGCTTGAGCCGGGTCCTGCTCTTCACCGGCAAGGGCGGGGTCGGAAAGACGACGCTGTCGGCCGCCACGGCCGCCTCGCTGGCCGCGCACGGCCGCAAGGCGCTCGTGGTGTCCACCGATCCCGCGCACTCGCTGGGAGACGCGCTCGACGTGCGTCTGTCCGCCGAACCGTCCGAAGTGGATGGATCAGGCGGCTTGTTCGCGTGCCAGATCGATCCCCGGGGCCTCGTCGACGAGGCCTGGGGCGACCTGCGCGGCCACCTGCGGACCGTGCTGGCGGGCGCGGGCGTCGACGAGCTCGACGCCGAGGAGCTGACCGTGCTGCCGGGCGTCGAGGAGCTCCTCGCGCTCGCGGAGGTGCGGCGGCTCGCGTCGTCCGGACCGTGGGAGGTCGTGGTCGTCGACTGCGGGCCGACCGCGGAGACGTTGCGGCTGCTGTCGTTGCCGGAGGCGTTCGCGGGGTACCTCGAACGGCTCTTCCCGACGCACCGGCGCGTGGTGCGCGGGTTGCTGGCGGGGGTCGCGGGCACCGGGACCGTCGAGAAGTGGGACGCGACGGCGGACGCGTTGAGCAGGCTCGCCGAGCGGCTGGACGCGTTGCGCACGATGCTCGCCGACCCGTCCGGGTGCTCGGTGCGGCTCGTGCTGACGCCGGAACGCGTGGTCGCCGCCGAGACGCGGCGGACGCTGACCGCGTTGGCGTTGCAGGGAATCCGCGTCGACAGCGTGATCGCGAACCGGCTGGTGCCGTCGCCCGGTGCCGCGCGTGGTGCCGCCGCCACGTGGCTGCGCACCCGCCGGCAGGAGCAGGACGCGGTGCTGGCGGAGCTGACCGGGATCGGTGAGATCCGCACGGTCGACCACCGCGCGTCGGAGCCCGTGGGCGTGTCGGCGCTGCTGGAGGTCGCCGCGCAGCTGTACGGCGACGAGGACCCGTTGCCGGGTGCCGCGGTTCCTGCTGCTGAGGTTGCGGGGTCGTTGCTGGAGGTGTCGGGAAGCGGGCGCGGACTCGACGCCCGATACTCGCTGCGGATCGCGTTGCCGCTGGCAGACGACACGGAGCTGGACCTCGCACGCGTGGGCGACGACCTCGCGTTGACCGTCGACGGCAGGCGTCGGCTCGTGGCGCTGCCGTCGTTGTTGAGGCGCTGCATCGTGACCGGCGCCGAGATGGACTCGGGAGGCGTCACGGTGGGGTTCCGCCCGGACCCCTCGCTGTGGCGTTGATGCGGGGCGTTGATCAGGAGCTTGTGATGACCCAGGACAACACCGGCAAGCTCGCCGAGGAGCTGCGGCTGCTCATCGACACCGCCGCCGAGCGCATGCAGCCGTGGTTGCAGCGCGTCGCCGAGGCGGGCGACGGCTCGCACACGCCCGAGACGTGCGGCTGGTGCCCGTTGTGCAACGGCGTCGCGCTGCTGCGCGGTGACCGCTCGGAACTCGCCGCCAAGGCCGCCGAACACGCGGCGGGCCTGGTGGCGGTGCTGCGCGCGGCTCTGCGGGAGCCCGGTGCCCCGCCGCCACCGCCGTCGGCGGGCCCTGCTGAGTCCGGCGACGTTCCGGACGCGGGCCAGCGGGTGCAGCACATCAAGGTAGTCAGGAAGACCGACTAGTGCTCACCGTCGGAGTGGACATCGGTGGCACCAGCGTCCGCGCTGGTGTCGTGGACGCGCGCGGCTCGGTGCTCGACACCTCGCGCGCGCCGACCCCGGCGGGCGAGCGCGCGCTGGAAGACGCGATCGTGGCCGCGGTGGAGGAGGTTGCGACCCGGCACGCCGTGAACGCCGTCGGTCTCGCCGTGGCGGGCTTCATCGCCTCAGACCGACGCACGGTCCGTTTCGCACCCCACCTGGCGTGGCGGCAGGCCGACGTGGCCGACCGCATGAGCGACCGCCTGGGCATGCCCGTCGTCCTGGAGCACGACGCGAACGCCGCAGCCCTCGCCGAACACCGCTTCGGTGCCGCACGGGGCGCACGCACGGCCGTGCTGGTCGCCATCGGCACGGGCATCGGTGCGGCGCTTCTGCTGAACGGCGAGGTCTTCCGCGGGGCTCACGGCGTCGCTCCCGAGCTGGGTCACCTGCGCGTCGTGCCCGACGGCCGTCCCTGCCCGTGCGGCAAGAACGGCTGCTGGGAGCGCTACTGCAGCGGCACGGCCCTGTCGGCCACCGCGGTGGAACTGCTGGCCAAGCACCCCGGGGTGTCGACGGTCCTGGCCCGCGAGGCCGCCGGTGACTCCCGCGCGGTGACCGGACGCCGGGTGGCCGGCGCGGCCCGCGACGGAGATCCGCTGGCCAAGCGTGCGATGGCCGACCTGGCCCGGTGGCTGGGAGAGGGCCTGGCACTGGTCGCCGACGTCTACGACCCCGAGGTGATCGTCATCGGGGGAGGGGTGTCGGAGTCGGCGCCGTTGTTCCTCGACGACGCCCGCGAGCGCTACGCCTCCGTCGTGACCGGTGCCGGGCACCGGCCGTTGGCGAGGATCCGCACCGCGCAGCTCGGCGACGACGCCGGCATCGTGGGCGCGGCGACCCTGGCCCGCGAGATGGCCGCGTCCCTGACGAAGAACAACGCGCGCCGCTCCTGATCGCTCACGCCACCTCGCCGAGTTGACGCTTCTCAGCGGGGTATCCCGCGACCATGACGAAGCGTTCCTACAAACCCGGCGACGAGGTCGAGTGGTCCAGCCACGGCTCGCGCACGCACGGCGAGGTCGTCGAGGAGATCACCAGTGAGACGCACGCCGCCGGTCGCAAGGTGACGGCCTCGGAGGAGGAGCCGCAGTACCGCGTGCGCAGCGCGAAGAGCGGCCGGGCCGCCGTCCACAAGCCCGAGGCCCTGCGCCGTCACCGCCCTTCATCCACCGACTGACCCGCCGCGCTGCCCACCCCTTTGCAACGACTCTTTTGCGGACGAAGTCCAAAGTCCCATTGCTAAGGCGCAGGTCAGCGGTTGCCAGAAACTGATATATCGGTTCTGCGGGCAATCTGGGGAGCGTGGCTCAGGCTGCGGTTCGCAGCTTTCCGCGACTGCGGAACAGCGCGTTGAACGGCCAGCCGACGAACCAGACGACGGCGAGCCCGATCCAGCTGGCGGCCGTCGCGTCGTCCTTGGCGGCCATGCCCGCCGTGGCGAGAAGCGCGAACACGAACCAGCTGGTGAACAACGTCCAGGCGATCACGCGGGCCGTGGTCCTCAGCCAGCCGCGTCCCCGCCGCGGCTCGGCCGTCGGCGTCTCAGCCACTGTGTCCACGGCCTCGGCCGTCGCCTCTGGCAGTGGTGGCCGCCAGACCACCACCGATGCGGGCACGCCGGCGTCGATCACCGCGATCGCCCGCGGGTCGACTTCGAAGCGTCTGGTGTTGACGGGAACGACCCAGCCGTCGGCGCCGACCAGCCTGCGCGCGCCATGCGGCCACGCCTCCATCACGACGCACTCGTCGTATCGGACCGTGAACGCCCCGTCGGGGAAGATCAGGCTGACGCCGGCGTTGCCGATGACGAGGCCCAGTTCGGAGGGCTCGTAGGTGGAGTACCGGCGTCCAGCTACCACGACCGGCGAGTACATCGAGATGTGCGCGAACCCGGCCTCGTCCGCCTCGTACCCCGACGGCAGCTGCAGCAGTGCCGACCCCATCGCCTCGACCATGACCTCGTGGACGTCCGAGGGGGTCACGGCGTCAGCCTCGGCGAGCAGCTCCTCCACGGTCGAGCACCGCCCGCGGTTGAGGAGATCGGTGGCCGTGGCGACCATCGAGTCAGCCTCGAAGTCGGGATCGGAGAGAGTCGTCCTCAGCTGAGCCCTGGCCGCGTTGACGTCGGTCGCGGGAACGTCGCCCGCCTTCAACGCCATCAGCACCTCGATGAAGCCGTCGACCACCACGTCCTGCTTCTCCGGCAGGGTGTCGGCGAGTGCGGTGATGGTCGCGTGGTCGGCGTCGCGCGGCTGGTACGCGGCTGTGGCCAGGTACGACCCGCCGCGCTCCTGCCGCAGCGTCTGGAACAACCGGCGTTCGACGACGGTCGACAGGACGGTGGCCGCGGTGGATCTCGGCACGACGGCGTCCATCGACACCTGCCCGTCGTCGCTGTGGAAGTAGGCGGGCAGCAGTGGCGGTAGCGATGTTGCGCGCGGCGCGGGGCGGCGGACACCGCCGGGAAGGCGCAGGCGCAGTCCCCTGGGCACGTCGTCACCGGCGATCCACAGCACCGCGTTCTCGCGCGTGAACCAGTCCGCGGCCCACTCGACGACTTCCCGCGCCTGCAGCAAGCCGACTCCGAAGTCGTCGCCGTTCGCCAGCCCGTAGCCCTGCGCGCCGTAGCGCTTGACCACGTGCTCCCAGTTGGCGGCGTTGCCCCGGCGCGCGGCCTCGGTGCGCACGATCGTCTTCTCGGTCTCGAGCCGGTTGAGCGGGAGGGAGGTCAGCGCATCGCACGTGCCCGTCAGGAACGTGCTGACCTCGTCGGCCGACCCCTTCACGTAGAAGTGGGTGTTGACCATCTCGGTTCTGCCGTTGGCGTGGTAGTCCGGCAGCGCGAGCCCGCTGAGCGCCAGGTGTTCGACGAGATGGGTGATGCCCGAGGTGAAGAGAGTTTCGTCGGCCATGCCGACGCGGAAGACCAGGCCTGCCCTCATCGGGCCGCGGGCCGGTGCGATCACGGTGGGCACGCCGTCCACCTCGGTGTGTCGGATCATGGTCCCTGCCCCAGGTCAGCGCGGTTGATGCGTCCAACGTGACCGGCGTCGTGATAGACCGCCATCCCCGCGGGTCAGTAATGGCCGATCGGCCGACAACAACCTGTCTCGTCGGGGGACAAGGAGCCCTGAACGCACCGAAGCCCGCCGCACCTGGGGTGCGGCGGGCTTGCGTGGGGGTGAGGCGTCGCGGCGGGCGTGTCGGGGTCCGTTCGCCGGCCACGAACACCCGGCTCGAACGGCCGGGAACTAGCGGCCGAGCAGGCGCAGGATGCGCGGGCGGCGACGCTTGGCGCGCTCCGCGTCCTTCTTGCCCAGGGTCGCCATGGCGCGGGCCATCATCAGGTGCTGCATCTGGTCCATGCCGACACCGTAGGCATGACCGAATCGTTATCTGAAGGTTTGAGTGGCCGTTATCACGCCGTTACCAACCGGGACGTGACGTGTCACACCTGGGCGCCGTCGTCCCATCCGGAGTCCGGCGGAGGGGTGTTGCGCATGCGCAGGATCAGCCAGCCGACGCCCGCGCACAGCGCCACGAGGGACAGCGGGGTGCCGATGCGCGGCTGCAGTCCGAAGAGGCCCGGAGCGACCAGCAGGACGATGCCCAGCACGAACAGGCCGAGCGCGGCGAGGGTGGACGCGCGCAGCACCGGGAACGGCGGCGGCTCCGGCGGAACGTAGTGGTCCTCGTCGTCCCGATCTCGGCGTTCGGGCTCTTCGTCGAGTTCCTGGGCCGTGTCGTCGGGAATCTGGTCGCGTGCGTCGGAGTCGTCGTGCAGGCTGCTGTGCACACCTTGTGGGCCCGCCTCGTCGAGGTCGAGCCAGTCCTTGCCGACCCCGTCCCGTTCGAGACCCGCGACGATCTCGGCAAAGAGCTCGTCGACGTTCTCGGGGCCGTCGGTCGAGTCGCGCCGGGCGTTCATCCAGAGCCTCTCCATGTGCCGCAACCCTCTGACCCCTCATCGTTGCACGGGCCGGATGTGTTGCGGGTTACGGCAGTCGGCTCAGTCTGGCCGTGACGCACCAACCAGGGATTCGTTGTGTGAGATGCGGTCGGCTCCGTAGGCTGGTTGCCGGGATCAAGGTTCGGTGTCTAGGGAGGCGCTTCCCGCTGTGCTGTACTGGATCATGAAGCACGTCCTCCTGGGACCGATTCTCCGGCTGTTCTTCCAGCCGAAGATCATCGAGGGCGCCGAGAACATCCCCAAGGAGGGCGGCGCGATCCTGGCGAGCAACCACCTCGCCGTCTCCGACTCGTTCTTCCTGCCGCTGATGCTGTCGCGGCGGGTCACCTTCCCCGCCAAGATCGAGTACTTCACCGGCACGGGGCTCAAGGGCAGGCTGCAGAAGTGGTTCTTCTCCGGCGTCGGCCAGGTGCCGATCGACCGGTCCAGCGCGTCTGCCGCGCAGGGTGCGCTCGACACCGGCGTGCGGATCGTGCGCGAGGGCAAGCTGCTCGGCATCTACCCGGAGGGCACGCGTTCGCCTGACGGCCGCCTGTACAAGGGCAAGGTCGGTGTCGCGTGGATCGCGCTGGAGTCCGGCGCGCCCGTGATCCCGGTGGCGATGTTCGGCACGGACAAGGCGAACCCCATCGGCTCGAAGATGTGGAAGCCGTACCCGATCCGCATCAAGATCGGCAAGCCGCTCGACTTCTCCCGCTACGAGGGCCTGTCCGGCGACAGGTTCGTGCTCCGGTCGATCACCGACGAGATCATGTACGCGTTGATGGAGCTGTCAGACCAGGAGTACGTCGACGTCTACGCGGCCAAGGCGAAGGAACAGCCCACGAGCGTGCCCGAGCAGGGCAAGGCCGCCGACCGGGTGCCCGAGACGAAGGCGGGCTGACCGCACCCCCTAGGGTGTCGCGGTGCGGTTCTTCTACGACTGTGAGTTCATCGAGGACGGGGTGACGATCGACCTCGTGTCGATCGGTGTGGTCGACGAGGAAGGCCGCGAGTTCTACGCCGTGTCCACCGAGTTCGATCCCGAGCGCGCGGGACCGTGGGTGCGGCAGAACGTCCTCAACCAGCTGCCCTCGCCGTCCGACAAGGCGTGGCGCAGCCGGGCGCGCATCCGCGAGGACCTGCTCGACTTCCTCGGCGCCCGCAACGCCGCCCGCGACGAGGTGGAGCTGTGGGCGTGGTTCGCCGCCTACGACCACGTCGCGCTGGCGCAGCTGTGGGGCGCGATGCCCGCGTTGCCGCGCGCCCTGCCGCGGTTCACCCGGGACCTGCGCCAACGCTGGGACGACGTCGGCCGCCCCAAGCTCCCGGCCCCGCCGGTAGACGCGCACGACGCCCTCGCCGACGCGCGCCACAACCTCGCGCGGTGGAAGGTGATCGAGGAACACCGCCGGAAAACCGGTTTTCCCGTCCGGTGAGTGAGACCCGCGTTGCTGCACCGATACAGCTCGTGAAAGTCTGAGTGACACAGAACACGAGAGATTGGGCAAGCAGATGCGCATCGGTGTGCTCACTGGCGGTGGTGACTGCCCCGGTCTGAACGCCGTGATCCGGGCCGTGGTCCGCAAGGGCATCAAGGCACACGGCTGGGAGATCGTCGGGTTCCGCAACGGGTGGCAGGGACCGATCGAGAACCTCACCAAGTCGATCGATCTCGCGGACGTCGAGGAGATCCTCACCCGCGGTGGCACGATCCTGGGCTCGTCGCGCACGAACCCGTACAAGGTCGACGGCGGTGTCGACCGCATCCGCGAGACGATCGCGGAGAACCAGATCGACGCCATCATCGCGATCGGCGGCGAGGACACCCTCGGTGTCGCCAAGCGACTCACCGATGACGGCATCGGTGTCGTGGGTGTGCCGAAGACGATCGACAACGACCTCGGCGCCACGGACTACACGTTCGGCTTCGACACGGCCGTGCACATCGCGACCGAGGCCATCGACCGCCTGCGCACCACGGCCGAGTCGCACCACCGTGCGCTCGTCGTCGAGGTCATGGGCCGGCACGCGGGCTGGATCGCGCTGCACTCCGGTCTCGCCGGTGGCGCGAACGTCATCCTCGTGCCCGAGCGTCCCTTCAGTGTCGACAAGGTCGTCGAGTGGGTCGAGCGCCGCTTCGAGAGCGAGTTCGCGCCGATCATCGTCGTCGCCGAGGGCGCGATGCCCGAGGGCGGCGCCGAGGTGCTGCACTCCGGCGAGCGCGACGCCTTCGGGCACGTGCGCCTCGGTGGCGTCGGCCAGTGGCTCGCGGAGGAGATCGCTGACCGGACGGGCAAGGAGTCCCGTGCGGCGATCCTCGGTCACATCCAGCGCGGTGGTACGCCGACCGCGTACGACCGCGTGCTCGCGACCCGCTTCGGCCTCCACGCCGTCGACGCCGTCGCCGATGGCGACTTCGGTGTGATGGTCGCGCTGCGCGGCACCGAGATCGTGCGGGTGAAGCTGTCCGAGGCGACGGCCGAGCTCAAGACGGTTCCGACCGAGCGTTACGAAGAGGCCGAGGTCTTCTTCGGCGCCTGATACATCGGATACTGGATATCGCCGAATGCCGGGTGTCGCACGGTCGACACCCGGCATTTTGCTTGTGCGCAGATCTTGAGTCCGCTGGCCGCCAGCAGGCTCTCCACGGCCGCTGCGGCGTCGTCAACGTCGCCGCGCACGACCACCGAGCCGCCTCGATCGCGCCGTGCAACATGCACCGATATATCAGTTATGCAAAAGACGTTTGCGGACGTCCGCAAACGTCTTTTGCATAAGGGTTGATCAGTGCAGGTCAGAAGGCTTTGACGTCGAGGTACGCGCCGAACGTGCCGAGCCAGTGGTCGGCCATGTACCCGTGCCCGCCGAACACGTACGTCCACCCGGCCTCGCGATGCGCCGCGGAAGCCGTCCGCGCCAGTCCGGTGTACCGGTGCCCCGCTGGGAGCGAGTCCGCGATCGCCTCCCAGTTCCAGGCACGCGACAACGCGAGCCCCGCCAGGTGTGAGCCGTAGGGGTCGCTCGGGTCGTCGACCGGAAACGGCTCGCGCAGCACGCGCCACCGTTCCGACTCGAGGTCCGGCAGGTACGCGTCGAGCCAGTCACCGAACTCCGCGGTGCCCAGCGCGCGCCGCATCAGGTCGGCCGTCGTCAGCGCCGGGGAGAGGAAGTCCGCGGCGTCCGGTTCGAAGCCGCCGTACGCGGCCTCGTCCCGGTGCCACCGCAGTGCCGCGGCGGCACAGGCCTCGACCAGTTCGGTGTCCCCGTTCGCCTGGGCCGCGTCGAACACCAGTCCGGTCGCGAACGCCGTGTTGCTGTGCGTGCCCGTCCGGATCGGCAGCCGCGCCGCCGAGATCCACTCCAGCCACCGGTCGCGCAGCACGTCCGCGATCGGTGCCACCGACCACGGCAGGCCCGAGCTCCTCAGTTCCGCGTCGAGCAGCAGCAGCCACGCCCACCCGTACGGCCGTTCCCAGTACCGCCCGGCGGGTGAGGCGAAGAAGGCGGCTTCGGTGGCGCAGTTGTCGTGCGTGATGAGCTTGTCCAGCGCGTCACGGGCCGCGTCGGCTCCCGAGAGCGCAGGCCGCAGCCGCAGCAGCCGCACGGCCAGCCACGTCTGGTGCACGCACGAGTGCCAGTCGAACGACCCGGCGAACACCGGGTGCAGCACCCGCTGGGGCACGAGCCGGTGATCGCCGTCGATCACGTGCGTCCAGTGCACCGGGTGGTCGCGTTGGATGTTGTCGATCGCGATGGCCAGCAGCCGGGTCGCGGTGCTGTCATCCAATCGGGTGGCGTTCATGGCCCACATCATGCAGGGCCGCGTCTCAATAGGGCAGAGGCGGATAGTTGACAAGTAACAGACTTCACGCGTGCCGGACTAGGCGCAGGCCAACGCCCCGTTAACAGCTGACAGGCCCGGCCGGGTCTCTCAGTGTGGAACAACTAAGCTGAGCAGCGTGAACTGGACCGTGGACGTGCCCATCGACACGCTTCCCGAGCTTCCGCCGCTGCCTCCCGAGATGCGCAAGCGCCTGGACGACGCCCTGTCGCGCCCGGCTGCCCAGCAGCCCGAATGGCCCGACGCCGAACAGGTGCGTCGCGTGCGGACCGTGCTCGAGAGCGTGCCGCCGATCACCGTGCCCGCCGAGATCGACCGGCTGCACACGCAACTGGCGCAGGTCGCGAACGGGCAGGCGTTTCTTCTGCAGGGCGGTGACTGCGCCGAGACGTTCGCGGACAACACCGAGCCGCACATCCGCGCGAACATCCGGACCCTGCTGCAAATGGCCGTGGTGCTGACCTACGGCGCGAGCCTGCCGGTGGTGAAGGTCGGCCGCATCGCCGGCCAGTACGCCAAGCCGCGTTCGTCGAACATCGACGCCCTCGGCCTGCCGTCCTACCGCGGCGACATCATCAACTCCCTGGTCGCCACGCCCGAGGCCAGGATCCCCGACCCCGGCCGCATGATCCGCGCCTACGCCAACGCCGGCGCGGCCATGAACCTGCTGCGGGCGCTCACCGGCGCGGGTCTCGCCGACCTGCACCGCGTGCACGACTGGAACAGGGACTTCGTGCGCACCTCGCCCGCCGGCGAGCGCTACGAGGCCCTGGCCGGCGAGATCGACCGCGGCCTGCGGTTCATGTCGGCGTGCGGCGTCAACGACCAGTCGCTGCACGGCACGGAGATCTTCGCCTCGCACGAGGCGCTGCTGCTGGACTACGAGCGCGCGCTGCTCCGCCTGGACACCACCGGTGACCAGCCGAAGCTGTACGACCTGTCGTCGCACTTCGTGTGGATCGGTGAGCGCACCCGTCAGCTCGACGGCGCGCACATCGCGTTCGCGGAGATGCTCGCGAACCCGATCGGCCTCAAGATCGGCCCGACGACGTCGCCGGAGATGGCCGTCGAGTACGTCGAGCGCCTCGACCCGCGCAACGAGCCGGGCCGTCTGACGCTCATCTCGCGCATGGGCAACCAGAAGGTGCGCGACGTGCTCCCCGCGATCGTCGAGAAGGTCGAGGCGAGCGGTCACAAGGTCATCTGGCAGTGCGACCCGATGCACGGCAACACGCACGAGTCGAGCACCGGCTACAAGACCCGGCACTTCGACCGGATCGTCGACGAGGTCCAGGGCTTCTTCGAGGTGCACCGGCGCCTGGGCACGCACCCCGGCGGCATCCACATCGAGCTCACGGGTGAGGACGTCACCGAGTGCCTCGGCGGCGCCCAGGAGATCTCCGACGACGACCTCGCCGGCCGCTACGAGACGGCGTGCGACCCGCGCCTGAACACGCAGCAGTCGCTCGAGCTCGCGTTCCTCGTCGCCGAGATGCTGCGGTCCTGACGGTTTCCTGAAGACGAGCTGAAGAACGAAGGGCCCCGCGTCGAGAACGCGGGGCCCTTCGCTTCACCTGGTCAGAGACCGACGATCGTGATCTCGGTACCGCGCTTCACTCGAGTGCGCGGCGGGATCGACTGGTTCACGACGGTCGCGTTGTTGCTCTTGTTGAACTCGACCTTCACCCTCAGGCCGGCCCGTTCGAGCTCCTCCTTGGCCTCGCGCACCTTCTGCCGGGTCACGTCGGGAACCTCGACCTCGCGGTTGTTCTGGAAGAACACGGTGACGCGCTTGTTGCCCGCCCCCTCCAGCACCGTGCCCGCGGGCGGATCCGTCCGCGCCACACGCGACTGGTCGTTCTCGGCGGCGTCGTCACCGGTGGCCTCGACCGGCTCCAGGCCGGCGCGCTGCAGCTCCGCGAACGCCTCGTCCTTCGTCTTGCCCGCGACGTTCGGCACCGGCGTGCGCGGCGACGGCCCCTTGCTGAGCACGAGGATCACCGGGCTGTCGATGTTGAGTGCCGTACCGGCGCGCGGTTCCAGAGCCACGACCTTGCCGATCGGCACCGTGTCGTGGAACGCGTCCTTCGAGGGGTCCTTGGCCGCCTTCAGGCCCGCTGCCTCGATGTCCTTGGTGGCGACGTCCACCTCGGTGCCGACGTTGACGAACGGCACCACCGGCTTGCCTCGCGAGACGACGAGTTTCACGGGCTCGCCCTTGCGCAGCTCGGAACCCTCACCGGGTTCGGTGCGCAGGACCTGACCGTTCGGCACGTCGTTCGACGGCACCTTCTCGTACAGCGTCGTGAGACCGGCGTTGCGCACCAGCTGCGCCGCGTTCTGCTCGGTCTGCCCGACCACCGCGGGCACCGCCGTCCAGCGGCCCGCGCCGAGGTACCAGGAGAACAGGCCGACGATCAACGCCAGCACCGCGACGACGGAACCCCAGATGATGAAGAGCTTCTTGCGGCGCTTGCGCTCCGCCTCGACCGGGTCGACCTTCGGCTTCCTCTGCGCCGGACGGCGTCGGGGCTGCTCCGGCCGTTGCATCGCCCGCGTGCCGGCGATGCCCGGCGGCGGCGTCGGCGGGCCGGTCTGCACCGTGGTCATGGCTCCCGACATCGGTGAGGACATCGGCGGCGGCACGACGGGCCTGGTCGCCTCCGCGACCGACGGGGGCGTGGCGCCGACCGACACGGGAACCGGCCGCATGACGACCGTCCTGTCGTTCTCGGGCGCCGAACCGGGAACGGGCACCGGCTGCGGCGTCAGCCCCAGCTCCGAGCCCACGCGCTCCAGCTCGATGAGGAACGCCTCGGCGTTCGCCGGCCGCAGCGACGGGTCGCGCCGCGTCGCCTTGCGCACCAGCGTGTCGAGCGCCAGCGGGATCTCCGGGATCGACGGGACGTCCGAGTTCACGTGCTGGTACGCCACGGAGATGGGCGTCTCGCCGCGATAGGGCGCCTGACCCGCCAGCATCTCGTAGAGCACGATCCCGGCCGAATAGACGTCACTGCGCGCGTCCGCCGCCCCTGTCTCCACCTGTTCGGGTGACAAGTAGGCGACGGTGCCCAGGATCTCGCTGTCGCTCGTGACGCCGTTCTCGGCGATCGCACGGGCGAGTCCGAAGTCCGCGACCTTCACCTGGCCACCGGGCCCGATCAGCACGTTCTCCGGCTTCACGTCGCGGTGCACCAGCCCGGCCCGGTGCGCGGCGCCCAACGCCGACAGCACTGGGCCGAGGACGCTCAACGCGACGGCAGGAGGGAGCTTGCCGCGCTGGTTCAGCAGGTCACGGAGGTTGCCGCCGTCGATCAGCTCCATCACCAGGTACACCTGGTCACCGTCGACGCCCTGGTCGTGCACGGACACCACGGCCGGGTGATGCAACTGCGCGGCCGCGCGTGCTTCCCGTTCGAAGCGCGCGACGAAAGCGGGGTCGGCGGTCAGGTGCGGATCCATCACCTTGACGGCCACATCGCGATCGAGGCGAGTGTCGCGACCTCGATAGACGGTGGACATGCCACCGCGCGCGAGCACAGCGTCCACCCGGTACCGCTGCTCGAGCAGTCCACCCATCACGTTCGAAACCGACCTCTCCACAGTGCGAGATGGTAAAGCTCAGGATGACCCGGTTGGCGGAAGGGCGTTCCCAGTTCGGTTATGGCATCGTGACCCCCGTGAGTGCGATTCCTGCCGCTGCGGATGTACTGGCTGCCGACCTGGAGGTTCTTCCTCTCCCGGAGGTGGCGGCCCGAATGGGACTGCCGGTCACCCGGGTCCACCAACTGCTGCGCGACGGGCAACTGCTCGCCGAGCGGCGGGACGGCGTTCTCGTCGTTCCCGAAGCGTTTCTCGCCGCCGGAGGTGTGGTGAAGGGTCTGCCCGGCACCATCACGGTGCTGCGCGACCAGGGCTTCTCCACGGACGAGATTCTGCGCTGGCTCTTCACGGAGGACGAGAGCCTCCCTGGCACTCCGATCGAAGCATTGCGCGGAGACCGTGGGCGTGAGGTAAAGCGACGCGCGCAAGCCATGGGCTTCTAGTTCACCCGATACAGCGGTTCCAGGCGTCTCCGCAGGCGAGAGACGCCTGGAACCCCTGAACTGGTGGGCATGATCATCAAGACTCTGCTCGCCGGCGTCACCGCCGTCGGGCTGCTCCTCTCGCCGGTCGCCGCCACTGCCGCGCCGGCCGTGCACGCCAAGCCGACGACGCTGGAGCTCGACGCGGGCGGCGCCAAGGTCAAGGTCAAGAAGGGCAACCAGCTCCAGATCAAGGGCAAGCTCGGCGCCCAGGGCGGCGAGCGTCAGCTCACGCTGGGTCTCGACGTGTTCGCCCAGGTCCGGGTGGGTGTCTCGACGTGGACGAACATCTACACCAGGTCGTGCGCCCCGAACTCGACGTTCACCGCGAAGCTGACCATCGACGCGTCCGCTGACCTGCGCCTGTACTTCCCGGGCACGAGCGTCTACGCCTCCGCGACGTCCAACATCGTCGGAGTTGTCGTGATCTAAGGCGGGGCTCATCTCGCCATCGCACGCGCGAGCAGTGCCCGGCCCGCGCCGGGCACTGCCACCGCGAGACGTCGTGAACCCGGCACCGCCACCCGCCGCCACAGCACCTCCGGACCGATGAGCCCGAGGATGTCGCGATACAGGGTGAACGCGGTCTGTACACAAGCCCTCGACGACGGCGACAGCATCGCAATCCCCGGCTCGGCTGACTGATATATCGCATACGAGTGCGCGACGAGGTCGTCGAGCGCCCTTTGCAACCGCACGTTTGCGCGCCGATGGTGACGACACCATTGCAAAAGGTCGAGGTCGACGCCGTGTGCGCCGAGGACGTCCTGCGGCAGGTAGACCCGGCCGCGGTCGAGGTCCTCGCCGACGTCGCGCAGGAAGTTCGTCAGCTGGAACGCCACCCCGAGCCGTGCCGCGTACGGTTCGGCCTCGTCGCGGGGGACGACGGTGCCGAGCACCGGCAGCATCTGCAGGCCGATGACCTCCGCCGAGCCGTGCATGTAGACGCCGAGCGCGTCGAGGTCGGCGTACTCGGTGACGTCGAGGTCCATCCGCATCGACGCGAGGAAGTCCGTGAACAGCGACCGGTCGATGTCGTAGCGCCGCATCGTGTCCGCCAGCGCGTGCAGGACCGGGTTCGACGGGGCCTTCTCGAGGAGCCGCTCCAGCCGGTCGAGCTCGCCCGCCCTGTCGGCGACCCCGGCCGCGTCGACGATCTCGTCGGCCCAGCGGGCGAACGCGTACAGCGCGTGCACCGCCGGCCGCTGCTCGGGGCGCAGCAGCGTCGTCGCCAGGAAGAACGTCTTGCCGTACCGGGCGTTCACCCGGCGGCAGATGGCATAGGCCTCGCCCAGTTTCACGGGGTCGAGCCTCACTCGTAGCGGCTGGACAGGCCGAACGGGTCCGGCTTCACCAGCGACCGCGCCGCGAGCGCCGACACCACCAGCGCGAAGAACAGGTAGCCCCACGAGTACAGCGCCGTGTCGCCGTTCGGGAACGTGACCAGCAGCAGGAACACCGACGCGACCGTCATCGCGACGAGCGCTCCCGTGCTCCACGCGAACCCGGCGGCGAGCGCCAGCGGCCAGCTGAAGTACCACGGCAGCGTCGCCGGGGACAGCAGCGCCACGGCCAGCATCGTCAGCGCGCCGCGCTTGATGGTGTCGCGCACCTCACCGTCGCGGGCCGCCCACCACTGCGTGTACGCGATCCAGATCAGCACCACCGAGCCGAGCGCCCGCGCGACGCCGATGAAGATGCCGCCGTCGACGTAGACGAACCAGTTCACGACCATGCGCACGAAGTCGCCGACCGCGCTCGGGATCGACAGCCAGTTGATGATCATCGACGAGCTGCGCAGCGCGGGGATCCAGCCGAGGGTCACCCCGGCGATCAGCGTGCACACGACGAACGTCCCGAGGAACGCCGCCAGGCCGGGCAGCAGCGCCTTGCGGAACTGGGTGCGCTTGTCGCCCTCGAGCCGGGCCGCCCAGATCCAGACGAGGAACGGCACGATCACGACCGCCGTCGCCTTCACCGAGAACGCCAGGGCGAGCAGCACGAAGCCGAGCACGTGCCTGTGGTCGAGGACGAGCAGCACACCGGCAGCCATCAGCCCGATCATCAGCAGGTCGTTGTGCGCTCCGCCGACCAGGTGGATCAGCAGCAGCGGGTTCGCCGCCACGAGCCACAGCGCGACCGCGGACTTGCCGCCCAGGTGCCGGCTGAGACCTGGCAGCGCCCAGCACAGCAGCACCAGCCCGCCCGCGAGCGAGAGCCGCATGGCGACGACGCCGAGGATGACGCTCGCGTCCGTCGCCCACACGATCGCCTTGGCGATGAGGATGAAGAGCGGTCCGTACGGCGCGGGCGTGTGCTGCCAGACCCAGCTGACGTTCTCGCTGAGCGTGCTCTGCAGCACGGCGGGCCCGACCGTGTAGGGGTCGTAGCCGCTCAGTGCGAGCTGGCCCTGCGCCAGGTAGCTGTAGATGTCCTTGCTGAACAACGGCGGCGCGAAGAGCAGTGGCAACGTCCACACCGTCACCGCGACCAGCACCGCGAAGTCGCCGATCTCACCCCACCGCACGAGCCTGCCCAGGCGCACCCACGCCCAGATCACGAGGCCCAGGCCGAGGTACAGGACCATGCTCGCGAGGTCGCGGCCGTGGCCGTAGCGCAGCCAGCTCAGGCCGACCTGGATGAGCAACGGGTCGCGCTCGAGGATCGCGCCCGCCCCCATGCCGCCGAGCGCGACCAGTGCGACGCCGAGAAGGCCGAGCATGGTCGTGCGGATGGGGATGGCGTAGGTGTTCGTGCGCACGACTGGTTGAAGCTCCTGTGGAGTGACCTCGGAGCTCGTGCGGGGGAGGGACGGAGTTGCTGCCATCGCCCGAACATCGTTGCACAAGGCGCGGAAGCGTCAGCAGGCAACGGCCCCACTGGTCACGAGGAGTTAATCAACTCTCAGAAACTGTGCCGCCGGCCCTGGGACATCCCTGGGTCATGATCGACTTCAGAAGGTCCGCTTCGTGGAGGTGATCGCGAGGTCGGCCAGCTTGGTGGCGGCCGGCTCGGCCACTGGGGCCGCGTCGAGGGCGGCCAGCGCGCTCTTCGTCAGCTCCTCGATGCGCTCCTCGACGGCGTCGACGGCGCCGACCTTCACGAGCGTGCGGCGGACCTCCTCGACCGTGTCGAGGTCGAGGTCCGGCTTGCCGAGAGCGATATCCAATATATCGGCGCCGAACTGCATGCCGAGTGCCACGAGCAGCGTGCGCTTGCCCTCGGCGAGGTCGTCGCCCGCGGGCTTGCCGGTGACCTCGGGGTCGCCGAACACGCCGAGCAGGTCGTCGCGCAGCTGGAACGCGACGCCGATGTCGGCGCCGAACGCCCGCAGCCCGTCGATCAGCTCGGGCGAGCCGCCCGCCATCGCCGCACCCATGTGCAACGGCCGTTCGACTGTGTACGCGGCGGTCTTGAGCCGGTCGATCCGCAGCGCAGCGTCCGGGGAGGAGTCACCCCTCGCCTGCGTCAGCACGTCGAGGTACTGGCCCGCCAGCATCTCGGTGCGCATGTCCCGCCACGGCTCGCTCATCCGGCGCAGCACCTCGGACGGCAGCCCGGCGGCGAAGAGCATGTCGTCCGCCCACGCCAGCGCGATGTCGCCGATCAGGACGGCCGCCGACATGCCGAACCGCTCCGACGAACCGAGCCAGCCCTGCTCGCGGTGCCGCGCACCGAACGCGATGTGCACGGTCGGCTTGCCCCGGCGCACCGAGGAGGCGTCCATCAGGTCGTCGTGGATGAGCGCGCACGCCTGGATCAGCTCCAGCGAGCTGACTGCCGTGAGCACCTCGTCCGCGAGCTCGCCGTCGGGATCACCGCCCGCGGCGCGCCAGCCCCACCACGCGTAGGTCGGGCGGACGCGCTTGCCACCGCCCAGCACGAAACCGGAGAGCGCGTCCACCGCGCTCGCGAAGCTCGGGTCCATCGCCTCGCCGGACGCGCGCCGGGAGGCCAGGTACGTGGTCAACGCTTCTTCGACGTGCTGGGGCAGGGCAACATCGATGGGGTGGTGGGACACACCCCCATGGTCCGCTGTGTCCCGGACCACCCGCATGGCGGGGCCCGCGTACCACATCGTGAACGGAGGTCTCACCTACCGGAAATACCACTAGGGTTGGTCGCATGACGTCGGTGGTCGAGCGGCTCCAAGGGGAGTCACCCAAGTTCTCGGTGGAGTTCCTGCCACCGCGGGACGCCGAGGACGAGAAGATCCTCTGGAAGGCGGTCCGCGAACTGGAGGGCCTCGACCCGGCGTTCGTGTCGATCACCTACGGCGCCGGCGGGTCGCGGCGGGACCGCACGATCCGCGCCACCGGCCGCATCGCGCAGGAGACGACGCTGCTGCCGGTCGCGCACCTCACCGCCGTCGACCACTCGGTGGCCGAGCTGCGCAACGTGATCGGCTGGTACGCGGCGATCGGCGTGCGCAACGTCCTCGCGCTGCGCGGCGACCCTCCCGGCGACCCGATGGGCGAGTGGGTCGCGCACCCGGAAGGCCTCAACTACGCCGACGAGCTGGTGCGGCTGGTCCGCGAGCTCGGTGACTTCTGCGTGGGCGTGGCGGCGTTCCCGTACGGGCACCCGCGGTCGGGCGATCTCGACACCGACCTGAAGTTCCTGCTGCGCAAGCTCAACGCCGGTGCCGACTACGCGGTGGCGCAGCTGTTCCACGAGCCGGAGCCGTTCCTGCGGATGCGCGACCGGGTGGCGGCCGCGGGCTGCTCCGCGGCGATCCTGCCGGGGATCATGCCGATGCTGTCCCCGCGCGGCCTGTCCAAGATCGTGGAGTTGTCCGGCGCCGACCTGCCGGTGGAGATATCGCGCAGGCTGGAGCCGTACGCCGACGACGTCGCGGGGTTCCGCGCGACCGGCATCGACATCGCGACCGAGATGTGCCAGCGGTTGCTCGACGAGGGCGTGCCCGCGCTGCACTTCTACACGATGAACAGGGCGAAGGCGACGCGGGAAGTACTGGGGCGCCTGGGTTTGGTGGCTCGCGCCTAGACGTTCACGTTCCGCTTGTGGGCGATGAGCGCGAGGACGACCACGATCAGCGCGGCACCGCCGGTGAGCCCGGCGACGAGCAGCGCCCAGCCCAGGAACGAACTGGAGTTCTCGCCCGCGTACTGCACGGTGGCCTGGAGCATCGACGCCTGACCGGGTTTCGGAGACCACGCGATGGTGTTGTTCTCCTCCTCGCGGCCGTTGGTGTTCACGATCTTGCCGGGGAAGCTCACCTTCACCTGGATGTCCGCGCGTTCCACGGGCACCTGCGTCAGGTCGACCGACCCCGAGAGCGTGACAAGATCACCCGACCGGCGGAAGTTCATGCTGTACCGGCTGTTCGACGAGCTCGTCGCCATCGAGAGCGTGCGCATCTCGTCAAACGACAGACCGTTGAAGAACAACTGCGTGCCCGCGTACGACTCCACGCGGTACGGCTTGGTGGTGACACGGCTCGCGAGCTCCGCCGGAACCTTGAGCTGGGGGCCGGGATCGTTGTCCTGCGTGGGCGGCGTGGCCGCGACGATCTCACCCGAGATGCGGTCGTCGTCCGACACGGCCATGGCCGCGTACACGCGAACGCACCCGCTCAGCGAAAACAGGGTGAGCAGCAGGAAGACCGGCACCAGCAGTGCCCGGGATCGACGCACGGCGGACATCCTGCCAGCACGACCCAAACGACGCAGTTCCCCTCCGTTGGTCGTGAGCTTGACTAACTACCTTTTGGCGTCGAGGGGCGCGAGGTAGCGTCTCGGCACATGCCATCCGTGCACGACATCAGCAACAAGTTCGTCAGCGACTACGTGGCGCTGGACCCGATCACCGCCACCAGCCTGGGCTTCGCGGGGTCCGATGACCAGCTGACGGACCTCTCGCCGGAAGGGCACGCGGCGCGCGACGAACTCGCCGTCCGTGCGCTCGCCGACATCGCGGCGGCCCACCCGGCGGATGCCTCGGAAGAAGCGGCACGAGCCGTTTTCCTGGAACGAACGGGTCTCGAGCACGAGCTCTACGAGGCCGGCGTCACCGAGTCCTCGCTCAACGTCATCGCGAGCCCGATCCAGTCGGTGCGCGACATCTTCGACCAGATGCCGGCCGACACGCCTGAACAGTGGGCCACGATCGGACGTCGTCTCTCGGCCGTGCCCGCCGCTCTGGACGGACTGCGCGCCTCTCTCTCGCACGCCGCTTCCCGCGGACAGGTCTCGGCGCTGCGCCAGGTGACCAAGGTGGCCGAGCAGTGCGACGTGTGGGCGTCGACGTTCTTCACCTCGTTCGTCGCGTCGGCCGATGTCGACGGCTCGGTGCGGTCGACGCTCGACGCCGGTGCCGCCGCCGCTTCGTCCGCCTACGCCGACTTCGCTTCGTTCCTGCGCACGTCACTGGCCCCGAAGGCGCCGGAGAAGGACGCCGTCGGCGAGGAGCGGTACCGCCTGGGTTCGCGCTACTTCACCGGGTCGCGGCTCGACCTGGCCGAGGCCTACGCGTGGGGCTGGGAGGAGTTCCTCGGCATCGAGGCCGAGATGAAGGAGGTCGCGGCGCGGCTGAAGCCCGGCGCGTCCCTGGCGGAGACCGCGGCGTACCTCGACGAGCACCCGCGCTACCAGGTCCACGGCCAGGACGGCCTGCGGGCGTGGATGCAGGAACTGTCCGACAAGGCCCTGCTCGACCTGCGCGACGTGCACTTCGACCTGCCCGACGCGCTGATGAACCTCGAGTGCAGGATCGCACCGCCCGGCGGCGGTGTCGGCGCCTACTACACGCCGCCGACGGCCGACTTCTCCCGTCCCGGCCGCATGTGGTGGTCGATCGCCGAGGGCAAGACGGTGTTCCCGACGTGGCGCGAGACGTCGACCGTCTACCACGAGGGAGTGCCGGGCCATCACCTCCAGTGCGCGACGGCGGTGTATCAGTCGGCGACGCTGAACGACTTCCAGCGCCTCATGTGCTGGGTGTCGGGCCACGGCGAGGGCTGGGCGCTCTACTCGGAACGTCTCATGCGCGAACTCGGCTACCTCGACGACGACGGCGACCTGCTCGGCATGCTGGACGCGCACCTGTTCCGCGCGGCCCGAGTGATCATCGACATCGGCATGCACCTGGAGCTCGAGATCCCCGCCGGCACCGGTTTCCACCCCGGTGAGCGATGGACCCCCGAGCTGGGCCTGGAGTTCATGCTGACCCGGACGCTGTCGGAGCCCGCCCACGTCCGCGACGAGATCGACCGCTACCTCGGCTGGCCGGGCCAGGCACCGGCGTACAAGATCGGCGAGCGCCTGTGGCTGGCCGCCCGTGAGGACGCACGGGCCCGCAAGGGCGCCGACTTCGACCTCAAGCGGTTCCACAAGGACGCCCTCGAAATGGGCTCGATGGGTCTCGACACGCTGCGGGACCGTCTCGCCGCACTCTGACGCAACGCTCTGACCTGCGATAACCCGCCCTCATGCAAAAGACGTTTGCGGTCGTCCGCAAACGTCTTTTGCATAAGCGATATATCGGATATTGGTTAGAGGGTGCGGTGCCCAGAATCCCAGGTGGAGCGTTGCCCCAGGGCCAAGACGTCCGTCCACGTCGCGATGCCGAACAGCCAGGCCGGCAGCGCTACTACGAGGACCGGCCACTTGGTGTTCTCCGGCAGGAAGTAAGCGGAGAAGAGCATGCGACGGCCAGACCGAAGTAGATGACGGTGATCGCGCCCCACTTCAACGAAGACGTCACCCTCCACCGCACCGGCGACGACCCGTTACAGGTGAGGATCTTCGGACGACTGATATATCGGATATCAGCTCGGGTCGGCCCACCGCACGCGCACGCGGTTCGTGATCGGCTCCGGGTCGTCCGTCTGCACGAACTCGAGCCACGGTCCCGGCTCCGGCCGCACCGACGCGAACCCGTCGCCGCTGCGCACCACCGGGTGCCCGGTCGCCTGAGCCGACGCCAGCGGATCACGGGAGTCGACGACCACGGCGGCGATCGCGCCGGTGTACTCGGGCCGCGGTTCCAGGACGCAGAACTCGTTGCCCTGCGGATCGCGCAGCACCACCCACGGCACGTCTCGCTGCCCGACGTCGGCGTGCTCGGCGCCGAGCTTCAGCGCCCTCGCCACGATGTCCGCCTGGTGTTCCGGTGACGTCGACGCCAGGTCGATGTGCACCCGGTTCTTCTCGATCTTCGGGGCGTCGCTCCACACGAACGTCAGCTCGATCTCGTCACCGGCGAACTCGGACCAGAACGCGGCCAGGGCGGAGGGATCGGCTGCGTCGAACGTGATTTCCACGCGTGCGAGGGTACTGTCTCGCGGGTGGCGAAGCTGGTGCTCGGACCGCTCCTCAGACATGTCAACGACTCGTCGGCGACCGTGTGGGTCGAGACGGACGCCCCGTGCGACGTCACGATCGCCGGGCACACAGCGCGAACGTTCCAGGTCGGCGCCCAGCACTTCGCGCTCGTCCTGCTGGAGAACCTCGGTTCCCGCACCGAGTACGACGTCCGGCTGGACGGGGAGACCGTCTGGCCGCGACCAGGCAGCGACTTCCCCAAGCCGGTCATCCGCACCGGCGACGTGCGCCGGATCGCGTTCGGGTCCTGCCGCGCCGCACCTCACCAGCCCGTTGGCCCCGACGCTCTCGACGCGTTCGCCCAACGGCTCATGAGCACACCCGAACAGGAATGGCCGCAGGCGCTGATCCTGTTGGGAGACCAGGTCTACGCCGACGAACCCACCGAGGCCACCAAGCAGTGGCTGTCAGATCACCGGCACGGCACCGGGGAACCCGACGGCGAGGTCGTGCACTTCGCCGAGTACGCCCGCCTCTACCACGAGACCTGGGGGGACCCGGAGATCCGCTGGCTGCTGTCGGTCGTGCCCACGTCGATGATCTTCGACGACCACGACGTGCGCGATGACTGGAACACGTCCGCCGTGTGGCGCAAGGAGATGGCGGGCAAACCCTGGTGGCGCGACAGGATCCGCGGCGCCATCTCCTCGTACTGGGTGTACCAGCACCTCGGCAACCTCGGACCGGACGAGCTCGCCAAGGATCCCTTGTACGCCAAGGTGAAGACACATGGCGCGGACGTGCTGCCGCTGCTGGAGGAGTTCGCCGAGGAGGCGGACAAGGAGGCGGCGGGCCGCAAGTCGACGTGGTGGAGCTACCGCCGCGACTTCGGGCGCGCCCGGCTGCTGATGGTCGACACGCGCAGCGGCCGCATCCTCGAGGACGACAAGCGGCAGATGGTCAGCGACGAGGAGTTCGACTGGATCGAGCGCAACTCCGAAGGGGACTTCGACCACCTGCTGATCGGCTCGTCGCTGCCATGGCTGATGCCGCACGCGCTCAGCCACTTCCAGTCCCTCAACGAGATCGGCGCGCGCAAGCCCGGCTGGCAGGGCCGGGCCGCAGAGAAGATCAGGCAGGCGCTCGACCTCGAGCACTGGCCGGCGTTCCGCGAGTCGTTCGACCGGCTCTCCCGCATGATCGAGAAGGCCGCGAACAACGGCTCCGCCACGGTGTGCGTGCTCTCCGGCGACGTCCACCACAGTTACGTCGCCGAGGCCGAGTTCCCCAATCCCACCAAGGCCTTGGTGACGCAGCTGGTGTGCTCGCCCGTGCACAACGAGCCGCCCAAGGTGTTCGAGCCGGCGTTCCGGCTGTCGTGGTCCCGCGCCGCCGCGTGGGTCTTCCGCCGCCTCGCGACGCTGGCAGGGGTGCCGGACGACCTGATGCGCTGGCGCAAGACCAGCGGCCCGCACTTCGGGAACTCCGTGGCGTTGCTGGACCTCGACGGCCGCCGCGCCCGCTACCGCCTGTTGTCGGCGACAGGCGCGGAAACCGCCTCGGTGCTACTTGGTCGCGAGCCGCAGTAACGCCCACAGCTGCGCGATGGCGTCGTGATCGCCGACCACCTCGACCATCCGGTCGGGCAGCCGTCCCCACAACCAGCGGTACATGGTCATCGGACCGGCGGTCACCTGCGCGTCGGCGACGTGGGCGTCCTCCGGGTCGACGACGCGCCACGCCGACGCCCCGCGCGGGCCGCAACGCGTGAGCCACACGTGGTCCTCGACCTGGACGGCGACGAAGCTCTCGCGCGAACCCCGGACCCCGAGCACGTCCAGCTTGTGCCCCAGCCACAATGCGAGCACCTCGTCGACGCCGTCGATCGCGACCTCGTCGGCGACCGTGCCGACCTCGATGCCCGCCGCGCCCTGGACGTCCATGCGGTGCACCGTGGTCTCGTGCGCGAGCCGCCGCCGCCAGAACCCGTAGTTCTGCTGGTCGGGCCACCACGTCGCGCACGGTTCGTTCTCGTCGTGCGCGCTGAGCACCTCGAGTGCGGCCTCCGCGCCCGAGCGCATGAACTCCAGCGGGTCTTCTCCCTCTACCGGGTGGTCCTGCCATTCCCCGGCCTGGGGTTCGCGGCCGAGCCTGATCCACTCCAGCGCCCTGCGGTAGCCGCTGCCGACGTGCCGCACGGTCTCCCCGAGGTTGAGCCCCGGACAGGCGGGCACGCCCTTGTGCAGCGGCTGACCGAACGCGGACATGGCGAGCTTTTCCGCCTCACGACGCAGGATGTCGAGCGAGTTCACCGCCTCGCCTCATCCATCGTGCGGCCGACGAGCGTGACGAACTGATCGGTCTGACGCACCAGATCGTCTGCCGTGCGCGCGTTGACGTGTCTGGTGATGCCGGCGAGCACGGCGGCGCGCGTGGACGACCACGACGCGAAGAACGTGGCCCACTCGCTCATCTCCGGCGCGATCGAAGCGAGCAGCACCCAGGCGCTGGTCGGTTTCGAACGTCCGCGATGGGGCCGTCCGCGCAACGCGAGCACCGCGGCGGCAGCACGCAACGCGGCGAGGTAGGCGGTGGCGAACCGCTCCGGCGGCTCCGGCGTGCGTTCGGACTCGGCGAGCGAGTCGCGAGCCTGCTGCAGCAGCGCGAGCGCGGATGCGGGTGGCAACGGGATGGGGAAGTCGATGGCAGTCATCTCGGCCTCCTCGTGGCGTCGGTGAACGACGTCTCCGCCGAGGGGAAGCCGGCGGCTCTCGGAGGTGGGGTGCTTCCCCCACCCCACCTCCGAGGCATGGTGCGACTCGAACACATGTTCGAGTCACTCTCAGCGTAGCTCCCTGCCGATGGATTCCTCAACCCGCCCCACCACGTGGGCGCCAGTCGTGGTCTGATGGTGATGTGAGTGCGCTCGAACACCCCGGAATCCGCAAAGTCGCGGACGCCCTGCCACCCGCCACTGCCGAACGCATCGTCGTGCTGCCGGACGCCGTGCGGACCGCGGCGGCCGCTGCGGAAGCCGTGGGAGTGCAGGTCGGCGCGATCGCGAACAGCCTGCTCTTCGCGGCGGTGCGCGACGGTGTGGCGGCGCCGCTGCTGGTGCTGACCTCGGGTGCGCACCGGGCGGACACGTCACTGGTCGCCGAGCTCGTGGGCGCGGACGCGGTGAAGCGCGCCGACCCTGAGTTCGTCCGCGAGCACACGGGCCAGGTGATCGGCGGTGTGTCGCCGGTCGGGCACCCCGCGCCGATCGAGACCGTGGTGGACGAGGCGCTGTCCGGCTACCCGGAGATCTGGGCGGCCGCGGGACATCCGCACGCCGTGTACCCCACGACCTTCGCGGACCTGGTGGCACTGACGGGCGGACGCGTGGCGGTGGTGTCGTCGTGACCGCCTCGCCGCGCCTGGAGCGCATCGTCGAGATGTCCGCCGCGGAGCTCAACGTGCGACTGGGCGAGGCGCTCGCGCTGTACGTGACCGCGATGAACTACCCGCCCGGCACCGTCGAGCAGCGCGCCCCGATGTGGCTCGCGCACATGATGCGCGAGGACTGGCGTTGCGTGGTCGCACTGGGAGAGCAGGATGAGCTCGTCGGCATCGGCTACGGCTACCGCGGCGCCGCCGGTCAGTGGTGGCACGAGCAGGTGCGGCGCGGGCTGATGGCCGTCGCGCCGCCCACCGTCGTCGAGGACTGGCTCACCGACTACTTCGAGCTCACCGAACTGCACGTGTTGCCGCGAGCCCAAGGCCGCGGCCTCGGTGAGGACCTCTTGCGCCGGCTGATGGAAGGCGTGTCGTCGTCGCGCGTGCTGCTGTCCACGCCCGAAGGCCCCAGCAAGGCGTGGAAGCTGTACCGCCGCGTCGGCTTCGTCGACGTGCTGCGGCACTACCAGTTCACCGGCGATCCGCGGCCGTTCGCCGTGCTCGGCCGCACGCTCCCCGTCTGACGCCCAGAACCTCTAACACTCAGAACCCTCTTCGACTCCCAGGTCGCGACGCGGCCTGGGAGTCCTTGTTGCGCTCGTCGGAGTCCGGCCCTACCCTCGCCAATATGCAATATATTGGATATGGGTCACTGAAGGAGCGGGCGGCGGCCGAGATCCGATCGGCGATCGTGCGCGGCGACCTGGAGCCGGGCACCGCCATCAAGGACGTCGAACTGGCCGAGAAGCTCGGTCTGTCCCGCACCCCGGTGCGCGAGGCGCTCGCGACGCTGACCGACGAGGGCCTCGTCGAGACCAAGCCGCACGCCTACACCCGTGTCACCGCGCTGGAGTCGGAGCCCGTGCGCGACGCTCTCGTCGTCGTGCAGTCGATGCACTCCCTCGCCACCGGCACGGTCGTCCAGCGGAAGTCGTTGACGGCCGAGGACTTCGCCGCGATGCGCGCCGCGAACAAAGCCTTCAAGAAGGCGCTCGACGCCAACGACGCCGAAGCCGCGCTGGCCGCCGACGACGAGTTCCACGCGGTCGCCGTCCACCGCTGCGACAACTTCGCGATCACCGCCACCATCGACCGCTTCACCCCGCTGATCCGCAGGGCGGAGCACAGCCGCTTCTCCTCGCCCAATGCCCGCCACTCCGTCACCCAGCACCAGCAGATCATCGAGGCGTGCGAGCAGGGTGACCACGCTCTGGCCATGACGTTGGTCGACGAGAACTGGAGCACCCTGGAGGACGAACTGTGAACAGATTCCCGCTTCTCTTCGGCCCCTCGCCGGTCCACCGCCTGGACCGCCTGACGACCCACCTCGGCGGCGCCGCGGTCTGGGCGAAGCGCGAGGACTGCAACTCCGGTCTCGCCTACGGCGGCAACAAGACCCGCAAGCTCGAGTACCTCGTCGCCGACGCGCTGGCCACCGGCTGCGACACGCTGGTGTCGATCGGCGGCATCCAGTCCAACCACACCCGCCAGGTCGCGGCGGCCGCGGCACGTGCGGGCCTGAAAGCCGTGCTGGTGCAGGAGAGCTGGGTCGACTGGACCGACGTCGGCAGCGACCGGGTCGGCAACATCCTGCTCAGCCGCATGATGGGAGCCGACGTCCGCCTGGTGAACGCCGAGTTCGGCATCGGCGTCAAACCCGCCTGGGAACAGGCGATCGAGGAGGTCCGCGCCGGCGGCGGCAAGCCCTACCCGATCCCCGCCGGCGCTTCCGACCACCCGCTGGGCGGCATGGGCTTCGCGACGTGGGCCGACGAGGTCCGCCAGCAGGAGGCCCAGCTCGGCGTCTTCTTCGACACCATCATCGTCTGCTCGGTCACCGGCAGCACCCAGGCGGGCATGGTCGCCGGTTTCGCAGGCGACCCCAACCGCCGCGTGCTCGGCATCGACGCCTCGGCCAAGCCCGCCGAGACCCGCGACCAGATCACCCGCATCGCGCACAACACGGCGAAGCTGCGCGAGGTCACGGTGTCCGAAGAGGACATCCTCCTCGACGACCGCTTCCACGCCGGCACCTACGGCATCGCCGACGAGTCCACGGTGGACGCCATGCGTCTCGGCGCCAGTCTCGAAGGCATGATCACCGACCCGGTCTACGAGGGGAAGTCCCTCGCAGGCCTCATCCACCTGGTGTCGTCCGGCGAGATCGACCGCGACTCCACGGTCCTCTACGCCCACCTCGGTGGCCAGCCCGCGCTGAACGCCTACAGCTCCCTGTTTCCCGCCTAGCCTCGGCGACCCAGGCCGAGGCGGTCGACCTGCTGCCCGTCGAGTGACTGGAGTTCGGCGGCGGGCTGGTAGAGCGTGCGTGCTCAGGCCGGATACCCGGCACGGCACAGGGCCGTCGTTGCGGGGTGCGCTTCAGCGGTCGGCCAAGGCACTCGCGTCCGTGCAGGTGGCGGCGAGGCCGTGGACAGGTTCGGGGATCAGGCCCGCAGGCGCAGACCCTTTGGCGTGGCGCGGAATCCCGCTTCCTGGAGCACTGTCGCGAGGTGTGAGGTCAGCGCGACCTCGCCGTCGGCTCGCTGGACCGCGAGCTGGCCCAGCCAGCCGTCGCGGACTGCGCGGCTCAGGGCGTTCGCGGCGGTGCGCAGGGTCGGGTCGGCGTCGGTGAACGACAGCAGCGATTTGCCTCCTCTCTCCACGTAGAGCGCCGGGACGCCGTCGACCAGCACCGCCAGCGCGCCGGCTTTGCGGGCCGGGCGGTGTTTGCCCTCACCCAACGGGTCCGGCCACGCCAGCGCGGCTCCGTACGGCTGGGCGGGATCGGCGGCGGCGAGGACCACGGCGTCCTGGTCGGACTGCGAGGGCTGACCGGGTGGGCGCGACAACGCCCGCAGGCGGTCCACCGCACCCCGTGCCGCGAACTGGGCGGCACCCAGGCCCTCGACGACGTAGCCGCGGATGACCTGGCCCGACTCCTCCATCGCCCGCAACACCTTGTAGACGCCGCTGAACCCGCCGGTCACGCGTTCGGTGTCGAGAGCGCCTCGGGTCAGCACGCCGTGGCGTTCCAGGAAGGCTTCGGCGCGGGCGTGCGCGCGGCGGGTCGGGTCCTCCGCCGGGCGCACCGCCAGCGACCAGCGACCCGCCGCGGTCGGCGGGCCCGTGCGGGAAGGCATGTCCGGACGAGCCGCGCGCAGACGGGCGTAACGGCCCCGTGGCGCACTGCGGCGAGGTTTGTGCGCCGCACCGCCGCCGGACACCAGCGCGCGCAACGGCCCCAACGTGTCGTTCGTGATCAGACCCGCCCACACCAGATCCCACAGCGTGCCGACCACCTCGGCGTCCGTGCACTCCACGGACAGCGAGACCCGGTCGACCACCTGGCGGAAGAACAGCGCCCCGCCGGACAGGGCCTCCAGGACCGCGGTGTGCAGCGGTGACTCCGGGATCGACTCCGGCACCAGGTCGGGCAGCAGCAGATCGGCCACGTCGGTCGGGGCGAGCGCGATCCAGCCGTCGCCGCCGGCCAGCGCGCCGCATCCCGTCCAGGTCACCTCGCCGGACGCGGTCAGCTCGTCCAGCAGCGCCGGGTAGTACCCCGGCAGCCTCGACGGGAACAGCAGGGATTCGAGCGCACTGGCCGGAAGTGGTGCCCCCGCGAGCTGTTCCACCACCGAGAACACGTCGTCGACCGTGGGAGCCGACCGCAGCCGGCGGCCCAGCCCGTGCCATTGCGGCAGGAAACGACCCAGCGCCGCGGGTTCGACCGGCTCCACCTCGGACCGCAGCCGGGCCAGCGACGCCCGGCGCAGGCGGCGCAGCACGTCCGCGTCGCAGTACTCGGTGTGCGTGCCACCGGGACGGAGCTCGCCGCGTACCAGACGACCTGTGGCGGCCATGCGTTCCAGGACACCCGTCACCACGGCCACGCCCAGGCCGAAGCGGGCCGACGGCTCGGAAGCGGCGAACGGGCCGTGGGTGCGGGCGTAGCGGCTCAGCAGGTCACCCAGCGGATCCGCCACCGGTTCGGTGAAAGCCTCCGGCACGCCCACGGGGAGGGCGACACCGAGCGCGTCACGGACCCGGCCCGCGTCCTCGATCGCGATCGTGCGTTCCTCACCGGCGATCCGGACGCGGATCGCCCGGCGCTGAGCCACCAGCTCGTCCAGCCACTCGCGAGGCACGCCGCGTTCGAGCGCCTCCGCGTCGGAGAGATCTCCCAGGAACCGCAACAGGTCCGCGGTGTCCTCGGCGTGCCGCGGCCGGCGGTCCTCCGACAGGCGTTGCAGGCTGCGTTCGACCTCGGCCACGACCTCCGGGTCGAGCAGTTCGCGGATCGCCTCGGACCCGAGCAGCTCCGCGAGCAGCGTCGAGTCCAGCGACAGCGCGGCCGCACGGCGTTCCGCCAGGGGAGCGTCCAGCTCGTAGAGGAACATGCCCACGTACCCGAAGAGCAGGCTGCGGGCGAACGGCGACGGCGACGGCGTCTCCACCTCGACCACGCGGACCCGGCGCGCGCGGACGTCCGACATCAGCTCGCGCAGGCCCGGCACGTCGTAGACGTCCTGCAGGCACTCGCGCATCGCTTCCAGCACCACCGGGAAGCGCTCGTACTTCGAGGCCACCGACAGCAGCTGCGCCGAGCGTTGCCGCTGCTGCCACAACGGCGTGCGCCGTTTCGGATCACGGCGGGGGAGCAGCAGCGAACGGGCGGCGCACTCGCGGAACCGGGCCGCGAACAACGCCGAGCCACCCACCTCGGCCACCACGATCTGCTCGACCTCGTCGGGATCGAGCAGCACGTCCTCGGCGCCGGCCGTCACCTCCAGACCCTCGTGGTCCAGCGCGTCCGGCAGCCGCAGGACGATGCCGTCGTCGGAGTGCGCCGCCTGCACCTCCACGCCACGGCGTTCCCGCAGCCGTGCGGCGATCGCCAACGCCCACGGCGCGTTGACCTGGGCACCGAACGGGGAGTGCACGACGAGCCGCCAGTCGCCGAGCTCGTCGCGGAACCGTTCCACCAGAACGGTTCTGTCGTTCGGGACGTGCCGCGTCGCCTCCCGCTGCTCGCCCAGGTACGCGAGCAGGTTGTCCGTCGCCCACTCGTCCAGCCCCGCCGACGCCGCCCGTTCCCGAGCAGCGGAATCCTCCATAGTGGACACTTCGCGCAGGAACTTGCCCATCGCACGGCCGAGTTCGAGCGGACGGCCCGGCGCGTCGCCCTTCCAGAACGGCATCCGCGCGGGCTGACCCGGCGCCGGCACCACGATCACTCGATCGTGCGTGATGTCCTCGACCCGCCACGACGAGGTGCCCAGCAGGAACGTGTCGCCGACCCGCGACTCGTACACCATCTCCTCGTCGAGCTCGCCGACCCGGGAACCGGGGCCGTTCTCCGACGGCGGTGTCATCACGGCGAACAACCCCCGGTCGGGGATCGTGCCGCCGGACGTGACCGCCAGCCGTTGCGACCCCGGACGGCCGCGCAGCTCGGAGTTCACCCGGTCCCACGTGATCCGCGGCCGCAGCTCGCCGAACTCCTCCGACGGGTACCGGCCCGACAACATGTCCAGCACCGCGTGCAGCGCCGAGTCCGGCAGGCCCGCGAACGGCGCCGCCCGCCGCACCAGCGCCGTCAGCTCCTCGACCGTCCACGTCTCCATCGCCACCATCGCGACGACGTGCTGAGCCAGCACGTCCAGCGGGTTGCGCGGGAACCTCACGGCCTCGATCGCGCCGTTCTGCATCCGTTCCGCGACCACCGCGCACGACACCAGATCGCCGCGGAACTTCGGGAACATCACGCCCCGCGACACCGCGCCCACCTGGTGCCCGGCGCGGCCGACGCGCTGCAGGCCCGAGGCGACCGACGGCGGCGCCTCCACCTGCACCACCAGGTCGACCGAGCCCATGTCGATGCCGAGCTCCAACGACGATGTCGCCACCACGCACGGCAGCCGCCCGGACTTCAGGTCTTCCTCCACCGCCGTGCGTTGCTCCCGCGACATCGACCCGTGGTGCGCACGGGCCACGGAGGCGGACTTCTGAACCGTGAGACCCGACTGACCGATCGCCTCGGCCGGGAAGGACTCCAGTTCCACAGCTTCTTCCGCGAGCTCGTTCAGGCGCGCGGTCAGCCGTTCCGCGAGCCGCCGCGAGTTCGCGAAGACGATCGTCGACCGGTGCGCTCTCACGAGCTCCAGCACCCGTGCCTCGACCGACGGCCAGATCGAGGTGCGTTGCTCGGCTCCAGCAGCCGAACCCGACACCTCACCCGTCGGCTGGCCGAGCAGCGCCATGTCCTCGACCGGCACCTCCACCTCGACCTGGATGGTCTTGGGGGTCTTCGGCTGCACCACCGACACCGGGCGGCCGCCGGAGAGGAACGTGCTGATCTCCTCGACCGGCCGCACCGTCGCCGACAGCCCGATCCGCTGCGCCGGCCGTTCCAGCAGCGCGTCCAGCCGTTCGAGCGACAACGCCATGTGCGCGCCGCGCTTGGTGCCCGCCACCGCGTGCACCTCGTCGACGATCACCGTCTCCACGCCGCGCAACGACTCGCGCGCCGACGACGTGAGCAGCAGGAACAACGACTCCGGTGTCGTCACCAGCACGTCGGGAGGTGTGCGGCCGAACGCCCGCCGCTCCTCGGGAGAGGTGTCGCCGGTGCGCATGCCGACGGTGATCGACGGCTCGGTGAGACCCAGCCGGTGTGCCGCCTGCCGAATTCCTGCGAGCGGCGCGCGAAGATTTCGTTCGACGTCCACCGCCAGCGCTTTCAACGGCGAGACGTAAAGCACTCTGCACCGTCGTTTCGGCTCTGACGGCACCGGAGAAGAAGCCAGCCGGTCGAGCGCCCACAGGAACGCGGCCAGCGTCTTGCCCGAGCCCGTCGGGGCGATGACCAGCGCGTGTTCGCCCGCCGCCGCGGCCGCCCACGCACCTGTCTGCGCCTGGGTGGGCGCGGCGAAGGCCCCGGCGAACCACTGCTTGGTCGCCGGTGAGAATGCCTTCATCACGTCCATGGCGACCATCATGACAAGCGGGTCTGACAATTTCTGATTGCGCAGGTCCGAGCACCCGCCGAAGCCCGCTGTGGCACGATCACCCGAGTACGTCCTGCGAGGGGAGCACGGTGCGCGTCCTGTCCGTCGACCTGGGCACCGCCAACACGGTTGCGGTGCTGTCCGACCACGGTGTGGTGGATGTGGACGGAGGGCCGACCATGCCCTCCTCCGTCTACCTCGACGAGGACGGCACCCTGCGCGTCGGCAGGGAGGCGGAGCGGCGGTCGCGCCAGGACCCGTCGCGCTACGAGGCGAACCCCAAGCGCCACATCGACAAGGCGACGATCAAACTCGGCGAGCAGAACCTGCCGGTCAACGACGCCCTCGCGGCGATCTACGCGCGCGTGATGGAAGCCGTCACGCCGTTGTTGCAGGGTGCGCAGCTCGACGAGATCCGCCTGACGCACCCCGCGGAGTGGGGTCCGAGCAGGCGCAACAAGCTGCTGTCCTCGGCGAGGCTCGCGGGCATGACCGGTGACCTGGTGCCCGTGCCGGAGGCCATCGCGGTGGCCTCGCTCGGCGGCGGCCGCCCGCTCGCGGTCTACGACTTCGGCGCCGACACGTTCGACGTCTCCGTGCTCGACGCCGAGCACCGCATCCTCGCCGACGGCAGCCTCAGCGACGTCGGCGGACTCGACATCGACCAGGCGCTGCTGGAACACATCGGCCGCAGCGTCTCGCACAAGGACCCGGCCGGCTGGCAGCGGTTGCTGCGCCCGGCCACCATCGACGACCACCGCGCCCGCCTCGGCCTGCGCGAGGAGCTGCGGCTCGCGAAGGAGGACCTCTCCGAGCTGCCCCAGGTCGAGGTGCTGATGCCGGAGCCGTTCGAGAAGGTCGTCGTCACGCGCGGCGAGCTGGAGGCGTTGATCCGGCCGAGCCTGATCCGCAGCGCCGAGCTCCTCATCTCCACCGTTCGCAAGGCCGGCGTCACGCCCGAGCACGTCTACCTCGTCGGCGGCTCCTGCCGGATGCCGCTGGTCGCGCAGGTCATCGCGGAGAAGGTCGGCATCGTCCCGACCAACCCCGACCACCCGGAGACGATCGTCGCGTCCGGCGCGCAGGTCGTGGACCGGGCGACGATCACGCTCAAGGCCGAGGACGACAAGCCCAAGTTCGTCGAGCCGCCCACGGTCGTCACCGCGCCGGTCAGCCCCGCCGTGACCGGGCCGCACCCGGTGAACCCGAACGTCAGCGGTCCGAACCCCGTGATCAGCGGCCCGTACCCGAACCCGAACGTGAGCGGGTCGTACTCCGCGAGCGGCACCTACCCGGTGTCCGGGCCGTTCGCGGTGAACCCGAACGTCAGCGGCAGCTACCCGATGAACTTCCCGCAGCAGCAGGCGCCGAAGAAGGACAACAAGAAGGTCCTCCTCGGCATCGGCGGCGCGGTCGTGGCGGTGGCCGTGGTCGTCGGCGCGGTGTTCGCGCTGTCCGGACCCGATCTGCCCAGTGCGGACGAGTGCAAGAACGACACCTCGCAGGACGGTCAGGGCTTCACGAAGTGCCTGCGCCAGCTCGCGGGCCACGTGCCGGACGGCGGTGGCTGCGAGAAGGCCGACTCCGCGCAGATCACCGGCATGGAGGAGATCAAGGGCACGGTCGTGAGCTGCACGATCCGCGACGGCTACGCGGTCCAGTACATCCTCACCGACAGCGTCACCGGCGCCGAGAACAACGCCGAGGCCATCGCGAAGTCGTTCCAGACCGACCGCGTCGAAGCCGACTGGACCGGCAACGGCCTGGAGGGCAACTACCGCGCGGCCACGTCCAGCGGTACCGGCGTGCTGGTGTTCACGGCCAAGGGACGCCCCATGTTCGGCATCCTCACCAAGACCGCCGAGGAGAACGCCGACGAGCTCAAGCCGGACGAAATGGCCGATTTCTTCGAGAAGTCCGTTCAACCGGGTGAGTAACCACCCCTGATGGACCTGTCGGCGCGCCTTCGAAGCGTGCCACCATCGCGATCATGGTGACCGTCGCGCCGCAGGTCGAACGCGTGCAGCGCAAGGTCGTTCGCGTGCTGACCGGTACCCAGGTCCTGGGGGCCGCGTCGGTGACGATCGGCCTCGCGATCAGCACGTTGATCGCCGCGTCGCTGTCCGGCTCCGACGCCGTGGGAGGCCTCGCGCAGACCGCGGCCGTCGCCGGTGCCGCGCTGCTCGCCCTGCCCGGAGCCCGTCTCGCGCAACGGCGTGGGCGTCGTCCCGCGCTCATCCTCGGCTACGGCATGGGCGCGTTCGGCGCGTTAGTCGCCGCTGTCGCCGTGGGACTGGGTTCGTGGCAGTTGTTGTTGGTGGGGCTCCTTCTGTTCGGAGGGGCTTCCAGTGCGAACTATGCGGCTCGTTATGCCGCAACGGATCTGGCGGATCCACAACGCCGTGCGCGCGAACTCTCCCGTGTGGTGTGGGCGGCCATGATCGGCGCGATCATCGGTCCGAACCTCGCCGATCCCGCCGGACAGGTGGCCGCCTCGCTGGGCCTGCCGGTGGGCGTGGGGCCGTTCCTGCTGGCGGCCGCGGTGCTCGGGGTCGCCGTGCTGGTGATCCAGCTGGGACTGCGGCCGGACCCGCTGGTCGTCGTGAAAAGCACCCGACCGGTTGAATCTCCGCACTGTTCCGGTGGGGGTGCTCCCGGTGGTCTGCGGATCTGGGGGTCGCTCGGGCCGATGGCACGACTTGCACTCGTTGGAGTGATGTTGTGCCACACCGCGATGGTCGGGCTGATGTCGATGACACCGGTGCACATGAACCACGCGGGGTCGTCGTTGCGCGTGGTCGGCGTCGTGATCAGCCTGCACGTCGCCGCGATGTACGCCGCGAGCCCGTTGTTCGGGTGGATGGCGGACCGGCTGGGCCGCGTGCCGGTGCTCGCGATCGGCGCGTCGCTGGTGGTGGCGGCGGCCGGGGTCGCGGGGATGGCGCCGTCGCACGACGCCCCGCAGCTCGCCGCGGGACTGACGCTGCTCGGGTTCGGCTGGTCGGCGGGACTGGTGTCGGGGTCGGCGCTGCTGACGGAGTCCGTGCGGGTGGAGGACAGGCCGGCCGCGCAGGGACTGTCCGACCTGGTGATGAACGTCGGCGGCGCCGTGGGTGGCGCTGTGTCCGGGATCGTCGTGACGGCGTGGTCGTACGCGGCCCTCGGTCTGATCGTCGGGTTCACCGCGCTGCCGCTGCTGGTCGTGTGCCTCTTCGCGTCGCTGCGCAGGACCGTTGGTTAGGGTCTGCGGGTGCGCATCACCATGTTCCGCAAACTCATGGCAGGGGAGTTCGGCCAGGTCAGGGCCGAGATGATCGCCCACGACCACGTGCTGTCGTCGCTGGGAGGACGCACCGCCGACCAGGCGCTGGAGGCCGGAATCGGCGCCAAAGAAGTCTGGCTGGCGGTCTGCGACGCGTTCGAAGTTCCTGAAAATCGTCGCTGAGCTGGCCGTTCGGAGTGTCGCGTGTGCTCGAACACGTGTTCGGCTAGAGTGGCTCCGACCCCGGCTTCGCAAAATTGTCAGACCCCGCCAGTAGCGTCAGGTCCAACATGACGAAGCAACGGCAGACGACAAAAGGTGGACCCAAGATGGCACCCGCAGCACCCGACCGGGACAAGGCGCTCGAGCTGGCCCTGGCGCAGATCGACAAGCAGTTCGGCAAGGGCTCCGTGATGCGCCTCGGCGAAGAGGGCCGCGCCCCGATCGAGGTCATCCCGACCGGTGCGATCGCGCTGGACGTGGCTCTCGGCATCGGTGGTCTGCCCAAGGGTCGTGTCGTCGAGATCTACGGTCCGGAGTCGTCCGGTAAGACCACCGTCGCGCTGCACGCGGTCGCGAACGCGCAGCGCAACGGGGGCATCGCCGCGTTCATCGACGCGGAGCACGCGCTCGACCCCGAGTACGCGAAGAAGCTGGGCGTCGACACCGACGCGCTGCTGGTGTCGCAGCCCGACACCGGTGAGCAGGCGCTGGAGATCGCGGACATGCTGGTCCGCTCCGGCGCGCTCGACATCCTGGTCATCGACTCGGTCGCCGCCCTCGTGCCGCGCGCCGAGATCGAGGGCGAGATGGGCGACAACCACGTCGGTCTGCAGGCCCGCCTGATGAGCCAGGCGCTGCGCAAGATCACCGGTGCGCTCAACGCGTCCAACACCACCGCGATCTTCATCAACCAGCTGCGCGAGAAGATCGGCGTGATGTTCGGCTCCCCGGAGACCACGACCGGTGGTAAGGCGCTGAAGTTCTACGCCTCCGTGCGTCTGGACGTGCGCCGCATCGAGACCCTGAAGGACGGCGGCGAGCCCGTCGGCAACCGCACCAGGGTCAAGGTCGTGAAGAACAAGGTCGCGCCGCCGTTCAAGCAGGCCGAGTTCGACATCCTCTACGGCAAGGGCATCAGCCGCGAGGGCTCGCTCATCGACATGGGCGTCGACCAGGGCATCCTGCGCAAGTCCGGTGCCTGGTACACCTACGAGGGCGACCAGTTGGGTCAGGGCAAGGAGAACGCCCGCAAGTTCCTGCTGGACAACCCGGACATCGCGAACGAGGTCGAGAAGCGCATCAAGGACAAGCTCGGCATCGGCGCCACGCTCGACGCCGACGAGACGGCTCCCGCCGCGCCCGTCGAGTTCTAAGAGGTCGTGAGGTTTGGACGAGGCTGAGGAGCAGCGCAAAGCACGGGACATCTGTTACGCGCTGCTCACCGCCCGCGCCCGTTCCCGGCACGAGCTGAACGAGGCGTTGCTGCGCAAGGGAATCAGTCCCGGCGTGGCGGAGTCCGTGCTCGGCAAGTTCGACCGCGCCGGCCTGATCGACGACGCCCAGTTCGCCGAGATGTGGGTGCAGTCGCGGCACAACTACAACGGCCTGGGCCGCCGCGCCCTGGCCATGGAGCTGCGCCGCAAGGGCGTCGCGGACGAGCTGGTGGCCGAGGCGGTCGCCGCGGTCGACGGCGAGGCCGAGGAGGAGAAGGCGCGCGAGCTGGTCCGCAAACGGCTGCGCACGATGTCCGGTGTGGACGAGACGGCGAAGATCCGTCGTCTCGTGGGGGCGTTGGCGCGCAAGGGTTACGCGGAAGGGCTCGCGTACCGCGTGGTCCGCGACGAGTTGCGCGCGGCCGGTGACGAGGCTTCGGCTCTGGATGAGCCCTGGTCGTAGAGCCGGTGTCGGGCATGCGGTTCGGCCGGCTCTTGAGGGATGAACAGGTCGGCGTGTTGCGGTCAGCGCGTGGTCGCGAGGTCCTGTGCGTGGCTGGTGGTGGGGCTTGGGTTGTCGATGGGCTTCGGTCGTGAAACCGTTGTTGCCCATGTTGTTCGGCCGCCTCCCGCTGGACGAGCAGGCCGCAGCGTTCTGGGTGATCCTCGCGCGCGACGAGTTGCGCGCGGCCGGTGACGAGGCTTCGGCTCTGGATGAGCCCTGGTCGTGGAGCCGGTGTCGGGCATGCGGTTCGGCCGGCTCTTGAGGGGTGAACAGGTCGGCGTGTTGCGGGTGGCGCGTGGTCGCGGCGTACTGCGTGTGGCTGGTGGTGGGGCTTGGGTTGTCGATGGGCTTCGGTCGTGAAACCGTTGTTGCCCATGTTGTTCGGCCGCCTCCCGCTGGACGAGCAGATCGCCGCGTTCCGGGCGACCCTCGCGCGCAATGAGCTGCTGATGGAGGTCTTGGCGCGTGCTGTGAAGCTCGACCTTCCCGGCTGGTACCTGACCGCCGGGTGCGTGTTCCAGACCGTGTGGAACGTGGTGACCGGTCGACCTCCGACCGAGGGCATCAGGGACTACGACCTGTTCTACTTCGACGACTCCAACCTCGGCTGGGACGCGGAGAACGCGGTCATCCAGGCAGGCGAGCGCGCCTTCCACGGCCTGCCCGCGGCCGTCGAGATCCGCAACGAGGCCCGCGTTCACCTCTGGTACGAGGACCACTTCGGCGTTCCCTGCGCGCCGTACACCTCGACCGAAGCGGCCATCGACTCGTTCGCGGCCACCACCTGTTGTCTCGGCATCCGCGTCGACGACGACGACCGGTGGCGCATCTACGCACCGCACGGCCTGGCCGACGTGTTCAATCTCGTCGTCCGCCCCAATCCCGTGCTCGCTCCGCGCGGCGTCTACGAGGCGAAGACTCAACGATGGTGCGAACAGTGGCCCGGACTCACCGTGCTTCCGTGGCCCGGCGACGCCCCGTGACGGATCATCACCACTTGGGCGGTTCGCCCCGAGTAGCCTGAAAGTCGTGAGCACCACTCCCGACGCGCCGTCCGCCGGTACTCCCACGGTCGCCGACCTGCTGTGCTTCGACCTCTACACGACGTCGCGGGCGGTCACCGGCTTCTACCGCCCGATCCTGGACAAGGCGGGCATCACCTACCCGCAGTTCCTGGTGATGTTGCTGCTCTGGGAGCGGGACTCGAGGCCGATCCGGGAGCTCGTCCGCGAACTCGACCTCGAGTACAGCACCCTGTCGCCGTTGATCAAACGGCTGGAGAAGAGCGGGCTCCTGGTGCGCGTCACGCACCCCGACGACGAGCGTTCCGTGCTCGTCCAGCTCACCGACAAGGGCCGTGACCTGCAGTGGATCGGCGCCGAGATGACCAACCAGCTCGGCACGGCACTCGGCATGACCAACGACGAGATCGCCGTCCTGCGCAAGGCACTCCACCGCGTGAAGCACGGCGCCGAGCGCTAGTGGCCTGAAACACATCGCGTGCGAGGTATCTCGTCGGGTAACTTGCATCGTGCACGACCTAATCGAGCGCGATGCACCAGTCGGTGCCTGACGAGAGAGTGAGAGAGCAATGCGAGTTCGTAAGGTGTTCGCCCTTTTTGGAACCCTGCTGGCGCTGGCTGCTGTTGTTCCGTCTGGTGCCGGCGCCTCGGACGACAAGCACGGTGCGAAGAAGCCGACGATCGTGCTGGTGCACGGCGCGTTCGCGGACGCATCGAGCTGGAACGGTGTCGTAGAACGCCTACAGCGCAAGGGATTCCCGGTCGTCGCGGTGGCGAACCCGCTGCGGTCGCTCACAGGTGACGCGAGCTACCTGCGCAAGGTCCTCGCCTCGATCGACGGGCCGATCGTCCTCGCCGGGCACTCCTACGGCGGCATGGTCCAGTCCGAGGCCGCCCTCGGGAACCCGAACGTGAAGTCGCTCGTCTACGTTGCGGCGTTCGCGCCGGAGAAGGGCGAGAGCGCGCTCGACCTGTCGAACAAGTTCGCGGGCAGCACCCTCGGCGACACCCTGTCGACCATCGACATCGATGACGGCAGCAAGGACCTCGTGATCCAGCAGGACAAGTACTGGCAGCAGTTCGCGGCCGACGTCTCCCGCAAGGACGCGACGCTGGCGGCGGCCACCCAGCGGCCGGTCAACGACACCGCGCTGACCGAGAAGGCCGGCGACCCCGCGTGGCACGCCATCCCGTCGTACTTCGTGGTGGCGGGCAAGGACAAGAACATCCCGATCGCTGCGCAGAAGTGGATGGCCGAGCGCGCCAACGCCCGTGCGGTCGTCGAAGCGCCGGACGCCTCGCACTCGGTGGCGGTGTCCCAGCCGGAGATCGTGGCCGACCTGATCGTGCGCGCCGCGAGGTAGTGGAAGACGAGGAAGCCGGGACGCGGGCAGGGGCGTCCCGGCTTCCTTCACGTCGTCAGGGCTTCGCGACCTTGCAGCCCGGCAGCGACAGGTTCAGCGTCGTGCCGGAACCGAAGCAGGAGACGAAGTCGAACGTCTGCTGGCCGTAGTTGATGCCCTTGCGGACCGTGACGTTGCCGGCGGCGTCGACCTCGCACGGGTTGTTCATCGTGCAGCGGCCGCCGCTTTCGTTGCCGGTGTTGTTGACGCCGACGACCTTGCCGCTCACGCTGTCGATGATCGGCGAACCCGAGGTCCCGCCGATGGTGTTGCACGACGACGTGTAGCGCAGCGAGTCGCGCCAGGTCCAGTCGGCTTCCTTGAGAGTGTTGACGAAGCCGTCGATCTGGCACGAGTAGATCCGCTTCCAGTAGCCGGAGACGACGCGGATCTCCGTCCTGGCCACGGGATGCGAAGCCGACAGCTCCAGTGCGCGGCTTCCGTGCTGCTGCTGGATCTCGCCGTAGGTCTTGTTGAGCTGGTAGAGCGCGGCGTCGGTGCCGGTCATCGTCGCGTAGACGAGCTTGGTGCCGGTCAGGGTCGCGATCTTCGAGCCGGAGCCGTTGAGCAGGCTGAAGCTGCGCGTCACCGACCGGTTGACGATCACCTGGCCGGGCTTCATGAGTTCGACGCAGTGCCCGTTCGTGAGCACGAGCGCTTTGTCCGCGGGTGCCGAGCTCGGCAAGCGAACCAGTGAGCCCGAGCAGTTGTTGAGCGCCACGATGCCGGTGTAGTCGACGGCGGCCTGTGCGGGTGCCGTCGTCACACCGAGTGCGGCGATCGCCGCGAGCAGGGTTCCGACGAGTCGTCGTGCCATGTGCAGGGTTCCTTTCAGGGATGGCATCCAACGCCAAGCCTGTACGGATCGTAGCCGTCTCGCTACCTTCGGAAGTCGGCTGACAGGTCGGTGGTAGCTCGATCGAGTGACGGCCGGGGTGCAGCGCTAACGGGTGAAGCGGACCAATCGACGTCGTGGTCACACATCGCAACCCGCCAGGAGCCCTGATGACCTACCCGACGCAACCCGCCTACGCCCCTCCTCCGATCGCACCGCAGAAGCCCGCGCGGTTCGGTGCGCTCGCCTGGACCGCGTTGATCCTCGGGATCGTCGGTGTCGTCGGCTCGCCGGTCATCATCTTCAACAACCTCACCGCCATCGCGGCGTTCGTCGGTCTCGTGCTCGGCGTCATAGCGCTGTTCGGCACGCGCAAGATCCTGGCGCTCGTCGGCGTCGCGCTTTGTGTCGCGGCGATCGCCTTCACGGTGCTGGCGCAGCAGTCCGCCGTCGCGGAGCTCGACAAGATCGTCGACGGCAGCGCGGGCACCAGCGAGGTTCGGAAGCCCGCCGGGGAAACCTCGACTTGGGGCAAGCGCTACACGTGGGCCAATGGTCTCTCGGTCGACGTCGCCGAGCCCGTCGCGTGCACGCCCGGCCAGCATGCGGCACCGTCGGGCATCGTGCGCGCGGTGAAGTTCAAGGTCACCATCACCAACGGCACGAGCGCCGCGTTCGAGACTGCGCTGCTGTCGCTCGGCAACGACGCGCAGTTCAACGGGCAGAAGGCCTCGAAGGTGTTCGACGGCGTCGGTGGTGGCTGCGGCAGCACGGTCGACAACACGACCGTGCTGCCGGGCAAGACCTACACCTACGAGGTCGTGTACTCGGTCGGCGCGCAACCCGGTGAGATGCAGCTGGTGTTCGAGCCGAGCTTCAACTCCGACAAGGCGGCGTTCGTCGGTCAGGCGTAAACCGTTCGCGAGCGGGCGCTCGGACGGGTTACAAATCGGGGCATGTTGCGCAAGTACCCGCGAACGCCCCACCTCGAGGGCTCGCGCCTGCAGCCGGGCGACGAGGACCTCGACCAGGTGCCGTTCCGCGCGATCGCGGGACGGCACCTCGTCGTCGAGGAGAAGCTCGACGGTGCCAACGCGGGCATCAGCTTCGACTCCGGCGGCGTGCTGAAGTTGCAGTCACGCGGCCATTTCCTCACCGGCGGACCTCGCGAGCGGCAGTTCGCGCTCTTGAAGGCGTGGGCCGCGACGCATCAGGGTGTGCTGTGGGAGAGGCTCGGCACGCGGTACGTCCTCTACGGGGAATGGCTCTACGCCAAGCACACCGTGTTCTACGACGCGCTGCCACACCACTTCTGCGAGTTCGATCTGCTCGACCGCGAGACCGGCGAGTTCCTGTCCACACCGGAACGCCGCCGGATGCTGTCCGGCACGCCGGTGGTGTCCGTGCCGGTGCTGCACGAAGGACCGTTGCGGAGGGTGAAGGACCTGACCGCGCTGATCGGCCCGTCCACGTGCCGCACACCGGAGTGGCGAGACGTGTTGGTGGAAGCGGCTCGCGCGGCAGGGCAGGACCCGGAGGCCGTTGTCGCGGAAACGGATTCGGACGACGACATGGAAGGCCTCTACATCAAGGTGGAGGAGGACGGGTGCACGGTCGAGCGCTACAAGTGGGTGCGACCGACGTTCGTCACCGCAGTGCTGGACTCGGGCAGCCACTGGCAGGACCGCCCGATCCTGCCGAACCGGGTGGTGGTTCCCGGTGTTTGAGTCGCTCTGCCCAACTGGTCCTCAGTGGACGCTTGACTGGGACGCCGTGCGCTCGGCGTTCCCGTGGATCCGTGCACTGGAAGGCGTGCCGCAGGATCCGGTGCACCACGCGGAGGGCGACGTCGCCACGCACACGCGGATGGCCTGCGAGGCCCTCGTGTCACTGCCGGAGTGGCGGACCAGGCCGGAAGCGGACCGGGTGCAGCTGTTCGCGACGGTGCTGCTGCACGACGTGGCGAAGCCGTTCCGCACGCAGATCGAAGACGGCCGCATCACCGCGCACGGCCATTCACGCGCGGGAGACCTTCTAACGCGCAAGGTGCTGTGGGAGATGGGACGCCCGATCGCCTGGCGCGAGCACGTCGCCGCGCTGGTACGGCACCACCAGGTGCCGTTCTGGGCGCTGGAGCGGCCGGACCTCGACCGCATCGCGTTCCGGGTGAGCCTTCTCGCGCGCAACGACGACCTCGCGACCCTGGCGCGCGCCGACATCCTCGGCCGGATCTGCGGCGACACCGAGTCGGTGCTGGAGAACATCGCGTTGTTCGAGGAGTACTGCCGCGAACGCGACTGCCTGGACCGGCCACGTGAGTTCCCGTCCAGCCACGCGCGGTTCCAGTACTTCCGCACACCCGGTCGCGACCCCGGCTACGCGGCCTACGACGACACGCGCCTCGACGTGACGGTGTTGTCGGGCCTGCCCGGCGTCGGCAAGGACCACTGGATCGCCACGCACCGTCCGGGCTGGCCGGTGGTGAGCCTGGACGCGGTGCGCTCGCGCCTCGGCATCGCGCCCGACGGTGATCAACGTGCGGTGGCGGCCGCGGCCTTCGAGGAGGCGCGGACGTTGCTGAGGGCGGGGGAGCGGTTCGTCTGGAACGCGACCAACATCTCCCGGCAGCTGCGCGAGCGGTGCATCGGGCTCGCCGCGGACTACCGCGCACGGGTCACCCTGGTCGGGCTCGAGGCACCGAAGAACGTGATCCACGCTCGCAACAGCGCGCGCCCGGAACCGGTGCCGGCCGCCGTGATCGACCGGCTCGTCGACAAGTGGGAGGCGGTCGACCCGACCGAGGCGCACGTCGTCGAGCTGGTGGACACAGCCCTGAACTTGCCTCGTACGTGATCTCAGCGGTTCAACCCCAAGATCTATATATCAGCTCGAACGTCGGCGTCACGCCGCCGCACCGCCGCCGTTCACCTTAGTTATGTCAACCCGGTACTGCGCTGACCTGCCCCTTAGCAATGACTCTTTGGACTTCGTCGTCAAAAGAGTCATTGCTAAGGGGTGAGCAGGGGCCCGGCTGGCTGGCGGAGGGCCTGCCGGGCGGTGATACATCGGTCGGCGAGGGCGGCAGCCGATATATCAGTGGGGCGCTGCTAGCGGCGGTGTTCGCCTCGGTGGCCGACTGCTCGGACGAGCCACAGCGTGCCCGCGCCGGCGACCACCAGGACGGCGATGCCGGTGAGGAAGCCGATGCTCATCGGCGAGTCGTCGGGTTGGGTGGACGGGCTGCTGTTGGGCTTCTGCTGGGTGATCGCCGGGATGTCGGTCATCTGCAGCGAGTTCGACTTCACCAGGCCGGTGCCCTCCAGCAGCAGCATGTGCTTGAGCATGAGGGTCAGGCCGGTTTGCGCGGCGACGCGGGCAGGGGCGCTCTTGGTCGTCGCGCGGGCCTGGGCGACCTGGACGATGAGTGAGCCGTCAGCGGCGCGGGACAGGTTCGCGTACATCCGGTCGAGCTCGTCGCCCGAGCTCGATGAGATCGCGTTCGCCCACGACTTCTGCTCGGTCGTCGGTTCGGCCGGGAGATCCACGCCGAGCTGCTTCGCCGCGTCGGCTACCGCCTGCGCCAGCTGAGTCTGCTCGGCGGCTAGCTGGCCGGCGACCTTGCGGACCTTCGCGTCGCGTGCCCGGTCGGAGCTTTCGCGGCTGGCCGGTTTCTGCCAAAGCGAATGCTGAGCGAGCAGAACGAGCAATTCCCGGTCCGACGGCTCGACTTTCTGACCGATGATGCGGACGGCGTTCACCTGTGCCTTGGCGGTCACCAATTCGAGCGCCGAAGGGTCGACGAGTCCGGTGTTCTCGAGAAGCGTCATCGTGCGGACCAGCATTTGCACCGTTTGGTGGGCGACTGTGCGAATTGCGGTGTTCTGCGTTGTCGCGCGTGTTTGCGTGGCCATCACGAGGAGCCCGCCCTGCGCCTGCCGGACGATCGTCGCGTAGGCGCGGTCGTGGTTGTCTCCGGTGCGTGCGGCCATCTCGTTGATGAGTGACTGGTGTTCACTGCTCACGTCGTTCGGCAGTACCACTCCGAGATCGCTGGCGGATTTGAGCAGATCGACGTCGAGCCTGGTGTGTCCTTCGAGAATGTCCCGTCCCGCGTTGTTGATCGCTGCATTCGTGGTGCGTGCCGGGACTTCTTTGCTCACCGGAACGAGCCATGAGTTCGCCTGGCGCAGAGAAACCATGAAAGAGCGATCGGATGGTTGTACTTCGGTGGACTGCGCATTTGCGGGGATCGCTCCGATGACGACCCCAAGAAATGCGACAGACAGGGCGGTAAACAGCGCTGCGTGCTGCCCCAGCGTGCCCAACCGGTGACGCATAGTGCCCGTTCCTCCCCGCGATCGAGCTGCCTTCAAAGGTGATACGCGCAGGTGAGGTCAGGGTTCACCCGCATGCGCACATATGGATGTGACGTGCATCACACAACAACATGCGAACCATTTGGACTTGATTTACGTACCCGAGAGGATTTCGTGTTCACGATGTAGGATGCGATAGATTCCACGCTCGGCCACCGAGTCGCTAGGCCTGCCGCCCGAAGCGAACACGTCGCCGATATCTGGGGAGGTCGCAAGCTTCATGGGTGATCAGGGCAAGGTCGCGGAAGTCCAGCAGGACGAGGAATTGCTCACTCTCCTCTACGGGCAGTTCCAGCGGATGTTGTTCTCGCAAGTTCTGTGCCTGACCAACTACGACCGCCAGTGGACTGAAGATGTCGTTCAGGAGACGTTGATCAGGGCTTGGCAGAACTCCGCACATCTTGTTCGTGAACCGGGGATGTTGCGCGGATGGCTTTGTACTGTGGCTCGTCGCATTGTGATCGACGGATGGCGCAGCCGTCAGGCGCGCCCGCAGGAAGTGGAATTGCTGCGACCGGACATCGCCGAATCTCCGGACGACACGGAACAGACACTTTCGGTGATGGTCATTACCGATGTAGTACGCCAATTGAGTGACGAGCACAGGTCGGCCATTTACGAAACGTATGTCATGGGACGAACGGTGAAGGAGGCCGCGATCGTTCTCGGAGTCCCGGAAGGAACCGTCAAGTCCCGGCTGTACAAGGCGATGCACACGATCCGTCGGGCGCTGCAGGACAGGAGCTAGCGTGATGGTGACTCGTCAACCACATCACGAGTACGAGCAGGAGTGGACAAACGGCGAAAACCGCACGAGCCCGGATGGGCCGTGCGGTGATGTCGCGGCGTATGCGCTCGGGGTCCTGGAGCCTGCGGAGCACGTGATCTTCTCCCGGCACCTAACCGGGTGCGAGGGCTGCCGCAGAGACGCGGCCGACTTCGGTCTGTTCGCGCCGGCCTTGCGGCCGGTGCTCAGCGAGAGTCCACCGGGTACTGCGCGTCAGCCGTGTGGCGTCACTCGCAGCATCCTGCTGGTGGCGGCGGGCGTCGTGGTGGCCGTCGCCGCGGTGCTGTCGGTCGTGGACTCGCTCTCCTCGCACGTCGAGGACCCGATCGAGGTCGGCATCCTCACGCGCGCCGAGTCTGCTCAGCTCGAGAGGTTTCCGCTGCTCCAGCGCGTGTAACTCCCGACGGGAGCGCGTGAGCAGGCAGGCGAGGCGCAACCAGCCGCGCACCAGCCTGGCGAAGATCATCGCTTGCTCCCGCTCACCACTGCGAACAGCTCACAGTTCCGTTAACCGTTACCTGTGGGTAAGTTTGCCCGACGACGAAGCGCAGGTCTTTACGGTCGACACCGAAGGAACACCGGAACGTTCGACCTGCGGTCCTCTCGGTACCGAAGGCAGGGGTAGACAGAGGTGACATCTCCACTACTCGGCCGAGACGCGGAACTCGCTGCTCTCGGACGCTTGCTGGACGACGCCCTGCGCGGAACGGGCTCGTGCGTGGTCGTCACCGGTGGCTTCGGCATCGGCAAGACGGCGCTGCTCGACGCGTTCACCGCCGAGGCCCGTGAGCGCGGCTTCACGGTCCGTCTGGCCAAGAGCGCCCGCCTGGAGAGCCACCTGCCCGGCGCGGTGGTGCGCCAGCTCGCGCCGTGCCTCGCGAACGAACACGACCTCGAAGAGCTCTACGCCCGTGCCGTGAACTCCGCGCGCAAGGCACCGATCCTCATGGTCGTCGACGACGTGCACGTCGCCGACACCTTCTCCAAGCGCGCGCTCGCGTACCTGCGGACACGGCTGCAGAACATGCCGGTCGTCATGGCATTCGGTGCTTCGCAGGGCTACCTGTCCACGGACGAGGTGACGCTGCCCGAGATCGCCGGCGCCCACCCCCACCGCATCGACCTCGAAGGTCTCGACGTCGCGGCCGTCGAGCGCCTCACCGAAGGGTTCCCCGGCAAGGACCCGCAGCGGTGCCACGAGCTCACCGGCGGCAACCCGTACCTGCTCCAGGCCTTGCTGCGCGAGGAAGGCGAGGGCTCGGCCGCGGTCGGCGAGATGATCGGCATGAGGCTGCGCGAGTACACCGGTGCCGCGGAGGTCGCCCGCTCCGCCGCCGTGCTGGATGGTGACGCCGGCCTCGAACTGCTGTCCGCCCTCACCGGTTTCGACGCGCTGCCTGCCGTCGACACGCTCGTCCGGCTCGGCGTGCTGGCCGACACGGACCCGCTGACGTTCCGGCATCCGTTCGTGCGCAACAGCATCCTCGCCGACATGCCGGTCGCCGTCCGCTCCGCCGCGCACGCCCGCGCGGCCTGGCTGCTGTTCGAATCGGACGCTCCCGACGACCGCGTCGCCGAGCACGTGCTGAAGGCCAGGTCCGTCCGCTTGCCGTGGTCGGTCGACCTGCTGCGGGAGGTCGGCGGCGTCGAGCACCTGGAACGGGCGCTCGAGGAGCACCTCTCCGACTCCGACCGGCTGTCGATCGAGGCCGAGCTCGGCCACGCGGAACACCTGAAGGACAACGCACTCGGGCGCGACCGCGTGCGCGACGCACTGATCCAGTGCGAGGACCCGCACCTCGCTGCCAGCGTCGCGTTGTCGTTGATCCAGCGCATGTGCACGGGCTCGGACGCCCACTTCGCGGTCTCCCTGGCGATCATGGTCATCGCCCGGCTGCTGCCCGAGGACCGTGACATGGTGTGGAACCTCGTCTGCACCACCTACCTGCTCGCCGCCAACCGCGACGCCCGCATGGCCAACTGCGCCGGCAAGTACTTCGACGACCTCATCGGCGAGATCCCGCAGGACCCGAACCTCAAGCGCGCGCGGTCCGCACTGCTCGCCGTCGGCAACGCCCGCAGCGGCGACTCGTCCGCGGAAGCCGTCGAGCACGCGCTGGAAGCCCTCGACGGCGAGTGGGTCGACGTCTTCGGCGCGCCCTACCTCTTCACGTTCCTGGTGCCGGTGCTCGGCGACGATCCCCAGCACATCAACAAGTTGTGGCTCTCGCACAGCACCGCGCCTGTCTCGCACGACCCGCACCTGCGCCGCGGAATGCTCAGCATGATCGCGCGCGCCACCGCCTTCCACAACAGCGGTGACCTCGCCCGCGCGTACACGTTCCTGACACCACCGGTCTCGACCGGCAACCTCGACTGCCCCGCTGTTCTGCTGGCCACCGCGAAGCTGGCCGAGGTCTGCATCGAGATGGGGCAGTTCGACGAGGCCGCCCAGCTCGTCACCGAAGACGGCGACCTGTTGCAGCACATCAACGTCGTCTACGCCCGCGGCCGGCTCAAGCTCGCGTCCTGCCACGCGGAGGGCGCACTGGAAGACCTGCTCGAGGTCGGCCGGCGGCTCGCCTCGCGCGAGATGCCCAACCCGGCGCTGGTCGCGTGGCGTCACCACGCCGTCCGCGCGTACCTGGCGCTGGGCAACCGCGACGACGCTGCCAGGCTCGCGCACGAGGAGCTCGACCTCGCCAAGCGGTGGGGTTCCACGAGGGTGGTCGGGACCGCGTTGATGAGCGTCGGCATCAGCACCGACGACATCGATGTTCTCGTCGAGGCCGAACAGCTTCTCGCCTCGTCACCGCACCGGCTGCTGCACGCCCAGTCGTTGTACTGGCTCGGCCACCACCTGCGCCGCAAGGGCCGCACCGACGCGGCCGCCCCGCACCTGCGGCAGGCGTTCGAACTGGCCCGCCACCTCAGCGCGCACCCGTTGGCCAAGCTCGCGGGTGACGAGGTCCGCGACGGCGACGACCAGGTGCAGGGTCTGACCAGGCAGGAGAACCGCGTCGCGCGGATGGCGGCGCAGGGCCTGACGAACCGGCAGATCGCCGAGACCCTGCACCTCACCCGCCGCACGGTCGAGCTGCACCTGTCGAGCGCCTACCGCAAGCTCGGCATCACGGGACGGGCTGAGCTCGTCGCCGCCTTGTGGTCCTGACGGCGATCAGCAGGCCCGCCAGCAACGCCATCAGGATCACCGTGACGACGGACGACAGCACCAGGAACTCGTTGAGCTGCCCGCCCGCGAGATAGGCGCCGAGTGCGATAGCGACCACCGCACACACGGCACGGTCCATGATGGACTCCATCGAAAGAAGCGTTGCGCGGTAACGGGAATCCGGGATCGCGTCGTTGAGCAGCTTCTTCTGGACGGGGAAGCTCATGCCCGCGGTCACCGAGAACAGGCACAGCAACACGATCGTCACGGCCCCGCCGAATGGGACGATGAAGCCGATCGACAGCGCCATCACGACCGTCAGCACGAACACCGACCGCGCCGGCCCGATTTTCTTCGACAGCCGGTGCGGGCGTGCGGCCGCGACGGCCTCGAAGATCGTCATCGCCGCGAGGACCGAGCCGTACCAGGTGACCGGGACGTTCTTCGACTCCAGCACCGGCTGGAACAGGTTGACCTGCAGGATCCTGACCAGCGTGAACATCGCGATGCCCTGGATCATCAACAGCAGCAGCCACCGAGACTTCCTCAGCGCCCCGAACGCTCCGCCGACACCGGCCAGCAGCTTGGACGTCTTGCCCTCCGGTCGTTCCCAGCCGGGGATCGGTGGCAGCTTCAGCGCGAGGACCACCGCGATCGCCGCGTTGATCGCGGTGAGCCAGTACGGCGACGGAGTGTTCCACTGCATCAGCAGACCGATCACCGGCCAGTACACGATCTTGCCGACCAGGCTGTACGACCGTCCGACGCCCTCTACCTTGAGATAGAGGTGGCCCGCGTCGTGCGCGTGGAGGTACTCGTACAGGTACGCGCTCTGCGCGCCCGAGATCAACGACCTGGCCAGCGCGATCAGCAGGAAGTGGACCAGGAACCCGGTGTAGCTGCCGGCGAACACCGGCACGACGTTCGCCACCACCAGAACGCTTGCCCCGAGCCACAACGACGTGCGGTAGTCGAACCGGTCCGCGACCATGCCTGTCGGGATCTCCATGAGGCAGAACGCGATGTAGTAGATCGACTGGATGCCGAAGATCTCTGCGTCGCTCAGCCCGAGCTGCTTCTGGTACTCGTAGAAGATCGGGATCCACAGCAGCAGTCCGAAGAAGAACTGGAAGCCGTACGTCAGGCGGACGGCACGCGCCACTTCCGGAGTCGCCGGTACGCGAAGACCCAGCATCAGATCGCGTACGGCCGCAGCTGCAGGACGTACAGGACCTCGTCGGTCGCGAGCCACTCGATGTCGACCGGCGAGTCGAACGTGTAGTCCGGCGAGAAGTGCGACTGCAGCAACCGGCCCACGATCGCGAGCCGCTGCAGCTGCGCGTGGCCGTTGACGTCCAGGTCCTTCGTGGCGTCGCCCAAAGAGACCGTGCGTCCGCCACCCTCCACAGTGGAGTAGAGGAACTGCATCGGTTGCCTCGAACCCTCGACGACGTCGGTGACGTTCGGCGAGACGTTGATGTAGACGTTGCGGAAGTCGTTGCGGTTCATCGGGTTCGTGGTCACCATGACGCCGCCGAAGTCCGCCTTGACCTGCTCCTGGATCACCACGCCCATGAAGCAGTCGTCCAGTGAGATGCCGGCCTGCTGCCGCAGCCGCACGCTGCGCGCGGAGACGAGCGAGGCCCACACGTCCTTGACCGACTCCACGATCTTCTCGGCGCTGGTGACGTGGTTGTAGGACTCGTAGATGCCCGCGGCGGAGAACCCGGCGAGGTCCTCGGCGTTCGACGAGCTGCGCACCACGAACGTCCGCACGCCAGCGAGGTTCTCGACGAGCGCGGTGTCCAGTTCGGACAGCAGGTAGTCCGGCACACGGGTTTTGCGGATCAGCTGCTGCAGCTCGACGCACAACGGCTCGATCTCGCGGGCGTTGAGCTCCAGCGCCATCTTGAGCTTGCCGATGGCCTGCTGGATCTTCGGCGACGACTCGAGGAAGCCCTGGTGCATCGAGAACGGCAACGCGATGCCGCGCGGCACCCGGACCCGTTGCGCGAGCAGCTGCTGGGCGGCGGCGAGCAGGTCTTCGTCCTTGCCGAGGAGTTTCGCCAGGTAGGGCAGGAGGTTGTCCCGCGGCGGGCGCGGCACGGAGAAGAACCCGAGCAGGCGGCGCGGCGACTCGCTCCCCAGCACGTGGTGCAGCTCGCCGAGGTTCGCGGCCTTGGTGCCGTAGCGGTGGCTGTCGTTGTAGCGGATCCTGCCGAGGTCGACGATCGGGTTGTAGGTGTCCTCGGGCTCCTCCAGCGTGACGCGCTGCGCGTACCAGGCAGGGCGCCGGCCGACGTCGTCCGGTTCGTCGATCAGCCGCAGCCCGACTTCGGCGCCCTTCGCCGACACCTCGTACTCGACCCACTGGCCGTCGAGGTTCTCCCGGTCGATCAGGTCGAACGCACCGATCTGGATGGCGTTCGGAATGGACCAACCGGTCGCCAGGACGTTCGTGTGCGACAGGGGAGTGGTGTGGCTCGCGTTGATGATGCCGGCCAGCCGCGGAATGTCGTCCGGAACACGATGCATCACGACGATGTCGAACCACTCCAGCGTGTTCTCCCGGTACTCCTGCTCGGTCCGGAATGCGCGCAGCCGCCCCTTCGTCGTACCGGGGTTCAACGCCACGAACTCGGCAGTGGAGAACAATTCGTGCGCCAGGATGCGTGGAAGCCTTTCCACCGGCAGCTCCGCTACCGCCTGTTCCTGGAGGTGGTTCGCGGGCTTGAAGAACAACGGCACGGCCGCGTCGACGTTCTTGCGCACCTCGGCGTAGAAGAACTCGATCATATCGGCGGACATCGTGTCGACTTCGACCGTCTCCAGCGAGAACATGCGCTTGTCCTCGCGCTGGTGCAGCGACAGGATGCCGAGGAAGAACCGCCGGTCAGAGGCGTGGTAGAAGCCCTGGTTGAGCTCGTCGATCCGCGCGCGCACCTCGTCCTCGCCGATGCCGAGGATCTCGGTTCCGATGTAGAGCGCGTGGAACTCGTGACGCGCGTTGTTCAGGAAGTGAATCGTCACGTTGTGCCGATCGACGACCACTTTGACGAACGAATAACCACCCAGACTGCCGGACAGCTGGTTGAACGCCGACATCGTCAGCGGTTCTCCGACCAACCCCGCCACGTCGGCTTCCTGGACAGCCACACCTGCTCCTCTCGTGCGTCATTGCAGCGAGGAAGTGTGACAGCCACGGGCAGTGGCCTTATCTCTGTTGAAATCTCAATTGGCCGCCATCTGGTTCATGTTTCCTCAAACTTCCGTTAATAGGAGACCGGCGTCACCTCCCGTTGGGTGAATGTTCCAACGTGGTGGGACGCCGGTCTCGTGGTGTGAGCCGAATTTCCGGTTCGTGACCTGGGTTACGCGAGCTGCGAAGCCTCACGGGCGAGCGTCTCGATGCGGTCCCAGTCGCCGGCGTTGAGGGCGTCCTTCGGGGCGAGCCACGAGCCGCCGACGCAGCCGACGTTCGGCAGCGCGAGGTAGTTCGGCGCGGTCTGCGGAGTGATGCCGCCGGTCGGGCAGAACCGGACGTGCGGGATCGGCCCGCCGATCGACTTCAGGTAGTCGACTCCGCCTGCGGCCTCGGCGGGGAAGAACTTCAGCGCGTTCAGCCCGCGCTCGGCCAGCCGCATGACCTCGGACACCGTGGCCGCGCCCGGCAGGTACGGCAGGCCCGTGGCGTCGGCGGCATCGAGAACGCGGTCGGTCGTGCCAGGCGTGACGAGGAACGCGGCCCCGGCCTTCGCCGCCTGCTCGGCGTGCTCCGGCGCTGTGACGGTGCCCGCGCCGATCACGATCTCCGGCACCTCGCGCGCGACGTTCTCGATCGCGGCGAGCGCGGCCGGGGTGCGCAGCGTGAGCTCGATGACGCGGACCCCACCGCGCAGCAGTGCCTGGGCGAGCGGCACCGCGTGGTCGGCGTCGTCGACCACGACGACGGGGATGACGGGCGAGAGCGCGAGCAGGTCCGCTCCAGTGGTCGCCCGAAGATTGTCACCGCTGGTCACGAGTGCACTCCTTGCCGGATCTGGGATCGAAAACCGATATATCGCATGCTGCCACACGCCCTCCGCGCCCCACCCGGATGCAAAAAACGTTTGCGGACGAAGTCAAAAGACTCATTGCAAAGGTCCGTGGGCGGGGCGGTGAAGGGCGGGTTTGGTCGGGCGTCGCCGACCCCTTTGCAACAGGTCTTTTGACGACGAAGTCAAAAGTCTCATTGCTAAGGGGCAGGTCAGCGGGGTGGGGAACCAATATATTGGTGGTACGCGGTGGGTCAGAAGTGCGTGACCGGTGCGAAGTGGTCAGCCGTGATCGGGCCGAACACCGTGGCCCCGCGGTCGGCAGGCCCGACCGTGCGGCGCAACGCGGCGAACAGTTCGCGTCCCGTGCCGGTCCACTCGCGGCCCGTCGGCGGGAAGTCGACGAGGGGGCGTGACGCCAGCTCCTCCGCAGGCACCTGGACCTCCAGCGTTCCGGCCGTGGCGTCCAGCCGGACGACGTCGCCGTCGCGGATCCGGCCGAGCGGGCCTCCGACTGCGGCCTCCGGGGTCAGCTGGATGGCGGCCGGGATCTTGCCCGAGGCGCCGGACATGCGGCCGTCGGTCACCAGGGCGACCTTGTAGCCGCGGTCCATCAGCACGCCGAGAGGGGGCGTCAGCTTGTGCAGTTCGGGCATGCCGTTGGCCTGGGGGCCCTGCTGGCGGACGACGACGACCACGTCGCGGTCGAGCTCGCCTGCCTTGAAGGCCTCCTGGAACGCCTCCTGCGTGGTGAACACGCGGGCGGGTGCTTCGACGACGTGGTTCTCGGAGGCCACGGCCGAGACCTTGATGACCGCGCGGCCCAGGTTGCCCGAGAGCATGCGCAGGCCGCCGTCCGAGGCGAACGGGTCCGAGGCCGGGCGCAGGACGTCGAGGTCCAGCGAGCGGTCGGGGGCGTCGACCCAGACCAGGGTGCCGTCGGCCAGTTTCGGTTCCTGGCGGTAGCGGTCCAGGCCGAAACCGGCCACCGTGTGGACGTCGTTGTGCAGCAGGCCGGCGTCCAGCAGGGTGCCGACGACGAACTGGACGCCGCCCGCGGCCTGGAAGTGGTTGATGTCGGCGCTGCCGTTCGGGTAGACCCGCGCGATCAGCGGCACGATGGCGGACAGGTCCGAGAAGTCGTCCCAGCTCAGCTCGATGCCCGCGGCGGCGGCGATGGCGACCAGGTGCATCGTGTGGTTGGTGGAACCGCCGGTCGCCAGCAGGGCGACGACGCCGTTGACCACGGCCTTCTCGTCGACGATGTGCGCGATCGGGGTGTAGCCGTCGCCGCGGGCCATCTCGACGGCGCGGCGGCCGGCGTGCTCGGTCAGGGCGCGGCGCAGCGAGGTGCCCGGCGGCACGAACGAGGCGCCCGGCAGGTGCAGGCCCATGACCTCGACGACCATCTGGTTCGAGTTCGCGGTGCCGTAGAACGTGCAGGTGCCGGGGGAGTGGTACGAGGCGGCCTCGGCCTCCAGCAGGTCGTCGCGGGTGGCCTTGCCCTCCGCGTAGAGCTGCCGGACGCGGGCCTTCTCCTTGTTGGACAGGCCCGTCGACATCGGGCCCGCGGGCACCAGGATCGACGGCAGGTGGCCGAACGACAGCGCGCCGATCAGCAGGCCCGGCACGATCTTGTCGCACACGCCGAGCAGCACGGCCGCGTCGAACATCTCGTGCGACAGGGCGACACCGGTCGACATCGCGATGACGTCGCGGCTGAACAGCGACAGTTCCATGCCGTCACGGCCCTGGGTGACACCGTCGCACATCGCGGGCACACCGCCCGCGAACTGGGACACGCCACCGGCCGTGCGGACGGCGTCCTTGATCCAGGCCGGGTACTCCTGCAACGGCTGGTGCGCCGACAGCATGTCGTTGTAGGACGACACGATCGCGACGTTCGACTTGCGCAGCGCCCGCAGCGCCGCCTTGTCGCCGCCGGTGATGCCGGCGAAGCCGTGCGCCAGGTTGCTGCAGGCGAAGCCGGACCGCGAGGTGCCGTCCTGCGCCGCCGCGGCCACACGTTCGAGGTACACGCGTCGGGAGTCGGCGCTGCGGGCGGCGATTCGGCGTGTGACCTCTGTCAGTACGGGATGCAGTTGGCTCATGGGTCTCTCCGGGTCATCACGGGCCGTGGTGGGGCCCTCACGAGACGACAACAGTGGCGTCCCACGGACGGGCGTGACGCCACACACAGTAAGTCATCGCTGGTCGTAGACACAAAAACGATTCAGTAACTGGGAAGGAACCAGTTTTGAATCTTGGCGTGTGGTGCTTGTCACATGGCTTGAGATTGGGCAGAGTGCGGGGCACGACCTTGGAACGGAGGTGTCCCATGACGTCCACGGAGATCGTCGAACTGCGCCGGGTCATCGGTCAGATGCGGCACTGCGTCAGCTCGTTGCGCGCCAGGTACGGCGACGTGGCGGCCGTTCAACGCCTTGCCAACGACGTAGAACGCATGGACATCGACGCCACCGAACTCGTCGATCTCGGTACCACCCCGAGGCAGCGCGAAGCTCCTCAAGTGGAACGCGAGGTCGTGGTCGTGCCCGACACGCCCTACGACGAGTCGTTGTGGAAGGACGCAGACGACGAAGGACTCGGTGGCTACCGCAACCGGACCTGAGCCGACCTGATCAGACGGCCCCCGCGAGACGCGGGGGCCGTTCGGCGTTTTCCCACAACGGCGTGGACCCCCAGAAAGGTGAGTAATGGCGAGGGCAGAGATCGCCGCCAGGACTCTGCGCACGGACCGATGGTGGTTGCCGCCGCTGACGACATTCGTCGGCCTGCTGCTCATCTCGATCTACGCGGCGTTCCGCACGTTCCAGGGGGACTTCTACTGGGTCGACCAGTACCACTACCTCACACCGATGTACTCGCCGTGCCTCACCGAGGAGTGCATCCCGGCGGCATCGCACTTCGGGCAGTGGTTCCCGGCGCTACCGGGCTTCCTGACGCCGCCCGTGATCATCATCCCGTTCCTGCTGGGGTTCCGGATCACCTGCTACTACTACCGCAAGGCCTACTACCGGGCCGCCTGGGCGTCGCCGCCCGCGTGCGCTGTGGCCGAGCCGCACAGCAAGTACACCGGTGAGACGCGCTTCCCGCTGATCGCGCAGAACCTGCACCGCTACTTCTTCTACGCGGCCTCGCTCCTGCTGCTGATCAACATCTACGACGCGGTCCTCGCGTTCGGCACCGGCGTCGGTCTGGGCAACATCATCCTGCTCGCCAACGTCGCGCTGCTCGGCGCGTACACGCTGTCGTGCCACTCGTGCCGCCACATCGCGGGCGGGCGGCTCAAGCACTTCTCCAAGCACCCGGTCCGGTACTGGATGTGGACGCAGATCTCGAAGCTGAACAACCGGCACATGCAGCTGGCGTGGGCTTCGCTGATCTTCGTCTGTCTCACCGACCTCTACGTCGCGCTGGTCGCCTCGGAAACGATCTCCGACCTCCGCTTCATCAACTAGGAGTGGTTTTGCCCGAGCTGGAAAGGCATTCGTTCGACGTTCTCGTGATCGGCGCGGGTGGTGCCGGTCTGCGTGCCGCGATCGAGGCCCGTGAGCACGGCATGCGCACCGCCGTTCTCTGCAAGTCGTTGTTCGGCAAGGCCCACACGGTGATGGCCGAGGGTGGCATCGCTGCCGCGATGGGCAACGTGAACTCGAGCGACAGCTGGCAGGTGCACTTCCGCGACACCATGCGCGGCGGCAAGTTCCTCAACAACTGGCGGATGGCCGAACTGCACGCTCAGGAGGCACCGCAACGGGTCTGGGAGCTCGAGACCTACGGCGCGCTGTTCGACCGCACCAAGGACGGCCGTATCTCGCAGCGCAACTTCGGCGGCCACGAGTACCCGCGCCTCGCGCACGTCGGCGACCGCACCGGCCTCGAACTGATCCGCACGCTGCAGCAGAAGATCGTGTCGTTGCAGCAGGAGGACTTCAAGGAGTTCGGGAACTACGAGGAACGCCTGCGGGTGTTCCAGGAGTTCACCGTCACCGACCTCGTCAAGGACGGCGCCGAGAATGGTGGCAGTATCGCCGGCGCGTTCGGCTACTGGCGCGAGTCCGGCCGGTTCGTGCTGTTCGAGGCACCCGCGGTGATCCTCGCGACCGGCGGCATCGGCAAGTCGTTCAAGGTCACCTCGAACTCGTGGGAGTACACGGGTGACGGCCACGCGCTCGCACTGCGCGCGGGCGCCTCGCTGATCAACATGGAGTTCATCCAGTTCCACCCCACCGGGATGGTCTGGCCGCCGTCCGTCAAGGGCATCCTCGTCACCGAGTCCGTCCGCGGTGACGGTGGCGTGCTGCGCAACTCCGACGGCAAGCGCTTCATGTTCGACTACATCCCCGAGGTGTTCAAGGACAAGTACGCCGACAACGAAGAAGAAGGCGACCGCTGGTACACCGACCAGGCGAACAACCGGCGCCCACCGGAGCTGCTGCCCCGCGACGAGGTCGCGCGGGCGATCAACTCCGAGGTCAAAGCCGGGCGCGGGTCACCCCACGGCGGCGTTTTCCTCGACGTGTCAACGCGTCTGCCCGCCGAGGAGATCCGCAAGCGCCTGCCGTCCATGCACCACCAGTTCAAGGAACTGGCCGACGTGGACATCACGGCCCAGCCGATGGAGGTCGGCCCGACCTGTCACTACGTGATGGGCGGCGTCGAGGTCGACCCGGACACCGGATCCTCTTCCGTGGCAGGGCTTTACGCCGCCGGAGAGGTGTCCGGCGGCATGCACGGCTCGAACCGCCTGGGTGGAAATTCGTTGTCGGACCTGCTCGTGTTCGGCCGCCGTGCCGGTGCGGGTGCGGCGGAGTACGTGCGGGCACTCGAATCCAGGCCCGCCGTCTCGGAGGACACCGTCACCGAGGCACGGGCCACGGCGCTCAAGCCGTTCCAGCAGGAGGGCGGCGAGAACCCGTACACGCTGCACATGGAACTGCAGCAGTCCATGAACGACCTCGTCGGCATCATCCGCCGTCAGGCCGAGATGGAAGAAGCGTTGCAGCGGCTGGAGAAGCTCAAGGAACGCGCCCAGTCGCTGACGGTCGAGGGACACCAGCAGTTCAACCCCGGCTGGCACCTCGCACTCGACTTGCGCAACATGCTGCTGGTGTCCGAGTGCGTGGCGAAGGCGGCACTGCTGCGCACGGAGTCCCGCGGCGGCCACACCCGTGACGACCACCCGTCGATGGACGCGGAGTGGCGGCGCAAGCTGCTGGTGTGCAACGTCGACGAGAACGGGGTGCGCGTCGAGGAGAAACCGCAGATCCCGATCCGCAGCGACCTGCTGGACCTGTTCGACCGCACCGAACTGGAGAAGTACCTCACCTCCGAGGAGTTGTCATGAGCTACCAGGGGAAGTTCCGGGTGTGGCGCGGTGACGACTCCGGTGGAGGGCTGGAGGACTTCACCGTCGAGGTCAACGAGGGTGAGGTCGTCCTCGACATCATCCACCGGCTGCAGGCCACGCAGGCACCGGACCTCGCCGTGCGGTGGAACTGCAAGGCGGGCAAGTGCGGCTCGTGCTCGGCGGAGATCAACGGACGCCCGCGGCTGCTGTGCATGACCCGGATGTCGGTCTTCGACGAGTCGGAGACGATCACGGTCACGCCGATGCGGACGTTCCCGATCATCCGCGACCTGGTGACCGACGTGTCCTTCAACTACACCAAGGCGCGCGAGGTCCCCTCGTTCGCGCCGCCGAAGGACCTGGCCCCCGGCGAGTACCGGATGCAGCAGGTCGACGTCGAACGCTCGCAGGAGTTCCGCAAGTGCATCGAGTGCTTCCTGTGCCAGAACACCTGCCACGTGGTGCGTGACCACGAGGAGAACAAGGAGGCGTTCTCGGGGCCGCGGTTCCTGATGCGCGTCGCCGAACTCGAGATGCACCCGCTCGACACGGCCGACCGCGTCGACCAGGCGCAGGACGACCACGGGCTCGGCTACTGCAACATCACCAAGTGCTGCAGCGAGGTCTGTCCCGAGCACATCCACATCACCGACAACGCGCTCATCCCCATGAAGGAGCGCGTGGCGGACCGCAAGTACGACCCGATCGTCTGGCTCGGCAACAAGCTGTTCAAGCGGTCCTAGCGACCGTCGCCGTGGGCCGGGGATCGTACAACCGGCCCACGGCGACGGCGGGGTGCTTCGCCCTCTTTCCCACGTTCGTGTGCTTTCCCCTTCCTCCGCTGCACGCAGAGGCCGATGCCGGGCGTTCTGCTCGTGTCGGAGCGCAGAGAGATTTCCGGGGGAAGAGATGAAGATTCCTGTGGTGGTGGTCGCGTTCGTGGCAGCCGTGCTGCCGGTGACCGGAGTCGCCAACGCCGCGACGTCGACCGGCACACGCGGAACGTGCGGGCCGATTCCGTCGCAGAGCTACTGCGCCATCGGGACCGACCAGTTCCCGGGCGGTCGGATCTCCGTCGACGTGGACCTCGTCAAGAGCTCGCCGTCCGGCGACTACCAGGTCACCTGGGAGGTGTGGGACAGCCGCGGGCCGACGGGCTGCGAGCAGAAGATCTGGGCGAACGCCCCGGCCGGTTCGTGGACCTGTGACAACATCCGCCCGGGAATCGTCTCCCTCACCACCGCCAAGCACAGCCCGGACCACGCCCACCTCGGTCTGCGCTGGTAGTCACCCGGCCAGCTGCGGCGTGACCAGTCCGGACTCGTAAGCCGTCACGACGGCCTGAGCCCGGCTGGTCAGCCGCAGCTTGGTCATCACGCGGTTCAGGTGCGTCTTCACCGTGCCCTCGGTGACGCTCAGCTTGCTCGCGATCGCCGCGTTGGTCTGCCCCGTGGCCACCAGCCTGAGCACCTCGCGTTCGCGGTCGGTGAGGTCGCCCAGACCCACCGGCACCCACGGCGCGTCCGCCACGTCACCGCGCAGGTACGCCGCCACGAGCCGGCGCATCACCGTCGGGCTGAACTGCATCTCGCCGGACGCCACCGCGGTGATCGCGGCCAGCAGCCTCGCCGGCTCCGACTCCTTCAGCACGAACCCCGCGGCACCCAGCCGCAACGCCTCGTGGACGTGCTCGTCGAGGTCGAACGCGGTCAGCACGAGAACCCTCGTGGACGCCAGGACACGTTCCAGCGCCGCGAGACCAGGCACGCGGATGTCCAGGAGCACGACGTCCGGGCGCACCGACTCGGCGAGCGGCACAGCCGTCTCGCCATCAGATGCTTCTCCGACAACGGTCATTCCCGGTGTCGCCGTCAGCAACGCGACCAAGCCCGCCCTGAACAACGGCTGGTCGTCGACCACAAGCACGCGCGTCACAACGCCCCTCAGCCAGGTGACGTCACCGCCGTAAATCCCCAGATTCCCCAACTCCGAGCGTACCGCGAAAGTTGACGAGAGATCCACTGTTCGTCAGACGACCCGGATCCTCCGGCGTCGATACGTTCCGCGCCATGCGAACCGCATCGGCAGACCTGCTCGCCGTCCGCACGATCACCGCCGACGGCTCGGACATCTACCTGCGGATCACCTCCAGTCCGGTGGACCTGGAGATCCGCTGGTTCCGCGACGACGACCACCGGGTGTCGGGCAGCCCTGTCCTGTTCCCGGCGGGGGACAGCGCACGACGGCGCATCGGTTCGAACTTCCGTGCCGGCACGACGTTCTGCCTGGACGTCGTCGGTGGGACGGGGACTGAGGACGTCTGGTGCGGCGTCGTCGACTGGAACGTCTACTCGTGAGGAGATTTCCGATGAAACGTGCTCTTGCAGGCCTTCTCGCCGTGGGCTTCGCGATGGTGTCCGCGTTGCCCGCCCACGCGGCGTCGACCACGATCACGGTGCCGTTCAAGCACAACCAGATCACCTGGTTCACGACCGCGCGCACCATCACCGTGGCCGGGTCGAACATCGACGCCAGGGTCGCTCTGGGCGGCGTCATGCAGCTCGCCTGGTACAAGTGCGGCGACCGCAACACGCGCGGTGCGTTCGTACGAATGGAGGAGGAGCGCAAGCACGTCGGCACGAACTTCAAGAAGGGCACCAAGTTCTGCCTCGCCTCGAACAGCCCCTACACCGAGGGCACGGTCGGAGGAACGCTGTGGTGGAGCGGTACCTGATCGCTGCGGTGATCCTGGTGGCCGGATGCGCGGCGCCGCAACCGGCCGCACCCGCAGTGGTGGACCAGCAGCAGTACACCCAGGCCATGCAAGACGGCGTCGCCAGGTACACCTGGCCCGACGGTCGCAAGCCGGATCTCACCGTGCTCGCGGAGAAGTCGGGGCCGGGACCGGACAGGGCACCGGCCGGAAGCGAGCGGATCGTCCTGGAGATGACCAACGCCTGCGCCTGGTACCTCGGTTGGGAGGACGCGCGGCAACGCGGCGACCAGGCGGCGGTCTCGCGGGCGCTGAAGGTGATGGACGAGGTGCTGCCGACGTTCTCGCCGGAGGACCCGGACGGGCAGCGCTACGCCCGTGAGACGGCGGCGAAGGCCAGGGCGGGCGACGGCACACAGGCAGCCGACTACGTGACGGCCAACTGCGATTCCGTGCTGTGGCGCTAAAACAGGGGAAACAAGAACGGGGCGTGTCCGATGTGGACACGCCCCCGTTCACTCAAGCCGTTCTCAGAGAACGGCACCACCGGCGGGAGTCGCCGTCGAGGCTTCGCCGAGCTGGATCTGCTTGGCCTTGTCCTCGTCGAGGTGGATGACCTTCTTGTTGCGGCGGTTGCGCTTCTCCAGGTAGTTCGCGAACCACGTGAGGAGCAGGCACAGTCCGATGTAGATGGACGCCACCACGATCATCGTCGGGATGAGCGGACGGCCGAACTGCAGCTGACCACCGATCTGGCGGCCCCAGTACAGCAGCTCCTCGAACGTGATGAGGAAGCCGAGCGCGGTGTCCTTCAACAGCACGACGAGCTGGCTGATGATGGTCGGCAGCATCGCCCGCAACGCCTGCGGCAGCAGCACGAGCACCATCACCTGCGTCTTGCGCATGCCCAGCGCGTACGCGGCCTCGCTCTGCCCCTTGGGCAACGAGTTGATGCCCGCACGGAACACCTCGGCGAGCACCGAGCCGTTGTACAGCATCAGGCTGAGCACGACCGACGTGAACGCCGTGAGCTTGATGCCCGTCGACGGCAGGCCGTAGTAGAAGAAGAACATCATGATGACGAGCGGGATCGCGCGGAACAGCTCCACGACCACCGCCGCCGGCGTGCTGATCCACTTGTGGTCCGACAGCCGCGCCGCCGCGAACACGGCACCGAACAGCAGCGCCAGCACCGCGCCGACCGCGAACGCGCTGAGCGTGCGGCCGAGCGCCTCGACCAGCGAGATCTGGATCTGCTTGTACTCGAACCAGCTCCACTTGCGGCCCTCGAACTGGCCGGTGTCGACGAAGCGCCACACCACGTAGCCGAGGAACGCGGCGATCGCGACGATGCCGACGACCGCGTACGCGCGGTACCGGATCCTGGCCCGCGGACCGGGAACGTCGAACAGGACGGTGCTGCTCATCGGGCCACGCTCCAGCGCTTCTCGAGAACCCGCTGCAGGTAGGTCAGCGGCATGACCAGCAGGACGAAGATGCCGGCGACCCACAGCATGCCGGTCAGGGTGTCCTCACCGAGCTCGGAGAGCGCGTCGCGGATGGCGCCGGCTTCCCGGACCGAGAAGCCCGCCGCGACGGTGGTGTTCTTCAGCAGAGCGATGAACGTGCTCACCATGGGCGGGACGACGGATCGCAGCGCCTGCGGCAGCACGATGCTGCCGAGCATCTGGGTGAACGTCAGGCCCAGAGCCCGCGACGCCTCGGCCTGGCCGATCGGCACGGTGTTGATGCCCGAGCGGACCACCTCGCAGACGAACGCCGACGTGTAGAGCGTCAGCGCCACGACGGCGGCGGTGAAGAACTCGAACTTGATGATCTCCAGGTAGGGGTACGCGAACACGAAGAACACGAACACCAGGGTGAGCGGCGTGTTGCGCACGACCGTCACGTACAGCGTGCCGACCCCGCGGAACACGGGAACCGGGCTGACGCGCAGCATCGCGAGGAAGATGCCCAGCAGCAGCGACGCGATCCCGGAGACCGCGAACAGCTTGAGCGTGTTCGCGAAGTGGTGCACGAACAGGTCGAGGTTACGGGTGAGGACGCCCATCGAATTCCTTGCCGTCGTCCGTCGTCAATGGAACGGCCGGTGGACCCGCCGTGCGAGTCCACCGGCCACAAAGGAACGTCAGTACTTCTCGAGGGTCGGGTGCTTGCCTTCCGAACCCGACTTGCCCAGCGTGTTCTTGTAGATCTGGTCCCACTTGCCGTCGGACAGCGACTTCTCCAGGATCTCGTTGACCTTGTCGCGGAAGGCCTTGTCGTCCTTGGGGAGACCGATGCCGTACTTCTCCGTCGAGAAGGTCTTGCCGACGACCTTCATCTTCTCCGGCTCGGCGGCCGCGTAACCCTTGAGGATCGCGTCGTCGGTGGTGACCGCGTCGACCTCACCGTCGAGCATCTTCGTCACGCACAGCGAGTAGCTCTGGAGCTCGACGACGTTGGAGGCCGGCTCGACCAGCTTGTCGTCGCGCACCTTCTTGGCGGGCGTGGAGCCCGTCACGGAGCAGACCTTCTTGTTCTTGATGGTGTCCGGACCGGTGATGTCGGTGTTGTCCTTCTTCACCAGCAGGTCCTGGCCCGCGATGTAGTACGGGCCGGCGAAGGACACCTTCTCCTTGCGGGCGGCGGTGATGGAGTACGTGCCGACGTAGTAGTCGACGTCACCGTTGATGATCGCCTGCTCGCGGGCGGCGGACTGGATCGTCTTGAACTGGATCTTGTCCTCGGCGAAGCCCAGCTGCGCCGCGATCAGCTTCGCCATGTCGATGTCGAAGCCGGTGTACTTGTTCGTCGTCGGGTCCTTGAAGCCCAGACCCGGCTGGTCCTCCTTGACACCGACGACCAGCGAGCCGCGGGCCTTGATCTTCTCGAACGTCGGCGAACCGTCGACCTTGACGTCCTTGGCGACGTCGAAGACACCGGCGGGTGCTCCCGTGTCGGTGCCGGTGCCTTCCTTGCCACACGCGGTCAGGGCGAGACCACCCGCCAGCAGCACCGCCGCAAGGGTGCGAACCCTCATCGTCCTTCTCCTGCCATTCGTTCGAAAGTGGGCTGACTACTAGTGAGTCAGGATCTTGCCAAGGAAGTCCTTCGCGCGGTTGGACTTCGGGGCCGAGAAGAACTCTTCCGGGGTGGAATCCTCGACGACCTCGCCGTCGGACATGAAGATCACCCGGTCCGCGGCCTTGCGGGCGAAGCCCATCTCGTGCGTGACGACCAGCATCGTCATGCCGTCCTTCGCGAGGCCCGTCATGACGTCCAGGACCTCCTGGACCATCTCGGGGTCGAGCGCGGACGTGGGCTCGTCGAACAGCATCACCTTGGGCTTCATCGCGAGCGCGCGGGCGATCGCCGCACGCTGCTGCTGCCCACCTGAGAGCTGAGCCGGGAACTTTTCCGCCTGGTTGGCGATCCCGACGCGCTCCAGCAGTTCCATCGCGGTCTTGCGGGCCTCGGCGGCCGGCGTCTTGCGCACCTTCGTCGGAGCGAGCATCACGTTCTCGACGATGGTTTTGTGCGCGAAAAGGTTGAAGGACTGGAACACCATGCCGACATCGGCGCGCAGGCGTGCCAGTTCCTTTCCTTCTGCCGGAAGAGGCTGCCCGTCGACCTCGATGACTCCGGAATCAATCGGCTCGAGGCGGTTGATGGTCCGGCACAGGGTCGACTTACCGGAACCCGACGGCCCCAGCACGACCACGACCTGCCCCTTCGGCACTTCCAGCTGCACGTTCTTGAGCACGTGCAACGGGCCGAAGAACTTGTCCACACCCGCCACACGAATCATCGGCGGGGCAGAGGCGGCAGTCATCCAGTCCTCCATTTGGGGTCGTCGGCGTTGGCGGAAACCTAGGTGTCCGCCACCACACCAGTCCAGGACATTGAGCAAGACTTAGGGTCTCAACTCTGTCACAGGCAGACATCGGTTGCCCGGGAGGTAGCGAAAGTGCGCGTGCTGCTCGTCGAGGACGACGACAGGGTCGCCGAGGCATTGGTCCCCGCCCTGACCAGACGGGGTTTCCACGTCGACAGGCAGGCCACCGGCCGCGGCACGCTCGACCGCCTCACGGGCGTCGACGTGGTGTTGCTGGACCTCGGCCTGCCCGACATGGACGGCGTGACGCTGTGCCGTGCGATCAGGGCCGCGTCGGACGTCGCGATCATCGTGGTGTCGGCGCGGGGGGAGATCGACGACCGCATCCTCGGCCTGCACGCCGGGGCCGACGACTACCTGGTCAAGCCCTATGACGTGGGCGAACTCGTCGCGCGCGTGCACGCCGTCCGCCGCCGTCGCGGTGCGGACCCGGTCGGCGTGGGCGCGGTGTCGACGGAGGTGTTCGAGACCGGCGACGTGCGGGTCGACCTGGGGCGCCACGAAGTCACCGTGGCGGGTGAATCAGTCGCCCTCTCGCGCAAGGAGTTCCAGGTCCTCGCGCTGGTCATGGCCGCGGGCGGCGCTGTGTGCACGCGCGAGCGGATCCTGGCCGAGGTGTGGGGACGCACGTGGTCCGGCGCCAACCGCACGCTCGACGTGCACGTCGCCACGCTGCGCACGAAGCTCGGCAGGCCGGCGTTGCTGGAGACCGTGCGCGGTGTCGGATACCGGCTGGGGCAGGTGTGATCACGAATGGGTGATCTTTGCTCACCGGCGTGTCGCGACGGGGCGGGGTGACGGGTCGTGAGGTCCCGACTGCTGGGCGTGGTGCTCGCCCTCATCGTGCTGGTCCTGGTGGGTCTGGGCGTGCCGCTGGGCCGCGGTGTGGCGGCCTCGGAACAGCAGGAGATGTTCCTGGACCGGCTCACCGACACCAGCCGGTTCGCCTCGCTCGCGCAGCGGCCGTTGATCGACAACCGGCCGCACCTGCTGCGGCCTGAGCTCGAGCGCTACGACGAGCTCTACGACATCGGCGTGGCCGTGGTGACCCGCGACGCGCCGACGGTCCCGGTCGTCGCGTCCCGCAACAACCTCGCGCTCGGCGACAGCGCCGTGCAGGACCTCGTCAGCAAGGCGCTCGCGGGCCGGCTGCCGGTCGCGCCGCCGTTGTTCATGCCGTGGAGCGACACGCAGGTGGTGCTCGCCGAACCGGTCCTCGTCGACGGCGAGGTGCGCGGCGCGGTGATCACGTTCTCGCCGACGTCCAAGACCCGGTTCGAGGTGCTGGCCTGGTGGGGCCTGCTGCTCGCGGCGAGCCTGCTGGTGCTGGCGCTCGCGGTGCTGCTGGCGTTGCCGGTCGTGCGCTGGACGCTGCGGCCGGTGCAGGCGCTGGACGACGCGACGGGCAAGCTGCTGGCGGCCGTGGTGTCCGGACGGCCGGTGCCGCCGGTGGGCGCGGAGAGCGGGCCGCCGGAACTGCGGCAGCTCTCGCGATCGTTCGACCAGATGGCCGCCAGCATGAGCGATGTGCTTGCCGCGCAACGGGCGTTCGTCGCGGACGCCTCGCACCAGCTGCGGAACCCGTTGACGGCGTTGAAACTCCGTCTGTCCAATCTGGAGGGTCACGTCGACGCCGAGGCTGAGGTGCACCAGGTCGAGGCGCTGAGCGAGACCGACCGGCTGAACCGGATCCTCGACGAGCTGCTCGCCATGGCGCGCGCCGAGTCGAGCTCGGTCGACCCGGTGCCGGTCGACGTCGACAAGTCCGTGGCGGCCCGGCTGTCGGCGTGGCAGGCGGCCGCGGCGGCCAAAGAGGTGCACCTCGTGCTCGACGGGCAACGCGTCGGCATGGCGCTCGCACCGCCGCGCGGGGTCGAGACGGTTCTCGACGCACTGCTCGACAACGCGCTGAAGTTCACCCCCGAGGGCACGCTGATCGTGGTCGACGTGCGCAAGTCCGACGGCGTCGTCCGGCTCTCGGTCTCCGACCACGGGCCGGGTCTGCAGCCGGAGGAGCTCGAACGCGCCACCGACCGGTTCTGGCGCAGTCCTGCCCACCAGAACGTGCCGGGTTCCGGGCTCGGTCTCTCGATCGTGCGGCTCGTGGTCGAACGGGTCGACGGGGCCGTGCGCCTCGAGTCTCCGGAGGACGGCGGGCTCAAGGTCGTGGTCGAGCTGCCGGCCGCCTGATTTTTGATGTATCTGATATCCGATATATCAGATCTTGGTTTCGCGGTAGTAGCGCATGGCGCCGTTGTGCAGCGGGACCGGTGACGTCTCGATCGCCGACCGCTGCTCTATCGTCCGCGCCGCCGAGTGGGCCTTCACCAGGTCGGGCTGGCCTTCGAACAGCTGCCGCACGAGCGCCTCGGCGACGTCGTCCGGCATCGACTCGGTGACGAGCAGGAAGTTGCGGGTGACGAGCGTGATGACCGGCCCGGACTGCAGGTTGTACGTCGAGGCCGGCAGGGTCGCGGAACCGTACACAGGATACTGCTGACGGAATTTCGGCAGCTCGTCCTTCAGGTCGAGCATCCGCACGCCGAGGCCCTTGGTCAGGTCGGTGATCCTCTTCGTCGGCAGGCCGCCGGACCAGAAGAACGCGTCGAGCTTGCCTTCCTGCATCGCCTGGGCGGAGTCGTCGAGGCCGAGGTTCAGCGCCTGCGGCGTGACGTTCTCCGACCGCAGCAGCTTGTTGGCGATGATCTCGACGCCGGACTCCTTCGCGCCGATCGACACGCGCAGTCCCGACAGGTCGCCGAGCTTCTTCACCGGCAGGTCGGCGCGGACGATGACCTGCAGGTAGTCGTCGTGCATGCGGGCCAGCGCGCGCAACCGCGTGGAGCCTTCGACGTCTGCTATCGCGTCCGCCTGCGAGAACCCCACCTGGGCCTGGTTGTTGACCAGCCGGGTGACGTTGTCCTTGGACCCGGCCGTCTGGACGACCTGGGGTCGCGCGATGCCGAGCCGGCCGCTCCAGATGTCCGCGAGACCCTTGCCGAGCGAGTAGTAGACGCCGCCCTCGCTGCCTGTCGCCATCGTGATCTTGACGTCCTCGACCGTGCTGCCGCAGCCCGTCAGGACCGTTGCGGCGGTCAACAGGCTCACGGCGGCATGCACTCGTCCCAGCACCTGCGCATCGTGCCACGGGGGCGTTCTACGCTTGCACCCGACGAAAGGTTGGTTGCAGTGACCCGCAGTTACCAGATCCGCACGTTCGGTTGTCAGATGAACGTGCACGACTCCGAGCGGCTCGCCGGTCTACTGGAGGACGCTGGCTACGCGCGGGCCGCCGAGGACGAGCAGGCCGACGTCGTCGTCTTCAACACCTGCGCGGTCCGCGAGAACGCCGACAACAAGCTCTACGGCACGCTCGGCCACCTCGCCCCGCAGAAGGCGGCGAAGCCCGGCATGCAGATCGCGGTCGGCGGCTGCCTCGCGCAGAAGGACCGCGGCGAGATCGTCCGGCGCGCCCCGTGGGTGGACGTCGTGTTCGGCACGCACAACATCGGCTCGCTGCCGGTGCTGCTCGAACGCGCCCGGCACAACTCCGAGGCGCAGGTCGAGATCCTCGACGCGCTGGAGACGTTCCCGTCGTCGCTGCCGGCCTCCCGCGACTCCGCCTACTCGGGCTGGGTGTCGATCTCGGTGGGCTGCAACAACACCTGCACGTTCTGCATCGTGCCGTCCCTGCGCGGCAAGGAGAAGGACCGCCGCCCCGGCGACGTGCTCGCCGAGGTGCAGACGCTCGTGGACGAGGGCGTGCTGGAGGTGACGCTGCTGGGGCAGAACGTCAACTCCTACGGCGTCGAGTTCGGCGACAGGTTCGCGTTCGGCAAGCTGCTGCGCGCCTGCGGTGAGATCGACGGCCTCGAGCGCGTGCGGTTCACCTCGCCGCACCCCAAGGACTTCACCGACGACGTCATCGCGGCCATGGCCGAGACGCCGAACGTGTGCCACCAGCTGCACATGCCGCTGCAGTCCGGTTCGGACCGCCTGCTCAAGGCGATGCGCCGGTCGTACCGCACGGAGAAGTACCTGGGCATCATCGACAAGGTCCGCGCCGCCATGCCGGACGCCGCGATCACCACGGACATCATCGTGGGCTTCCCCGGTGAGACCGAGGAGGACTTCCAGGGCACGCTCGACGTGGTGCGCCAGGCCAGGTTCTCGTCGGCGTTCACGTTCCAGTACTCCAAGCGTCCCGGCACGCCCGCCGCGGACCTGCCGGACCAGCTGCCCAAGGCCGTCGTCCAGGAGCGCTTCGACCGGCTCGTGGCGTTGCAGAACGAGATGACGCACTCGCTGAACATCGAGCAGGTCGGCCGCACGGTCGAGGTTCTCGTCGCCACGGGTGAGGGCAAGCGTGATGCGGAGACGCACCGCATGAGCGGCCGCGCGCGCGACGGACGTCTTGTGCACTTCACGCCGGGTGGGACCGTCCCGCGTCCCGGTGACGTCGTCGAGACGGTCGTGACCTACGCGGCCCCGCACTACCTCGTCGCGGACGGCGAACCGCTGTCGTGGCGCCGCACCAAGGCCGGTGACCGGTCGGAGGCGGGGATCAAGCCCAAGACCGCGGGCGTGGGCCTCGGCCTGCCGTCGTTCGGTGCGCCCGCGCCGCTGCCCGCCGTGTCGGGGTGCTCGGCCCAGTGAGCGAGGAGGAGTACCTGCGCAAGGAGATCGACGCGGTGGAACAGCAGGCGGCCAAGCGCATCGACCCCGGCACCGGCGCCCTCACGATCTCTGTCGCCGTGCTGGCGTTGCTGGTGTCGCTGGTGCTGCCGTGGGTCGGTGACGACACGGGCCTGAACGTGGTGCTCGGCGAGTCGGCGAGCTTCGTGCCGAGGCTGTTCTCGTTCTTCGCGCTCGGCGTCGGCGTGCTCGGCTCCGGCCTCACGCTCGCGGTGCGGCGCTGGGGGCTCGCGTGGGTCTGCTCCCTGGGCCTGTTCGCGGGCTCGGTGACGGGCGTGCTGTCGATCTGGACGCAGCAGACGACCACGAGCAACAAGGCGATCGGGCCCGGCCCCGGCGTCGGCCTGATCATCGCGGTGATCGCGGTGATCGTCCTGCTGGTGAAGTGGGTGAAGATCGCGGCTTCGCGCCCGCCCCAGCTGTGATGAACGGGCGCACCTCCCCGACTCCTTTCCCGTCAAACGGTGAACGCGAGTCGAGGTGCGCTGGCGATGACGGACGCTGATCAGACCGCGAACACCGTCGGCGACGTCACCATCACCCAGTACGGGACGCCGAAACGCCCGCCGATGCTGCTTCTCGTCGTCGTGGCCTGGTATGCCGCGGTGGTGGGTCTTCTCGTCGTGGTGGTGAATCTGGGCCCCCGCACGGGGCCCGCGAGCGAGAGCACGGCGCCGTCGCCGCGGCAGAAGCCCGCGAACGACGGACCGGGCTACCTGGTGCCCGTCAGCGACGACCTGAGGGCCGCCGACTTCTACCAGAACGACTGGAACGACTCGTACGCCGATGGCACCTGGCTGGTCGTGTCGCTGTGCTCTGGCCGTGACGACCAGAAGTGGCGCATTGCGCGCTGAAGGGCCCCTCCCGCGCAGGGAGGAGCCCTTCAATCGTCCGAACTAGCGGGTGGCCAGCGCCTGCTCAGCGGCGGCGAGCCACTCGCGCCACTGCGCGGCCTGAGCCTCGGCCTGCTCGGTGCGACGCTTGTCGCCCGCGGCACGGGCCTTCGCGGCCTGCGCCTCGAACTGCTCCACGCGCTCGCGGAACTGCGCCACGCGGGCCTCGGCCTCGGGGTCGGAACGACGCCACTGGGCGTCCACCGCACCGCGGACCCGCTCCTCGATCGTGCGGAGCTTGCCCTCGAGCTCGCGGATGCGCTCGCGCGGCACCTTGCCGATCGCGTCCCAGCGCTCCTGGATCTTGTAGAGGTGCTGGCGCGCCGCCTCGAGATCGGCCGACGGGTCGATCGTCTCGGCCTCGGCGAGCAGCTCCTCCTTCAGCTTCGCGTTCGCCGAGAACTCGGCGTCCCGCTCGCTGAACGCCTCGGAGCGCTTCTGGAAGAACGCGTCCTGCGCGGCGCGGAACCGCTGCCACAGCGCGTCGTCGGCCTCCTTGGGCGCACGCCCGGCGGCCTTCCACTCGACCATGAGCTCCTTGTAGCGACCGGCCGTGGGGCCCCAGTCGTCGGAGTCGATCAGCTTCTCGGCCTCTTCGACGAGCGCCTGCTTGGACGCCTTCGCCACCGAACGCTGGCGGTCGAGGTCCGCGAAGTGCGAGCCGCGGCGGCGGTTGAACGCGTCACGGGCCTTCGAGAACCGGCGCCACAGCTGCTCGTCGGTCTTGCGGTCGACGCCCCGGATGGTCTTCCACTCGTCGAGGATCTGACGCAGCCGGTCGCCGGCGACCTTCCACTGGGTCGACTCGTTCGCGATCGACTCGGCCTCGTCGACCAGCGCCTGCTTGCGCGCCACGGACTGGGCGCGGGCGGCCTCCTTGGCCTCCTTCGCCTTCTCCATGCCGGCCTCGGCCCGCTCCAGCACGTGCTCGACGCGGGCGGCCAGCGCCTTGAGGTCACCGACGACGGCGGCCTCGGCGAGCTGCTCCTTGACGTGCTTCGCGCTGGTGAGGGCGTGCTTCGGGTCGCCGGCGCCGGACGCGAGCCGCGTCACCAGCAGCTCGACCTCGGTGCGCAGGTCGTCGAACCGGCGCGCGAAGTGCGCGAGGCCCTCGACCGGCTCGCCGGCCTGCCACGACCCGACGGCGCGCTCGCCGTCCTCGGTCTTCACGTACACGGTGCCGTCGGCGTCAACGCGCCCCCAGCGGTCAGGGTGGTCCGACGCCACGGGGACGGCCGGAGGCGTCGCCTGCACGGTCTCCTTCGGCGTTTCCTCGACTCCACCCTCAGCTGGGACGGTCTCCGTCACGGCCTCCGGTGTGCTGTCCTGCTCCGACATCGCCGGTTCCTCCCATCTGACGCCCGTGCCTGCCACGGGCGCCCCGCCGTTGGCGGGGCCGATGCAATACGGGCGCTGGAGGGTCTCCCGTCCCCAGTTCCCCGCGCGCATTCAAACAGGTCAGAGCTCGACTCGGTACTGGGAGTCCACGATAGGTAGCCTCGTTCGTCGTGATCACCCGTGCCGCGGTGGTGCCGCACCCACCCCTTCTGGTGCCAGAACTGGTCGCGGGAGCCGCCGCCGAAACCGAGCCCGTGCGGGCCGCAACCCTTGCCGCAGCAGGAAAACTGCCCGGTCCGTGGGTTGCGGTCGCGGTGGACGACAGCGGTCCGGCGACCTTCGTGCCACCGCTTTCGGGAACTTTCCTCGGTTATGGAGTCGATGTGCCCGTGTCACTCGGCGGTGACTCGGTCCCGGACCCCCGCATTCCGTTGCCTGTGCTAATCACCGCCTGGCTGCGGGAACACTGCGCAGTCGAGGTGTCACGCGTCGAACTCGTCCCGCGCGACCTGTCCCCTTCCGACTGTGTCTCGTTTGGACAACGACTCGCTTCGGAAGACTGCGGCCTGTTGGTTCTCGGTGACGGATCCACACGACACGGCCTGCGTTCGCCAGGTTCCCACGACGAGCGTTCGGGACCTTTCGACTCGCACGTGCACGACCTGCTGGCCGCCGCCGATGTGGACGGCCTGCTCGACCTCGACCCCGAACTCGCCAGCGAGCTGGGCGCGCAGGGCCGTGCCGCGTGGCAGGTCCTCGCCGGCGTGCCCGGACCGTGGCGCAGTCTGGGAGCCGAGTTCTTCGCACCGTTCGGCGTGGGCTACCACGTCGCCGTCTGGGAGCGCCCGTGATAGTTCCAATCGCAGTTGTCGGACCCACCGCGACCGGAAAGTCGGATCTGGCCGTCGCGCTCGCCGAACGGTTCGGGGGAGAGGTCGTCAACGCCGACGCCATGCAGCTCTACCGCGGCATGGACATCGGCACGGCGAAGATGACGGTGGAGGAACGCCGCGGCGTGCCACACCACCTCCTCGACGTCCTCGACGTGACCGAGACCGCGTCCGTCGCCGCCTACCAGCGGGAGACGCGGGCTGTCGTCGAACGCCTGCTCGCCGCGGGTCGTCCGCCGATCCTCGTCGGCGGGTCCGGGCTCTACGTGCAGGCCGTGCTCGACGACCTGAAGTTTCCCGGTACCGACGACGCGGTGCGCGAGCGTTTCGAGGCGGAGCTCGCTTCCGTTGGCCCGGAGGCGTTGCACCGGCGCCTGCAGGAGCTCGACCCGGCCGCGGCGATCGCGATCCTGCCGTCCAACGGCCGCCGCATCGTGCGCGCGCTCGAGGTCATCGAGCTGACCGGGGAACCGTTCTCCGCGAATCTGCCCAAGCCCGGTCCCGCACGCTACGGCACCGTCCAGATCGGTGTGGACCGCGAGGTGTCCGAACTGGACGCGCGCGTCGACCTGCGGGTGGACGTCATGTTCGCCTCGGGTCTGGAGGACGAGGTGCGCGCCCTGGTCCGGGCCGGTCTGCGCGATGGGAAGACCGCGTCGCGCGCGCTGGGGTACCAGCAGGTGTTGTCCGCAATGGACGGAGCGTGCACGATCGACTTCGCCGCGGAGGAGACCAAACGCGCCACCCGCCGGTTCGTGCGCCGGCAGCGGTCGTGGTTCCGACGTGACCAGCGCATCACCTGGTTGGACGGTGCGCGGCCGGATCTCGTCGAAGCCGCCGGTAACCTTGTCCCGTGGAGTTCGTGAAGGGGCACGGCACGGAGAACGACTTCGTCGTCCTGCCCGACCTCGATGACCAGCTGGACCTGACGGTGGCGCGCGTGCAGGCGCTGTGCGACCGGCAGCGCGGCCTGGGCGCCGACGGCGTGCTGCGCGTCGTGCGTGCTGACGGCAAGTGGTTCATGGACTACCGCAACGCCGACGGCTCCATCGCCGAGATGTGCGGCAACGGCCTGCGCGTCTTCGCCCGCTACCTCGTCGACGCGGGCCACCAGCCGCAGGGCTCGTTCGTCGTCGCCACGCGCGCGGGGGACAAGACGGTCACCACGCACCCGGACGGCTCCGTCACGAACGACATGGGCCCAGCACGGCTCACCGGCACGTCCATCGCGGCGGTCGACGGCCAGGGCATCGGAGGCTTCGCGGTCGACGTCGGCAACCCGCACCTCGCGTGCGTCACCGAGGTCCCGGTCGAGAGCTTCGATCTCACCGTGCCGCCCGGCTTCGATCCCGTGATGTTCCCGCACGGCGTGAACGTTGAGCTGATCAACACCATCGGCGACAACGCGCTGCGCATGCGCGTCTACGAACGCGGCGTGGGCGAGACCCGCTCGTGCGGCACCGGCACCGTCGCGTCCGTCGCGTCCTGGCTCGCCGGCCAGGGCAAGACCACCGGTTCGGCCACCGTCGACGTGCTCGGCGGCCAGGTGTTCGTGACGATCGAGCCGACGACGTCGACGCTCACCGGACCCGCCGTGCTCGTCGCGCGCGGCGAGCTCGACAAGTCCTGGTGGGACGCCCTGCAGTAACCCGCTCAGCTGATATATCGGATATCAGCTGAGCTCGTACACCTCGATCTTCCCGAGCCGCTCGGGCTTGACCACGTTCGGATGCGAGTCCGGCGCTGTCAGGCAGACGAGGTGGTCGTCGACGACGGCGACGGCGAAACACGTCTGCGTCGTCTCCACCCGATGCGTGATCTTGCCGCCTTCGGTCACCCGGAACGCCGCCGCCTGCAACGCGGGCGCCACCCACACGCCGTCGCCGCCTGCGCTCGACGTGCCTTTGCTGGACGTGTCTGCCGCGATCCCGTCCGGCGCGATCCCGAACTCCTTCACGTCGGCCCACACCCTGCGGTTTTGCAACGATCCGTTTCGGTCGACCGAAAACGAAGTGAGTTGGAATGCAATGGTCTCGGCGACGACCAAGATGTTGCCGCTCTCGGACTCGCCGGAGGGATCGGGCAGCAGGGCCATGCCGTTCGGGAACTTGAGGTCGTCGGCGACGGCACTCGTGGAGCCGTCGGGCTGGACGAGTGCGAGCGTGGCGCCCTGCGGTTCGAAGTCGGGTTCGAGCAGTCGCGGGATGCCGACCTCGTCGATCAGGCCGTGCAGGTCGAAGCCGAAGTTGCCGACGTACGCGCGGCCCTCGGCGTCGACGAGCATGTCGTTTGCGTGGAAGGTCGCGATATCCGATATATCGGCGTGAACGACCAGGTCACCACCCTCGAGGCGGCGCACCGTGCGGTCGAGCATCGACACGACGAGCAGGCGTCCGTCGGGCAGCCAGCCGAGGCCGGAGGGCTGGCCGTCGAAGGCGACGACGACCTCGTCGGCACCCGTCGTGAGGTCGAGGGCGTGCACCTCGCCCGCGTAGAAGTCGGAGTAGTAGAGGCGACCGTCGGGGCCGCGCCGCGGTCCCTCGCCGAAGTGGAGACCTTCGCGAACGACCTTCGTGTCAGCCATGGGCCTCGACGCTAACGTCGACCGGCAGGTCACGCATCGTCCGCAACGGTGAGAGCAGGACCCACACCGCCCCGAGCACCGAGCCGAGGAGCGCGACCCACAGCGTCGGCACGATCCCGATCCACGAACCGAGCCCGCCGCCCAGCAACGCGCCCAGCGGCATCGTGCCCCACACCACCCAGCGGATCGAGGCGTTCATCCGGCCCAGCAGGTGGTCGGGGCAGATCGTCTGCCGGTAGCTCACCTGGCCGATGTTGTAGACGACGACCCCGAACATGCTCACCGCCTGCCCGACCATCGGGAGCACCAGGCCCAAGCCGTCCGAGGTGAACGGAAGCGCCAGGCAGAAAGGCCAGGTCACCAGCGGAATGAGCCAGATCATCCTGGCCTGCCCGACCATCAGCCCGATCTTGTACGCGAGTGCCGCGCCGAGCACACCGCCGATGCCGCCCGCGCTGAGCACCAGACCCGCCGTTCCCTCGCTCAGGCCCACCGTCCTGAGCAGGAACAGCACCATCACGGCCTGCTGGATGCCGTGGAAGAAGTTCGACGTGCCGGTGCAGGCCACGATCTTGCGCAGCGTGTGGTTGCTGAAGACGAACCGCAGTCCCTCTGCGATCTCGCGCCGCAGGTGGGGCTCGGGGTGGCGTTCCGGCGCCGGCTCCACCGTCTTGATCCGCAGCAGGAAGTACGCCGAGCTCAGGTAGCCCAGGCCGGTGGCGAGAACGCCGTTGGCCGCGCCGAGGAACTGTGCCGCGTAGCCACCGATGGCAGGTCCCGACGCCTCCGCCACCTGCAGGCTGGCCTGCAGTTTCGAGTTGCCCTCGACGAGCTGGCCGCGTCCGACGAGTGACGGCAGGTACGACTGGTAGGCGACGTCGAAGAAGACGGTGCACACACCCACAGCGAGGCTCACGACGATCAGCTGCGGCAGGTCGAGCAGGCCGATCCACCACGCGACGGGCACGCTCACCATCAGCGCGGCCCTGGCGACGTCCATCGCGATCATCAACGGCTTGCGCCGCATCCTGTCCACCCACACGCCCGCAGGCAGGCCGATCAACAGGAAGGCGATCATGCTCGCCGCGGCCAGCAGGCCCATCTCGAACGGTGTCGCGTTCAGCACACTCGCCGCGAGCAGCGGGATGACCGTCATCCCGACGTTCGCGCCGAACTGGCTGATCGTGTCGCCCATCCAGAGCCTGCGGAAGTCGGGGTGCCCCCAAAGCGCCATGCCGAGGAGTCTGCTCGAAGTGATTGGAAACTGTCAATCACTTAGACTGGACCCGTGCCACTCTCCCGCAAGCGCCGTCCCGCGACGAACGAGGAAGCCGCAGCTCTGAGCTCCGACCTGCGGCTGCGGATGATCCGCATGACGTTCGACCGCCCGCTCACCAACAAGGAGCTGGCGCAGCGGCTCGGCAAGGACCCGGCCACGACGCTGCACCACGTGCGCAAACTCGTCGCCGCCGGGTTCCTCGAGGCGATGCCTCCGCGCGCGGGCAACCGGGGTGCGAAAGAGATCCCCTATCGGTCGACAGGGCTGTCGTGGCAGCTCGACAACAGCGAAAATGCAGTCGCCGTCGGTGAGGCGATGCTGCACGCTTTCCTCGGCGAGGTTGCCGACATCGGGCTCGAGGACGTGGATCAGAGCCGCCTGGTCGTCACCGTCGACCCGGAGGAACTAAAGCAGCGGCTCGCGTCGTTGATGGATGAGCTGGCCGCGCAACCGGTCAGACCGGACGTTCCCCGTGTGGCGATCTACCTCGCGGTGTATCCGGGGGACTGAAGGTCCATGGGACGATGAAGGGCAAATGACGGAAAACATCCAGAGCACAGAGTTCGACACCGCGTGGGAAGAGGAAGACTTCTCGACGGGTGACTACGAACTCGCCGAACGCGCCGCATTGCGCCGTGTCGCGGGGTTGTCCACCGAGCTCGAGGACATCACCGAGGTCGAGTACCGGCAGCTTCGCCTGGAGCGGGTCGTGCTCGTCGGGGTGTGGACCGAGGGCACGGCCGCGGACTCCGACGCCTCGATGGCAGAACTCGCCCGCCTCGCCGAAACCGCAGGTTCCGAGGTGCTCGAAGGGGTCGTGCAGCGGCGCGACAAGCCGGACGCCGCGACGTACATCGGTTCCGGCAAGGTGGCCGAGCTGCGCGACGTGGTGCAGTCGACCGGCGCCGACACCGTGATCTGCGACGGCGAGCTCTCTCCCGGCCAGCTGCGTCAGCTGGAGGAGAAGCTCAAGGTCAAGGTCATCGACCGCACCGCGCTCATCCTGGACATCTTCGCGCAGCACGCGCGGTCCAAGGAGGGCAAGGCGCAGGTCGAGCTGGCCCAGCTGCAGTACCTGATGCCGCGCCTGCGCGGCTGGGGTGAGACGTTGTCGCGGCAGGCCGGTGGTCGTGCCGGCGGCGGCAACGGCGGTGTTGGTCTGCGCGGTCCCGGTGAGACGAAGATCGAGACCGACCGCCGCCGGATCCGCGCGCGCATCGCCAAGCTGCGCCGCGAGATCGCCGCGATCGGCGTCATCCGCGAGACCAAGCGGGGCCGCCGCACGGCGAACGAGATCCCGAGCGTCGCCATCGCGGGCTACACGAACGCGGGCAAGTCCTCGCTGCTCAACGCGCTGACGGGCGCCGGTGTCCTGGTGGAGGACGCGCTGTTCGCCACCCTCGACCCGACGACGCGCCGCGCGGTGACGCCGGAGGGCCTGCCGTACACGCTGACGGACACGGTCGGCTTCGTCCGGCACCTGCCGCACCAGCTGGTCGAGGCGTTCCGCTCGACGCTCGAGGAGGTCGGCCAGTCCGACCTGCTCGTGCACGTGGTCGACGGCTCCGACGGCATGCCGGAGAAGCAGGTCAGCGCCGTGCGCGAGGTCATCGCCGAGATCAACGAGGAGACCGGCACGCCGATGCCGCGCGAGCTGCTCGTCGTGAACAAGATCGACGCGGTGGGCGACCTGGGCCTGGCCCGGCTGCGGCACCTGTTCCCGGACGCGTCGTTCGTGTCGGCGCACTCGGGCCTCGGCATCGAGGAGCTGCGGGTCCGCATCGCCGAGCTGATGCCACGTCCCGAGGTCGTGGTCGAGGCACTCGTGCCGTACGCGCGCGGCGAGGTCGTCGCCCGCGTGCACCGCGACGGCGAGGTGCTGTCCGAGAAGCACACGGAGTCGGGCACGCTGCTCAGCGCCCGCGTGCGTCCGGACCTCGCGGGCGTGCTCGAGGAGTTCGCGACGAACGGAACGCCTGCTTGATCCCGCCTCCACCGGTGGACGTGTGCCCGGTAGCCATGCAGGAGCTCTCCGGGCTCACGTCCGACGGCAAGCAGCTCTTCGCCGTCAGTGACAGCGACAACGGCACGCTGCGCATCCAGGTCATGGGCCGCGACTGCGTCATCAATCGCACGATCACCGCACCCGTCGACCCCTTCGACGTCGAAGATCTCGCGATGACGCCGGACGGCACCCTCTGGGCGTCCGACACCGGCGACAACAACAAGTCCCGCTCCACGGTCGCCTTGCACAAGGTCTCGCCTTCGGGCGCCGTGGAGCGGTTCCGCGTCACCTACCCGGACGGCAAGCACGACGCCGAGGCCCTGCTCATCGACAAGGCCGGTATCCCGTACATCGTCACCAAGGAACCCATCGGTTCCGCACTGGTATATCGCCCGACGGCCCCGCTCCAAACTGATATATCGGTGCCGTTGGAGCAGGTCGCGCGCGTGACGTTGTCCACCACGGACACCCCGGGCGGCCCGCTCGAAGGCACCCTCGACTCGCGCCTGGTGACCGGCGCCGCCTCCACGGCGGACGGCTCCGTCATCGCCCTGCGCACCTACACGGACGCCTACCTCTTCCCGGTCCCGGACGGCGATCTCGCGAAGGCGTTGTCCGGTGATCCGGTCCGCGTCCCGTTGCCGAACGAATCCCAGGGCGAAGCCATCGCCTTCGACCCGGACGGCACCCTGCTCTCCGCCTCGGAAGGCGTCGGCACACCGATCCGCGCCGTCGCGGGCGCCGCGGCCCTGGCCCAGCCACCCGCGCCGACGACCACGACACCTCCACCGGTCGCGGACCAGCCACAGACATCGCCCCAGGAGTCCTCGGACCGGGCCTCGTCCTGGCAGAACTGGCCACTGGCGCTGACGCTGGGCGGCCTCGTCCTCGTCGCCGCCCTCGTCATCGGCCTCCGCCTCCGCCGCCGCGCCTAGTCCCAGGCGACGGGCATCCGTTCGAGCCCGCCGATCACCAGGCTCGCCCGCCGCGGCAACTCGTCCTCCGGCACGGCCAGACGCAGCTTCGGGAACCGCGTGAAGAGGCCGGGAAAGGCGATCTTCAGTTCGATCCGCGCCAGGTGCTGACCGATGCACTGGTGGACGCCGTGCCCGAACGCCAGGTGCCCGGCCGCACCACGAGCCAGGTCGAGGACGTCCGGATCCGCGTAGCGCGCCGGGTCGCGGTTCGCCGAGCCGAGCTCGACGAGCACGGTGTCGCCCTTGCGCACGACGACGCCGTCGACCTCGACGTCCTCCAACGCCGTGCGCACCGTCGCGGGCGTCAAACTGATATATCGCAGCAGCTCCTCGACGGCGGCGTCGGGATTCGCGAGCATCGCCTCCACCCGTGCCCGGTCGCGCAGCAGTTCGAGCGTGCCGAGGGACAGCATGTTCGTCGTCGTGTCGAGACCGCCCCCGAGCAACGCCATGCCCATGGCCGCCATCTCGTCGTCAGTCAGCGCATCGCCCGAACCGGTGACCTCGGAGTTGACGAGGTCGCTGAGCACGTCGTCGCTCGGCCGCGCCCGCTTCGCCGCGACCATCTCGAGCATGAACCGCTGAAGCCTCTCGAACGCCGCGAACATGGCCTCGGCCTCACCGGCCTCCGCGCCGCTTCCGCCCGTGAGAGTCATGGCGTCCTGCTGGAACTCGGCCCGCCGCTCGTACGGCACGCCCAGCAGCTCGCAGATCATCAGCCCCGGCACCGGTACCGCGAAGTGCTCCACCAGATCCGCCGGCGACCCCTGCGCCGCCAGCTCGTCCAGGTGCTCGGCCGTGATCACTTCGAGCCGCTCGGCGAGCAGCCGCATCCGTCGAACGGTGAACTGACCAGTCAGCCTGCTGCGGTAGCGAGTGTGGTCCGGAGGGTCGTGGTCGGTGAACGCGCCGGGCGGCGACGGCGGCGCGTCACCGGGGCTGCCCGGCCCGAACGGGTTGTGCATCAGATCCGGCCGGATGCTGAAGCCGTTGTTCGCGAGCACCGCCCGCACCGTCGCGTGGTCGTGCGCTCGCCAGCCGACGTGGCCGTCCGGGAACGTCATCGGGCTGAGTGGCATTGCCTCCCCTTGCAATGAGCTTGTTTCCCCTCCTTGCAAGCTAAAAACGTTTGCGGACGAAGTCAAAAGACTCATTGCAATGGCTTGAAGCGCAAGGCACGATGGGGTTGTGCCTGGTAAGCGGCTAGACGCGGAAGAACGGCAGCTCATCGCCCAGTGGCTGTGGGACGGGCTGGGCTACTCCGAAATCGGGAGGCGGTTGCAAAGGCCGGCCTCGACGGTGCAGCGGGAGGTGGCCCGCAACGGGGGCCACAACAACTACCGGCCGGGTGCGGCGCACCGGGCGGCGAGTGAGCGGGCCATGCGGCGGATGCCCGCGGTGGACGACCTCGACGTCGACGACGAGGCGTACTCGTTCGGGCGGAGTCCCGGCGAGGTGCAGGAGTTCCACCTGAGGCTCGTCGCGTCGTTCGTGCAGACCGGCATACCGAAGACGGCGGCGCGGATCCTGGCCGAGATCTTCATGGTCGACAAGGGCAGCCTGTCGGCGACCGAGCTGGTGCTGCGGTTGTCGGTGAGTCCGGGCACGGTGTCGCGGTCGACGAGCTACCTGCAGGACCTCGGGTTGTTGCGCGGCGAGCGGGACGGCAAGCGCATGCGCTACTTCCTGGACGACGACATCTGGTACCGGGCGTGGCTGAGCAGCGCCGAACGCAACTCCGTGTGGGCGCACACCGCGTTGGAGGGTGCCGAGATCTTCGGTCTCGACACCCCCGTCGGCGCACGCCTAAAGGACATGGGGCAGTTCTTCGCGTTCGTCGTGGTGGACATGGAGTCCACCAGGAAGAAGTGGCTCGACTTCTTCGAGAAGAAGAAGGCCGCGCGCGAGAAAGCCCGGAAAACTACGGGAGACGCCTCAGCACCGTGACGACCTTGCCGAGGATGGTGGCCTCGTCGCCGTTGATCGGCTGGTAGGCCGGGTTGTGCGGCATCAGCCACACGTGGCCGTCCTTGCGCTTGAACGTCTTCACGGTCGCCTCGCCGTCGATCATGGCGGCGACGATCTCGCCCTGGTCGGCGGTCGGCTGCTTGCGGATCACGACCCAGTCGCCGTCGGTGATCGCGGCGTCGATCATCGAGTCACCGACGACGCGCAGCAGGAACAGCTCGCCCTCGCCGACGATCTCGCGCGGCAGCGGGAACACGTCCTCGATCGACTCCTCCGCCAGGATCGGGCCACCGGCGGCGATCCGGCCGACCATCGGCACGTACGCGGGCGTCGGCTTGGACATCGGGTCGAGACCGGGGTCGATCTCGGCGGGCAGCATTCCCACCGCGCGCGGGCGGTTCGGGTCGCGGCGCAGGAAGCCCTTCCGCTCCAGCGCGCGCAGCTGGTACGCGACCGACGAGGTCGACGTCAGGCCCACGGCCTCGCCGATCTCGCGCACGCTCGGCGGGTAGCCGAAGCGGTCGACCCAGTCACGGATCACGTCGAGCACCTTGCGCTGGCGCAAAGTCAGGCCGGCGTTTCCCGCGATCTCGCTTACCTCTGTCTCCACAAGAGCGGGGTCCGGGTCGATCGTCTTGCCTGCCACGGTCGCTGTCCTCCTCGCCGCCCCCAGTTCGAATGGGATTCCGGCCTCCGTCGATCTTCGTGGTCGACGGTAGTCGTGTTTGCTGCACAGATCAAACACCTGTTCGAGGTATTTGTCGGCGTGTTGTGGCATTCGGCGGGTCGGTCTGGTAGAAATTCGCACGGACGTTCGATCGAACCCTTGTTCGATCATGGTGCTTGACCTGCGATGGAGGGCGTCATGGCGGTACTCGTCGAGAAGCGGTTGCCGGGTGTCGAGGGCAGTGACGTTGCTGCCGTCGCAGCGGGACGTCCACTCCGTTCGGGTCCCCGCGTCATGCCGCGGCGCCCGGCGACCAAACCGCGACCCGTCGCGATGCCGAGCTCGCGCGAGTCGAGCTCGTGCGAGGTCCGTCCCCAGCGTGAATCCGCGCTCGAACTCCTCGCCGTCGGTGTGCTCAGCGCCTTGACGATCATCGCTCTCGGAGTGCTCTACCTGCAGCAGGTCGGCGTCACCCCGTAAGACCGAAGCGAAACCGAAGCCTCACGGAAGCGGTCCTGTCCACCATTCGGTGCGACAGACGAGACCACCCGCGGAGGCACCATGGCGAGACAGATCCACCACCCCGGTGACCAGCTGACGTCTCGGTGAGACGCGCGATCATCGGCGTGGTTCTCGCGGCGAGTGCCACCAGTGCCGTTCCCGCGCACGCCGCGACCATCACCGGCGACCAGCCCGCGACGGGCACCGCGGTCGCCGTCATCACGCACGATCCCCGTGAGGACGAGGCGCCGCTGCCGGACTCCACGCGCGCCGCCCTCGACGTCGCGATGGATCGCGCACTGGCCGCTCCGGCCGAGTTCTCGGTGCCCTACGCCGAGTTCGACACCGTCGTCGCTCCAGTGAGGACGACGGCGTCCCAGCAGGTCGTCGACGCCGCGCGTGCGGCCATGACCGTCGCGGCGAGCCCTCTGGGGTTGGGCTCGGACGACGGCAGCATCCCCGACGACGGTGTCGCCGGGAAACCGGCCGCAGAAACGAACACAGAGGCCAACACCTTCTCCGCACAGCAAGCCGGGCCGACGCTGACGGTGCGTCCGCACGTGCCGAAGGTGCGGTACGGCCTCGCCGAGCTCGACCAGGTGCAGCAGGAGGTGCTGGAAACCTCCCTGCCCGGCGGCGACAAGCTGCGCACCGCGTACGTCGACGCGCCCAACAACCGTGTGCTCGTCAAGGCTTCAGCGGTCACGCAGGAACTGCGGGAAGCTCTGGCCGCGCGGTACGGGGCGGACCGGGTGGCGCTCTACCTGGTTCCCGGCATGCCCGAACCGGCGCTCAAGGACAACCGGCAGGACGACTCCAGCCCGTACTACGGCGGTGCCTACTTCGATTACTGCACAACGGCTTTCGGTTGGGTGCACGAAGGCAAGTCGTACATGTTGACCGCCGGCCATTGCACGTCGTTGAACAAGCCCGCGGGCAACAACAACGGCACGATGGGCACGGTCACCGCGGACAACTGGAACAACAACACCGGCTCCGTGAAGTGGAACGGCCAGAGTTATTACTCGGGTGACGTCTCCACGATCAAGATGTCGTCCGGCAAAGCGTCGAGCCACCGCGTCTACCGCGGCGGCCCGAACTCCGGCCAGTCCCGCGCGGTCACCGACAAGTGGCGCAACAGGTCCGGCAACGGCGACCGCTACTGCGTGAGCGGCCAGAAGACCGGCGAGATGTGCGGCTGGAAGGTCACCTCCACGCACGTCACCGTCCGCTTCGGCAGCAAGGTCCTGCGCAACGCCACCGAAGGGCACCGCGACGGCGCGTGCACCAGGGGCGGTGACTCCGGCGCGCCGATCTACACGATCCGCAGCGACGGCGGCATCGCGGCCAAGGGCGTGCTCAGCGGCGGCAGCACCAACACCAGCGGCAGCTGCTGGGACTACTTCACCGACACCTCGCTCGCGGAGAAGGCACTCGCCGGAGTGCTCCGCGTGCAGGCTCCACGATAGAAAACGAACAGGGGAAACCAGAATGAGAATGGGACAAATCGTCGCGGCCGCGGCGATCGCGGTGGGCACCGTGATGTCCATGGCGCCGGCCGCCAGTGCCGCGGCCTCCCGGGACGTCGACGTCTACAGCGACGACCCGGACCCCAAGGGCGGCATGGCCTGGTTCAAGGCCTACGGCGAGCACTTCGGGATCTGCGACCGCGACTACGACGACCTCGGCGTCCGCGGCCGCCTCACCTACACGCACAACGGCTTCCAGTACGAGTACAAGCTGTGGCACCACACGGGCCACCACCAGGACCCGCGGCTGAACTGCACCAAGTACCCGGACGACATCAACATCCCCGAGGGCACCAAGGTCTACCTGCAGGTGTGTCTGCAGAAGGAGAAGGGCGCGACGCTGAAGTACTGCGACACCGACACGGGCGTGGCCTGAGTTCCACGGTCGTGAGCGGGTGCGGACCCCCGCTCACGACCGCGCGGTGAGGCCTTCCAGGGCGCGCGTCGCGCGTGCGGCACCGGTGACGTGTCCGGTGTCGCGCCAGATGCGCAGGGCCTCCCGCACCGCGTGTCCGGCCTGCGCGCCTCCGCTGGAGGCGGACTCCGCGGCGGCGACGGCGAGCAGCGCCTCCGCTTCCAGGAGCCGCAACCCGCCCGCTCGTGCCACGTCGAGGGCAGCGGTCGCGTGCGACCGCGCCGCCACCGGATCGGTGGCGGCGAGGACGTGAGCGAGCACGGCGGACGCCTCCGCCTCCACTCCGCGCAGGCCGGACCGCGCCGCGATCTCCAACGCCCGCACCAGGTGTTGCTCCTCGGACGTGGCGCGGCCCAGTCCGATCAACGCCACCGCCTCGGCCTGCTGGTCGCCGTCCTGACGGGCGCACTCCAGCGCCTCGGCGGCGGTCCGGCGGGCGGTGTCGTGGTCGTCGCGGGCCAGGTGCACCGCGCTCAGTCCGCTGAGTGCGGTGGCTTCACCGAAGCGGGATCCTTGTTCGCGGAACGACTCCAGCGCGAGCAGGAGCGTGTGCTCGGCGTCCGCGACGTCACCGAGCGCCAGCAGCACCGAACCCAGGTCCGCGAGGTTGGCGGCCTCCCAGAAAGCGAGAGAGTTCTTGCGGCACAACCGAACCGACTCGTCGAGGCACTTCCTCGCCTCGGCCAGCTCACCGAGCTGCCGGTAGTGACAGCTCAATGAGTTCAGTGCGTGACTCTCCCCGGACGGGTTGTCCAGCTCCCGGAACAGCTCGATCGCGCGAAGACTGTGCTCGACCGCCTCGGCGAGCCTGCCCGTCCAGTCGAGCATCGACCCGAGGTTCGACACGGCCGTCGCCTCGCACTCGCGCCAGCCGCACGTGCGGCTCGCCCGCGCCGCCTCCTCGGTGTGCGCGACACCGTCGGTGTGCCGTCCTTCGCGGAAGGCCGCGCCGCCCATCGTCAGGCGCAGCAACGCTTCCGCGGCGTGTGCACCGTGCCGCCGGGCCGCAGGCAACAGCACCGACGCGAGCTCCAGCCACTCGGCACGCCTGCCGTGGTCGTGGAAGAACCGCCGCACCGCGTCGGCCAGGTACCAGACCTGCGGGCGAGGGCCGGTCACCGCGGCCCGGCGCAACGCGGCGACCAGGTTGGGCGCCTCGACGTCCAGCCACGCCACGGCTTCCGCGCTGTCCGCGAACCGCACGGGGCCTTCTGTCACACTCTCTGGCGGGTCGTCGTCGCGGGGGAGTGTCACGACCCGCTTGCCCAGCTTCGTCACGGCCGCGTCGGCGGACGCGAGGTAGCCGGCGAACAACCTCTCCCACGCGGGCGTGGTCTCCTCTGTTCCCGACCGTTCCTCGGCGTAGCGACGCACCAGGTCGTGGAACCGGTAACGGCCCGGCGCATGCGCCTCGACCAGGTTCGCGGCACTCAGACCGCGCAGCAACCGGGTCGCCACACCGGCGTTCGTGCCGAGCAGCGCGGCCGCGTCGTGCGGCGTGAAGTCCGGTCCCGGCACGACCCCGAGCAGCAGGAACAACCGCTGCTGGTCGGCGGGAAGTGCTTGGTACGACACGGAGAACGCCGTGGCTACCGCGCTCTGCTCCGCCCCGTCGAAGGCGAGCAACGGGTCCGCGCGCAACTCCGCGACCGTTGACCCGATGCTCGTGCACACGCCGGCGGCGGCGATCCGCAACGCCAGCGGATGGTGCCCGCACACCTCGGCCAGCTCGGCTGCGGCAGCGGGTTCGGCCGCCACGCGGTCCGCGCCGAGCGCCGCGACGAGCAGCGCGTGCGAGTCCCGCACCGGCAGCTGCGTCAGGGTGATCGTGCGGGCACCGGTGCGGGCGACCAGGTCACCCAGCCGGTGCCTGCTGGTCACCAGCACGCGGCCGGACGACGGCAGCAGCGGCAGCACCTGGGCGGCGTCACGCGCGTTGTCCAGCACCACCAACGCCTTGCGGTCCGCGAGCAGTGACCGGAAAAGTCCACTTTGGTCGTCCGATTCGGACGGTGTGGCGCCGAGTGCACGTAGCAGCTGCGCCAGCGCGGCGGTCGGGGTGAGCGGTTCGTCGTCGGCGTCGAACCCGCGCAGGTTCACGTACAGCTGCCCGTCGGGGTAGCGGTCGCGGGCCGCGTGCGCCCACCGCACGGCGAGCGCGGTCTTGCCGACACCGGCCGTGCCGGTGATCAGCCACACGCCGTCGTCGCCGTCCTCCAGCGCGGCCAGCTCGGCGGCGCGTCCCGCGAAACCCCGTGCGGCCAGGGGGAGTTCGGCGGGCCGCACCTCGGTGATCGCCGGGGTGGGAGCCTGGTCCTCGCCGCGCAGGACACGCAGCTGTGCGTCGCGCAACGCCTGTCCCGGTTCGATGCCGAGCTCGGACACCAGCAGGTCGTGTCCCCGGGAGTAGACCTCCAGCGCCTCGGCGGCACGTCCGCACCGGTGCAGCGCCAGCATCAGCGCGGCGCGCAACCGTTCGCGGTACGGGTGTTCGTCGACGAGCTTGCGCAGGCCACCCACCGCTTCCGCGTGGTGACCGGCGGCGATCTGGAGCTCGTGCAGCTCCTCGACGATCGCGAGCCGTCGTTCGACCAGCGCCGGGCGTTCCAGCTCGGCGAGTTCGTCGCTCACGCCGTCGAGCGGCGTGCCCGTCCACAACGCGAGTGCCTCGCGCAGCCGTGCGATGGCGGCCTCACCGGTCAGCGTCCTGGCGTGGGCGACGGCGGCGTCGACCAGGTCGAGGTCGCGGTCGCCGGGCTCGACCTCGATCGAGTAGCCGGACGCGCCGCGCGTGATCACGTCGGCGCCGATCAGCTTGCGCAGGTCGGACACGTGCACCTGCAGCCGCCCGCGGGCGCTGCGGGGCGCCTGCTCACCCCACGTCAGGTCGATCAGCCGGTCCTCCGGCACGACCTGGCCGGGGCTGAGCAGCAGCGCCGCCAGCACCGACGCCTGCTTCGGACCGGCCGGGCGCACTGGCCCGGCCGGTCCGAGGACCGTGACCGGCCCGAGCAGCAGATACCTCAGCGCAGGTCCGCCCTGGCAGTGCACTTCTCACCGCTGCGGTCGGCGAACTTCACCTCGACCCAGGCACGCCCCGTGCGCGGCACCACCGAACGGTTGGTGGGCACCTCGGCGACCTCGTTCGATCTCAAGCCGGTCCTCGACTTGGTGAGCAGCGTGGTCTGCGACGTGCCCACGCGGTGGTGCACCTGGACGTGCATCGAACCGGTGTCGGCGATGTACGGACCCGCCGCACCCCTGCCCTTCCTCAGCTGGTACTCCGTGCCGATGTCGTAGGTCAGCGTGAACTTGCCGCTGAAGCTTCCTTCGACGCACCTCGCGGTCACCGACCCGGTGGCGGCGTGTGCCGCCGGTGCCAGCAGGCCGCTCGCGGCCACCAGCAGGGCCAGCACGCCGGCCCTCTTCACCCCAGACCCCAAGACGATCTCCCTCATCTCGTTGCGCCACCCGAGTGACGTGTCACAGGAATATCACGCGGCCGGGGGTCGCTGAGGTTGCTCGTTGGTCACGCCGCGATGTCGGTGGGTAGTAGCCGCAGTTCATCCCGGATTCCTCCATCCGAGTGTCGCCCGACACGCCGTGTCGAGTTGCAACCTCTTGCGTTGCGATCTAGGTTCTACCCCTACATCTAGTGGTTACACCGTTGTAAGTAGTCCACAGGTTGTGGGTAACTCCAACCTCGTGCGGCTGCTGCGACGGGTGCTGCGCCGGGGAGGGGTGAACAGACGTGCGGTGTCCGTTTTGCCGTCATTCGGACTCACGGGTGGTCGATTCCCGTGAGGTCGACGAGGGTCAGGTGATCCGTCGTCGTCGCTCCTGCAACAGCTGCAGCCGCAGGTTCACCACGGTCGAAGAAGCGGTTCTCGCCGTGGTCAAGCGCTCCGGGGTGACGGAGCCCTTCAGCCGCGACAAGGTGGTCGTCGGCGTGCGCAGGGCGTGCCAGGGCCGCCCGGTCGACGAGGACGCGTTCCAGCAGCTCGCCCAGCGAGTGGAAGAGTCGATCCGGTCGACGGGATGCGCGGAAATCGCCAGTCACGAGGTAGGCCTCGCCATCCTCGGCCCGTTGAGGGAGCTCGACGAAGTTGCGTACCTCCGCTTCGCGAGCGTGTACAGGTCCTTCTCGTCCGTCGAGGACTTCGAGAAGGAAATTCTTGATCTTCGCACTGCTCGCGCCGAGGACGTTCCGGCCGAGCAGTGATCCGCGCGCTCCACAGCGCGTGCGTACACCATCTTTCTAAGCACCAGTACGAGGGAGATCCACCGTGACCGAGACGGTCGGCGGTTCAGCCAAGAAGACTGCCGCACGGGCGGCTGCCAAGCCTGCCGCGCTGAAGGTCCAGCGCGTCTACACCACCGAAGGCCGCCACCCCTACGACGAGGTCACCTGGGAGCGCCGCGACGTCGTCATGACGAACTGGCGCGACGGCTCGGTGAACTTCGAGCAGCGCGGTGTCGAGTTCCCCGAGTTCTGGTCGGTGAACGCCACCAACATCGTCACCAGCAAGTACTTCCGCGGTGCCGTCGGCAGCGACAAGCGCGAGCAGTCGCTGCGCCAGCTGATCGACCGCGTCGTGAAGACGTACGTGGGCGCGGGCAAGGAGCACGGCTACTTCGGCTCCGAGCAGGACGCGGAGATCTTCGAGCACGAGCTCACCTACATGCTTCTGCACCAGGTGTTCAGCTTCAACTCACCGGTGTGGTTCAACGTCGGCACCAGCTCTCCGCAGCAGGTCAGCGCGTGCTTCATCCTCGCGGTCGACGACACCATGGAGTCGATCCTGAACTGGTACCGCGAGGAGGGCCTGATCTTCAAGGGCGGCTCCGGTGCCGGCCTGAACCTCTCGCGCATCCGCTCGTCGAAGGAGCTGCTGTCCTCCGGCGGCACCGCGTCCGGCCCGGTGTCGTTCATGCGCGGCGCCGACGCGTCCGCGGGCACCATCAAGTCCGGTGGCGCCACCCGCCGCGCGGCCAAGATGGTCGTCCTCGACGTCGACCACCCGGACGTCGTCGAGTTCATCGAGACCAAGGCACGCGAAGAGGACAAGATCCGTGCCCTGCGCGACGCCGGGTTCGACATGGACCTCGGTGGCGCGGACATCGTGTCGGTGCAGTACCAGAACGCGAACAACTCGATCCGCGTGTCGGACGAGTTCATGCACGCCTACGAGGGCGGCGGCGACTTCGGCCTGCGCGCGCGCCAGACCGGTGAGGTCATCGAGCGCGTCGACGCCAAGGAGCTGTTCGGCAAGCTCGCCAAGGCCGCGTGGGAGTGCGCCGACCCCGGCATCCAGTACGACGACACGATCAACGACTGGCACACCTGCCCCGAGTCCGGCCGCATCACCGCGTCCAACCCGTGCTCGGAGTACATGCACCTCGACAACTCGAGCTGCAACCTCGCGTCGCTGAACCTGATGAAGTTCCTCGGTGACGACGGCCGCTTCGACGCCGTCACGTTCGCCAAGGCCGTCGAGCTGATCATCACCGCGATGGACATCTCGATCTGCTTCGCGGACTTCCCGACCGAGCCGATCGCGGACACCACCCGCAAGTTCCGCCAGCTCGGCATCGGCTACGCCAACCTCGGCGCGCTGCTCATGGCGACCGGCCACGCGTACGACTCCGAGGGCGGCCGCGCACTCGCCGCGACCATCACCTCGCTGATGACCGGTGTCTCGTACCGCCGTTCCGCGGAGCTCGCGGGCATCGTCGGCGCGTACGACGGTTACAAGCGCAACGCCACGGCGCACCAGCGCGTCATGCGCAAGCACGCCGCCGCCAACGACCTCATCCGCACGTACCACGCGAACGACGCGGCGGTGCACAAGGTCTCGACCGAGGCGTGGCAGCAGGCCCTGGAGATCGGCGCGAAGAACGGCTGGCGCAACGCCCAGGCGTCCGTGCTGGCCCCCACCGGCACCATCGGCCTGATGATGGACTGCGACACCACCGGTATCGAGCCGGACCTGGCCCTGGTCAAGTTCAAGAAGCTCGTCGGCGGCGGCTCGATGCAGATCGTCAACCAGACGGTGCCGCGCGCGCTGAAGGCGTTGGGCTACCAGGAAGAGCAGATCGAGGCGATCGTCGAGTTCATCGGCGAGCACGGCCACGTCGTCGACGCGCCGGGCCTGCGCCGCGAGCACTACGAGGTCTTCGACTGCGCGATGGGCGAGCGTTCCATCGCGCCCATGGGTCACGTGCGGATGATGGCGGCCACGCAGCCGTTCCTGTCCGGCGCGATCTCCAAGACGGTCAACATGCCGGAGACGGCGACCGTCGAGGACGTCGAGGAGATCTACTACCAGGGCTGGAAGCTCGGCCTGAAGGCGCTCGCGATCTACCGCGACAACTGCAAGGTCGGCCAGCCGCTGTCGGCGGGCAAGTCCGCGAAGGCCGAGGAGAAGAAGACCGCGGAGACGGTCGTCGAGTACCGCCCGGTCCGCAAGCGCCTGCCGAAGAAGCGCCCGTCGCAGACCGTGTCGTTCACGGTCGGTGGCGCGGAGGGCTACCTGCACGCCGGTTCCTACCCGGACAACGGCCTCGGCGAGATCTTCGTCAAGCTGGGCAAGCAGGGCTCGACGCTGGCCGGCGTGATGGACGCGTTCTCGATGTCCATCTCCGTGGGTCTGCAGTACGGCATCCCGCTCGAGTTCTACGTCTCGAAGTTCCAGAACCTGCGCTTCGAGCCGGCGGGCATGACCGACGACCCGGACGTGCGCATCGCGACGTCGGTGCTGGACTACCTGTTCCGTCGTCTGGCGCTCGACTACCTGCCGTACGACAAGCGCGCGCAGCTCGGCATCTTCACCGCCGACGAGCGTTCCGCGCAGGTGGCGGGCGAGTACGGCGCGCCTTCGTCCGATGTGGACCTGGAGGGCCTGCGCGGCTCGGTCGAGGCCGCCCCGGCGGTGGAGGCCGCGGTCGAGACCGCTGCTCCGAAGCAGGTCGGCAGCTCGACCGAGCTGCTCGAGCTGCACCTGGGCAAGGCCGCTGACGCGCCGCTGTGCATGACCTGCGGCACGAAGATGCGTCCGGCCGGCTCGTGCTACCTGTGCGAGGGCTGCGGCAGCACGTCCGGCTGCAGCTGAGCTGAAGTGATGTGACGGATGGGCGGCTCCGCACGGGGCCGCCCATCCGGCGTTATACCGGCAGCGCCACAACTGATAGAACAACGGGAATGCGCTCGTTCGACGATTTACGCGGTTACCTGCTCGGCCAGCTCAACGCGGCTGTCCGGCGCCCCGGCATGTACGGCGGCGAGCCGGTGATCCTCACCCTGCTCGACGCGCTCGCGTTCGCCGACGACCGCACCGACCGGTGGCAGGCCGAGCTCGACGCGCTGGTGAAGCGCGGAGCGGCGAACGCGGCGATGGTGAGCGGCGCCGTCCACGAGGCGCTCGGTCACCGCGCCGAGGACGTCATGGCGTCGGTGTACGCGGATCTCGCGCACCGGCAGGGCTGGCTGTCGCTCGACGCGGACAGCCGGATCCCCGGTGTGCTGGGCGAACAGGACTGCCTGCTCGACGACGTGATCGCGGAGTACGGCGAGCCGCCGCTGTGGCTGGGTGGCACCAACCCGAAGTACTCGAAGACGCTCGGCTACCCGGACCGGTCGGGTTCGCTGGTTTTCTTCCACTTCATGCCCGAGCTGCGGCTGATGGCGACCCGGCGTGGTGACGGCGGGTTCCGCGACAGCTTCGTCTTCACCCCTGCCGGGCAATCTCGCTGACCACTGCTGCGAATTCGGTGATCAACGGCGTCTGCCGGTGTTCCGCCCACGCCAGCGCGACCTCGTTCGGCGCGATGTCCTCGATCGGGACGTGCACCAGGTCCTTGTGCGAGTAGAACAGCGCCGTCGACAACGGCAGGACGGCCACGCCGCCGTGCAGCGCGACGTGCTCCAGCTTCTCCTCGACCGACCGGAACCCCGGCGGGGTCGAGTGCTGGACCTGCCGTTCACCGGCGAGGTCCGCCTCCAGCACGCTTTCCTTGCCCGCCAGCCGATGCGTCGTCGGCACGACCAGCACCCGAGGCTCGGTGAACACCGGCAGGAGGCGCAGTCCGGCCTCGGGAACCGGTAGCCGCACGTAGCTCACGTCCACGCGCCCGTCGTGGATCACCTCGACCTGGTCGTCCCACGTCGTCCGCAGCACGTCCACCCGCAGCCCGGGGTGCCGCGACGCCAGCAGGCGCACGGCGGGCGTGATGATCAAGCCCGGCATGAACCCGACCGTGAACGTGTCCGCCACACCCACGCGCCGCAGCAACGCCGACGCCTGCGCCAGCAACGGCCGTGCGTCCGCCAGCAGCTGCTCACCGGCCGGGGTCAGCCGGGTGCCCTTCGACGACCGGTCGAACAGCTGCACCTTCAGCTCGGACTCCAGCGCGCGGATCTGCCGGGACAGCACGGGCTGCGCGATGTGCAGCGCCTCGGCGGCACGCCCGAAGCCGAGGTGCTCCGCGACCGCCACGAAGTAGCGCAGCTTCCGCAGGTCCAGGTCCATACCTCCAGGGTATGGCAGACGACGGAGCAGGTCTTGGACCGCCGGCGCCTTCGCGGAGCACGCTGGGAACCATGAAATCCACACTGGACGGACAGCGGGTCGCGATCCTCGGCGGCTCCTCGGGAATCGGCCTGGCAACGGCGCACGCGGCACGGGACGCGGGCGCTCAGGTCACGATCGTCTCGCGCAAACCAGGACCGCAGCACGGCATCGCCACCCACCCGGCCGATCTGACCGATCCCGCCGCCGTCGCGGACGCGTTCACGGCGATCGGCCAGATCGACCACCTCGTCTACACGGCGGGGGAGCCGCTCGAACTGATGACGCTCACCGACTTCGACCGGGACCGCGCGAGGTCCTTCTTCGGCCTCAGGTACTTCAGCGTGCTCGACGCGGTCAAAGCCGCTGATGTCACCACGTCCATCACGCTCACCACCGGCATCGCGAAGGACCGGCCGGGACCGGGCTGGGCGGTCGCGGCGAGCATCTGCGGCGCGGTCGAGGCGCTGACCAAGGCGCTGGCCGTGGAGCTCGCGCCGGTGCGGGTCAACGCGGTCAGCCCCGGCGTGGTGCGCAGCCCGTTGTGGGGGCCGGACGCCTCGCAGCTGTACGCGGACGTCGCGGCCACGTTGCCGCTCCAGCGTGTCGGTGAGGTCGAGGAGATCGCGCACGCGTACCTCTACCTGATGACGCAGCCGTGGGCGACCGGCACGATCCTCACCGTCGACGGCGGTACCGTGATCGCCTGAAATCCGTTGCGGGGCAAGGTAAAATGACAGGCGATGCGCACAGTTCTTCATGGTCGGCCGCTCGCTGCCCGACCTCGTCGCCAGCTCCGTGATCACGGTGACGTCCACCAGGACCGGCTCGCGGCGACCTTCGCCGATCGCTGCGAGCCCTATCGCGGTTACGGCGCCGGAGCTTTCACCATCCTGCGCAAGATCCGCCAGGGCACGCCGTGGAAGGAGGCGGCCGGAAGCGCGTTCAACGGTCAGGGTTCGTGCGGCAACGGCGCCGCGATGCGGATCGCGCCACTCGGCGCGTACTTCGCCGACGACCCGAAAACCGTGACCACGCAGGCGATCCGGGCCAGCGAGGTCACGCACCAGCACCCGGAGGGCGTCATGGGCGGCCTCGCCGTGGCGCACGCGGCGGCCGTCGCGGCGAAGGCCAGGCTGACCGGCACACCACCGCCGGACCTGCTCGGAAGCGTCCTCGACCACCTCGAAGACTCCTTCGTGCGCAAGGGGATCGAGAAAGCGCGCCGGATCCAGACCGCCGAGGAAGCCGCATACGTTCTCGGCAACGGTTCACGCGTGACGGCGCAGGACACCGTGCCGTTCACGCTCTGGGTCGCCGCCCGCCACCTCGGCGACTACCGCGCCGCCATCACGACGTGCGTCCAGGCGGGCGGCGACGTCGACACCACCGCCGCGATCGTCGGCGGCATCATCGCGACGCCGCCGCGCGAATGGCGTGACGAACGCGAACCCCTCCCGGACTGGGTGCGCCGCTAGTCCTTGTGCCGCTGGTAGTACCGCGCCACCCGCACCCGGTTCCCGCACGTCGCGGGATCGCACCACCGGCGTCGCGGGTGCGCGGGCACGAACAGCAACCGGCACCCCGGCCCCTCGCACGTCTTCACCTTCAGCACGGCCGGTGACGTCAGCAGGTCCGCCGCCGCACCCGCCAGCACGGCGAGCGCCCGCGAGACCTCGTCGCCCTGTCGCTCCTGCGTCCGCACGACGGACCCGGACCACGACAGCACCTCGTACGCCGGGGCGCCGCGCAGTGCCGCGTTCACCGGCGCGAGGTCCGGCTCGTCGCCGTCCCGTGCCGCGAGCACGGCGGCCTCGACGTGGCCGCGCAGCTCCAGAACGGCCTCCGACCAGGGAAGACCCTGCTCGGCCAGCCACTGGGGCAGGCGATCCTCCTCGGCCGTCAGCGTGTTGACGAAGTCCAGTGCGAGCACGTTCTAATTGTACAACATGGCGACTTACCATTAGTCTAATGCGTCATGACGGCAAAGATGCATGTGACCAGGCACCGGTTCGCTGACGTCGGCGGCATCAAGATCTTCTACCGGGAGGCCGGCGACCCGGACGCACCCAAACTCCTGCTCCTGCACGGCTTTCCGTCCGCGTCGCACCAGTACGCGCGGCTGATCGAGGAGCTCAAGGACGACTTCCACGTCATCGCGCCCGACAACCCCGGCTCCGGCCACAGCGACGCGCCAGAGCAGCGGTACAGCTTCGACTTCCTCGCCGACACCATCGAGAAGTTCCTGGAAACCGTCGGGTTCACGGGCTTCCGGATGTACGTGTTCGACTTCGGCGCCCCGGTCGGCTTCCGCATCGCCAGCCGTCACCCGGAGTGGATCAAGGGCCTGATCGTGCAGAACGGCAACGCCTACGAGGACGGCCTCTCCGAACTGGCCAAGAACTTCATCGCCAACCGCGACCCGCGGGCCGCCCGCGACATGCTCGCGCTGGAGTACACGAGGTTCGGCTACCTCGAAGGCGCGCGCGACCCCGAGACGATCTCGCCCGACACGTGGACGCTCGACCAGCACTACCTCGACCTGCGCCCGGAACCCCAGGTCGACCTCGTCCTCGACTACCACTCCAACGTCGCCAAGTACCCGGAGTGGCAGGCCTACCTGCGTGAGCACCAGCCCTCGACGTTGATCACGTGGGGCAGGGGCGACCCGTTCTTCATCGAGCCCGGCGCCAAGGCCTACCTGCGTGACCTGCCCGGTGCGCAGCTGCACCTGTTCGACACCGGGCACTTCGCCCTGGAGGAGAACCTCGCGGAGATCGCCGCCCTGATCAGGGGTTTCACTCCAACGGTGTGATTTATTCATCACGTGTTGAGTTTTTGGCCGGACGCTCGTAACCTCCTCTCCAGACGGACCCTGGAGGGGAACCATGTCGCTCGTCATCGACTTCAGCTCCATCGACGGCACCATGCTGGCCGTTGTCGGCGGCAAGGCCGCGAACCTCGGCGAGCTCACCGGCGCGGGCCTGCCGGTGCCGCAGAGCTTCTGCGTCACCACGGACGCCTATCGCGCCGTCGCCGAGGCGGATGCCCTGGCGAGCACCACGCCGGAGAACGCCCGCAGGACGTTGCTGGAAACCGCTGTGCCGCAGGAGATCCGCGACGCGATCGTCGACGCGTACCGCGAGCTCGGCGACAGTGGTGACTCTCGGGTGCCGGTCGCCGTGCGGTCCAGCGCGACGGCCGAGGACCTGCCGTTCGCGAGCTTCGCCGGCCAGCAGGACACGTTCCTCAACGTCGTCGGCGAGGACGCGGTCGTCGACGCGGTGCGCCGGTGCTGGGCCTCTCTGTGGACCGACCGCGCGGTCAGCTACCGCGAGACCAACGGCATCGACCACACCACCACCTACCTCGCCGTTGTCGTGCAACGGATGGTGCAGTCCGCGATCTCCGGCGTGATGTTCACCGCGAACCCGGTCACCGGCAAGCGCGACCAGATCGTCATCGACGCGAGCCCCGGCCTCGGCGAGGCCGTCGTGTCCGGTGCGGTCAACCCCGACCACTTCGTCGTCGACGGCAGCGAGATCGTCGAGAAGCGTGTGGGGGACAAGAAGTTCGTCATCCGGTCGCTGCCGGGAGGCGGCACCGAGCACGTCGAGGTGGACGAGAACGAGGAACCCTGCCTGACCGACGGGCAGATCCACGCGCTAGCCGTCCTCGGCCGCAAGGTGCAGCAGCACTACGGCGCGCCGCAGGACACCGAGTGGGCGATCGACGCCGACGGCGAGCTGCACCTCACCCAGTCGAGGCCGATCACGACGCTGTTCCCGTTGCCGGACAACCCCGACGGCGGGGACCACGTCTACTTCTGCTTCAGCCTCGCGCAGGGCCTGGAACGGCCGATCACCCCGATGGGGCGGGCTGCGTTCGGCGAGGTCGCCAAGACGGCCTTCGAGATCATCATCGGGGATCCGGCGAGCCGGTCCTACGTGGAGAACGGCGAGCGGATCTTCTTCGACGTCACCAAGGTGCTGCGGAGCAAGGTGGGCCGCGAGTTCATCACGCGGCTGCTCGGCGTGATGGAGGCACGCTCGTCGGAGGTGCTGCGCGGCCTGTTCGACGACCCGCGGTTCGCGATCACGAACTCCTCACCGGGGCCCGCGATCAAGCGCGTGCTGCGGCTCGCGCGCCGGTTCCGCGTGCCGGTGACCATTTGGAAGGCGGTGGTGAACCCGCAGAAGGCCGTGCGGAACGCGTTGCTGATGGAACGCGAAATCCTGGAAATGTCCGCGAACCTCTCGATCGAGCAGGCACTGCGGCAGTGCGTCGTCCCGGTGATGCCGCGACTCGCGCCGACCGCGCTCGTCGGGTTCGCGATGCTCGGCCTCGTCAGCAAGATCGTGAAGACGCAGCCGGGCGAGCTGCAGACCGTTCTGCGCGGCCTGCCGAACAACATCACCACCGAGATGGACATGGCGATGTGGGACCTCGCACAGGAGATCCGGCGCGATCCCGTTGCGCTGCGGCAGTTCCAGGACGGTGAGCGACCCGCAGCGCTCGATCGCTTCCTGGCGAGGTGGGGTCACCGCGCCGTCGCGGAGATCGACCTGGGCCTGCCGCGGTGGTCCGACGACTCGACGTACGTCACCGGCGTGGTGCGGAACTTCCTGCGGCTCGAAGACGACAACGCCGCCCCTGACGCGGTCTTCGCGCGCGGTGCCGCCGAAGCCGAGGCGATGATCGAAATGCTGGCCCGCCGTGCGTGGGGCCGCGGCTGGTTCGTGCGCTTCGCGTTGCGCCGCACCAGGTTGCTCGCCGGCCTGCGGGAGTACCCGAAGTACCTGATCATCACCCTGTTCGGCGCGCTGCGGAAGCGGATCTCGGACGTCGGCGCCGAACTGGTGGCCCAGGGCAGGCTCACGCAGACCGACGACGTGTACTTCCTCTCCTTCGAGGAAATGCGCTCCGCGGAAAGAGATCTGCGCTCGATCGTGGCCGCGCGTCGCGAGGTGTACGACCGCGAGATGCGGCGCCGGCACATCCCGCGCGTGCTGTTGTCGGACGGCACCGACGCCGAAGCCGTGCACCACGGCGGCCCTGTGGAAGGCGATCTGGCAGGAACCCCGGCGTCGGCGGGCACGATCACCGGTATCGCGCGCGTCGTGATGGACCCGGTCGGCGCGCACCTCGAACCGGGCGAGATCCTCGTCGCCCCGTCGACCGACCCGGGCTGGACGCCGTTGTTCCTGACGGCCGGCGGCCTCGTGATGGAGATGGGCGGCGCGAACTCGCACGGCGCGGTCGTCGCCCGCGAGTACGGAATCCCCGCGGTGGTAGGGGTTCGGGAGGCTGTGACGCGGATCAAGACCGGCGAGCGGATCACTGTGGACGGCAGCACGGGAGCGGTCACTACACTTGAGAACTGATGACGAACCTCATGCGTGGAACCGAGCTCGCGCGCGACATCGTTGCGCGAGCGTCCGAAAAGGCCGCCGACTACACCTTGCGCACAGGCCGCAAACCGTGCCTGGCCACCGTGATCGTCGGCGACGACCCCGCGTCTGTCACGTACGTGCGGATGAAGCAGAACCGGTGCCACAAGGCGGGACTCGAGTCCCGCCACGTGGCGCTGCCGCACGAAACGACGACCGAGGAGCTCGTGGCGAAGATCCGTGAGCTGTCGGACGACCCGGCCGTGCACGGCATCCTGCTGCAGCACCCGGTGCCACATCACGTCGACGAGCGTGCGGCGTTCGAGGCGATCGTGCCGCACAAGGACGTCGACGGCGTGACGATGCACTCGTTCGCCGGAATGTCCTTCGGCCACAACGAGTTCGTGTCCTGCACGCCCGGTGGGATCATGCGCCTGCTGGACGCCTACGACGTCGACGTCGCGGGCAAGCACGCGGTCGTGATCGGCCGGAGCCCGATCCTCGGCAAGCCCGCGGCGATGCTGCTGCTGGCCCGCGACGCCACGGTCACGATCTGCCACTCGAAGACCGTTGGCCTCGCTGACATCGTGCGCACCGCGGACGTCGTGGTCGCGGCGGTGGGCAAGCCGCGGTTCGTCCAAGGCGACTGGATCAAGCCCGGCGCAGTGGTGATCGACGCAGGCTACAACGAGGGCAACGTCGGCGACGTCGACTTCGACGCGGTGAAGGACGCCCTGATCACGCCCGTGCCCGGTGGAGTCGGTCCCACCACGATTGCGGTTCTGCTGGAACAGACAGTTGACGCCGCGTGGCGCGAGCTGGACGCGTAATCTCGGGTTTGTGGCTGAGTCCAAGGGTGAGCTGAACAAGGTCCAGCAGGGCATCGCCGACTACCTGCTGCGTGCGGGCGTGGACGGGTTCGGCCCGTTCAAGAGTGCCCGCGAGGCCGCGTCCGACGCGCTCGTCAAGAAGGGCGACGAGACCGACGCGATCAAGCACCTCATCCGGACCCACGTCGCGCTGGCCGGCGCGCAGGGCTTCATCACGAACCTCGGCGGCCTGATCACGTTGCCGATCTCGCTGCCGTCGAACGTCGCGGCCGCCTACGTGATCCAGACGCACCTCATCGCGTCCATCGCGTCGTTGCGCGGCCACGACGTCGACAGCGAAGAGGTGCAGACGGCCATCCTGCTGTGCCTGCTCGGCAATGCCGGGACCGAGCTGTTCAAAAAGGTCGGTATCAAGCAGTTCACCAAGAAGGCCGCGTCGGCACTCATCACAAAATACGGTACAAAAAAGCTCGGCAGTATCGCGGTGAAGGGTGTGCCGGTGCTGGGCGGCGTCATCGGTGGTGGTGTCGACGCCGCCTCGACCAGAGCGGTCGGCGCATTCGCGAATCGCTACTTCAGCCGCACCGACGTGTTGCCGAAGGTCATCGACGGCGAAGTGCTCTCCGTCGAGATCGAAGAAGCGGACGGAATGACCGATTCGCGTTAGCTCAGCCGGTCCAGTGCGGCGCTGAACGCGTCCGGCGGGATGTGCACGCCGCCGCTGAACGGGTTCTGCATCTGGTAGATCGCGAACAGCAGCAGAACCAGCGTCGAGCTCAGCGTGATGGTGATCAGCAGCTGCGAGATCAGGTTCGGGCCGCCGAACAGGTACGGGAACAGCAGCGACAGTCCGGTGCCGATCAGCAGCGCGAGCCACACGACCGGGTTGACGCCGTTGCCCGCCGCGTCCAGCCGTTCCTGCCTGGCCTGGTAGACCTGCCACAGCTGGTTCGCGGCCTCGGCCTTGCGGTCCTGCTGCCAGTCACCGTCCGGCGCCGCGGTCGCGATCGTGTCCCTGAGCTGGTTCAACGTGGTCCAGCCCGTGTTGCCGACGTCCTCGCCCTCACGCATGCGGGGCCATTCGTCGTCGACGACGGTCGAGACGTAGTCGCGCACCAGCTGGTCCACTGTGGACTTCGCGGGTTCCGGGAGCGAGCCGGACGCCCAGGTCACCGCGACGAGTGCGTTGGCCTCCTTCTGCACCTGTTCCTCCGCGCCGTTGGAGGCGTCGAACAGCGAGATCAGGATGAAGGCGACCAGGACGGCGTGCAGGCCGGCGACGATGCTGAACACCGAACCGCCCGCGCCCAGGTTCTTCTCCGCCACCTCGTCCGAGCCGAACCGGCGGGTGATGACGACGAGGACGGCCGAGATGACCGCGGCACCGAGAACCCAGAGCGTGCCGTTGAGGTAAATGCTCAATTCGGCTCCTTTCTGGTGTGGGATTAGACCACGGTCTACTGTGGCCGGTACAGCACGGTCTGGTTAACGAGTAATGGTCAGGTGGGAATGCGCGGCAACAGCAACAATACCCGGTTGTCGTATTGGGCTACTCCATTCCGGTTGCGGCGGAATAGTCTCGCATTGGGTGCCGTCTCGTCGTTTTTGGTGCTTTCCGTGCCGTTCACCAGCGCTGTTGCTCATGCCGCATCTCCGGGCTGTGAGGCGTTCGGAGTCCGTTCACTCCACCGAGGCGAGCTGTCGACGTTCACGAAGGTGGATGTGTCATCCGGTGGGGTGACAGAGGTGGCCCGTCTCGGCTACGCGGTGAACGCGCTGGGGTACTCGACGGCGCTGCGCCGCCTGGTCGGTCTCACGTCGAAAGGGCACGCATGGTGGAAGAACCCGTCGCACGTGGTGCTGATCGACACCAACGGGGTGGTCAACGACCTCGGACCTGTTGACGCGCACTGGTTCCGCACAGACGACGTGTCCGCGGGCGCGGTCGTCGGCACCACGTTCTACGTGCGCGACAACGCCCGTCTGCACGCCATCGACATCGACCCTGCCAGCCCGTCGTACCTCAAGATCGTGCGGACCGTGGTTCTGGGCTGGCCCGCCCTCACTCTCGACGACTTCGCGGCGGGCCCGAACGGCAGGCTGACCGGTGTGTCGGCGGCGGGTGGGGGACCGGGCGAGGTCGTGACGTTCGACCCGGTGTCCGGCCGAGTGCTGGGCAGGACGGAGATCGCGGCGCTGCTCGGCGGATCCACCTACGGGGCCGTGGTGATCGACCCCGCCGGCGCCGTCTTCGCCATCAACAACAGCCACAAGGGCCTCAGCCGCGCTTACCGGATCACGGGCGCCGCCGCCGTGGAGCTCGCGTCGGGCCCGGCGATGGGCATGATCGACGCGGCGGGCTGCCTGCCGGCGCCGATGCCGCCCCGTGTCGAACCGCCCGCGCCCCGCCCCGAGGTGCCGGCGCCGCCACCGGCTCCGGTTCCGCCCCCGAAGGCGCCGCCTGCTCCGGCGCCAGCCGTTCCGGCGCCGCCTCCGCCCTCGACGGCCACGCCTTCTTCCGTTCCCCCGCAACCGGTTCCGGCGCCGGTGCGCGCCGCGCGACAGAAAACCGAGCCCCACAAGGACCTTCCGCTCGAAGCCGAGACGACGCCGCTGACGAAGTCCCGCAAGTGGGCGATGGTGACGATCATCCTCGTGATGCTCGGTGCCGGGGCGGCCGCCGCCCGCGCCCGCAAATAAATCGGTTGGCGCGCCGAGGCGACATCGCTAGCGTTGCGGACATGTTCTTCATCTGATGAAGCCCCGCAGCGCTCCAGCCGCTGCCTCCGCGACCTGACGTCGCCCAGGTGACCCTTCCGCGGGTCCTTCTCTCACGGCCGTTTTCCGCCGTGCCCTCGCACGCCCTCTTCACGAGGAGGCTTTCGCATGCCTGCCACCACCCCGCCCGAGCCGAGCAACCGCGCCGCCCGCCGCGCGCAGAAGCGAGGCAAGAACGACCAGAACACGCACTTCCAGCTGCCGCAGCAGCGTGTTCCGGCAGTCCAGCCGCGCCAGTTCGTGACCCGTCGCCGCGGAGGATCCGCGTAGCCGACGCCGAACCGGGCGCGACACCGCAGGGGGTGCATTCGATCGAATGCACCCCCTGCTCCCTTCGGGGTTTGATCTCCCGTTCTGTCCGGATCCGATCTAGCCTGAGTTGCTACCGGACCGACAGGATCGGAGGCGCCAGATGAGGATCGCTGACGTTTTGCGCACCAAGGGATCGGCGGTCGCGACAATCGACCCGGACGTCCCCGTGTCCGAACTGCTCAGAACGCTCGCCGAACACAACGTCGGCGCCATCGTCGTAGTCGGCCCGTCCGGCGTGGCGGGAATCGTGTCCGAGCGCGACGTCGTGCGCCGCCTGCACGAACACGGCGCTGACCTGTTGTCTTCACCCGTGTCGGCGATCATGACAACCGACGTGTTCACCTGCTCGCCGTCGGACACGGTGGACAGCCTCACGGTCGTGATGACCGAACGACGCTTCCGCCACGTGCCCGTTCTGTCGGACGGGCAGCTGGTCGGGATCGTCAGCATCGGTGACGTCGTGAAGAGCCGAATCGGACAGCTGGAACAGTCGCAGGACCAGCTGCAGGCGTACATCGCCCAGGGCTGACACCGCGTCCTTCCAACTCATCGCTGTTCGTCGACACCGTCGCCACCGAGCCGCGCTCGGTGGCGACGGTGTCCGCTGCCTGTCTGGCGGGTGGGGCAAGACCATGAGCCCGACGCCCGCTCACACCACCACCGCACCTGCTCGCATCCACGCGACACGCTGTTCTCCGGTGATCGCCGCCTCGCGCCTGGACAGACCTCACCGAGCTACACGGCAGTCCCATCCGCGCTCGCCCGCACCGCCCAACTGATATATCGGCTTATCAACCCACCCTGACCAGCTCCCTAGCAATGAGTCTTTTGACGACGTCGTCAAAAGACTCATTGCCAAAGACGGATTCACGTTCAGCGGGCCCTGCCGACGTTCGGGTCGATGGCGGGCGGCTCGGGGACGTTCTCGGACTTGGTGCCCGACGGCATCGCCCACATGAAGGCACGCATCATCACGTACTGGAGCTTCAGGCCGGTACCGACGTCGCCGGACTCGACGACCTGCTTGAGCGCGGCGAGGATGCCCTTCCAGGTGGCGTCGACCTTGTCGAGGCGCTTGACGCCCTCGGGCCAACCGGAGTTGCGCAGCGTGACACGCGTGCCGCCGTCGACCTCTTCCAACTCCCACGAGACGACGGTCCACGGATCGTCGCGCATGGTGAGCCGTTGAGTGTGGGAGAGCAGCCGCGGCGGATCGACCTCGACGACACGACCGACGACGAACACTCGCTTGCCATCGGGCGACCGGTAGTACAGCGGCGCGCCCGGCTTGAGCTCGGAGTCGAGCACCGCGTCCATCATGGCGCGCTGTTTGCCGTCGAGTTTGGTGATCTCCGCCCACACCTTCTCGATGGGCGCGGCGATCACGATGCTGTGCACCAGCTCGGTGCCGGGTTCAGCCAACGTCCTCATCCTCCTGTCCGGCGCTCTCGACCGCGTGCTTCAGGCCGACGAGCGCCGCGGCCCAGTTCTCCTCGTAGTGGGAGACCCACCGTTGGTGGATCTGCTGAATGGGCACGGGATTCAGGTGATTGACCCGCTTCCGGCCCCGCGGCTCCACGAGCACGAGATCGGCTTCGCGAAGCACACCGAGGTGCTGCATGACGACGTGCCGGCTGGTCTCCAGCGCCTCCACCAGCTCACCCGTGGTGCGCGGGCCAGTGCGCAGGACGTCGAGAATCGCGCGCCGCAGCGGGTTCGCGAGGGCGCGCCAGATGGCGTCATCATCATGTGGCATCTTCATTACGTAATGTTTCTAACACCTGTTCCGGTCACAAGTCGAGACTGTGTCTCGTCCTTGCGGGTATGAGCATTCTTCGAGCAGGTCTCGCGTTCCTCGCCCTGGTCCAGGCGATCGTCGGCGGCTGGTCGCTGCTGGGACCGCAGAACTTCTACGACAACTTCCCGTCGCCGACGAACCGGTGGGTGGCCTACTTCCCGCCGTTCAACGAGCACCTGCTGCGGGACTTCGGCTCGCTCAACCTCGCGTTGTGCGCGGTGCTGGTGTTCGCGGCCGTGACGATGGAACGCAGGCTGATCCAGGCGGCGCTGGTCGGCTACCTGGTGTTCGCCGTTCCGCACCTGATCTTCCACCTGGGTCACCTGTCGCACATGCCGCTGGTCGACCAGGTCGGCAACGTGGTCTCGCTCGCCGGTGTCGTGCTGATCCCGCTGGCGCTTCTGCCGTTGACCCTGAGGATCAGCCGGAACATTGACTCGGGAGTCAACCAGTGATGTGATCACGCCCGCACCCGAACTGGTGCAGACCTTTTCCCTGAATCCGCCGCCCTGGATCGTGGGGAGGAACGAACGTGGAGATCTCTCGGCGTTCGGCGTTGATCGGCGGAGCGGCAGCATTTCCGCTGCTCATGACAGGTTCCGGGCTCGCTCGGGCGGCTACCTGGAAGCTCAAGTGGAGCCCGCAGGCGAACAAGGACGGGCTCGGTGCCTTCGAGGGCGTCGAGGATGACCGGGCCGGCTCGCATCCGGGCACGAAGCACATCTACGCGTCGGGCAACGACTACCGGTTCGACATGCACACCCGCGACCGGGACACGTCGACCGACCGGCAGCGCAATGAGGTCCGCGGTATGAAGGCGGGCGGGAGCAATCTGGAGATCGACAACGGCGAGACGTGGAAGTGGACCTACTCCATGTTCATCCCGAGCTCGTTGAAGTCGACGACGTCGTTCACGCACATCATGCAGACCAAGATGCCCGGCCTCGGCTCCGCGCCCGTGACGGTCATGTCGCTGCGCCGCACCGGTGGCGTGCAGAAGATCGAGTTCAAGGTCACTGAAGGCAACGTCCTCGTCGGCAACGTCGACCTCGAGCCCCTGCACAACAAGTGGATCGACACCGAGGTCGAGATCAAGGTCGGCAACGGCACAGGGCGCGTCCGCTGGGTCGTTCGCGAAGGCGGCCGCACCGTCCTCGATGCGACGAGGAGCAACGTCGACACGTGGCTCGACGACCGGTTGCGCCCGAAGTGGGGCATCTACCGCTCGCTAGGCGACACTTCCGGCTCACTGCAGAACTGCTACCTGCTGCTGCGCAACCTGAAGGCCTATAAGTTCGAATGATGCTGCACGACGTCGCTGACGCCACGCACCAATATATTGGTTTGCTCGACGGGGACCAGCGCGAACACGCCATTCGCGCTGTCACCGACGACGACCTCCGGCATCGCTGGGCGTACACGCCCGGCGCACGACCAGGTCTCGTGCTCGGCGAGCTCAGGCGTGACCAGCGCAAGGCGGTGCACGGCATGCTCGCGACCGTGCTCAGCCCTCACGCCTATGCGCAGGCCGCGGCGGTGATGGCTCTGGAAGACGTGCTCGACCACCGCGAGGGAGGGAACCGCGACCGGCACAGCGGCGACTTCTGGACAGTGCTCTTCGGCACGCCCGGCGGCGACGAGCCGTGGGGGTGGCGCGTCGAAGGACACCACCTGTCGGTCAATGTGGTCGTCGCCGACGGTCGTGTCTCGGCGACCCCGTTCTTCCTCGGTGCGAACCCGGCCCGCGTCACCTACCGCGGCCGCGTCGTCGGCCAACCGTTGCGGCTCGAAGAGGAACTCGCCCGAAACCTGCTCGACCGCATGGGCCCAACCGCCCGCCGCCTGGCCGTCGTGTCGGAGACCGCACCGCACGACATCCGCACCGGCAACGCCCCGCGCGTCAGCCCGTCCGAACCGGTCGGCGTCACGCCGGCCCAACTCGGCAAGTCCGCAGGCGAACTCCTCGTCGACATCGTCCGCTTCTACCTAGACCGGCTGGCGTTCGAGCTCGCCGACGAGGAGCTCGCGCGGATCGACCCGGAGCGCCTGCACTTCTCGTGGGAGGGCTCGCTACGCCGCGGCGAGGGCCACTACTACCGCATCCAGGGCCCGGAACTGCTCATCGAGTACGACAACACGGCCAACGAGGCCAACCACGTCCACACCGTGTGGCGTCGTCATTCGGGTGACTTCGGCGATGACCTGCTCGCCGCCCACTACGACGCGTCACGGCACACTGTCGCCCGTGGAGTGGCCCAGAACGGTTGACCCCAGGATCGACGCAGCCATCGCACTGCAAGAGTGCCTGCGTACCCAAGTGATCACCACCAGCGCCCCTGACCTGCACATCAACACCGTCGCGGGCCTGGACGTCGGCTACCGTAGCAATGACACAGTTGTCGGCGTCTGCGTGGTGTTCGATGCAAAGACGCTGGTCGTCCTCAACGAGGTGGTCGTCGAGGACACCACCGACTTCCCATATATTGCCGGGCTCTTCGCGTTCCGGGAGATGCCCGTTCTGCTGCGCGCTCTCGATCAGGTGACGGTCACGCCGGACCTGTTGGTTGCGGACGGTCAGGGCCTAGCGCACCCGCGCAGGTTCGGTCTGGCATGCCACCTCGGCGTGCACACGGGGATTCCGAGCATCGGCGTCGCGAAGAACGCGATGGGAACCTTCGAGCAGCCTGGCCGCACTCGCGGCTCGATGAGCGACCTCCTCATGGACGACGAGGTCGTCGGCAGGGCGTTGCGGACGCAGGACGACGTGAAGCCCGTCTTCGTCTCGGTCGGGCACAAGATCGACCTGGACCGGGCGTGCGCCGAAGTGCTGCGTCTCGCTCCGCGCTACCGCCTGCCCGAGACCACTCGCCGAGCCGACACCCTCACGCGGCAGGCTGCTTCGTCGGCGTGAAGCTCAGCAGCACGAGCAGGATCGCGCCGCAGACCAGGGCGATGTCCGCGACGTTGCCCACGAACCAGCCGTTGTAGTCGATGAAGTCGACGACGTGCCCACGTGCGAAGCCCGGCGGCCGGAACAGCCGGTCGAGCAGGTGCGTCGTCGCGCCACCCAGCATCAACGCGAGCGCGGACGCCCGCAGCTTGGTCTGCGGCTGCATGCCGTAGCGGGCGAGCAGCACGACGGCGACGGCCGCGACGATGGTGAAGATCCACGTCGACCCCGCGCCGATCGAGAACGCGGCACCGGGGTTGTAGAGGAGCCTGAGCTGCAGGAACTCCCCGAGCACGGGAATGGGCGCGCGACCCGTCAGCGCGCTCTCGGCCCAGAACTTCGTGGCCTGATCCAGCAGCAGCACGAGCACGGCGATGCCCATCACGAGCGGCACGCGGCGAGAGGTGGTGGTGTCCATTTGCGGACGAGCGTAGTTAAGGACACCGCCACTCGGCATCAGACCCTGCTCACGCCCCGAACGGTGACGCTGTCGACGTCGATCGACGCCAGGAATTCCACCGTCGCGCTCGGCGAACCACTTCAAGCACGAAACGCTTCCGACAGGAACGGGTGGGCGTCGACGATCTTGCGCGCGACGTTGACCGAGTCGACCAGCGGATGAAGCGCGAGGGCCTTCACCGCATGCGCACGTTCGCCACTGATGGCGGCCCGGATGGTGGCGCGTTCGACGACCTTCAAAGCGGTGACGAGTCCGACGCCCTCGTCCGGCACCTGGCTGACCGCGAGAGGCCGGGCGCCGTTCGCGTCGACGAGGCTCGGCACCTCGACGACGGCGTCGGCGTCCAGGCAGGACAGCGTCGTCCGGTTCGGAACGTTGAGGATCAACGTGGTGCGGTTGTCGGACGCGATGGCGTGCATCAGGTCGAGCGCGACCTGTTCGTAGCCCCCGCCGTCGAGGTCGTCTGCGTCGCGTTCATCGTCGCGCGTCTCGGCCATGTAGGTCTGTTCGCGTTCGAGCCGCGTCCGATCCCAGCTCTCGAACGACGGCGCGGCGTAGAACCGCTTCTGCTGCTCCAGCAGGAACGCACCCCGCGACGCGCCGGATTCCACCGCCTCGCGCGTGAAGTAGTAGTAGTGCAGGTACTCGTTCGGGATAGCGCTCAACGTCCGCAACCACTCCGCACCGAAGAGCTTGCCCTCTTCGAACGACTCCAGCCGCTCTGTGTCGGCCAGCAGATCCGGCAGCACGTCCCGGCCCCGCACGTGAAACCCGCGCAACCAGCCGAGGTGGTTGAGCCCGGCGTAGTCCAGCCACGCGTCCTCGAGATGCGCGCCGACAGCCCGCGCCACTCGCCTGCCGAGCCCGACGGGGGAGTCGCAGATGCCGATGACCCGATTGCCGAGGTGTGCCGACATCGCTTCGGTGACCATGCCGGCGGGGTTGGTGAAGTTGATGACCCACGCGTCCGGCGCGTGAACTGATATACGGCGTGCGATGTCGAGCGCGACAGGCACGGTGCGCAGCCCGTATGCGACACCGCCGGCGCCGACGGTCTCCTGCCCGAGCACGCCGCACCCCGCCGCGACGCTCTCGTCGGCCGCGCGTCCTGCGAGCCCTCCGACACGGATCGCGGAGAACACGAAGTCCGCCCCGCGCAACGCTTCGTCGAGATCCGTCGAGGTCGTCACCGTCGGCGCATCCGATATATCAGTCGCCAGCTCCGCGAGAACACCGCTGACGGCTGCGAGCCGGGAAGCGTCGATGTCGTGCAGCACCACCTCGGTGATGCGACCTGGGGACCTGTCGGCGAGCAGTGCGCGATACACCAGCGGCACGCGGAAGCCGCCGCCGCCCAGGATGACCAGCTTCATGCCGCGACCAGGTCCATTCCGCATTGTTGAAGCGTACATTTCAGATGCGACGGACGACGAATTGTCGGAGCTCCCGGCTCGATCGCCTGCATTGACTGGGATCGCCACGCTCGACCACGAGCGGAACGGGCCACCTCATCGCCCGTAGTAGTGCTGATCGAGCCTGGTGGCCGCAGTGCAGGGTGGCGTTGATCCAGCTCAGCCGCATGTGCGTCGGTACACGCGCATTCATCTCGAATCTCGCGGAGGGTTCCGTGCGCCGATGAACTGTGATACAAAGAATGGCTTTGTATTTTCGGAATGAATTTTCCGGGAAGACAGAACTATTGTATCACAGGGGGCAAGGTGTTGGCGAGCGAACAGGCACGGATCACCTCTCTGTATGAAAGGCTCGACCACGAACGGAACAAAGCGGCCGCGAAGCTTGCGGCCGTGCTGCGGGACACCACCACCCAGAGGCTGGATCGCGAGGCCGCCGTCGGGGTGCTGACCGGAGAGGTCAGGAAGTACCACGCGGCGGAGGACGGGTTGTGCTTCGGCCGCATCGACTCGGAGAAGGGTGACTGCACCTACATCGGGCGGGTCGGGTTGTTCGACGACGACTTCGAACCGCTCCTGCTGGACTGGCGCGCACCGGCGGCGCGCCCGTTCTACACGGCGACCGCCGCGAATCCGGAAGGCGTCGTGCTGCGGCGGCACTTCCGCGTCCGTGACCGCGAACTGCGAGACTTCCACGACGACGAACTGTTGAGCGACGCGACCGCCCTGCTCGATGCCCTGAACGCACCGCGAACCGCGACGATGCGCGACATCGTCTCGACCATCCAGGCCGAGCAGGACGAGATCATCCGCTTCTCGGGCCCCGGCGTCCTGGTGATCGAAGGAGGCCCCGGCACCGGCAAGACCGCCGTGGCCCTGCACCGCGTGGCGTACCTGCTGTACACGCGCCGTGAACGCCTCTCGCGGCATGGCGTGTTGATCGTCGGACCCAACATCGGCTTCCTCCACTACGTCGGCGACGTCCTGCCGTCGCTGGGGGAGACCGACGTCGTGTTCGCCACGCCTGGCGAGCTGTATCCCGGCGTCGTCGCCGACGTCGAAGACACCCCGCCGCTGCAACGGCTGAAAGGCGATATATCAGTTCTAGACCTGCTGGCCGTCGCCGTCGCCGACCGGCAGGAGCTCCCGGACGAACCCATCGAGATCGAACTCGAGGACGTCGTCGTCCCGCTCGATGCCCACGTCGCCGCCGTCGCGCGCGAGAAGACGCGCTACTACGGCCTGCCGCACAACGCCGCCCGCAAGTACTTCTTCCTTGCGCTCGCCGAGGAGCTCGTCGCGCCGGCGATGCGGTTGATCGGCGTCGACTGGCCGGAGATCGAGGAGGACGTGCGCCACGAGCTCCGGCACAGCCCGGAGCTGCGCGACGCCGTCGACCGGTTGTGGCCTCAGCTCACACCGGAGCGGTTGCTCGCCGACCTCTACGCGGGCCGGTGCTTCCGGATCGGTGTGCCGGAGCTGTACCGGGAGGACGCCGAGGCATGGACGGTGTCCGACGTGCCGTTGCTCGACGAGCTGGCCGAACTGCTCGGCTCGGACGGGTCTGCGGAACGGGCGGCGCAACGCGAAGAGGCTAAACAGCTCGAGTACGCCCGCGGCGTCATGGACGTCCTGTCGATTGACGAGCGGGCAGACGACGACGATTACATCGTTACCGACTTCGTCAACGCCGAGGTGCTGGCAGCCCGGCACGACGTGCGCGATCAGCGTTCTCTGGCTGAGCGTGCCGCAGCCGACCGCACCTGGACGTACGGCCACGTCGTCGTCGATGAGGCCCAAGAACTGTCCGCAATGGACTGGCGTGTGCTGCTGCGCCGGTGCCCCAACAGGTCCATGACCGTCGTTGGCGACCTGGCCCAGCGTCAGGCAGCGGGTGGTGTCCGGAGCTGGGGTTCGGTGTTCGAGCGGTTCACCTACCGCCGGCTCGAGGTCAACTACCGCACACCCGGCGAGATCATGGCTGCCGCCACGCCGGTCCTGAAGCTCGTCGACCCCGACGCGTCGGCGCCGGTGTCGGTGCGCAAGACCGGCGTACGACCGTGGGCCCGCCGCGTGACTGATATATCGGCGGCGGTGCGCGACGAACTCGACGCACACGCCGATGCGCACCACGGACGCACGATCGCCGTGATCGGCGACGGCTGGATGTCGCCGCGTGCATCGAAGGGGTTGGAGTTCGACGTCGTCCTCGTCGTCGAACCACAACGCATGTCACCCGGCGAGCTGTACGTGGCGTTGACGAGGGCGACGCAACGGCTCGGCGTTCTGCACACGGAACCGTTGCCGCGCCATCTAAGAAGTCTCCTCTGAGACCCACGCGAGGTAGTCGTCGTTGCCCCCGACCACGGGGGTGACGATGACCTCGGGAACGTCATAGGCGTGATGCGTCTTGATGTGCGCGACGAGTTCGTCGGCGCGGTTGGCGGCCGTCTTCACGACGCACTGCCATTCCGAGTCGACACGCACCTCGCCGTCCCACCGGTAGACGCTCCGGATCGGCACGATCTGCACGCACGCGCCGAGCCGTGCCTCGACGATGCCCTTCGCCAGTGACTCCGCGGCCTCCGCGGAGTCGACCGTCGTCGTCACCACGCTCGCACCGGTCATAGCCCGTCGATCTCCTTCAGCAACTGGTCCTTCATCTCAGCCGGCGCGAACGACGCGCGCACGGAAGCTCGTGCGAGGCCGGCGAGCTCGTCACGGCTGAACCCGAACCGCTCGTGACACAGCAGGTACTCGCGGTCGAGGTCGGTGTGGAACATGCCGGGGTCGTCGGTGCTGATCGTCACCGGCACCCCGGCCTCCACGAGCCGCGGCAACGGGTGCTCGTCCAGCGACTTCACGGCACCGGTGCGGATGTTCGACGTCGGGCACACCTCGACGGAGACGCCCTCGTCGGCGAGATGCCGCAGCAGCACCGGATCCTGCACCGCACTGACACCGTGCCCGATCCGTTCGGCACGCAGATCCTGCAGTGCAGCCCAGATCTCGCTGGGCGGCGTCGTCTCCCCGGCGTGCGGCACCATGTGCAGCCCCGCGTCGCGCGCCATCGCGAACGCCTCTCGGAACTTCGTCCTCGGCGAGTCCGACTCGAACCCGCCCAGCCCGAACCCGACCAGCCCCTCCGGTCGGTACTCGGTCGCGAACCTCGCACTCGTCATGCCCCAGTCGCGATCCCACACACCGGGCACGTCGAAGATCCACTGCAACGCCACACCGTGCTCCGCGAGTGCCTCATCGAGCCCGGCCTCCAGCGCCTCGACGAGCTCGTCGGGCGCGATGCCGGCCCGCAGGTGGCTCGTCGCGCTGATCGTCAGCTCCGCATATCGGATATTGGTCCGCGCGGCGTCGCGGGCGTATCCGACGACGAGAGTACGGACGTCCTCGCCCGTGGTGACGAGGTCGTTGACGATGCCGTACACGTTGATGAAGTGCCGAAAATCCGTGAACTCGTAGAACTCCCGCAGCGCGGCCTCGTCCGTCGGTACCGGCCCGTCGGGGTGGTTGCGGGCGAGCGCGAGGACGGTGTCGAGGGAGGCCGCACCCACGAGGTGGACGTGCAGCTCGGCTTTCGGCAGCGCGTGGACGAAGTCGGAAATGTGCACGGCCCATGCTCTCAGGTCAAGAGCCGTTCGAGGGGTGACATGTCTTGCAGTCAAGGGGAAGGGTGCAGGGCGAATTCCTGTCACTGGATTCCGCATTGGGGGTGCCTCGTGAGGGGCGCACGAAGAGTCGCACTGCTGACCGCGGTGCTAGTTCTGCCATTCCTGCCCACTACCGCCCACGCAGCCGAGGGGCCGGTGTTCAAGGACGGCGAGGCGCAACCCGTCTTCGACCCGAAGGACGTGGTGAAGGAGAGCCTCTGGGTCCGTGCGCCGGTCGACAGCGACCGCGACGGCAAGGACGACGAGGTCTACACCGAGGTCGTCCGGCCACGCGCCACCGAACGCGGTCTGAAGGTTCCTGTCGTCTACATGGTCAGCCCGTACTTCTCGGGCGGCAACGACGTCGCCAACCACAACGTCGACGTCGAGCTGTACGTGCCGGACAAGCGCAACGGCCGTTTGCTGAAGTCCTCCTCCGACGAACGCATCACCGCTGCCCTCGGCCCGAACCCGATCACCTCGGGCCGGTACGAGGCGTACTTCATCTCGCGCGGGTATGCCGTCGTCTACGCCGAATCGCTCGGCACCGGCAAGTCGACGGGCTGTCCGACGACGGGCGACGTCAACGAGACCATCGGTGCGCGTGTCGTCGTCGACTGGCTCAACGGTCGTGCGTCTGCTCGTACCGCAACGGGTGAAGCCATCAAGGCGACCTGGTCCACCGGCAAGACCGGAATGATGGGCGTCTCCTACAACGGAACGCTGCCCAACGCGGTCGCCTCCACGGGCGTGCGCGGTCTGGAAGCCATCGTGCCGATCGCCGCGATCTCCAGCTGGTACGACTACTACCGCGCGGACGGCGCCGTCGTCGCGCCCGGCACGTTCCAGGGCGAGGACGCCGACGTGCTCGCCGAGTACGTCTACACGCGCGCTGACCGGGAGATCTGCAAGCCGATCATCGCCGAGATCGCGAAGGACCAGGACCGGATCACCGGTGACTACAGCAGGTTCTGGGACAAGCGGAACTATCTCAACGACGTCCGCAAGGTGCGTGCGGCCGTGCTGGCGGTCCACGGCCTCAACGACTGGAACGTCAAGATGACGCACGTCGAGCAGTGGTACTCGGCGTTGAAGAAGGTCGGTGTGCCGCACAAGATCTGGCTGCACCAGTCCGGGCACACGGACGCCGACACGCTGCGATCCGTCGAGTGGCGGCGCACGCTCAACCGCTGGTTCACCCAGTACCTCTGGGGCCACCGCAACGGCATCGACAAGGAACCGAAGGCGACGCTGCAGCGCGAGGACAAGACGTGGGTCGACGAGAAGGACTGGCCGGCTCCCGGCACGTCCGACGTGCGGCTGCGGCTGTCAGCGGGTGGATCTGCCAAGGGCGGCCTCGGGATTCTGCCCGGCCGCGGTGTGGAGAAGCTGACCGACGACGCGACGAAGACGGCCGAGTCGTTGATCGACCAGGCGACCTCGCCGAACCGGCTCTCCTACACCTCCAAGTCGACCGAGAAGCCGTTGCGGCTGTCCGGCAAGTCGACCGCGCACCTGCGGATCGCCTTCGACCGTCCCGCGGCCAACGTGACGACGCTGCTCGTCGACCGTGCCCCGGACGGCAAGTCGCACGTCATCACGCGTGGGTCGACAGACCCGCAGAACCGTGAGCGGCCGGACAAGACGTCGCCGATCAAGCCCGGCAAGTTCTACGACGTCGACGTGCCGATCGTGCCTGACGACTACATCCTGCAGGCCGGTCACCGGCTCGAGTTCGTGCTGATCTCCAGCGACTACGACTACACGCTGCGCCCGAAGCCGGGTGTCGGCCTGTCGCTGGATCTCGCCCGGACGTCGGTGGAACTGCCTGTCGTCGGCGGCTGGCGGGCCTTGTTCCAGACGTTCTGACGTGATGTCGCGCTTCGGCTCGTCTGGGCCGAAGCGCGGCAACGTAGCACCCACCCCCGACAAAACCCCGCGCCAGAGCGGCCCAAGATCTCAACCTGTCCACACCCTCTGAGTTGTCCACAACTTCCCCGCCACCCCGGTTCCCTCCCAGCCCCACCCTCCACAGTGGGCCCATGCCCACAACCCTCCCGAAACCGATCCGCCTCCGCGCCGCAGGCGACCTCTACGCCGCGATCCCGCACCTGATGGGATTCCATCCAGCCGAGTCCCTGGTCGTGCTGGTCCTGAAGGACCACCTGGTCAGCATGACCATGCGCGTCGACCTGCCGCGCCCGCGACATAGGGGCATGCTGGCCGCCCAGCTGGAAGCACCGCTGCTGGAACAGGACGCGGCCGAGGTGATCCTCGTGGTCGTGTGCGCGCCGTCCGCGAACATGCCGGAGCAACTGCCGCACGAGCCGCTCGTCACCGCGCTCCAGCACAGGCTGGGCGGTGTCGGCATCGAAGTCGTCGAGGCGGTCTGGCTCCCGTCCTGCGAGAAGGACGCGCCGTGGCTCTGCTACTTCGACCTCGACTGCCACGGGACGTTGCCGGATCCCCAGCTGTCCGCTGTGGCCGCCGCGTCGGCGCACGACGGCAACGTGACGTTCGAGTCACGCGCGGCTTTGGCGGCGATCGCTGCCCTGGATCCACCTGAGGCACTGGAACGCAGATCCGCGTTGCTCGACGAGCTCATGACGAACTCGGGCGAGCCTGACTCGAGCGTCGAACTGCGCCGGGTGCGCGACGCGATCGACGCCGTGGAGGAGCGCAAGGGACCGTTGCCGGACGCGGAGATCGTCGCGCTGGCCAGGGCCTTGGCGGTGCCCGAGGTGCGAGACGCGAGCATGGGTTTCGCGGCACAGGTGAAGTCCAGGCTGGCCGAACGGCTGTGGCTCGAGCTCACCAGGTCGAGCCCGGCGCCGGAACGAGCGGAACCCGCTTGTCTGCTGGCGTTCTACGCGTATCAGCGCGGCGACGGCGGGATCGCGTCCATCGCGCTCGATGCGGCGGAGGAGGCATGTCCCGGTCACACGCTGACCAAACTGCTGCGCGCCGCCGTCAGTGCCGCGTTTCCGCCTGCGGAGATGAGGGCGCTGTCCATCAATTACCTGGACAGCGCCCGTCGGTTGTTGTCCGGCTCTCAGAGCAGCTCGGGTCGTTCCCAGTCCTGATCAAGGACGTGCTCGGCGAGGAACGCCCACACCGTCTCGTACCAGACCCGAGAGTTTCCGGGGGTGAGAATCCAGTGGTTTTCGGTTGGGTAATAAAGGTACTTCGCATTCACGCCGTGGCGAATGAGGTCGAAGTACAGCCGATGCCCCTCACCGATCGGAACCCGGTAGTCCTTGTCCCCGTGGATGACGAGCATCGGGGTCTTGATGTCCGCGACCCGCAGGTGCGGGGAGTTGGCGAGGATCCGCTCCGGCTGCGTGAGGGGGTCGCCCATCTCCCGCATCCAGAAGTAGGAGCTGTCGGTGCCACCGGAGAACGCGTCGAGGTGCCACAGGGAAGCGTGGGTGACGATCGCGCGGAACCGGTCGGTCTGGGTGGCGATCCAGTTGGCCATGTAGCCGCCGAACGAACCGCCCATGGCCGCTGTCCGGGAAGCGTCGATGTCGGCCCGCTCGACCGCGACGTCCGTGATGGCCATGAGGTCGGTGTAGGGCTCGGCACCCCAGCGGCCCCAACCGGCCTGGATGAAGTCGGGTCCGTATCCGGTGGACAGGGCGGGGTCGGGCAGCAGGACGGCGTAGCCGCGGGCGGCCATCAGCCAGGGGTTCCAGCGCCAGGTCCAGCCGTTCCAGCTCATGACCGGTCCGCCGTGCACCCACAGGACCAACGGGGCAGGAGACTCGGCCGAGGCCCCTTCCGGCAGCACCAGCCAGGAGCGGACGGTCCTGCCGTCGGCGACGACGGTGGAGATCTCGGTGAGGGTGCCGGGCACCGACTCGATGGCACCTGGTGCGCGAAGGCGCTCCGGATCCTGGTCGGCTCCCGTGGCAGCGAACCGCACGGGCTGTGGCGGGTGGTCGACCGAATTGCGCAGTGCGTAGAGCGTGTGGCCGTCCGGGCTCACGACCAGATCGCTGTAGTAGCCGGAGACCGTCAGCTTCGTGATCTCGCCGGTCGCCAGGTCCAGTCGCCAGATCGGCTGGTGCCCGAGGTGGCTGGCGGCGAAGAAGACCGCGGACCCGTCCGGGCTCACCACCGGGTGGTCCGGTTCCTCCTGGAAGTCTGGCGCCAGTGGCGTGATCGAGTCGCCGGCCAGGTCGATGCGGACGAGATCGCGCCGGTACGCGGAGTCCGGAGTGGACTCGCGGAACCGGATCGCGATGACAGCGGTGGAGTCCGGAGTGAACGTGGCGTCGGCGAACGAGTAGCCGTCCTCGGAAGCGATGACACGCGAGGTGCCGCCGTCCGTGGCCACGAGCCGCAGTTCGATCCGGCGGCCGTAGGAGGCGCTCACGTCGACGGCGTGGCCGTGAACGGCCCACTTCCCGTCTGGGCTCAGCGCGATGTCCTCGTCGCTGAGCCTGCTTTCGGAGTCTTCGCTGAGAGTGGTGACCTTCCCGGCGCGGACGTCCGCGAGAGGTGCGGAGAACAGGCGCGGGTAGGCGGGGCCGAGGTCGGAGTCCCAGTACCTGATCGGGTACGACTCGTGCAGGATCGCTGTCACGCCCGCGTCCTCGCGGGCCTTGCGCTTGGCGTCGTCCTCGTCGCCGAACTCCGTGAAGCGGTACGCCGACGACGTGAACACCACCGTCTCGCCCGCGGCACGCAGTTGACCGACTCCGCCGCCCGGTCGCAGGACCTCCTCGGCCTCGCCGCGAACAGGAAGCCGCCACAGCGCCTTCTGCTCCTTCGACTCGCCCGGCTTCGCGAGCGGATCGGGGCGAGAAGACAGGAACAGCAGCGATCCGTCCGGCGCGAACACGGGAGAGGAGTCACCCTTGGCGGAGCGGGTGAGGCGGACGGCCTCCCGCTCGCCGGAGGGGTCGACCTCCCAGAGAGCGCCCTGCCAGGTCTTGCCGTCAGGAGCGAGCGACGAGACGACCGTGACGAGCCGGGTGCCGTCCGGGGACAGCGCGAGCGACGCGAGTCGCGGGGTGGCGTTGTAGCTCTCGAAGGAGGCGAAGTCGGTCATCCCGGCTCAGGCTCCGTGGCGGGCGCGGGTGAACTCCCACGCGTCACGGACGATGCCGGTGAGGTCGGCGCGTTCGGGCTTCCAGCCGAGGTCGGTGCGGGCCCGCTCGGCGGAGGCGACCAGGACGGCCGGGTCGCCGGCGCGCCTGGGGGCGACGACGGCGGGGATCGGGTGACCGGTGACCTCGCGGCAGGTGTCGATGACCTGCTTGACGGAGAAGCCGGTGCCGTTGCCGAGGTTGTAGATCCGGTGCTCGCCGGCGGTGGCGTGGTCGAGCGCGAGGAGGTGGGCGTCCGCGAGGTCCGTGACGTGGATGTAGTCGCGGACGCAGGTGCCGTCCTCGGTGGGCCAGTCCTCGCCGTAGATCGAGATGTGCTCACGCTGCCCGAGCGCGACCTGGAGGACGAGCGGGATGAGGTGGGTCTCGGTCGCGTGGCGCTCGCCGATGCTGCCGTAGGCGCCGGCGACGTTGAAGTACCGCAGGCTCGTCGCCGCAAGGCCGTGCGCCGCGGCGTACGACGTGATCGCGTGGTCGATGGCGAGCTTGGTGGCGCCGTAGGTGTTGGTCGGGGCGGTCGGAGCGGTCTCGGGAATCGGCACCTCCCGCGGCTCGCCGTACGTCGCGGCGGTCGAGGAGAAGACGAGCTTCGGCGTGCCGTGATGCTTCATCGCGTCGAGCAGGCGAATCGCCGTCAGGACGTTGCCCGTCCAATACTTGCCGGGGTCCTGCATGGACTCGCCAACGAGGGACTTCGCCGCGAAGTGCAGAACGCCGTCGAACCCTTCAGCGAGGACATCGCCGATCACCTCGGCGATGTCGCCCTGGATGAAGCGCGCGCCCGAAGGGACGGCGTCCTCGTGGCCGGTGGAGAGATCGTCGAGGACGACCACCTCGTGCCCGGCTTCGAGCAACCGGGCAGCGCACACGCTGCCGACGTATCCGGCCCCGCCCGTGACGAGCAGCTTCACCACAGTCCTCGCATTCCTGATCAAGATCGTTGTTCGCTACCGGTCCCTGCCCGCGCCCGCGGACGGAACCGCCGTGAAGAGCCTCGGCCGCGTGAGCGAGCGCGAGGCGAAGCCGGCGAGCACCGACCGTTCGACCTCGTCGTGCCGCTCGACGGGAACGAGGGCGATGGCCGAGCCGCCGAAGCCGCCGCCGACCATCCGCGCGCCGAGAGCACCCGCCGCCATGGCGGAGTCGACAGCGACGTCGAGCTCGAGGCAGGAGATCCGGTAGTCGTCCCGGAGACTCGCGTGCGAGCCCGAGAGGAGGGGGCCGACGTCGGCGAGTTTGCCCGCGCGGAGCAGCTCGACCGTGCGCAGGACCCTGTCGTTCTCGGTCACGACGTGCCGCACCAGCGGACGCAGCTCTTCGGGCAGCCGGACGAGCGTCTGGTCGAGTTCGGCGATGTCGATGTCGCGCAGCGCGGGGACGCCGAGGATCTCGGCGGCACGTTCGCAGCCCGCTCGCCGGGCGCCGTAGCCGCCGTCGACGAGAGCGTGGCTGGCACGGGTGTCGATGACCAGCACCTCGAGCCCGCTGGCAGCCGCGTCGAACGCGACCTGTTCCGGCTTGCCGGAGCGCACGTCGTAAAACAGGGCGTGCGCTTCGATGCAGCACAGCGATGCCGTCTGGTCCAGGATGCCGGTTGGCGCGCCCACGAAGTCGTTCTCGGAGCTCTGCACCCAGCGCGCGATGTCCGTCCGCTCGGCGTCGACGCCGGCGAGTCCGAGCAGCGCGAGCGCGACGGCGCACTCCAGGGCGTGCGACGAGGAGAGACCAGCCCCCGCGGGCACGTCGCCCGCGATGACGAGGTCAGCTCCGCCGGTGACGGCGATTCCCTGCTCGCGCAGGGCCCAGGCGACTCCGCTGGGGTACGCGGCCCACCCCTTGACGGTCCCCGGAACTAGCTCGCTCACCACGACCGGGTCCGCGTCCTGCACCCCGCCGTCGTCGCCGAGCGTGCTGACGGTCAGCACGCCGTCCGTGCGGGCCGATGCCGCGACCGCGATGCGGTGGGGCAACGCGAACGGCAGCACGTAGCCGTCGTTGTAGTCGGTGTGCTCGCCGATGAGGTTGACGCGGCCAGGGGCCGACCAGACTCCCTCGGGCGTGCGTCCGTGAAGGCGCTGGAACGCTTCGGCCGCCTTCGTCGCCGGTGTCGTCGTCTGAGTCACCGGGCGAGCACCAGGACGGCGTGGGCGACCGCGGGGTCGAGCTCGGCGAGGTTGCCGTTGCCGCCGCGCACGTGCACGACCTTGGCGCCGGCGAGCGCCTCGACCTGCACGGTGCCGCCCGGCACGACGCCTGCGTCCTTCAGCTCGGCCATGAGGTCGGGGTCCAGCTGGACGTGCTCGGCGATGCGCCGCACCTCGACGCGGCCGCCGCCGCGGCGGGCCACCTCGTCCACGCGCACCAGGTCTGCCTCGGCGGGCGGGGCGGGCTCGCCGTCGCCCAGCTTGTCGAGGCCGGGGATCGGGTTGCCGTAGGGCGAGGTGGTGGGGTTGCCGAGCAGCTTGATGAGCTTGCGCTCGACCGCCTCGCTCATCACGTGCTCCCATCGGCACGCCTCGCTGTGCACGTGCTCCCACTCGAGGCCGATGATGTCCACGAGGAGGCGCTCGGCGAGCCGGTGCTTGCGCATGACGGCGATCGCGAGGTTGCGGCCCTGCTCGGTGAGCTCGAGGTGGCGGTCCTCCGCCACGACCACCAGGCCGTCACGCTCCATGCGGCCGACGGTCTGGCTCACCGTCGGTCCACTTTGGCCGAGACGCTCGGCGATGCGGGCGCGCAGTGGCACGACGCCCTCTTCTTCGAGCTCGTAGATCGTGCGGAGATACATCTCCGTGGTGTCGATGAGGTCGTTCACACCCGCTCCCCTTCGTATGGTGTCAATGGTAGTCGTGCCGGGGGACACAGGTGTCCACGCGGGTGCAGGATGTGAGCCGTGCATCCCTTGATCACTCCTGAGGCCCTCGCCGACGCGCTGAGTGCGCGACCGGCCACCGTCGTGCTGGACGTCCGGTGGCGTCTTGGCGGGCCACCCGGACGCCAAGACTACGAGGTCAGCCACGTGCCCGGCGCGGTGTACGTGGATCTGGACACCGAGCTGTCGGCCCCGCCCGGTGTCGGCGGCAGGCATCCGCTGCCGGATCCGGAGCGGTTGCAGGAGGTGCTGCGCCGCGCGGGCGTGCGCGAGGGCGGTCAGGTCGTGGCCTACGACGCAGGGGACGGCTCGGTCGCGGCGCGGGTGTGGTGGCTGTTGCGGTGGGCCGGGTACGGCGAGGTCGCGGTGCTGGACGGCGGGTTCGCCGCGTGGGAGGCGGCCGGGCTGCCCGTCACCGCGGAGGAGCCTGAGGTGCTGTCGGGCGACTCGGCCGGTGACGTGGTGGTGAGGCCCGGGCAGATGCCTGTGCTGGACGCGGACGAGGCGGCAGCGCTCGCTCAGGAGGGCGTGTTGCTCGACGCGCGGGCGGCGGCTCGGTACCGCGGTGAGACCGAGCCGGTTGACCCCAAGGCCGGGCATGTTCCGGGTGCGCTCAACGCGCCATCCTCCGGGCACGTCGGTGCCGACGGGCGGTGGCTCGGTGCGGCGGAGCTGGCTGAGCGGTTCGCCGGCATCGGGGTGTCGGGTGACGTGGCCGTGGGGGCGTACTGCGGGTCGGGGGTGACCGCTTCGTCCGTGGTGCTGGCGCTGGAGGTTGCTGGGATCACGTCGGCCGAGAAGCCCGCGGCGCTGTACGCCGGGTCGTGGTCCAACTGGTGCGCGCTGGACCGCGAAGTCGCTACCGGCGGCTGACGCGGGCCGGCGGGTCAGGCGTTCGGAATGCGTTCGAAGCCCTGGGTGGTGAGCTTCAGGGCGGTGGCGCAGGTGTCGATCTCCTCGATCGCCAGCACGCTCACCGAGAAGGCCGGGGTGATGACTGCCGGGTCGTCGGTCAGCATGACGGTGACCTGGCAGTCCTCCTTGGAGGCGCTGACCTGCCATGCCGTGTTGCCGCCGATTTCGATCTGCTTCTTCTCGCCCTCCTGGTCCGTCACGTCCGGGACCGTGACCATCTGGGTGATGACGGTGGACGGGCCGGTCGTGGTCTGGATGCAGCCACCGTCCGCCGAGGACTTGCCGCCGGTGGCGGCCTCGATGTCCGCGGGTTTGAGGACGCCGCAGGTCTCAAGGCCGGAGGCCTTCTTCTTGGTGGTGATCTTCACGTCGCCCGGTTTCTGGCCGGTGGGGTCCGCCTGCTTGGTGGACGAGGTGCTGGTGGGCGGCTTCTTCGAGGTCGAGGTGGGGTCGGCGGGTTCGGGGGCGGCGTTGGTGTCGGCCACCGCGTTGCCCTTGACCTGTTCGCTGCAGCCCGTGACGGCGGCGAGGGTCAGGGTCAGAGCGAGGAGGATGGCCGCTGGTCGCAGGTGCATGTCGCCTCTGACCCCTGTTCGGTGAGATCGGTTCCGGATTCGGGCCCCGGCGAGGAGGAACTGTAGGTGGCCCGGAGGTGCCGGGCACGGGTGGCGGCCAACACGTGATCACCGGTTCGACCGATCGGTGGGTAGGTTGCTGGTCATGGGTAAGCCAGCCGCTGTTGTCTGGGACAGGTCCTTCCTCGGGTACGACCTCGGTGGCGACCATCCGCTGAACCCCGTCCGGCTCGACCTCACGGTTCGGCTCGCCACGGAGCTCGGGGTGCTGGACGGGGTCGACCTGCGGGTGCCTGCGGCTGCCAGCGACGAAGAGATCGAGCTGGTGCATCGGCCCGGATATCTGAGCGCGGTGCAGGCGGCGCCGACGGCCGGGTGGGACGTCGGGCACGGGCTGGGGACGCCGGACAACCCCGTGTTCGAGCGGATGCACGAGGCTTCGGCACTGGTCGTGGGCGGGTCGCTGGCGGCGGCTCGGGCCATCGCGTCGGGTGAGGCGGACCGGGCGGTCAACATCGCCGGTGGGTTGCACCACGCCATGCCGGACAGTGCGGCGGGGTTCTGCGTCTACAACGACTGCGCCGTGGCCATCGAGTGGTTGTTGCGCAGCGGGGTCGAGCGCATCGCGTACGTCGACGTCGACGTCCATCACGGCGACGGGGTGCAGACGGCGTTCTGGGACGACCCGCGGGTGCTGACGATCTCGTTGCACCAGCATCCGATGAGCCTGTGGCCGGGGACCGGGTGGGCCGGCGAGGTCGGTGGCGCGGGGGCCGAGGGGAGTGCGGTCAACGTGCCGTTGCCTGCCGGGACGCGGGACGGTGGGTGGCTGCGGGCGTTTCACGCCACAGTGCCCGCGTTGCTCAAGGCGTTCCGGCCGCAGGTGCTGGTCACGCAGTGCGGTGTCGACACGCACAGGGAGGACCCGCTCGCGGACCTGGCGCTCAGCGTCGACGGGCACCGGGCGATCTACCAGGCGTTCCGCGAGCTGGTCAACGAGCACGGGTACAAGTGGCTCGCGCTGGGCGGCGGCGGGTACGAGCTGCTCAGGGTCGTGCCGCGGTCCTGGACGCACCTGCTCGCGACCGTGCTGGACCGCGACGTCGACCCGGCGCGGCTGTTGCCCGCGGACTGGGTGGCGCATGCGACACGGATCGCACCCGACTGGCCATTGCCTGTGTCGATGACCGATGGATGCGACCCTGTGCACCAGCCGTGGGGCGGGGACGCGGAGGAACCAGTGGACAAGGCGATCCGGGACACGCGTCGTGCGGTGTTCCCGTTGCACGGACTCGATCCGGACGACCCCAGGGACTAGAAGCCAATGGGCTCCACAGATGGGCACCGGGACCCGTTCGACTTCCCCCGGCACTGGGAGGCGGACGTCGTTCTCAGCGACGGCGGCACCGTCCACCTGCGACCGATCACGCCCGACGACGGCGACAAGCTCAGGGAGTTCCACGGGAGGCTGTCGGAGCGGACGCGGTACTTCCGCTACTTCGGGCCATACCCGCGGATTCCGCAGCGGGACCTCGAGCGGTTCAGCACCGTCGACCACCACGACCGGGTGGCGCTCGTCGCGTTGCTCGGCGACGACATCGTCGCGGTCGGCAGGTTCGACCGACTGCAAGGTGGCGATCACCAGGGAGATTCGGCCGAGGTCGCGTTCGTCGTCGAGGACGGCCACCAGGGGCGCGGGCTGGGCAGCATCCTGCTCGAACACCTCGCCGCCGCGGCCAGAGAGGTCGGGCTCACCCGGTTCGAGGCCGAGGTGCTCGCCGAGAACGGGCAGATGGTCCGGGTGTTCCGCGACGCCGGCTACCAGGTCAGCAGGGCCTTCGAGGAGGGCGTGCTGCACCTGGAGTTCGCCATCGACCCCACCGACGAGTCCGTCGCCGTCGCCAGGGCCCGTGAGCAGGCCGCCGAGGCCCGCAGCGTCCACAACCTGCTGCACCCGCGCAGCGTCGCCGTCATCGGCGCCTCCACCGACCCCACCAAGATCGGTCACGCGGTCCTCAAGAACCTTCTCGAAGCCGACTTCACCGGCCCCGTCTATCCGGTCAACGCCGAGCACCGGGCGGTCAGGGGCGTGCGGGCCTATCCGACCGTGCTCGACATCCCCGACGACGTCGACCTCGCCGTCGTCGCCGTCCCCGCCGCCAGCGTCGACGAGGTCATGGATGGATGCCTCGCCAAGGGCGTGAAGGCGCTCGTCGTCGTCAGCTCCGGCTACGGCGAGACGGGACCGGACGGTCTGTCTGCCGAACGCAGGCTTGCTGCCGAGGCGAGAGCGCACGGCATGCGCGTCGTCGGGCCCAACGCGCTCGGCGTGCTCAACCTCGATCCCAAGGTCCGCCTCAACGCGAGCCTCGCCCCGAAGCTCCCCGCACGCGGCCGCGCCGGCTTCTTCTGCCAGTCCGGCGCCCTCGGCACCGCCATCCTCGCCAACGCCGCGGGCTGGGGCCTCGGCCTGTCCACGTTCGTCTCGGCGGGCAACCGCGCCGACGTCTCCGGCAACGACCTCCTGCAGTACTGGGAGACCGATCCCGCCACCGACGTCGTCCTGCTCTACCTGGAGTCGTTCGGCAACCCGCGCAAGTTCGCGAGGCTCGCGCGCCGGCTCGGCCGCACCAAACCCATCGTCGCGGTGAAGTCCGGCCGCCACGCCGTGGTGCCCGGCCTCGCCGCCACCGGCGCCAAGGTCGACGAGGCGAGCGTGCAGGCGCTGTTCGAGCAGGCCGGCGTCATCCGGGTCGACTCGCTGGCCCAGATGTTCGACACCGCGCTCCTGCTCGCTCACCAGCCGTTGCCCCAGGGCAAGCGCGTCGCCGTCGTCGGCAACTCCACCGCCATCGGCCTGCTCGCCGCCGACACGTTGCTGGCCCAGGACCTCGACCTCGCGGGCGACCCCGTCGACGTCGGCGCCCAGGCCACCCCCGAGGAGTTCGCGAAGGCGGTCAAGGAGGCCCTCGACCGTCCTGACACCGACGCCCTCGTCGTCGTGTTCGTCCCGCCGATCGCGGTCCCCGGCGCCGCCTACGCCCGCGCGCTCAAGGACGCCGCGCACCGCACGAAACCGATCGTCTCCACGTTCCTCGCGGTCGAGGGCATTCCAGACGAGCTGAAAATGCCCGGCAAGGGCTCGATTCCCAGCTACGCCAGTCCGGAACGCGCCGTTCTCGCATTGGCTCGCGCCGTCCGCTACGCCCACTGGCGCGCCGCACCCCAGGGCACCTTCATCAGACCGGAGGGCATCGACACCGAACGCGCGCGGTCCATTGTGGACGGGACGAGCGTCGAGCTCAGGCTCGACGACGACCAAGCCGTCGAACTGCTCGCGTGCTACGGCATCGACGTAGTCCCGTTCCGCATCGCCCACAGCGCCGAGGAAGCCGCCCAGGCCGCGGACGAGCTCGGCTACCCCGTCGCGATGAAGGCCACCAGCGAACGCCTGCGCCACCGCACGGACCTCGTCGGCGTCCGGCTCGACATCGCCCAGCAGGAATCGGTCAAGGCCGCCTACCACGACCTCGCGGCGCTGTCGGGCAAGCCGGGTGTGTACGTGCAACGCATGGCGCCCAAGGGAGTCAGCTGCGTGCTGGGCCTGCAGGACGACCCGAGCTTCGGCACGTTGGTCTGGTTCGGACTGTCAGGTCTCGTCAGCGACCTCCTCGGCGACCGCGCGTACCGGGCAGTACCCCTCACCGACACCGACGCCGCGGAACTCGTTGCGGCACCGAAAGCAGCGCCTCTGCTGACCGGCTACCGCGGCGACGAACCCGCAGACCTGAAAGCACTTCAGGATCTGGTGCTCCGTTTGGCGGCACTGGCGGAGGACCTTCCGGAGGTGCGCTCGCTGAAGCTCGAACCCGTTCTTGCTTCTGCCGCAGGGGCTTTCGTCAGCAGCGCGCGCATCGTCATCGGCCCACCTCCGTCCCTGCACGATGCCGGTCCACGCCGTCTGCGCTGATCGTGTTACGGCACCGATTCTGTTGTCTCATTCACGCGAGGGTATGGACATGCGCCGCATCGCCGCCTAGGTTTCCGGCATCGCCGAGCAACGCTGCCAAGGTGCGTCGGCGCATGCCCGTGGGACCAGAAGAATCGCTGTAAGAGGGACGAATGACGCCGAGAGCGCTCCTCCGCCTGGTGGCGACGACATGTGCGGCTGTGCTGCTCCTCGCTTCGTGCGCGGGCGGCGACAAGTCCACCATGGTGGGAAAGGTCAGCGCCGACGACCGCATGACCATCGCCGTGTCGTACGACCAGCCGGGCATGGCGGTGCGCAGGCTCGACGGCAGCTACCGCGGTTTCGACGTCGACGTGGCCAAGTTCATCGCGAACGAGCTGGGCGTCGACGAGCAGAACATCACCTGGAAGGAAGCGCAGCCCGGCAACCGGGAGACGCTGCTGACCAGCGGTGAAGCCGACATGGTCGTCTCCACGTACTCGATCACGGACAAGCGCAAGGAGATCGTCGACTTCGTCGGCCCCTACTTCGTCGCGGGCCAGGACCTGCTGGTGCGCATGAACGAGACCCGCATCGAGGGCCCGAAGTCGCTCAACGCCAGCCTGCGCCTGTGCTCCACGGCGGGCTCCACCTCCGCCGCGTACGTGCGCGACCAGTTCGCCAAGGACGTGAACCTGGTCGAGTACGCGAAGTTCAGCGACTGCGTCACGGCACTGCTGGCCAACAACGTCGACGCCGTCACCACCGACGACGTCCTGCTCGCGGGCTACGCAGCCCAGAACCCCGAGCTCCTGCGGGTCGTCGGCGAGCCGTTCAGCAAGGAGGAATACGGCGTCGGCCTGCACCGCGACGACCCCGGCAGCAAGTCGAAGGTCCAGGCAGCGCTGCAGAAGATGATCGACAGCGGTGCCTGGCGCAAGTCGCTGGAGGCCAACATCGGATCTTCCGGCTACAAGATCCCCGACCCGCCGAAGCTGGCCCCCTGATCGCACAGAAGGTGACGTAGGCTCACGTCACGTGAACCGCGTCCCGCCGCACCGCGCTGATCGACCCGTTCGCGCGGGCATCCCAGAACACGGCCGAGTCCCGCGCTACTACGCGGTCAAGGCAGAGCTGTTCGACCTCGTCGAGACCCTCGGTGAAGGCACCGTTCTGCCGTCCGAGCGCGAGCTCGCCGAACGGTTCTCCGTCTCGCGCGTGACGCTCCGCCAGGCCGTCAGCGAGCTCGTGCTCGAAGGCAAGCTCATCCGCCGCCAGGGCAGCGGCACGTTCGTCGCGCCGCCGAAGCTCGTCCAGCCGTTGTCGCTGGTCAGCTACACCGAAGGCATGCGCAGGCAGGGCGTCGAACCGAACCGCACCGTGATCACCGTCGAGGAGCTCGGCGCCGACGACGGCCTGGCCCGCGACCTGATGATCGAACCCGGCGACCCGGTCGTGCACCTGGAACGGGTCCTGCTCGCCGACGACGAGCGCATCGGCCTCGAGTCGACCTACCTGAGCCTCGGCCGCTTCCCCGGCCTGCTGGAGAAGCTCGACCCGGCCGGATCGCTCTACGCGTGCCTCACCGAACGGCTCGGCGTGCGGTTCGCCGAAGCCGAGGAGCGCGTCGAAACCGTGCTCGCCACGCCCCGTGAGGCGCTGCTCATCGGCACGAACCCCGCACTGCCGATGCTGTTGCTGCACCGCGTCTCCTACGACGTCGACGGGCACCCGGTCGAGCGCGCCCGGTCGCTGTACCGCGGTGATCGGTTCAGCTTCGTGGCGAGGCTGCACGCCGACCGTTAGGCCATATCGTCAGAGACGGAACAGGATCGGTTCCCGAAGCGTCTGAGGATCATGGCGCTGGAACCGGAGATCGGGCTCGTCGGCAGGGACGACATCACCGCACTGGTGGAGTCGCTGGTCGAACGCCGCCACAAGCACCCCCTGCCGGTGATCGTCGCCTACGGCCCGGGCGGCAGCGGCAAGACGTCGCTGCTCGACCACGTCCGCCGGCGCTACCGCGACGCCCCCACGGCCAAGGTCGACCTCGACCGGGCGGGTTCCCGCTCCTGCAAGGACATCCTCGACGTCGCGGCCGAGCAGCTGCGCTCCTACCGGCACGCCGAGTTCGGCCGCATGCGGCTGCCGCGCTACGCCCTCGCCCGCCTCGCGCTGCGCCCTGAGATGGACGCTGAGATGGGCGCTGAGATGGGCGCGGGCATCGGCGACGACCCGCACCACCGGGCACGGGAGCTCGCCGCCAAGCAGATGACGAGGCTGGTCGCGGTCGCCGACGCCGCCGAGGTCGTCGAGATGCTGCCGCCCGCCCAGGGACTCGGCAAGGTGCTGCGGCCGCTCCTGCTTCGGCTCATCGGGCTCGCGGTCGTCGCACCGCGCCCGTTGCGGTGGCTGCTGGGCGGCCCGCGGATCGCGAGTGCGTTGCGGTGGTTCGAGAACTACGTCGGACGACCGAAGTTCGACGCCGCGCTCGTGCACATGTGGGGCCTCCACCGCGCCGGTGACTCGCTGGAGATCGACCGGTTGCTGGTCGCCGCGTTCCTCGCCGACATCACGGCCGCCTACCGGTTCCGCGGCTACCGCAGGATGAACAGCCTGCTGCTGCTCGACGGCGCCGACCTGCTCGACGGCATCGACTCCTACCTGCCACCGAAACGTCCGCGGCCCGCCGCGCGGGCGACGGACTTCCTGAGCCTGCTCGCCGAACGGCGCGTCCAGGAACCGCACGTGCCGCTGCTCGTCATCGCCACCAAGCAGTCGGCGCCGCCACAGGCCGATTCCGTGCCAGCGGTGTTCAAGCCGGTGCATCTGGAGCCGTTCACGTTGGCGCAGACGCGGCAGTTCCTCGCCGAGTGGAACCGCACCCGCAACAGCACCGTCGAGTCCGAGGCGCTCATCGAGGAGCTGCAGGAGGTCACGCACGGCCACCCGCTCGCGGTGCGGCTCGCGATCCAGCTCGTGCAGTTCGTGTTCGCCCGCGACCAGGTGCTGCCGTCGGTGCGTTCGGTGTTCGACGAGCGGCTGCCGGTCGACGAGACCACGACGTTCCAGGACGCCACGGTCGGCGACTACCTGCTTCTCCGCTTCTTCCAACGGATTCCCGGCGCGGAGGAGATGCCGGAACGCGAGGCGGCGCGCGAGATCTTCGCCCGTCTCGCCGCCCCGCGCGTGCTTGACCGGCACGTGATCCGCGCACTGCTGCCGGCGTCGTGGTCGGCCGAGAACATGCGCGCTCTGCTGGCACAGCTCAGCTTCGTGCGGCAGGACGGCGACAACTTCGTGCTGCACCCGCTGTTGCGCGACCTGCTGGTGCGCAGGCTTCGCGAGGTGCCGGAAGGCCAGCCGTTCTCGCACACGAAGGTCCACCGTTTGCTCAAGGACCGCTACGACAGCCTCGGGCAACGCGAAGACGCGCTCTACCACGCACTCGCGCTCGGCGAAGTCCACCTCGTCGCGCACAGGTTGCGTCCCCACGTCGACGAGCGCAGCGACCGATGGATCGCCGAGCTCGCGGCCGTCGCCGAGGCGCCGATGCCGCCGGGGGAGGGCGAACCGGAGTTCGAGGAGGAGCCCCGCACGTGGTGGGAGCGCCTCAGAACAGGCACGAGACGCAACATTCACCGCCGCTACGACCGCGTGGTGCGGCCTGAGACCGGGCTGCTGGAGGACGCGGTCATCGCCACGTGGGAACTGCGCTCCCGCAGCAGGATCGTCCGCCCGACCGTCGAGATGTACGACCGGGTGTTGCGCACCCATCAGGAGCTCGACGGCGCCGAGGAACACCTGACCGCTTACCGGACAACGAAACGCGTGCTCGAAAACGACATCCCCGCGTCGCCGCCGGGGGCGTTGCCGCGCTCGTCCACCATCGGCAGGTACCCGTACCCGCGACGCTGGCCCGGTCGCAACGCGTTGCGCCGCGTCGCGGTCTACCTCGTCGCCGTGCTGCTCGTGTTGTACGGCGCGGCTTTCTACCTCCAGAGCAGCAACAACTGTCTGCGCTACGGCATCTACGACCCAGTCGATCTCATCGCCGACCTCGCGGGCAAGCGACCTAATCTGTCCAAAGTGGATGGCGTGCAGTGCATCGGCCTGAGCGAGAAACCAGGCCGGTTCGCCTACGGTGACCCGGCGCTGCAGAACAACGACGACGCCGAGGTCGAGGAGCTCGCGAAGCTCATCGCCGAGGAGAACGACCGCGCGGCCAAGGTGAAGGACCGCCGCGTCGTCACGATCGTCGTCGCCACGATGCTCAGCTCCAACGAGCGCGTGAAGCGCGACCTGTCGGCAGGGGTGAACGAGCTGCGCGGCGCCTATCTCGCCCAGCGCGACTGGAACCAGCTCGACGGGCTCGGCCGCAACCCGTTGGTGCGTCTCGTTCTCGCGAACTTCGGTGGTGAGTCGAAGTACGCGGAGAGGGTCGCGGGCGAGATCCGCGCGTACGCCGAGCGTGACCCGAACGTGATCGCGGTGACGGGACTCGGGCAGAGCCGCGGGACCACGTTGTCGGCACTCGGGATCCTGGGCCCGGCGAAGGACCACCCGAACGGCATCCCGATGGTCGGCTCGTCCTTGTCGTCGACGAACTTCAGCGAGAAGCCCTACTTCTTCCGCATCGCCCCGGCCAACGACCGTCAGGCCCAGGTCGCCGCACGGATCATCGAACGCACCGAAGCGTTGCGCGACCGCCCGGTGCACCTCGTGCGCAGCACCGGTGACGAGTACAGCGCGGATCTCGCCGACGAGTTCCGCGAGGTGCTCAAGCCCGAGCAGCACGACTACGACGAGACGGCGAACACGGTGACCGCTCAGCTCGGCACCGTGGTGGCGGACATCTGCGGCAAGTCGCCGAAGCCGTTGATCCTCTACACCGGCCGCGCCGCCGAGGTCGGCGGACTGCTGACCGAGCTGAGTCACAGCAACTGCACCGACCCCGTGGTGTTCGGCGGGGACGACCTGACCCAGCTGGAGACGACCAACTTCACCGATCTGGAAGACATCAAACGATTCGCTGACGGAAGGCTCTACTTCACGACGTTCGCGTGGACACCCGGACACGAGTCGATTCCCCAGTCGACGCAACAGTTCTTCACCACCTACGAGGCGGCGCAGAAGCGGCACGCGAGACGGGCTTTTCTTTCGGGCCCCAACGGACACGTCCTGCTCGCGTACGACGCCGTCAGCGTCGTCGCGCGCTCGACCTGGGTTGAGGCGTCACGGGAAGACGTTTTCCAGAAGCTGCGCACTATGAGTGACTTCCCTGGCGCGTCCGGGAGGCTGACGTTCGCCCGTCCCGGCGCGACCGGCCTGTCCGGTGCGGACCCGGCCGACAAGCTCGTCGTGGGGCAGATCGTCAAGCTGGACAACGGGTTCCTCGTGTCTCGACACGTCACGCACGAGGGTGCGTAACGGATCCGCGACGTGACTGCGGGTCACGGAACCTCGTGTGAGTGCAGGAAGATACCGCCCGTTCGCACTCGTTTCCCGCTCAGGTCGCGGAGGTACTGTTGACGGTACGAACTCTGGATGTCCGCAACGGTGCGGAGGAGCGGGGGTGTGCCGTGTCCTTCAAGACGGAGTTCCTCGCTGAGCTCGAGGACTGCCTGCGCGGCTACGGCGCGGTCCCGGTGAGCAACCCCGACGCACTCGCGTTGTTCATCGAGTTCGTGCGAGCGCTTCCGGAGAGCGACCAGAAGCTGCGGTGCCTCGAGGGCGTCGATCAGGGCTCGGGATCGTTCTGGAACAACCCGGCGGTGTGGTGGGAGCAGGTGCCGCGGTTCGGCGCGGGACTGCCGCGTTGCGGTTCGGCGGAGTGCCGAAAGCTGCTCGATGACATGCTCGACGAGGCCATCAGCGACGAGATCGACGTGCTGGAGATGGAGATCAGGGAACTGCCCAGCTGATCTCCGCACGCCAGCCGGCGCCGCCACCTGTTACGGCCGCGGCGCCGGGGTTCACTGATCGAACACAGTTGTCACTTGGCGGAGACGAGCGACTTGAAGAGTTCCCGATAGCGGTGGAGCGCCAGTCGCAGGTCTTCGGTCTGTGGGTCACCGTTTCCCTTGAGCTGCTCGGTGAGCGAACGGTGACGGGTCGTGAGTTCCTCGATGGCCCGCTTCACGAGGTCGTCGGCCTTGCGGACGGCGGCCTTCGGGTCGTCGACGAACTCGTACTGCACGGCCTGCCACTCGTCTTCCAGCCGGCCGACGGTCTGCTGGGAGCGAGCCGACTGCTGTGAGGTCGCGTGCTGCTCGTGTGACGGCCGCTCTTCGTGGATCGTGCGCTGGTCCTGGGCGGTCCGCTCGTCTTGTGCGGTCCGCTGGTCCCGGGCCGTGCGCTGATCCTGAGCAGTGCGCTGGTCCTGCGTCGTGCGTGGATCCTGGGCCGTGCGCGGGTCCTGCGACGACCGGGGGTCCGGGGCCGTGCGCTGCTCCTGAGCCGTGCGCTGGTCGTCTCCCTGGCGCTGCTCGTGCATCTGCCGCTGCTCATGAGCCGACTGCTGCGGAGGAGCGGACGCGGGATCGTTGGTCACCGGAGCCTTCCTCACTGGGGCCTCAGACATCGGTCTTCTCCTTCCGCGCGGCTTCGCGGTCCTTGCGCGGGCCCGCGCCGTGTTCGAGCAGATCCGTGAACAGTTCGCGGTAGTGCACCATCGCAGTGCGCAGATCCTCCGTGCTCGCCTCGCCGATCTCCTGGCGCTCGGAGATGTCGTGCGCCTTGCGGTAGTGGTCGAGGGTCCGCGCGTGCTCGACGGACAGCACGCTCAGCTGCGCCTCGTAACCCTCGGTGGGGTAGCCGCGCTCGGACATCAGATCGGTCACGAGCCGGTCGGCGTCCGCGATCGCACTCTCCGGCGAGTCGACGAACTTGGCCTGCACGTCCGCCCAGTGCCGGCGGTAACTGTCCTGCGCCGCAGGGGAAAGCGGCTTCAGGTCGAACTCGCTGTGGCGGTGCTCCCGCTCGGCGAGTTCTTTCTCCGCGGCGGTTCTGCTGTCACTGTCAGAGACCGCGCGGTCGTATTCGGGGCCGAAGCGGTCGCGCAGCTTCTTGCGCTGCATCGCGGGCCTCAGCACGAAGAAGAGGACCGCCAGCACGACGATAACCGCGGCCACGAGGCCGATGATGGCGCCCGTTGACATGGAAAACCTCCAAGACAGGCCATAACTCTGCTGTCCTGGAGGCTTTCCCACGTACTCGCAGCGGAAACATCAACCCTTGATACAAACCACCTGCTTGAGCTTCGCGACCACCTCGACCAGGTCGGACTGGTTCGCCATCACGGTGTCGATGTCCTTGTAGGCGCCCGGAATCTCGTCCACCACACCGGAGTCCTTGCGGCACTCGACACCACTTGTCTGGGCGGCGAGATCCTGCGCGGTGAACGTCTTGCGGGCCTTGTTGCGCGACATCTTCCGGCCGGCACCGTGCGACGCCGACTGGAACGAGTCAGGGTTCCCGAGCCCGCGCACGATGTACGAGCCGGTGCCCATCGAGCCGGGAATGATGCCCAGCTCGCCACGTCCGGCGCGGATCGCGCCCTTGCGGGTCACCAGCACGTCCTCGCCGAAGTGCGTCTCCTCCGCCACATAATTGTGGTGACAGGAGATCGGCTCCTCGAAGAGGACTCGCGGGAACTCGGCGCGCAGCACGTCGCACACCAAACGCAGCATGACCGCGCGGTTACGGCGTGCGTAGTCCTGCGCCCAGTACAGGTCGTGCCGGTACGCCGCCATCTCGGGCGTGCCCGAGAGGAACACGGCGAGGTCCGGGTCCGGCAGCTCGGCGTTGTGCGCGAGGGTGCGCGCCACCGAGATGTGGTGCTGCGCCAGCTCGTTGCCGATGCCACGCGACCCCGAGTGCAGCATGACCCACACGCGCTGGTCGGTGTCGAGGCAGACCTCCAGGAAGTGGTTGCCGCCGCCGAGCGTGCCCATCTGGTGCATCGCCTTGTCGGCGCGCGCCTTGACCGCCGGCGTCAGGTCGTCGAACCGCTTCCAGAACGAACCCCAGTCGGACGCGTCCCTCTCAGTGAACGCGGTCGCCTTGTGCTGGCCGAAACCGACGGGGACCACGGCCTCCATGCGGGATCGCAGACCGCGCAGTGTCTCCGGCAGGTCGCTCGCCGTGAGCGAGGTGCGCACGGCGGTCATGCCGCAGCCGATGTCCACGCCGACGGCCGCGGGGGAGACGGCGTCGCGCAACGCGATCACCGATCCCACCGTGGCGCCCTTGCCGTAATGCACGTCCGGCATCACCGCAATGTGCTTGACGGCCCACGGCAGCGCGGAGATGTTCTGGAGCTGTCGCATGGCGAACTCCTCGACCTCGTCCGGTCGAGTCCACATGCGGATGTCCACGTTCTGACCGCGGATCAGGGTTGCTGCCATGACTTCAGGTTAGGCTGCGCTCTTGTTGATCCACAAAGGAGTTTCATGGGGAGTTTCGAGGGCCGTCTCGGCGCTCACGAACTCCCACGTGCCCCTGCGGACCTTCGCCTTGCTCATGTCGCCGCCGATGGTCGTGACGAACGCGCGCACGGTCGGCAGGTCGTTGACGTCCGCGATGAGGATCGCCTTGTTCTGCAACGTGACGCTGCCGCCGCCGAGCTTCTCGCGCGCAACCGCGTCGTTGAGAAGGCCTTCGCGGACCTGCTTCGCGGTGATGCCGTCGACCTCGACCTGGACGGCGTCGACCTTCGGCGAGTTCGACGGCAGGAAGCGGAACGTGAGCACCGACTCCTGCCGGAACTGCTTGCTGATCGTGGAGGCGGTGTGGCGCAGGCTCTCCTCGCCGAGCGTGACGTCGAACTTGCGGGACCGCTCCAACGTCGTCTGCTGGAGGCTGCTCGACCAGAACACGCCGTCAAGCAGCGTGGAGCGGGTGGTGACGCCGCCGTTGGCGAGCACGATGCCGCGGACCTCGCGGTCGAACGCGACCAGCCTGTCCCGCAGGCGCGGGTCGTTCGGATCGGTGATGACGGCGGTGTTGTTCGTCGCGAAGATCTCCGGGCACGGCAGCGGTGCGCCCGCCGCCGTGCCCGTGGAGACCGTGAAGGCCAGTACCGACGTGACTGCCACGAGAAGCTTTCGCATGCGGCACAACGTATTGGCTCGGGCTGGGCGCGGCACACCCCGTTCCACTCAGCGGGCCACCGCTTGTTCGTGCTGGCACGGCGATGGTGAGGTTTGACCAGGCTTCGCCACGATCGCGTCTGCCCTACCCGTGTCCAGGTGATTGACAGCCGCTTGGAACGTGAAAATACTTCAGCGTCATGGATCGCGTGTGCGTCATCGGGGCGGGTTCTTCCGGCATCGCCGCATGTCAGGTGCTCGGCGCCCGCGGCATCGAGTTCGACTGCTACGAGACCGGGTCCGAGATCGGTGGCAACTGGCGCTACCTGAACGACAACGGCATGTCCTCCGCCTACCGCTCGCTCCACATCAACACCTCGCGGCAGATGATGGAGTTCAAGTCGTTCCCGATGCCGGCGCACCTGCCCGCGTATCCGTCGCACTTCCAGATCGCCGAGTACTTCGACGACTTCGTCAAGCACCACGGGTTCGGCGACCGCATCCGGTTCCGGACCGAGGTCACGTCGGTCACCGTCGCATCCAGGGGCGCATCCGGGGGTGCATCCGGTGGATATTCGGTCACCACCCGCGATCGTGACACCGGTGAAGAGGTCTCACGAACGTATGGCTCTGTAATCGTCGCGAACGGCCATCACTGGTCACCGCGGATGCCGGAGCCCGCGTTCCCCGGTTCGTTCGACGGCGAGGAGATGCACGCGCACTTCTACAAGAGGCCGGAGCGTTTCGCGGACAAGAAGGTGCTGGTGCTCGGCATCGGCAACTCGGCCTGCGACATCGCGGTCGAGTCGTCACGCGTCTCCGCGCGGACGTTCCTGGCGATGCGCCGCGGCGCGCACATCATGCCGAAGTACCTCTTCGGAATGCCGACCGACCACCTGACGACGTCGCCACTTGCCCGCTTCGCGCCGGCCTGGCTGCAGGCGCTCTCGCTCCGGGCGATGCTGCGGCTCGCGCGCGGCAAGCTCTCCGACTACGGCCTGCCCGAACCTTCACACGCCATCCTCGCCGCGCACCCGACGGTGTCCGACGACCTGCTGACCCGGCTCGGGCACGGTGACATCACCGTGAAGCCGAACATCGACCGTCTGGACGGCTCCGGGGTCGTGTTCGCGGACGGCAGCCGGGAGGACGTCGACGTGATCGTCTACTGCACCGGGTACAAGGTCGACTTCCCGTTCCTGGACGCCGCCTCGTTCCCCGCCGTGTCGTCCCCGGACAACGAGGTGTCGCTGTACCGGCGGGTCGTGGACCCGGACCATCCCGGGTTGTACTTCCTCGGGCTGATCCAGCCGCTCGGGGCGATCATGCCGCTCGCCGAGGCGCAGTCCGAGTGGATCGCCGACCTCGTGTCCGGGCGTGCGGGGCTGCCGTCAGTTCCGGAGATGAAGGCGGAGATCGCCGCGTATCGGGAGTCGCTGCGGAGCCGGTACGTGAAGTCGAAGCGGCACACGCTGGAGGTCGACTTCCTCGGGTATCAGCGGGAGCTGCGGGAGGAGCGCCGGGCGGGCGCGGCACGTCGCTGACGAGCCCTGGGAGAAAGTCCGCGAGGCGCTCGTCAACGCCCTGGCGCGTCCCCGACACCTTTGCAATGAGTCTTTTGACTTCGTCCGCAAACGTTTTTTGCATCCGGGGTAGGTGGGTCGCAACTGATGTATCAGCCGATATATCAGTTGCCGGGAGGGGCTCTGAGCTGGAGCGGAGGCGGTTGGGCGGCGAAAACGATCGTGGTGGGTGCGGTTGCGTGGGTACGGTCGGCCGGTGACTGGTGCTGTGTCGTCGGGTGTTCAGGTGATCGTTCTCAACGGTGGGTCCAGCTCGGGCAAGTCGGGGATCGCGCGCTGTCTGCAGGCGCTGTTGCCCGAGGCCTGGCTGGCGATCGGGGTCGACACGTTGATCGACGTGATGCCCGCGCGGTTGCAGCTCGGGTCCGAGGGGATCGGGTTCGCCGACGGCGGTGAGGTGAGCGTCGGGGCCGAGTTCCGGCTGCTCGAGGACGCGTGGATGGAAGGCGTTGCCGCGATGGTGCGCGTGGGGGCGCGGGTGATCGTGGACGACGTGTTCCTCGGCGGGGTCGAGTCACGGCAGCGGTGGGAGAAGGTGCTGGACGGGCTCGACGTGTTGTGGGTCGGGGTGCGCTGTGACGCCGTCGTCGCCGCGGGGAGGGAGCTCGCTCGCGGGGATCGGGTGTCCGGGATGGCCGAGGCCCAGGCCGATCTGGTGCATCGCGGGATGACCTACGACGTCGAGGTCGACACCGGACGGGCCGAGGCGGTCGAGTGCGCGAAGGTGATCGCTGCGAGGGTCGGCAAGCGCTGAACCCAGAGCGTGCTCGTATCCAATATATTGCCGTGAATCCGGCGGGCGCCTCGCCGGATCGGTCAACGGAGCGTTCGGTCAGCAGCAGTCGCAGCTGGTGCAGCAGTCGTCCATCCCTCTCACCTCCCCTCCGGTGGGCACCACGGTGAACAGTCGGTGCCGACCATGTTCACCAGGTCTGAACGGAGTCGCGTCAGCCGGGACAGTTCCGCGTCGATCTCGGCGATGTGGCGCCGCAGCAGTTCCTCGGCCGGTTCGCACGGGCATTCGCCGGTGTCGCGGATGGCCAGCAACGACGAGATCTCACGCAGGGTCAGTCCCAGGCGCTGGCAGTCGCGGATGAACCGGATCCGGTCGGCGGCCGACGACGGGTACTGCCGGTAGCCCGACGAGGTGCGCGGCGGCGGTGCGAGCAGGCCCGCGCGTTCGTAGTACCGGACCGTGTCGGGCCGGACCCCGACCTGACGTGCGAGCTCGGCGACTCTCATGCGACCAACGCTAAACCTGTGAGCGCACTCCAAGGTCAAGCGCTCCCCAACGAAAAGCGGGGTTGCCGACGTCACGCCGGCAGCCCCGCCCGAAAGAAACGCCCGAGAAAACGCTCAGTGCACGCCGAGCACGCCGTCCACCCTGCGCGGAATGCCCAACGGGTTCGCGTCCTGCAGCTCCGCCGGCAGCAACGCGTCCGGCCACGACTGGTACGTCACCGGGGCGATCCAGCGGCGGATCGACGTGGCGCCCACGGACGTGTGCAGCGGGTTCGTCGTCGACGGCCACGGTCCGCCGTGGTGCTGGCCCCACGCCACCGCGACACCGGTCGGCCAGGCGTTGAAGATCAGCCGGCCCGCGACGCGCCGCAGGATCTCGGCGATCTCACCTGCCTCCGCGTGGTCCGACTCGGCGGCGTGCACCGTGCCGGTCAGCGTGCCCGGCAGCTTCGCGAGCACCGAGTGCAGTTCCGACGGCGACGAGTACGTCACGACCAGGGCGGCCGGGCCGAAGTGCTCCTCGGTCAGCTTCTCGAGGTTCTCCTCGAACACCGACACCTCAACGCTGAACAGCCGCGGCGAGACGGCCCACGCCTCGTCCGGCTTCGTACCGGTGGACACCACGGACACCAGGTCCGAGGCGGCCAGCGCGTCCGTCGAAGCCGTGTAGGAGTCGCACATCCGCTCGTTGAGCATCGCGCCACCCGCGGTCGCCGCGACGGCCTCGCCCAGCGCGGGCACGAGCGATGCTGGCGCGAACACCAGACCGGGGTTCGTGCAGAACTGCCCGACCCCCATCGTCAGCGACTGCGCGAACCCGGCCGCGATGGCCGAGGTCGCCGCACCCGGCAGGATCACCGTCGGGTTCACGCTGCCCAGCTCGCCGTAGAACGGGATCGGGTCCGGCCGGCCCTGCGCCAGGTCGAACAGCGCCCGCCCGCCACCGGTCGACCCGGTGAAGCCCACAGCGCGGACGACCGGGTGCTGCACCAGCGCCACACCGGCCTCGGTCCCGTACACGATGCCGAACACACCTTCGGGCGCGCCGGCGTCGCGCAACGCGTCCACGACCACCCGTGCGGTCTCGCGCGAGGTCGACGGGTGCGCCGAATGTGCCTTCACCACAACGGAACAACCCGACGCCAGCGCGGAAGCCGTGTCACCACCGGCCACCGAGAACGCGAACGGGAAGTTCGACGCCGAGAACACCGCAACCGTCCCAAGAGGACGGAGAACCCGGCGCAGCACCGGCCGGGGCGGAATGATGTCGGGGTTCGCGGAGTCCAAAGTGGCCTCGACGTAGCTGCCCTCGCGCAGCACCTCCGCGAACAACCGCAGCTGGTTCGTCGTGCGTTTCAGTTCCGTCGTCAGCCGCGGCACGCCGAGCGCCGTTTCGCTGTCCGCCGTGGAAACCAGCAACGACGACTCGGCGTCCAGCGCGTCCGCGACCTTCTCCAGCACCACGGCGCGGTCCGCCGCCGGAACGACCGACCACGCCGGGAACGCCACAGCCGCAGCCGAAGCGATCCGGTCCACCTCGCTGTCGGGGGTCTTCGCAACCGGTTCGCCGAACGGCTCACCGGTGCGCGGGTTGTATCCCTGCACGACGTGGCTCAACGCCCTGCCTCCTTGACTGCCGTGTCGAAATCGGGGCCGCACCAGACCCCGCCCACGTACTTCGCCGCGTACGACGAGGGATCGAGCTCACCGCCGTGCTTCTCCAGCACCTCGGCCGCGAACACCTCGGAGTCGTCCTGCGGCTCGTAACCCAGCGCGCGGGCCTCGTCCAGCGAGAACCAGCCGCGCGTGTTGTCCGAAACGCCCCACACGATCCGGAATCCCGGCGACGCAACGGATAGACACGCCTCGAACAGGCGCGCGCCGTCGTCCGGTGACATCCACGTCGACAGCATCCGCACGTCACGTGGCTTCTCGAAGCACGAACCGATGCGGACCGCGATCACGTCCATGCCGTAGCGGTCCGCGTACAGCGATCCCAACGCCTCCAGCGCCACCTTGGACACGCCGTAGTAGGTGTCCGGGCGGGGGAAGACGTAGTCACCGGCCTCACCGTCGGCCCGCTCCAGATACCCGACGGCGTGGTTCGAGCTGGCCAGAACCACCCGACGAACACCCTGACGCCGCGCGGCTTCCAGCACCGTGTGCGTGCCGTCGATGTTGACGCTGAGGATCTTGTCCCACGCCTCTTCCAGGCTGTGGCCGCCGAGGTGGATCACCGCGTCGACGTCCTTCATCGCGGCTTCCATCGCGGCCATGTCGGTCACCGAGGCCTGGACCAGCTCGACGTTCTCGCCGTCGGCCGCCGCGGGTAGCTCCGCGATGTCCAGCAGCCGCAGGACGCGGCCCTGCGCCGCGAGGCGGGTACGCATGAGCGTGCCCACCCCGCCACCGGCGCCGGTGATCAGGATGCGTGCGGTCACGGGTTGGACCCCTCCGTCTTGTGCAGATGTTTCGGTGGAACGCGCTCAGCGACCGAACTGGCGGAGAAGCTCGGTGATCGTCCGGGCGGCGTCCAGCAGAGCGGAGACGACCTGCCGCTCGTGCTCGGGGTCCAGTCTGCCCAGAGGAACCGAGCAACTCATAGCGTCCAGAACGGGGTTTCGGTACGGCAACGCCACCGCGAAGCAGCCCAGTCCGGGCGTGTTCTCCTCGCGCTCGTGGGCGTACCCGACGTTGCGGAACCCGGCGAGCTGCTCGTGCAGCGCGGCCCGATCGGTCACGGTGTTGGGGGTCAACGGCGTCAGCACGTCCGGGAGGATCAGGTCGACCTCCTCCGGCGTGCGCGTCGAGAGCACCGCCTTGCCCAGCGACGTCGAATGCGCGGGCAGCCGGCGGCCGACGCGGGACACGACCCGCAGGTGGTGCTCGGACTCGCGGCTCGCCAGGTAGACGACGTCCGCGCCGTCCAAACGGGCAAGGTGCACGGTCTCGTTGATCTCCTGGCGGACCTGCTCCATCACGCGGATCGCCGCGCGCACCACCGGGTCGTGGTCCAGATAGGACGTACCGACGAGCAGCGCGCGCACACCGATGCCGTAGGTGCCGCGGTCCGAGTCGACCTCCACCCAGCCACGCGCGACCAGCGTCTGCAACAGCATGTACAGGCTGGACTTGGGATAGCTGAGCTCGCGGTGCAGCTCCGTGAGCGTCAGCCTGCGGTCGGACGCGGAGAGCACTTCGAGCAGCTCGACCGTGCGGTCCGCGGACTTCACCGCGCCCGGACGGGCCGTGCCCTTGTCGATCGGCGACGCCACCTGGCCTCCTCGGCCGTCTTCTGGAAACCGGTAAGCAACTTGCCCAACTCGCCCTTGACACGTTGCTGTGCTGATTCTTACAGTCCTGCATCAGGTTCACAAGTACGACCCCGGTTCACATATCTGAACACGAAGGGCTGCAACGATGCGCCGTAGAACCGCCACAACACTCGCCACGCTCAGCGTGGCCTTGCTGCTCGCAGGCTGCGGCAGCAGTGGCAACACGGCGTCCTCGAACAAGGACCCGAACAAGCCCCTCGAGGTGTGGACCCGCTCGACGGAGGCGACCGCGAAGGTCTACGAGAAGATCTTCAAGTCCTTCACCGAGAAGACCGGTGTGCAGGTCGACTACAAGCCGATCTTCAACGACTTCGACAAGCAGGTGCAGCAGCGCGCCGCGTCGAAGGACCTCCCCGACGTCGTCATCACCGACACCGGCTCGCTCGGCAACTTCGTCAAGCAGGGCTGGACGACGGAGATCAAGCGCGAGGACGTCGCGGGCGGCAACGACATCGTCGACCGCGCGTGGAACAACGGGAAGGGCGCGGATGGCAAGTACTACGCCATCCCGTACTCCACCCAGGCGATGGTCACGCTCATCCGCAAGGACTGGCGCGAGAAGCTCGGCAAGCCGATCCCGACGACGTGGGACGAGTTAGACGATCTAGCGCGTGCGTTCACCCGTAACGACCCTGATGGCAACGGGCAGAACGACACCTACGGCATGCTCGTGCCGGGCACGACCGACCGCGGCTACCTCGCGTGGTGGGCGTCGAGCTACATCTGGCAGGGCGGCGGCGACATCCTGGACGAAGAGGGTGGCGGCAAGTTCTCCGTCGGCATCGACTCGCCGGAGTCGACCAAGGCGGTCGAGCGGCTGCGCAAGCTCTTCTGCGAGGACAAGGTCATGCAGCCCGGTTCGCTGACGCTGGGCACCAACGACGCGCACCCGCTGTTCGAGTCGGGCAAGAGCGGCATCTACCTCACGGGCCCGTACATGATCGGCCGCTTCGACAAGTCGGTCGGCAAGGACAAGTACGAGGTCATCGCGTCCCCGCGCGGCCCGGCCGGCGCCACGGTGCTCGGCGAGGGCGAGGACATCTACCTGATGGCCGGCTCCGCCAAGACCGCGGACCAGAAGAAGCTCGCCGAGTACCTGATCACGCCCGAGGCGCAGCAGGCGGGCATGAAGGGCGACCCGCAGCCGGTGGTCCGCCTGCCCGTCAACAAGAACGTCGACGTCAACGCGACCTACAACGACCCGCGCTGGGCGACCGTGGCGGGCGTGTACTCCAGCGAGGCGCGGCCGTTCCCGAGCGTTCCGAACTTCGCGCCCTTCCGGCAGAAGACCTCGGAGATCCTGAACTCCATCTTCGCGAAGTGCCCCGCCGACTCCTCGGCTGAGCTCAAGTCCCTGGCGGACACGCTGAAGAAGGAGCTTGAGAACCAGAAGGCGTCGCAGTGACGGCAGTTGCGTCAACCAGCGACACCCGAGACGTGGGCTCGACGGCTAGTGGCGGCGGTGCCGTCGAAACCCACCCCGTGAGGCGGCGCCGCCGGCGCCGCCTCACGGGAGCCACCTTCATCCCGTGGTTGTTCCTGCTCCCCGCCGCGCTGATCTTCCTCGTCTTCAAGTTCATCCCGATGGCGGAAGGCATCCGCCTCTCGCTGTTCGAGGTCCGGCCGTTCCTCGGCGACATCTTCGTCGGCTTCAAGAACTACGCGACGATCCTGTCCGACGAGAAGTTCCTGACGGCCAGCTGGCACACGCTCGTTCTCGCCGGTGGTCAGACGATCGGCGCCATGGTCATCGGCTTCTGGCTGGCACTGCTGCTGGAAGGTCACACCAAGTCGTTGTGGTTCGTGCGGTCCGCGGTGTTCCTGCCCGTCGTGGCGGCCACCGCGGTCATCGGTGAGATCTGGCGGCTGTTCTTCTACCCGGCACCGGAAGGCTTCCTCAACGAGGTCATCTCGTGGGTCGGCCTCGGGCCCTGGGAGTACATCCACGACACCGACACCTCCCTGGTGTCGGTCATGTTCGTCGGCATCTGGAAGCACGCGCCGTACGACATGGTGCTCATCCTCGCCGGGCTCGCCGGCATCGACCGCCAGCAGTACGAGGCCGCCGCGATCGACGGTGCCTCGACGTGGCAGCGGATCTGGAACGTGACGCTGCCCGCGTTGCGCCCGGTCATCACGATCCTGCTGACGCTGGCGGCGATCCGCGGCCTGCGCGTCTTCACCGAGGTGTACGTGCTCACCGGCGGTGGTCCGGCGGGGTCGACCGACGTCTGGATGACCCGCGTCTACACCACCGCGTTCGAACAGTCGGAAGCCGGTCTCGCATCGGCGGGCTCGGTGTTGCTTTTCCTCGTTACGCTCGTTCTCACGGTCAGCGTTCAGTGGTACCGCCGGAGGAAGGAGGCGCGATGAGCGTCAACTCGAGCCGCTTCGACAGCGCCATCGGCTGGTCCACCCGCCAGGACGCGTGGGTCAGCAGGGGCATCCGGTTCCTCTTGAGCGCCCTCGCTGTAATCCTTTTCTGCGGCCCGTTGCTGGTCATCTTCTCCGGCGCGTTCGACGACAACCCGGACCCGACCCAGCTCTCGGTGATCCCGGACAACCCGTCGCTGATCAACTTCCAGGTCGCGACGGAGAACAAGATCTGGCACTACCTGACGAACTCGCTGATCATCGCTGGCGGCGCCCTGCTGTTGCAGCTGTCGGTGAGCGTGTTCGCCGCCTACGCGTTGGCGCGCAAGAAGTTCCGCGGTCAGGCCATCGCACTGCTGGTCATCCTCGCCACGATGATGTTGCCGGAGGAGGTCATCGCGATCCCGCTGTCGCTGGTGATCGGAGACCTACCACTGGTGCACGTGAGTCTCAAGGGCACCCTGCTCGGCGTCATCCTCCCGTTGGGGGCGTGGGGTTTCTCCATCTTCGTCATGACGGAGTTCATGAAGGAGATCCCCGCCGAACTGGAGGAAGCGGCCAAAGTGGACGGTGCCGGGGAGCTGCGTCTCTTCGCGCAGATCATCCTTCCCCTGTGCAAGCCCGCGCTCGGCGTCATCGCCGTGTTCGGCTTCAACATGATCTGGGAGCAGTACCTGCTCCCCCTGATCGTCGCCGCTGACCCCTCCGATTACACGCTCACGGTCGCACTTCTCGCGCTCAGATCCGACGACATGGTCGGTACGGGCATCGTGCTGGCCGGAGCGTTGCTGGCGCTGGTGCCGAGCCTGGTCGTGTACCTGTCGCTGCAGAAGTCCTTCCTGCGTGGGATCACCACCGGAGCGATCAAGGGATGAGTGTCTGGTATGCAACTCGATGGTGTGCTGTTCTTCCCGGTGACCCCGTTCGACACCGAGGGGAACATCGCGTACGACGTGCTGGCTGAGCACGTCAAGCACGGTGTCTCCGCCGGGCCGGGCGCGGTGTTCGCCGCCTGCGGCACCGGCGAGTTCCACGCGCTGGGACTGGAGGAGTTCGAGCGTGCGGTGGCCGTCGCGGTCGAAGCGACCGCGGGCAAGGTCCCGGTGTTCGCCGGCGCGGGCGGTTCGGTCGTCGCGACCAAGCAGTTCATCCAGGCGGCGGAACGTGCTGGTGCTCAGGGCATCCTGCTGCTGCCGCCGTACCTCGTGACGAACCCGGCCGCGGGTCTCGTGCGGTACGTCGCGGAGGCCGCCGCGGTCACCGAGCTGCCGATCATCGTGTACCAGCGCAACAACGCGCGGTTCACGCCGGAGACCGCCGTCGAGGTCGCGCGGATCCCCAACGTCGTGGGCTTCAAGGACGGCATCGGCGACCTCGACCAGATGCAGCGGATCGTGCTGTCGGTCCGCGCGGGCGTCGACAAGCCGTTCCAGTTCTTCAACGGCCTGCCCACCGCCGAGATGACCCAGCTCGCGTACCGCGGCATCGGGGTCGAGCTGTACTCGTCCGCGGTGTTCTGCTTCGCGCCGGAGATCTCGATCGGCTTCTACAACGCCGTGCAGGCGGGCGACACCGAGCTGGTGAACCGTTTTCTGCACGAGTTCTACAAGCCGCTCGTCGAGCTGCGCGACAAGGTCCCCGGCTACGCGGTCGCCCTGGTGAAGGCGGCGGTGCGCGCGAACGGACTCGACGTCGGTGGCGTGCGGCCGCCGCTCGTCGACCCGGCCGACGAGCACCTGGCCGCTCTGGACAAGATCATCGCCGCGGGCAAGGCTCTGCTGGCATGAAGATCACCGAGATCGTCCTGACTCCGATCGCGTTCCGCGACCCGCCGCTGCTGAACGCCGCCGGCGTGCACGAGCCGTGGGCGCTGCGCACGATCGTCGAGGTGCACACCGACGAGGGCATTTCAGGGCTGGGGGAGACCTACGGCGACCTCGCGCACCTGGAGCGCTCACGGTCCGTTGTGGACTCTCTGATCGGGCTCGACGTGTTCGCGTTGAACGAGATGCACGCGCGCGTGTCCGCGGTGCTGGGCGGTGAGGTCGGGCCGGACAAGCACGGCCTGACCGGGAAGATCACCGCGGAGAGCACCGTCGACCGCGTGTACTCGCCGTTCGAGGTGGCGTGCCTGGACATCCAGGGCAAGGCGCTGGGGCGGCCGGTGCACGACCTGCTGGGCGGCGCGATCCGTTCCGCCGTCCCGTACTCCGCCTACCTGTTCTACAAGTGGGACGGGCACCCCGGTGCCGAGCCGGACGAGTGGGGCGAGGCGATCGACCCCGCCGGCATCGTGGCGCAGGCGCGGAAGATGATCGGCGAGTACGGGTTCGGGTCGATCAAGCTCAAGGGCGGGGTGTTCCCTCCGGAGCAGGAGATCGAGGCGATCCGCGCGCTGCGCGAGGCGTTCCCGGACCACCCCCTGCGGCTCGACCCGAACGCTGCCTGGTCGACCGCGACGTCGTTGAAGGTCGCGGAAGAGCTCGACGGCGTGCTGGAGTACCTGGAGGACCCGACCCCGGAGATCTCCGGTATGGCGGAGGTGGCCGCGAAGGCGCCGATGCCGTTGGCCACCAACATGTGCGTGGTCGCGTTCGAGCACCTCAAGCCGTCGGTGGAACAGGACGCCGTGCAGGTGCTCCTGTCCGACCACCACTACTGGGGCGGGCTGCAGCGGTCGCGGCAGCTGGGCATGATCTGCCAGACGTTCGGCATCGGCCTGTCGATGCACTCGAACTCGCACCTGGGCATCTCGCTGGCCGCGATGACGCACCTGGCCGCGGCGACGCCGACCCTGAGCTACGCCTGCGACACGCACTACCCGTGGAACGCGGCCGACGAGGTCGTGGAGCCGGGCGTGCTGTCCTTTGTGGACGGCGCGGTGCCGGTGCCGACGTCGCCTGGCCTCGGTGTGTCGCTGGATCGCGATGCGTTGGCGCGACTGGCCGAGAACTACGTCAAGTGCGGCATCACGTCACGTGACGACACGGGGTACATGCAGCAGTTCGACCCGAGCTACGAGAGGAAGCGTCCCCGGTGGTGAAGTCGGTTGTCCACGCCTATCCGTGGGACCTGATCGGTGACCCGGACGCCGTCGCGCGGTACCAGGAACTCGGTGTCGACGCCATCGCCCTCGCCGCGTCGTACCACACCGTGCGGGCCGCGACGCCGTTGCACCCGTCGCACCGGCTGGTCGACGCGCGGCACGCGGCGTTCTACCTTCCCGTGCGCACGGCGAACTTCGGCCGCCTCGTGCCCGCGGAACCGTCCTGGATGGACAGTTCCGACTCGTTCGGTGAAGCGGCCGCTCTGGTTCGCGCTGCCGGACTGCCGGTGTACGCGTGGACCGTGCTCACGCACAACTCGCGCCTGGGTGACCTGCATCCGGACGTGACCGTGGTGAACGCGTTCGGGGACCGCTACCCGTACGCGTTGTGCACGGCCCAGCCCGATGTCGTCGAGTACACCTCGGTGCTGGTGTCCGAGGTGCTGGAGCTCGGTGCGCCGGACGGGATCATCCTAGAGGCCTGCGGGCCGCTGGGGTTCTCCCACGGTGGTCACCACGAGAAGACCGACGGCACGGACTGGAACGCGGTGCAGCAGAAGCTGTTGTCGCTGTGCTTCTGCTCTGCCTGCACCGCCCTGTATGCCGACCCGGATGCCCTGCGTGCAGCGGTCCGGGTTGGGGTTGATCGTGGTGCACCTCAAAAAATTGGCACCGTGGAGGAGGCGTTGGGTGCGCTCGCGGAAGACGTTCAGGCCGTGCGGACAGGTGTCGTGCGGTCGTTGCGGCAGAAGCTGGTCGGAGAGATCCGTGCTGCCGCTCCTTCGGTTCGCGTTGGTATGCACGTGACAGCGGATCCTTGGGGAACCGGGCCGTTCGCGACCGTCGCCGGCGGTCTGGGTGCGGACGTCGACGTGCTGACGACGATGTGCTGGCCCGGACCGGACGTCGCGGTGCCGGGCATCGAGGCTCTGCGCGCCGTCGCTCCGGACACGCGGATCGCCGCGTACGTGCTGGGGTTGCCGCCGAAGCCCGCGGACGGTGCCGCGCTGTCGAAGGAGTGGCTGACGTATCTGGACGCCGGCGTGGAGGAGTTCCACCTCTACCACGGGGGTCTCGCGTCCGCTTCACGGCTGGAAGCTCTGCGAGAGGCTGTAACAGCCGTTAGCCGGTAACTGTTAAGCGAACTGCTGCAACCCGATGTGAGCGCGGTTCCGTCCTCTGACCATGAGGCACATGGGAACCGTAGTTGGCACTGGCGTCCTGCTGCTGGTGATCTCGGCCTGTGGCAGTGCGCAGAACGCGGGCACTGGGGCAGGTGGCGGTCCGACGTTGCCGACCGCCACCTCGCCGTCTGAAGTGCCACCGGGCATCGCACCCGGAGAGATCCCGCCGGACGGCAAACCGGTGACGAAGCTGGACACCAACGCTTTGTCGTCGGAGTATCCGCGCACCGTGTGGACACAGGGAGACGGGAAGACCGTCGGTGTCATCGCCCAGGAGGGCGGGTGCGGGAAGGCCAGCGCGTCCGTGCTGGAGCAGTCGGCGAGCGTCGTGAAGATCGAGCTCGTCGAGACGCTGCCCCTGGACAAGCAGGCCTGCACCATGGACATCCGCTTCCCTCCGCTCACGGTGCAGCTCACCGAACCCCTTGGTGAGCGCACGGTCGCGTTGACGTCGCGGCAGGAACAGAAGTAGACCTCCTCCCCACGGTGCCCGGTCGGCAACTGCCCCGCCGGCCGGGCATCTCTTCTTCCTCGGTTCACCTGGCCCCTTGGCCCGGTTTGCAAGGATGGTGCGCATGAGAAACGTCGTCGCTGCCGTTGCTCTCGCCGTTGTGCTCACCGGCTGCTCGTCGGGCGCCCCGTCGGACAAGCAGTCGGGCGCGCCCGGAACCGGCTCACCCACCTCGGGCACGTCCGCGCCCGGCTCCACCGGTTCGTCCGGCGCGAACCCCACCGCGCCCGTCCAACCTCCGGTGTCGATCTCGGAGGAGAAGCCGGTCGTCCCGCCCAACGTCACGCCGGTGCCCAAGGAAAAGGTCATCTCGACATCGTTGTCAGACCTCTACCGTTCCGAGGCGTACGTCTTCGGCGACGGTCGTGACATCGAGGTCTTCGGCGTGGGCGGCGGCTGCAAGGAGGCCCGCGCGGAGGTGACGGCCCAGTCCGCCGAGCTCGTCCAGATCACGCTCGTGACGATCACCAAGCAGCCTCCGGGCACGGTGTGCACCCAGGAGATCCGCCAGGTGCCGCTGACCGTGCGCCTGGACGCTCCGCTGGGCGATCGTCGCCTGGTTCTGGAGTCTCGCGAGGAGACCGGCTGATATATGGATCTTCAGCCGACCCGCTGATATATCGCATATCGCCGACGCCCCAGGCATCTCGCGGGCTTCGGCTACCTCGCTTGTTGTTGACAAGGCAGCGCACACACGCCCTCGCGTGCGCTGCCTTGTTGTCAAATCATGCGACCGCTGTCGTCGCTGCTGCCTGGCGTCTTTCCACACCGACGGCCTAGGTCCTGCTGCACGGTCGCCGACTTCCGCGCGCCTTCTTGACGGCACCCTGCCGCGGAGTAGATAGTGGTTTAACTAGTTAACTAGATAAAGAGGCAAGGGTGATCGAGTTCCGGATCGACCGTCGCTCCGGCGTGGCCGCCTACCAGCAGCTCGTCAACCAGACGAAGCACGCACTGCGACTGGGTCTGTTGCGGCCGGGGGACCAGCTGCCCACGGTGAAGGAGGTCGTGACCACGACCTCGATCAACCCGAACACCGTGCTGAAGGCATACCGGGAGCTGGAACGCGAAGGCCTCGCGGAGGGACGGCGCGGGGTGGGGACGTTCGTGTCCGTGTCCGCCGCACCGGCTCAGCCGGACGCGGACCAGTTGCGCGCGGAACTGGCCGGCTGGATGAGACGGGCACGGCAGGACGGACTGGACCGCGAGTACGTCGAGGCTCTTGTCAAAGCGGAACTGGACCTGCACTACGAAGGAGAAGGACGTTGACCACGATCGCGCTCGACGCGACGGCGCTCACCATGCGCTACCGACGCGGCTGGGGGCTGCGCGACTGCACGTTCGGACTGCCCGCCGGCCGGATCTCGGCGCTGATCGGCCCCAACGGCGCGGGCAAGAGCACGCTCATGCGCATCGCCACGGGACTGCAGCGCCAGACGAGCGGGGAGATCAGGGTGCTCGGGCAGGCGCCCGGCAAGCACGGCGCGAACCGGCGGCTCGCGTTCCTCGGCCAGGACAAGCCGCTGTTCAAGGGGTTCACCGTCGAGGAGATGCTGCGGGCGGGAGCGAAGCTGAACCCCGGCTGGGACGACCAGTACGCCCAACGGCTCGTGCGTGAGGCGGGCGTGCCGTTCGACGCGAAGATCGGCACGTTGTCCGGCGGGCAGCGCACCCGAGTCGCGCTCGCCATCGCGATGGGAAGGCGCCCCGAGCTGGTGATGCTCGACGAGCCGCTGGCCGACCTGGATCCCATCGCGCGACAGGAGGTCATGCACGCCGTGCTCGCCGAAGTCGCCGAAACGGGCATGACGGTGCTGCTGTCCTCGCACGTGATCGCCGACCTCGACGGGGTTTGCGACCACCTGTTGCTGCTCGCCGACGGGCAGGTCCGGTTGCAGGGTGACGTCGAGGATCTGCTGACGCAACACCGGGTTCTGGTCGGATCGCGAGAGCTGGTGCTGCCGGACGGCGTCGTGGAGGCGCGCACGACCGGACGTCAGGCGACAGTGCTCGCCCGCACCTCCGACGTCCCCGGCTGGGACAACAACGAGCCGTCGCTGGAAGAACTGGCTCTGGCCTACCTGCGATCCGCGAGGACGGTGGCGGCATGACCTGGGTGGCGTGGCGGCAGCAACGGCTGCAGATCTTCCTCAGCCTCGGCATCATCGTCGGGCTCGCCGCGGTGATGACCATCGTCCGGTTCGACGCGCAGTCGATCACCGACGAACGGCTCGTCGACGAGCGGTACGGCACGTACGTCAACTACCTGCGCCTCGTGCTGCTCGCTCTGCCGGTGCTGCTCGGCGTGTTCACCGGCGGCCCGCTCTTCGGCCGCGAGATCGAACACGGGACGCACGTGTTCAGCCTGACCCAGTCGATCGGCCGGACCCGGTGGTGGGCGAGCAAGATCGTGGTGGCGGGATTGCCGGTCATCGCCGGCATGACCCTGCTCGGGCTGCTCAACTCGTGGGCGTCCGCGCCGCTGCGGGCCGTGATGTTCGGCGGCAGGCTGGTGACGCCGACGTTCGAGATCGAGGGCCTCACCCTCGGCGCCTACACGGCGCTGGCCTTCACGCTCAGTGCGACCATCGGACTGCTGGTGCGCAACACGCTGGCCGCCATGGTCATCACGGTGGTCGCGTACGTCCCGCTGATCGGGTTGGTGGGCAACGCGCTGCGCCCGGCCTACGCGACACCGGTCACGTCGACGGACGACAAGATGCCCGCCGGTGCGTGGATCGTCAGCTCGTCCTACGTGGACGCGGCCGGCAACCCTGCCCCGTTCTCGCCCGCCGCCTGCACCACGGGCATCCCCGAGTGCATGCGCGCGCAGGGAGTCGTGCGTCAGGTGGGGTTCCAGCCGGACGACCGGTTCTGGTCGTTCCAGGCCATCGAGGCCGGCCTGTTCGTGGCACTGGCGGCTCTGGTCGTCGGGGCCGGTGCGTGGGCGGTTCACCACCGGCTGCGCATGGCTTAGGCGCCGGGGGGAAACCCGACGCGGTTGTTCACTGCCGCCCGGCACCTGGAACCAGCATCCATTCATGCGGCGCCTTCTACCTGGTCCTTAGCAATGGGGCTTTTGACGACGTCGTCAAAAGGCCCATTGCCAAGGCCGTGAAACAGAGCAGCCGGAGCCAACTGATATATCGGTTGGCCCCGGCTGCGGTGTGCGGGTGGATCAGCGCCGGAAGCTGATCTGCAGGGTCGGTGCGGACGTCTCGGCGAAGAAGTCGTTGCCCTTGTCGTCGACGACGACGAACGCGGGGAAGTCCTCGACCTCGATCTTCCAGACCGCTTCCATCCCGAGTTCGGGGTACTCGAGCACCTCGACCTTGCGGATGCAGTCCTGCGCCAGACGCGCCGCCGGACCGCCGATGGAACCCAGGTAGAAGCCGCCGTGCGACGCGCAGGCGTTCGTGACCTGCTTGGAGCGGTTGCCCTTGGCGAGCATCACCAGCGAACCGCCCGCGGCCTGGAACTGCTCGACGTAGGAGTCCATGCGCCCGGCCGTCGTCGGGCCGAACGACCCGGACGCGTAGCCCTCCGGCGTCTTGGCCGGGCCGGCGTAGTAGACCGGGTGGTCCTTGAGGTACTGCGGCATGTCCTCGCCGGCGTCGAGGCGTTCCTTGATCTTGGCGTGCGCGATGTCGCGGGCCACGACCAGCGGTCCGGTGAGGGACACGCGGGTCTTCACCGGGAGCTTGGTGAGGACCTCGCGGATCTCCGCCATCGGCCGGGTGAGGTCGATGCGGACGACCTCGTCGGACAGGTCCTCGCCCTCCACCTCGGGCAGGAACTGGGCCGGGTCGCGCTCCAGCTGCTCCAGGAACACGCCCTCGGGCGTGATGCGGGCCTTGGCCTGGCGGTCGGCCGAGCACGAGACCGCGACGCCGACCGGCAGGGACGCGCCGTGGCGAGGGAGACGGATGACGCGCACGTCGTGGCAGAAGTACTTGCCGCCGAACTGGGCGCCGATGCCGAAGTTGCGGGTGAGCTCCAGGACCTGCTGCTCGAGGTCCTTGTCGCGGAACGCGTGGCCCGACGGCGAGCCCTCAGTCGGCAGATTGTCGAGGTACCGGGCCGAGGCGAGCTTCGCGACCTTGAGGTTCTGCTCGGCGGACAGGCCACCGACGACGATCGCCAGGTGGTACGGCGGGCACGCGGCGGTGCCGAGCGAGCGCAGCTTCTCGTCGAGGAACGACGCGAGGCGCTTCGGGTTCAGAACCGCCTTCGTCTCCTGGTAGAGGAACGTCTTGTTCGCGCTGCCGCCGCCCTTGGCCATGAACAGGAACTCGTAGACGGGCTCCTGGCCGGGCTTGTGGAACACCTCGATCTGCGCGGGCAGGTTCGTGCCGGTGTTCTTCTCGTCCCAGAACGTCAGCGGCGCCATCTGCGAGTAGCGCAGGTTGAGCTCCTGGTACGCCTCGAAGACGCCGCGGGCCAGAGCCTGCTCGTCGTTGCCGCCGGTGAGGACGGTCTCCGAGCGCTTGCCCATGATGATCGCCGTGCCGGTGTCCTGGCACATCGGCAGGACACCACCGGAGGAGATGGCCGCGTTGCGCAGCAGGTCCATGGCGACGAACCGGTCGTTGCCCGAGGCCTCGGGGTCGTCGATGATCTTGCGCAGCTGGGCGAGGTGCGACGGGCGCAGCAGGTGCTGGATGTCGCGGATGGCTTCCTTCGCCAGCAGCGTCAGCGTCTCGGGGGCGATCTCGAGGAACTTGCGGTCACCGGCCTCGATCAGCTTCACCCCGTCGGAGGTGACGAGGCGGTACTCGGTCTCGGTGTCCTTCGCGAGCGGCAGGACGTCGGTGTACTCGAAAGTGGTGGGCACGTCGTACACAACTCCAACGGTGTGCAGTTCGGATCAGAAAACCGTACCGCCACCAATGGGACGTATCGATGTGATCCCCGACCACCGCGGTGTTCCGTGCCCCACAAACACGGAAGGCCGGGGCGGCCCCCGGCCGTCCCGACCTTCCTTCGTGTGCGACGACGGGCGTCGCGTGGCTTGGTAACGCCCGACCGTGCCGTGAGTTGAGTCACAAGTCAATACTGCCGGACGGGTGAGTTACGAGGCGTACGCCCGCAGCTTCGCCGCTCGCTCGCCCTGGCGGAGCTTCGACATGACCTCGCGCTCGATCTGGCGCACCCGCTCCCGCGACAGCCCGAACCGCTTGCCGATCTGGTCCAGCGTGCGGGGCTGACCGTCCTCGAGGCCGTAGCGCAGCCGGATCACGGCCTGCTCGCGCGGTTCGAGGGTCGCCAGCACGCGGCGCAGGTCGTCCTGCAGCAGGCCGGAGATGACGGCGCTCTCGGCGTCGGTCGCGTCCGAGTCCTCGATGAAGTCACCGAGGGGAGCGTCCTCCTCCGTGCCGACCGGCATGTCCAGCGATACCGGGTCACGTGCGTGGTCGAGCAGGTCGGCGACCTTGTCGACGGACAGGCCCGACTCCTTCGCGAGCTCCTCGTTCGTCGCCTCGCGGCCGAGCGTCTGGTGCAGGTCGCGCTTGATCCGCGCGAGCTTGTTCACCTGCTCGACGAGGTGGACGGGGAGGCGGATGGTGCGGCCCTGGTCGGCCATGCCGCGGGTGATGGCCTGGCGGATCCACCACGTCGCGTAGGTCGAGAACTTGAAGCCCTTGGTGTAGTCGAACTTCTCGACCGCGCGGATCAGGCCCAGGTTGCCCTCCTGGATCAGGTCCAGCAGCGGCATGCCGCGGCCCGTGTAGCGCTTGGCGAGCGACACGACGAGGCGCAGGTTTGCCTTGAGCAGGTGGTCCTTGGCGCGGCGGCCGTCGCGGACGAGCTCCCCGAGCTCTTCACGACGGGTGGGAGTGAGGCGCTTGGTCGTCTCCATGACGTGCTGCGCGAACACACCGGCCTCGATGCGCTTGGCGAGCTCCACCTCCTCCTCGGCGGTGAGGAGCGCGGTCTTGCCGATTCCGTTCAGGTAGACTCGAACCAGATCTGCTGCTGGCCCCTGCGCGTCGAGGTCGTGGTCGACGACAGGCGTGTTCTCTCCGACTTCACGGTCGGAGATCCTCGTGACGGTCATGGATCTCCCTCCCCCTGCTGCGGGCGGCGACAAGTCGCGTGGCGGTCAAGGCGGCGCGGCGCTGCGCCCTGGTTACCGGTTGCGGCGGGCCCGCTCGGGATCCCATCGCTAGCTGGCTGATACCTGGGTAACGAAGACGATTCCGAATTCGTTCCCGACTTCCTGACCTGAAGACGTCACCGCTGTCACAGCGGTTGCGCGACTAATCTGAGGATTGGCTGAGAACCGTTTAGTCAGACCTCGACGAGCACGGTGAACGGACCGTCGTTCACGCTCCGTACCTTCATCTCGGCCCTGAATCGTCCTGTTTCGACGCGGGCGCCCTTTTGGCGCAGTTCCTGCACGACGGCGTTCACCAACGGTTCCGCGTGCTCGGGCCTTGCGGCCGCCGTCCAGGACGGACGGCGGCCCTTGCGCGTGTCTCCGTAGAGGGTGAACTGGCTGACGACCAGCAGCGGAGCGCCGGTCGACTCACATGACTGCTCGTCGTCGAGGATGCGCAGGCCGTGCAGCTTCTGCGCCATTTTGCGGGCGTGCTCGGCCGAGTCGTCGTGGTGGACGCCGAGCAGCACCAGCAATCCGGGCTCGTCGATGGCGCCGACGATCTCCCCTTCGACTTCCACACTCGCCTCTGTGACGCGCGCCACAACCGCTTTCACGCCGGAATCAGCATTCCGTGCCGAATGAGATCACGAACGATCGGCAAGGCGGCTTCTGCATCGATTTCTCCGTAAGCGAACTCGAGCAGCGCGAGCAGGTCCTCCAACGACAGCGCACCCGTGCAGCCGGCGACGAGCTTGGCGGTCGCCTCGTCGACCTCGTGCTGCCAGCCCGGCCCGTCGGTGCGGTGCAGGCGGGCGACGACCTTGCGCCAGCCCTCCTCGCTCGGCTCGGACACCTCCTCGAGCAGGACGGTGTCGGCGACCCGGAACCTCTGGCTCAGCAGGTCGGGGTTCGCGCGCAGCCACGCGACGTTGTCGAGCCACCGCGCCGCCTCCGGGCCCAGCGGGTCGTCGTAGGCGTGGCGCAGGTCCTCGCACACGACCTGGGAGTGCATCTCGTCGGTGCGCCGCAGCGTCACGTAGCCGAAGCCGACGCCGTCGACCTGGTTCTGCTCGAACCAGTCCAGCCACGCCGCGGCCTTCCGCTGCCCCTCCGGACTGCGCGGGTCGACGCCCGCGTCCTTGAGCCACGTGCCGACGTACAGGGCGGGCTCGGCGATGTCGCGCTGCACGAACCACGCGTCGATCCCGCCGCGCGGCAGCCAGCTCGAGACCCTCTCCTCCCAGTCCTCGCCCCTGCGGTGCACCCACGACGCCAGCAGCTGGCCGACGCCGCCCTCGTTGAGGAACGCGGGCAGCTGCCGGATGACCAGCGCCGACGCGTCGTCGCCGCCGAGGCCGGAGTCGCGGTACACGTAGTCGACGCGCGGAGGGCCGACGACGAACGGTGGATTGCACACAACCTGGTCGAACCGCCGGTTGCGGACCGGGCCGAACCACTCGCCCTGCAGCGTCTCGACGTCGAGGCCGTTGATGCGGAACGTGCCCTGAGCGAGCCTCAGTGCGCGCTCGGACAGGTCGGTCGCGGTGATGCGTTCGGCGTGCGTGCTGGCGTGCAGGGCCTGGACGCCGCAGCCGGTGCCGAGGTCGAGCAACGTGCCGACAGGCGTGCGCTTGGTGGCGCGGGCGAGGCTGATGGACGCGTGGCCGACGCCGAGGACGTGGTCCTCGGGGACCGCTCCGCCACGCAGGTCGGAGTCGAGGTCGGCGATGACCCACCAGTTGTCCTCGTACGGCCGCACGTCGAGACCGGCTTTGAAGTCTCCTGCGTTCTTGTCGGCAGTCAGGATCTCGTTGGTGACGGCGTCGTCGATGTCGACACCGGCGAGCGCCTTGCGGACGTCCTGCTCCGGCTCCTGGTCGCCGAGCAGGAACAGTCGGATCAGCGTGCCGAGCGACCCGGCGTCCCTGCTGGCGCGGCGGGCGGGCTCCGGCTCGCCCCGGCCGAGTGCGGAGTGGGCCTGCGGGCCGAGGGCGTCGACGACGCCGTCCGCGGTGTAGCCGGCGTTCAGGAAGGCTTCGCGCAGGCGGGCGCAGAGATCAGCGGAAAGATCGGGGTGCACGGGTCGACATGCTTTCACGGCCTCGTCAGTGGCGCGTGATCGACAGGGCGATGGCCATGGCGAGCCGTTGGTCGGGATCGTCGAGGGGGAGCGGCGTCACCTCGGCCATCTTCTGCATCCGGTACCGCAGCGTGTTCGGGTGCACGTTGAGTTCCCGCGCCGCCGCCCGCACATCGCCCTGCGCCGCGAGCCACGCCTTGAGCGTCACCGCGTACTGCGTGCCGTACTCGGCGTCGTACCGCAATATATTGGATATGGGCCCGCGCGTCGGCAGACGTCCTGCCTCGGCGACGGCGGCGAGCCGGTGCAGCAGGACCTGCGCCCACGCGTCGTCGTACACGACGGGCGAACCGGTGGAAAGCGCGAGGCATTCGTCGGCTTCCTGTCTTGACGTGGGCAGCTGCGTCGCCTCGGCCGGCCCGCCGATGCCGGCCAGCACGGTGGCCTCCGCAGGCAGCTCGCGAACCAGCGACCGCACCCACTCGACGGCGTCGTCGGCGGCGGGGATGACCGTGTAGAGGACGTTGCCGAACAGCGCGCTGCGTCCCGGCCGCGACCAACCGAAGCCCGCGGTGGCCCGCTGGAACGCGAGCACCGCCGCCCCGTGCTCACCTTCGCCCGCGTGGGCCTGCACCGCGATCACGCGCAGGTCCGCGGACGGCAGACCGAGGCGCGCGACGTCGGCCGACTCCGGCTGTTCGAGCAGCCGGATCACCAGATCCGCCTCGGCCTGACGTTCCAGATCCGTAGACGCACGGGACCTGAGCAGGTGCAACGCCGCCGTTCGCGCCCCGTCCACCAACGCAGCACTGCGAGCCGCGTCCACGGGCCCGGTCACCTCGACCCAGACGGACCCGAGCAGCTCACGTCCCGCCCGGACCGCGGCGACCAGCCGGTTGCCCAGCTGTGGCGTCAACTTCGGCACGAAGATCGGTTCGTCCGACGACGCGAGGTGAGTGAACACCCCGAACTCGTCGAGCGCCCGGCGGGCCTCTTCGGGAACGCGCCGCCCGAGGATCGTCTGGACGCGCACCGGGTCCACGTCCTCCTGCCGGTAGGAGTAGGCGAGCACGCGGGACTGCTGGTCCTCGATCGTCACCGGCCCGCCCACGACCCCCGCGATGACGTCGGCCAGTCCGAACAGGTCACCCGTGCGCGTACCGCCGTTGACCAGCGTCTGCGTGACGTTGGCGAGCTGACTCCACGGCACAGAAGGATCCACGAGCAACACGGCCGCCCCGGACTTCTTCGCCGCGGCGATCACCCGCTCGTCGAGCGGCGGCTTCCCGTGCAGCACTACGGCGGACGCCGCCGTGGACGACACCAGCCGCGCCGCCGCGGCAACCGACGGCGTACCCAGCCCGAGCAGGACGTCGCCCGCGGCGGCCGGCATGTTTTCCGCCGGATCATGCAGGGCAACCCCACGTAGTTCGGCATCGCGGCCCCTAGGAGCGCACGCCAGATGCGTACCCAGGCTGCCGAGCACGTCCACGAGGCGATCAAGGGCGACCACTCGCGGATGTTAACCGCCGACCGGGTGTCCCGAGCGCCACTCGAACGTGGGACGATGAGACACGTAGCCGATGGAGTTAACGAGGTGGTGTCGTGAGCAGTCCCGACCGGAACGACACCCCGGTGCTGATCACCGAGGCAGCTCCGTCGTACGAGGAGCAGCACGCCGCCCGGCGCAAGAAGTACGCGATCATGATGAGCCTGCGCTTCCCGTGCCTCATCCTGGCGGCCCTGTTCGCCCAGACCTGGTGGCTGGCCCTGTTCTTCATCGTGCTGTCCGTCCCGCTGCCGTGGATGGCCGTGCTGATCGCCAACGACAGGCCGCCGCGCAAGGCCGAGAAGGCCAACCGCTACGAGGTGGAGCGCCGCGCCATCGCACCCAAGAGCACCACCGTCATCGACGGCTGAGCGCGCCGAACCCCAGTCCGAACCTGTCAGCCGAACCCCGTCAGTCCGGCCGATGCTGACCGCCTAGGCCTTTGCAACGAGTCTTTTGTGGACGAAGTCAAAAGAGTCATTGCTAGGGCAGCAGCGCTGGGCAGCCATTGCAACGAGTCTTTTGACTTCGTCCGCAAACGTTTTTTGCATCCGGGTGGCTTGTTGGCGGTGAACTGATATATCGGCCGAAGCTCCGCATTGCGATGGGGCGGCGCGTTTCCGCACAAGGGCGGCGCGGATACCGCAGGGCAGGGGCGTCGTTGTCGCCGGTCGAGCTGGCGGAACTGATATATCGGCCAGCCCTTTGGGGTGTGGAGAGCGACCACTGCTGTCGCGAACGCCGCTGAGCACCGGATGCAGCTGCGACCAGGCAACGTGCAGGTCGGCATTGAGGCGTCGCCGTCCACGACGGCGACGACCAAACTGATATATCGGCCCGGCCTCAGCGCGGCGGCTGTGCGCCCACGACGCTGACCGCGCGCGACCCCGCCCGAACCCCGCCCAGCAGCGCATCACGCTTGGACGCCCCTGCCAGCCACGCGGCGAGGAAACCGGCGTCGAAGGCATCGCCGGCGCCCGTCGAGTCGACGCACTCAGTGGTTTCAGCGGGGATCGAGACGATCTCGTCCGCGTCCACCCACGACGCACCGTCCGGGCCCGACGTCACGACGACCGCCCCGACGTGGCTGAGCAGGGACTTCGCCGACGCCGGTTCCGAGGAGCCGGTGAGGGCGAGGAGCTCGTCGGCGTTGGGGAGCAGGAAGTCGACGCCGCGCACGTCCTCGAGGAACGCCTCGGCCGAGTGGATCAGGACGGCTGCCTGCGGGTCCACCGACGTCGTCCAGCCCGCGGCGTGTGCTGCCTCCAGGACGGCCAGGCCCGCGGGGCGGGACGTGGCGTCGAGCAGCACGTAGCCGGACAGGTGCAGGTGGCCGCCGGTGCCCGCGAGCAGGCCCGGGTCGAGGTCGGCCGGGGAGAAGCGGGCGTTCGCGCCGCGGTCGGGGAGCATCGAGCGCTGGCCGTTCTCGTCGACCAGGACGACGACGCAGCAGGTCGCCAGGTCCGGGTCCACAGCGAAGGCGCACTGGACGCCCGCGGAGGTCAGTTCGGCGTGCACCTGGCGTCCGGCCGAGTCGGCGCCCACTCGTGCCACCAGGACCGGTGACGCGCCGCACGCGGCGAGCCACACGGCCGTGTTGGCGCCGGCGCCGCCCGGTTCGATGGTGACCTTCGCTCGCACGTCGCCGCCGTGGGCGATAGGGCCGTCGTGGCGGGCGACGACGTCCAGGCCGGCGTCGCCCACGACCACGACCGGCCTCACTGTGCCACTCGCTGGGGCACCCATTGGCAAACTCACCGGGACAGCTCGACGGCGACGGCGGCGGCGACCGAGGCGTTGTTGACCACGAGCTCCTCGTTGGCGTCGAGGCTCACGCCCTTGCTGGCGGTGTGGAAGTGCTCCAGCAGCACCGGCGAGACGTCCTTGCCGCGGACGTCCTGGTCGATGAGCTCCTGCAGGCCCTCGGCCAGCAGGCGGTCGTGCAGGGCGGCGTCCATCTCGAACGCGTCGGGGATCGGGTTCGCGAGCAGCATGCCGCGCTCGCCCGCGGCGAACACGGCGGCGGCCTCGGCGGGGTTCTCGACGCGCCACGGCACCTCGAACTCCGACTCGCGGCGGTAGAACGCGGGGAAGCGGGAGGTCCGGTAGCCGACGACCGGCACCGAACGGGTCTCCAGCACCTCCAGGGTCGCGCCCATGTCGAGGATCGACTTCACGCCCGAGCAGACGATCAGCACCGGCGTCGTCGCGACCACGTCGAGGTCGGCCGACACGTCCCACGTCTCGCGGGCGCCGCGGTGCACGCCGCCGAGGCCGCCGGTCGCGAAGACGCGGATGCCCGCCTGGTGCGCGAGCGCGGTGGTCGAGGCCACGGTCGTCGCGCCGCTGCGGCCCAGCGCGTAGGCGGCGCCGAGGTCGCGCAACGACAGCTTGACCAGGTCACCCGAGTTGCAGACGCGGTCGAGCTGGGCGGCGGAGAGGCCGATGTGCGGCACACCGTCGAGAACGGCGATCGTGGCGGGGACGGCGCCTGCCTCGCGGACGACCTTCTCCAGGCGTGCGGCGACGGCCAGGTTGCGCGGTGCGGGCAGCCCGTGGGACAGGATGGTGCTTTCAAGAGCGACGACGGGCCGGTTCTCGGCCAGTGCGGCGGCTACTTCCTCGGCGATGTGCAGCGTGGTCACGAGGGGACATCATCCCAGGTACCCTGGGCGGGTGAGCACTCAGACTCTCCCCGAGGTCGACGTACGGCCGGAAGGCACCGACCACACCGGGGACGACGCCCCGAAGATGTTCCACTACGTGCGCAAGGCGAAGATCGCCGAGAGCGCCGTGATGGGCACCCACGTGGTCGCGCTGTGCGGCGAGGTCTTCCCGGTGACGCGGTCGCCGAAGCCCGGCTCGCCGGTGTGCCCGGAGTGCAAGAAGATCTACGACAACCTGCCTTCCGGCGGCGACGGCGAGTAGGCCGCAGCCCCAGAACTTCACACAGCCGCGCCCGGTACCTCGAACCACTCGAGGTACCGGGCGCGGCTGCTTTCACGCGTCTCGGTTCGTGTGACCAGAGTGTGAGCGGGTGGCAGGTACCCTTCGCGCGCACTTCAGCCCTGCGAAGGCGATAACCGAAAACCTGGGGGGACGCGTTGAGACACGCGTGGATCAGCGCTGCGCACAGACGCACGCGCAGACAGTTGTGCCTGTTGCTCGTCTTGCTGATGACGCTGCCGATCCTGTCCGGCGCCGAGTCGCCCTACGGCTGGTCTGGTGCTCTGCCGCTGGGGGCGTCGACCTCCGCACCGGAACAACGCAGCGGCACCGCGGACGGTTCCGGCCACGAGGCCTCCGCCGAGTCCACCCGGATCAACCGTGATCTCCCCAAGCGCGACCAGCCGAGGCCGAAGAACGCGGTCCCCGACCAGGCCGGAGCGCTCCCCGAGGTGAAGGTTCCCCCGGAGGAGGACCGGAAGGTCACGCCGAAGGTCGAGAAGCCCGCTCTCCCTTCGATCGACAAAGACGCCGTAGAACGCACGCAGGACCGCACCGAGACCACTCAGACGTTCGACAACCCGGACGGCAGCCGCACCCTGCGGCTCCACACCGGATCTGCCAACGTGAGGCAGCCGGACGGTTCGTGGCTCCCCGTGGACCTGACCCTGGCACGCGACGGCAGCAGGCTGAAGCCGAAGGTCGCTCCGACCGGTCTGAGCTTCGCCACCGCCAGCGCCGACAGCGCTCTTGTCCAGATCGACGTCGACGGCGACCACAGCATCAGCTACGGCATGCGCGATGTGGCCAACGTGCCGGGAGAGCCGCAAGGCGACCAGGTCACCTACCGCGGTGTGCGGCCCGGTACCGACCTCCGGCTCACCGCCACTCGCGACGGCGTGAAGGAGGACCTGCTGCTCGCCTCCGCGGCGGCGCAGTCGTCCTACTCCTTCACGCTCAAGCTCAAGCGACTCACCCCGCGCATCGACGTCCTCGGCGGCATCGAGCTCGTGGACGGTGACAAGGTCGTCGCGACCATCCCCGCGGGCGTCATGGACGACGCGGCGGGCGTGCGATCGACCGGGGTGAAGTACGCCTTGGACAAGATCGTCGACGACACCTGGACGCTGCGCGTGGACGCCGACCAGGCCTGGCTGCGCGACCCCGCCCGCAAGTTCCCGGTGACCCTCGACCCGACCACCGCGCGGTTCGACACCGATGCCGACGCCATGTTCGTCCGGTCCAACGGCTTCGGTGGCGCCAACGGCGGACTCGAGGTGGGCCGCGTCCAGGGCAACCCGGTCTCCCGCACCTACCTGCACTTCAACAACGCGCAGAACGCGTTGCGCAACCAGTACGTCGTCAGTGCCTCGCTGGCCGTCGACAACGTCTTCTCGACGAACTGCACCGCGCGGCCGGTGTCGGTGTTCGAGGTCACCCAGCCGTGGTCGTCTTCGATGAGATGGCCAGGTGCCGCAGTAGGACAGTCGTTGTCCTCGGCCACGTTCGCGCACGGTGGTGCGGCCGGCACCCCGTGTGCCAACCCGGCGTGGGTGTACTTCGCGCTCGACCCCGACCTGATGACGCGGTGGACGCACGGTTCCGCGCTGGCACACGGTCTTTCGTTGCGCATGTCCGACGAAACGCTGCCGGAGGGACGCCGTTTCGCGTCGGCCAGCACCGTGAACAAGCCGTACCTGGAGGTCCGGTACTCGCCGGAGGGCGCTTCCTACGAGGCCACTGGCGTCACGTTGCCGTCCAACGTCAAGGAAGGGAAGCTCAGCGCCAAGGTCACCAACATGGGCTCGTCGACGTGGTCGTCGGGTGGCGGTGTCCACTTCGGATTCATCATCAAGCAGGGTGACCGCGAAGTCGCGCGCCGCAACGGTTATCGCGCCGATGTCGCCCCGATGGCGACGCACCAGTTCGTGGATTTGCCGGTCCCGGCGCTCGCCCCCGGCGACTACGACCTCTTCCTGACCATGTTCAACCCGGACGGCGCGGACTTCCGCGACGTGCACGGTGTGCCGCACGGGCGGATGCCGCTGACGGTCTTCAACCGCGCGCCCAGCACGGACTACCAGCAGCCCGGCACCGGCGCGACGGTCGAGTCGCTGCGGCCGACGCTGTACGCCGAGGGCGTCGACGTGGACAGGTGGCCCGGCCGCGGTCTCACCCACAAGTTCAAGATCTGCACGGACGCCGCCCTCACTCAGGAGTGCCAGGAGACCCCCGAGTGGGGCGGGCAGTCGTTCTCACCGCAGCTCACCCGCTGGAACAAGACGTACTACTGGGGCGTCAAGACTTTCGACACGGTCGACGAGACGCCGTTCTGGGCTGGACCGCTCGTTCTCACCACACGGGTGCCGCAGCCCGCGATCACCTCGCACCTCGCGGGAAGCCCGAACTCGGTGCAGGGGCCGGGTCTCGACGCGAACATCGGCAACTACTCCACGGTCGTCACGGACACCTCGATCGCGACCGTCGGGCCGGACCTCACGATCAGCCGCACCTACAACAGTCTCGACCCGCGCAAGGACACCGCGTTCGGCACCGGCTGGTCGTCCCGGCTCGACATGCGGCTCAAGCGCGACGACGACCACTCCGACAACGTGGTGATCACCCACCCGACAGGCCGTCAGGTGCGGTACGGCCACAACCCGGACGGCACCTTCGGCTCACCCAGCGGCAGCACCGCGGACCTCGTCTACACCAGGTCCACCGGCCTGTACACGTTGCGGGACACCACCGGCGCCCGATGGCTGTTCGACGGGCTGGGGCGCCTCGTCAAGATCGTGAACCCCGCGGGGCTCACGGAGACGCTCGCCTACGACGACAACGACCGCGTCAAGACGATCACGAACGACACCAGCAAGCGGACGCTGACCGTCACGTGGCAAGGAAACCACGTGTCGTCGGTGACGACCGAGGTGCCGGAGACGGGCAGCCCGGCGCTGGTCTGGACCTACGCCTACGTCGGTGACCGGCTGACGACGGTCTGCGTTCCCGGTGCGGCACCGAACTGCACCACACAGGACTACACGGACGGTTCGCACTACCGCAGCACGGTCCTCGACGATCGTCCGAAGACCTACTGGCGGCTCGGTGAGTCCTCCGGTGACACGTTCGCCAGCGTCACCGCCCGCAGCAACGGCGAGCACGTCGCCCGGCAGCACAACGTCTCGCTGGGCACGGCGGGCGCGCTGGAGGGCACCTCGGATCTGGCGGCGAGGTTCGACGGCAACTCGAGCTACGTGACGCTGCCGGAGAAGCTCACCTCCGAGTCGATGTCGCTCGCGGTCGAGATGTGGTTCAAGACGACCTCGCAGGGCGTCTTGCTGAGCTATGCCGACAAGGCGTTCCCGGAGGCGGCGGACAAGTCGACGCCGGTGCTGTACGTCGGCACCGACGGCCTGTTGTACGGCGGTTTCTCCCGCCGTGACGCAGCTGGTCCGCGCCAGGTGGTCAGCCCGCAGGCCGTCAACGACGACCAGTGGCACCACGTCGTGCTGTCAGCCGCGGTCGACACCCAGACGCTGTACCTGGATGGGAAGAAGGTCGGCGAGCCGCTCGCAGGCCTCATCGACCACAAGCAGCAGACGAAGCTCACCCTCGGCGCCGGCTCCGGCAAGGACTGGCCGGCGACCAACGGCGGGAACTTCCACTTCGCCGGCTCGATCGACGAGGCCGCGGTCTACCTCCACCCGCTCGGCTCGCTCGCCGTGGCGGAGCACCACGCGGCCAAGGGCAAGCTCGACCAGCTGACCTCGATCAAACTGCCGCAGGACAACAGGCAGTTCGCCAAGCTCACCTACGACGACATCAACGACAGGGTGTCGACCCTCGTCGACCACACCGGCCGGTCGTGGTCGCTCGACACACCGCGGATCGAGGGAGCGACCCGCACCGCCGTGCTGCGCGGGCCCAGCAACTTCGGCGACTGGACGTACTCGTTCGACCTGGACAACGGCGGCCGGCTCAAGTCGGTCACGCACGACGGCGCCACGTCCCACAACGAGTACAACACCGCCGGATTCCTGTCCGCCACGATCGACCCGAGCGGCCTGCGCACCGAGCAGACCACGGATGCCCGCGGCAACGTGCTGAGCAGCAAGACGTGCCGTGCAGCCGATTCCTGCAACACCAGCTACTTCACCTACATCGAGTCGGCGGACGCGCTCGATCCACGCCGGGACAAGCTCGAGTCCACTTCGGACGCTCGCTCGACCGATGCGGCGGACACCCGGTTCCGCACCACCTACACCTACGACGCGGCGGGCAGGCCGACCGGTGTCTCCACTCCCGCTCCCGCGGGGGTGACCGTCCGGCCGAGCACGTCGATCACCTACTCCACCGGCGACGAGGACGGGGTCGGCGGTGGCAAGGTGCCCGCCGGCCTGCCGATCACGTCGACCGGCAAGCGCGGCCAGCTGACGTCGATCTCGTACTTCGCGAACGGTGACCAGGCCGCGATCAACAGCCCGTCCGGTCTGAAGGTCAGTTTCACCTACGACGCGCTCGGCAGGCAGAAGTCCGTCACCAGCGGCAACGTGGGAGGCGGAGTCTTCGGCACCACGGCCTACGAGTACACGCCGCGGTCGAAGGTCGCGAAGGTGACCGCGCCCGCCGTGCTGAACCCGATCACCGGCAAGACGCACCAGCAGGTGACGACGTACCGCTACGACAGCAACGACAACGTCCTGGAGACCACGGTCTCCGACGTGCTGCCGGTCGCGGACGGAGGTACGCCTTCACGCACCACGAAGACGGCGTACGACGCGCAGGACCGGTTGGTGCGCACGGAGTTCCCCGACGGTGGAACGGAAACGCGCGCCTACTCGGACAACGGCCTCACCGAGACCGTGACCGACGTCAACAAGGTCGTGTGGACCTCACAGTTCGAGGAACGCGGACTGTTGTTGTCGCGCACGGCGACCGCTCCCGGTGCCGACCCGGAGGACCCCGCCGCGGCGGGCCTGGTCGTCGAGTCCCACGTCTACGACCCCGCGGGCAAGGTGCGGTCGTCGGACGACGCGATGGGCCGCAAGACGACCTTCGCGTACTACGCCGACGGCCTCCTCGCCACCACCACGCGCATCGGCTACCACGAGCCCGACGGCACGGTGCGGGACGTGGTGCTGGAGGACCGCACCTACGACCCGGTGGGCAACGTCGCGGTGCTCGTCACGGCCGGCGGACGCAAGACCACCCAGACGTTCGACGCGGCCGGCCTGCCGGTCACGTCGACGTTCGACCCGGACGGACTGCGGCGTGCGGTGACCTACACGCGCGACGCTGACGGCAACGTCGTCCGGACCGAACGACGTGGTGCCGCCGACGACACCCGCGTCGAGACGACGGCGTACGAGTTCGACTCAAGCAACCAGGTGACGGCGGAACACGCGTACCTCAACGCGAACACCGCCTTCACCACCAGGTACGACCGCGATGAGCGCGGGCTGCTGAAGTCCGTGACCGACCGCCGCCTCAACACGACGACGTTCACCTACGACGCGAAGGGCAACCAGGTCAGCGTGACCTCGCCCTCCGTGGAGGCGTGGGTCGGTGGCGTGCGAACGGCGGGCTTCGCCGGCACGAACACCGCGGGGCGCAACGCGTTCGGGGAGCAGACGCACACCCGTGACGCGGCGAACTCCGTGTCGGTCACCGAGTACGACTCGATGGGCCGTGCCACCAAGGTCAGCCTGCCCGCGTACACACCGCCTGGCGGACAGCCGGTCGTGCACAGCAAGCAGATGGAGTACGACCACGGCGGCAGGCTGAAGAAGTCGATCGACGGGCTGAACCGGGTCACGAGCTACGACCACGACCCGTACGGCCGCGTGACGGCGACGACCCTGCCCCAGGTGGGCGAGACGCCGGCCGTGATCAGGGCGCGCTACAACCGCGCGGGTGAACTGCTCGCGGGCATCGATCCGATGGGGATCGAGACGCGGTTCACCTACGACGAGCTCGGCCGGCAGATCACCTCGACCGAGGTCGACCGCTCCTCCGGTTCGCCGCTCTACTTCACCACCACGACGAAGCACGACCTCGCGGGCAATGCGCTGTCGGTGACCAACTCGATGAACGCCACGTCGAGCGCCACCTACAACGCCGCGGGAGAGGTGCTCACCGCGACCGACCCGACCAACCGGGTGTCGAGGAGCACCTACGACATCGCGGGCCGCCTCACGACGGCCACCGATCCGTCGGGACTGGTCTCCAGCCAGACCTACGACCTGCTCGGCCGGGCGGTTCGATCGGCGAGCGTGGTCAACGGCACCGAGTTGCGTGCCGCCACGGCGGAGTACGACCCGGCCGGCAACGTGCTGAAGCGCATCTCGCCGCAGGGTCGCGTGTCGAGCTTCGAGTACGACGCGCTCGGCCGGACGGTCTCGCAGACCGAGAAGGTCGACGCGACCAAGTCGATCGTCACGTCGTTCGGCTACGACAAGCGCGGCAACCGCAGCCGGTTCGTGGACGGCCGCGGCAACGCGACGGTCTACACCTACACCCCGAGCGGCCTGCCCGAGTCGACGGTCGAACCGGCGACGGCGACCACGCCGAACGCGGCGGACCGCACGTGGACCACGGTGTACGACGCCGCGGGCCAGATCGTCCGCGAGCTCAAGCCCGGCGGCGTCTCGGTCGACCGCGAGTACGACGCGCAGGGCCGGGTGAAGCTGGAACGGGGCACGGGCGGCGAGGCGGCCACCGCGGACCGCACGTTCGGCTACGACCTCGCCGGCCGGATGATCACGATCGGCGGTCCCGCGGGCAGCAGCGGCTACACCTACGACGACCGTGACAACCTCCTCACCTCGTACGGTGCGGGCGGCTCGGCGACCTACACCTACAACGGTGACGGCACGATCGCCACCCGCAAGGACGTCACCGGCGAGGCGTCGTTCACCTACGACCTCGCGGGCAGGCTGCTCAGCACCGCCGACCCGTTGTCGGGCCGCACGGTCGACTACGGCTACGACACCGCCGGCCGGCTCGGCGTGGTGGCCGACCGCACGGTGAGCACGTGGTCGTCCCGCAGGCTCGCCTACGACCCGCTCGGGCGCCAGACGTCTGACCAGGTCCAACAGACCGTGGAAGGCGGCCTGCGCGTCCTGGTCGGCGCCGAGTACGGCTACGACCTCGACGGCAAGGTGACCTCGAAGAAGGTCACCGACACCGCGGGCTCGGTCAGCAACACCTACGGCTACGACGGCGCGGGCCGGTTGACGTCCTGGACCGGTCCGGCAGGCACCACGGCCTACCGCTGGGACGACTCGGGCAACCGCGTCGGCGCCGGCGCGACGACGTTCGAGTACGACGAACGCAACCGGCTGAAGTCCGGCGGGGGCGCGACGTACACCTACACGCCGCGCGGCACTCGTGCCTCCGTGACGCAGAACGGTCAGACCACGACGTCGAACTTCGACGCCTTCGACCGCCTGGTGTCCGCGGGTGCGGTCAACTACCGCTACGACAGCCTGGACCGCGTCACCGACCGCAACGGCGTGGCGTTCAAGTACCAGGGCCAGACCAACGACGCCGTCAGCGACGGCAGCAGGCTGGTCAGCAGGTTGCCCGACGGCGCGGCGTTCTCGGACAAGGCCGCGGGCAGCACCCTCAAGGGCCGCATGTTGTTCGCGGACCTGCACGGCGACGTCATCGGCCGGTTCCTCGGTGGCGCCGTCGACGGTCTGCGCACCTTCGACCCGTTCGGGTCTGTCACCAGCTCGTCCGGTGACGTGTCCCCGCTCGGCTTCCAGGGTGACTGGACCGATGGGGCGACCGGCTCGGTGAACATGGGCGCGCGCTGGTACTCGCCTGGTGCCGGCCAGTTCGTCAGCCGTGACGACTGGACGCTCGACCCGTCGCCGTCGTCAGCGGGCAACCGGTACGCCTACACGAACAACGACCCGCTCAACCAGATCGACCCCAACGGGCACGTGCCCTGCACCCCTGGGCCAGGTAAGTCGATTCCCGGTATTCCCTGGGGCTGGCTGAACATCTTCCTGTCCAGCTCTTCGGTGATGGATTGCGGGAACCGCGTCGTCTACTGCCCGCCCGGCAACAGGCTCCCGCACGCGGCGCCACCAGGCTCGTTCTGCGACACCGGGCCGTACAGCAGGCAGAACTACTACAACGAGGAACCGGCTCTCAGGCAGGGCTACTGCAAGCACTACACAGGCGGCAAGTGCCCTGACCGTCCGAACCAGACGAGCAGCGACCGGCCGAGCGTCAACCAGCCAGGTGTGGGTAACAGGCGCAACCCGCAGGTGGTGGCTCCGAAGCCGCCGCCTCCGCCGAAGTGGTGGCGGGACGCGCACCGGTACCTGCCGCGTCCGCAGTTCGACGTCAACCTCGTTCCGAGGTCGCCCGACGTCGTGACGCTGCCGCCGGCTGACCAGGTCAAGGACGATCGCGACCAGGACACCACGGACTCCACCAAGACGACGGAGGACGACAAGAGCAACAACGCTCCCGACGCGCAGCCGACCAATGATCCGAAGTCGACGCCGCCGCCGAATGGGATTCCGAGGCCGCAGATCGGCCTGGACGCCAACATCCTGATCTACTGGTACAACTACAACGGCAGATTTGACCACCTCACGGACATGATTGAAAGCACCGTGCAGGGGCACGACATTGTGATCTCACCCCAGGCTTACCGCGAGTTCATCTACGGGAGGTCGAGCACGCCCAATCGTGAGCGGCTCGAGTGGTACGGGAAGATGATGAAGGACCGTGGCCGGTCTGGTGCCATCGAGCGGGAGGATGAGGTTCGTGCTCTCACTCAGCGAAAGTTGTGGGATTCGGACAGGCAAAAGTGGAAGAAGATGCTCAGAGAGGCGGACGCTCGCGTCTACGACTCGGTGCGGCAGGAGAAGAATGGGTCGTTGCTGCTCTTCACAGGCGACATCGTGCTCTGTGAGCATGCGCGCCATGATGGCCATCCAGTCGTCTATCTGAACAGGGGCGACGGGCAACCGGGTAGTGCCAACAACGTTGGCACTATGTACTGGGACAGCTGCGGAAAGCAGAAATGAAATGGTCTTCAACATTCTTTGGATATCGCCACCGGAATGGTGTCCGAGCTGCGGTTCCGGAAAGAACAGGGGTGTCCAGTTCAAGTACGGCGCCTTGGATCAGGGTGACTACCGGATCGGTGACACGTTGCGGTGGGGCGAGTTGGACGAGGGGGAGCCTGGCCGCCGTCATGTTGTCGTGCTCGGTCAAGGACTTGGCTGTGTCAACTGTGGTTACAACGATGACGAGGATTTTCGGATCGATATCAAGTCCGATGTTCTGGTGTCGGCTGAGGTCGACGACGGGGAGATGGACTACCTCTCGCAAGGGCATTACTACTGGTTGGTGCTTGAAAGATAGCCTCACCGTTTCGATCGCGAATGGAATGAAATGAGAAGATTGCGACGTGCGGCCGTTTCGGCCGTGTGTTTCACGCTGGGGGCGGCTGTCGTCGCAACACCGGGTTGGGCGGCTGCGCCGCCTACCGGTGCCAGACCGGACGTGGTGAACTCCGCTGACGATGCCAGACCTGGTCAGACGGTGCCGAAGGATGCGAAGGGCCGCAGCCTCGTCTACGTCGAGGGCCCGCGGGCGGACCAGCTCAAAACCGCCGTGCTCGAAGCAGGAGGCTCGGTCAGCGGTGAGGCGGGTGGCCGGGTCAAGGCCGCAGTGCCGAAGGACAAGCTGGATGTGGTCGCGAGCCAGCCCGGTGTGACGGAAGTGCGGCTGCCTGACCGCGCGGTGCCGATGGCGATCACGTCGGAGGGCGTCGTCGCGGCGAAGGCGAACCTGTGGCATGACGCGGGGAAGAAGGGTGCCGGCGTCAAGGTCGGCATCATCGACATCGGGTTCGGTGATGTGGCCGCGTCGCAGGCGGCGGGTGAGTTGCCGGCGAACGTCACGATCAACAACGACAACTGCCTTGACGCCGCGGAGAAGCCGCAGCACGGCACCGGTATCGCCGAGATCGTGTACGACATGGCCCCCGAGGCCCAGTTGTTCTTGGCCTGTATCGAGGACACGTTCAGTTTCGACCAGGCCGAGACGTGGCTGCGGCAGCAAGGCGTGCAGGTGATCTCGTCGGCGGTCGGGTTCCTGGCGCCGGCCGGTAGCCGTGGTGACGGCACCGGCGATGCCGGCAGCCCCGCCGAGGTGGTCAAGCGCAGCCGGCAGGCGGGGATCCTGTGGAGCGTCGCGGCGGGCAACCAGGCACGGCAGCACTACGCCGGCAAGGCGATCGACTCCAACGGCGATGGCTGGGCGGAGTTCGGTGTGTCCCGGCAGAACGGTTTCCCGTTGGATCCGAGTGCTACAGCGACGGTGGGGTTGCGCTGGGATGCGTGGCCGAAGACGAAACAGGACCTCGACCTCTACATCTCGACTTCCGAGAATCCCCCGACCGGGCTGAACGACCCGAACGTCGTCGCGGTGTCGACGCGGTCGCAGAAGGACACGCCGGACGGTCTGGCACCGACCGAGTCGGTGACCTTCCGCAACACTTCGGGCGCCACCAGGACCTACTGGGTCTACGTGAAGAACCACAACGCCCCGCTCAACACGCCGATGGAACTGTTCGTCAACGGCTTGGGGCTCAAGCAGCAGCTGCAGCAGTACACCGAGGCCGGCAGCATCGTTGAGCCCGCCACCTCGCCGCACGTGATCGCGGTTGGTGCGACTCAGCCGGGGTCGGGGCGAGTGCAGGACTACAGCAGCCGCGGTCCGACGATCGACGGCCGGCAGAAGCCCGACATCACCGGCTACGACCAGGTGTCGACCAAGTCGATGCTCGTCATGAGCGGTACCTCCGCGGCAACGGCGCACGTCGCCGGCGCGGCCGCGTTGTTCAAGTCAGCGACTCCGGCGCTTGACGCGGGACAGCTTCAGACCGCGCTGCAGAACGCGGCGAACCCGAAGCAGTCCAGCAACACCTGGGGCAACGGTCCGCTCAGCGTCGGATCGCCCAGCACACCGCCCACCGCGCCGAACGGGTCGGGGTTCACGGTGTTGCAGCAGCAGTACCGCTTTCACAGCGAGGCGTATGCGGCGAACGAGGTCAAGACGCTCACGTTCTCCGATCTGCCGAGCGACACCAAGTCCGTGGCGATCACCGTGTCCGCACGCGGGACCGCCAGCGACATCGGTGACTTCGCCATCGAGGTCGCGCCCGGTGACCCCGCACAGCTGGGTGGCAAGGTCCCCGCGCTCAACGCGCGTGGGGACAGCGGTCAGACGTGGCAGTCGCTGACGATGTTCGCGCCACTGGACAACGCGCGCTCGCTCAAGGTGCGCAACCGCGGCAACGGAAGCGTGTACGTGGTGGTCGAACTGCTCGGCTACTTCAGCCCGCAGAACAGCACCGACACCTACGTCGCCAAGCCCAAGCCCGAGCGGGTGCTCGACACGCGGGGGTATCCGGTTGTCAGTGGTGGCAGCGACCGCAACACGCCGCTCGGCGACACCAACACGACGAACTTCGTGGATCTGCAGATCCGCGGTGTCGCCGGTGTGCCGCAGAGCGCGCGGGCGGTGGCCCTGAACCTCACGGGGTTCGAGGCTTCGGATCAGACGTTCCTGGTGGCGCACCACAGTGCCGAGACCCTGAGCTACACGTCGCTCGCGGTCTATCCCGGTGACCGGCGGACGAACCTGGTCATCGTGCCCATCGGCGCGGACGGCAAGATCCGGTTGACCAACAACAGCCCGTCGGTGGTCGGTGCCGCGCTGGACGTCGTCGGCTGGTTCGGACCGGATGCGGGTGGCGCGAGATACGTGCCGTTGACCGGCGTCAGCCGGGTCGCGGACACGGCCACGGGCAACGGCGTGCCGAAGGCTCCCGTGGGTCACGGCCAGGTGGCCACGTTCCAGGTGAGCGGGGTCTCGGACGTCCCGGCGTCGGCCACGTCGGCGGCGGTGCTGATGACCGGCAGGGACGACAACATCGGTACCGAGCTCAGCGCGGTGGCGAGCGAGGTCGGCTGGATCGCCTCCGGCCAGGTGTCCGCGCGCAAGCAGGAGACCGCGTCCGGGCTCGCCCTGATCCCGCTCGGGACCAGCGGCAAGGTCGACGTGCGCAACGAGCGCGGGCAGACCCGGCTGACGGCGGACGTCACGGGTTACTTCGTCGGTGGGACCAAGGTCGCCACCCCCGAGGTCGCGGGCAACTGCGTCACCGCCAAGGACGAGCCGGGGTTCAACGCCGCGTTCGACGGGCGGACCGAGTCGCACCTGCGGTCGTGGGTGTCGAACGGCCAGCAGATGTCGCCAGCGGGTTGTGAGCTCGTCACCGCGGACGGCGTGGACGTCAACTGGTACACGGCGCACACCTACGCCAACGACTACACGCTCAAGCTCGACTGGAAGGCCACGTCGGCCGACTCCGACTCCGGCGTGTACGTGCTGATGACCGATCCGGGCTCGACCGCCGGCTCGCCGCGCACGAACGGGTACGAGGTGCAGATCTCGCCGACGAGCGCCGCGCCGGAGTTGCAGACCGGTGCCATCGTCGGTGCGCGTCCACCGGACACGACGACAGCGGTCAAGCCCGTCGGTGAGTGGAACACGTTCGAGCTCAAGGTCCGCTGGAACACCGTGACCGTGTTCCTCAACGGGCAGCGGGTCAACGAGTACGGCTACTCGGACGCGACCGCGGTTGCGCACAACACGTTCATCGGGATCCAGAACGACAACGTGGGCCAGCCCGTCCGGTTCCGGAACATCCGGATCAAGCGGGACACGCCGGTGCTGGCGGGCAATCTGAAGAACGACTCGAGCGGCAAGTGTCTCGACGTGTTCGGTGGTGACCCGAAGCAGCCGGTCGTCCAGTTGTGGACGTGCCACACCGAGTTCGCCCAGTCGTGGACGATGCACGACGGAGTCGTGCTCGCCGGCGGCAAGTGCCTGCGAGCGCCCGGCCAGGCCGAGGGCACCATCGCCGTCCTCGCCGAATGCCAGGGTGACGAGCCCCAGCAGTGGGTTCTGCGAGGGGACAACAGGCTGATCCACCGGCACTCGGGCCGCTGCCTCACCCCGCAGTCCAGTGCTGAGGGAGCGCGGCTGGAGCTGCGCAACTGCGCGGCCTCGAACTCCTCGCAGACGTGGACCACGCCGGCGAACCGCAACGGCAGGGCCGGCATGGTCTTCGCCGCGGCGGGCCAGTGCCTCGACGTCTACGGCAACGATCCGACGCTGGACAAGGTGGGTGTCTTCACCTGCCACGGTGGTGTCGCCGAGACCTGGGCGGCGCCCGGCGACGGCACGCTTCGCGGTGGTGGCAAGTGCCTCAACAGCACGAGCACCAACGAAGGCGGCTGGGTCACTCTCGCGTCCTGCAACGGCTCGCAGTACCAGGTCTGGTCCCCGCAGGTGGACGGCACGCTGCTCAACCCGCTCTCGGGCCGCTGTCTCACCCAGAGCGCCGACGCGTACCAGCTCCTGATCACCACCTGCACGGGCGGGCCGTCCCAGGTGTTCCGGCCGGGGTCGTACGCGACCTGGAACGGGTCCGTGGTCGGTCTCCAGACGAAGTGCCTCGACATCAACGGCTCGACCCTCAAGGCGAACCTGTGGGACTGCAACGGGAGCCCGGTGCAGCACTTCTGGGCGACGGGAGACGGCACCATCAGGGCCAGCAGCCACTGCGTCGACATCGACCACCGCAACAACGGGGCGGACGTCGGTCTGGCCACTCCGTGCCGGGGCACCACGGGGCAGGTGTGGTCCGCCCGGTACGACGGCTCGATCGTGAACGCGTTGGCCGGCCAATGTCTCGACGTCTGGACCGCGAACGCGGCGAACGGCACGCCGGTGAGGATCTCGTCCTGCCACCGCGGCCTCAACCAGAGGTGGGCAACACCGGTGAACCCGAGTTGATCCGGGTGATCTGACTCCAGGTGGCTCGTCGCGGCGGGGGTTGCTCCGGCTTCCCCCGCCGCTTGCCCACTTCATCGACCGAACCGAAATACGGGGGGAATCAAATGAGAAGATTGCGACGGGCGGCCGTTTCGGCCGTGTGTTTCACGCTGGGGGCGGCTGTCGTCGCAACGCCGGGTTGGGCGGCGCCGCCGCCCACGGGTGCCAGACCGGACGTGGTGAATTCCGCGGGCGATGCCAGACCTGGTCAGGCAGTGCCGAAGGACGCGAAGGGCCGCAGCCTCGTCTACGTCGAGGGCCCGCAGGCGGACCAGCTCAAGACCGCCGTGACCAAGGCGGGAGGCGTGGTCAGCGGCGAGTCCGGCGGCCGGGTGAAAGCCGCCGTGCCCAAGGACAAGCTGGACGCGGTCGCGAGCCAGCCGGGTGTGACGGAGGTGCGGCTGCCTGATCGTGCGGTGCCGATGGCGATCACGTCCGAGGGCGTCATCGCCGCGAAGGCGAACCTGTGGCACGACGCGGGAAAGAAGGGTGCCGGCGTCAAGGTCGGCATCATCGACGTCGGCTTCGGTGACGTCACCGCCTCGCAGACTTCGGGTGACCTGCCGGCGAACATCACCATCAACAACGACAACTGTCTCGATGCCGCCGAAAAGCCGCTGCACGGCACCGGTATCGCCGAGATCGTGCACGACGTGGCGCCCGAGGCGCAGCTGTTCTTCGCCTGTATCGAGGACACGTTCAGCTTCGACCAGGCCGAGACGTGGCTGCGGCAGCAAGGCGTGCAGGTGATCTCGTCCGCCGTCGGGTTCCTGGCGCCGGCCGGTAGCCGTGGTGACGGCACCGGCGATGCCGGCAGTCCCGCCGAGGTGGTCAAGCGCAGCCGGCAGGCGGGAATCCTGTGGAGCGTCGCCGCGGGCAACCAGGCACGGCAGCACTACGCCGGCAAGGCGATCGACTCCAACAGCGACAGCTGGGTCGACTTCGGCATCTCCCGGCAGAACGGCTTCCCGCTGGACGCCGGTGCGACCGCCACGGTCGGACTGCGCTGGGACGCGTGGCCCAAGACCAAGCAGGACCTGGACCTCTACATCTCCACGTCCGAAAACGCGCCCACCGGCCTGAACGACCCCAACGTCGTCGCGGTGTCGTCGCGGTCGCAGAAGGACACGCCGGACGGCCTGGCGCCGACCGAGTCGGTGACCTTCCACAACAGCACCGGCGCCACGAAGACCTACTGGGTCTACGTGAAGAACCACAACGCCGCGCTCACCACGCCGATTGATCTCTTCGTCAACGGCCTCGGTCTCAACCAGCAGCTCCAGCAGTACACCGAGGCCGGCAGCATCGTCGAGCCCGCCACCTCGCCGCACGTGATCGCGGTCGGAGCGACCCGGCCCGGGTCGGGTCGCGTGCAGGACTACAGCGGTCGCGGTCCGACGGTCGACGGCAGGCAGAAGCCCGACATCACCGGCTACGACCAGGTCTCCACCAAGGCGATGGGTGTTCTTTCCGGCACCTCCGCGGCGACCGCGCACGTGGCCGGCGCGGCCGCGTTGTTCAAGTCGGCTAGCCCCGGCCTGGACGCGGGACAGCTGCAGACCGCTCTGCAGAACGCCGCGGATCCGAAGCAGGCCAACAACACCTGGGGCAACGGCTCGCTCAGCGTGGGGGCGCCCAGCACGCCGCCCACCGCGCCGGCCGGTTCGGCGTTCACGGTCGACTCGATTCCGGAGCGCGTGCACTCGGAGTCGTACAACGCGAACGAGGTCAAGACGCTCACGTTCCCCAACCTTCCCGGCGGCACGAACGCCGTCGCGATCACCGTGCACGCCAAGACCGACGGCACGAACACCGGCGACTTCGCCATCGAAGTCGGCACCGGTGACCTCGCGGCCAAGGACGGCAAGGTGCCGACGCTGTACGCGCGTGGAGACAGCAGGAACAGCTGGCAGTCGCTGACCCTGTTCGCGCCGTTGGACAACGCTCGCTCGTTGAAGCTGCGCCACCGCGGGGCCGGCAGGGTGTCGGTCGTGGTCGACCGCCTCGGGTACTTCAACCCCTCGACGAACGTGAGCACGAACACCTACTTCGCCAAGACGAAGCCGGAGCGAGTGCTCGACACGCGGGGCTTCGCGGGCAGCGCGCGCAACACTCCGCTCAACGCCACCGGCGGCGAGGAGCTCGACGTGCAGATCCGCGGTGTCGCGGGCGTGCCGGCGAACGCGAGGGCCGTGGTCGCGAACCTGACCGCCTTCGAGGCCTCGGAAGAGGCGCACCTGCACGCGCACGCGGGCATCGCCGCCCAGCGGCCGGGGACCACGTCCATCGCGGTGAGTCCCGGTGACCGGCGGACCAACCTGGTGGTGGTGCCGATCCGCTCGGACGGCAAGATCCGCCTGAGCAGCTCCGGCAACGCGCACGCGATCGTCGGTGCCGCGCTCGACGTCGTCGGCTGGTTCGCCGAGGACACCACCGGTGCGCGGTACGTGCCGATGACCGACTCGAGCCGCGTCGCGGACACGGCTGCCGGTAACGGACTCACGAAGGCACCCGTCGGGCACGGCCAGACGGCGTCGTTCCAGGTCGCCGGTGTTGCAGGGATCGATTCGGCGGCGACGACCGCGGCGGTCGTGCTGACCGGGCACGACGACCTGGTCGGCACTGAGCTCAGCGCCGTGGCGACCGAGGTCGGCTGGTCGGCGGCCAGCCAGGTGGGGACCCGCCGGATGGAGACGGCGGCCGGACTCGCGCTGGTGCCGTTGGGCAAGAGCGGCAAGCTCGGCGTGCGCAACGAGCGCGGGCAGACGCGCTTGACGGCCGATGTCACCGGCTACTTCGTCGGTGGCACCAAGGTGCCCGACAGCGGTGCCGCCGGGAACTGCGTGACCTCGCCGGACGGGCCGGGCTTCGGCAGCGCGTTCGACGGGCGGATCGAGTCCGGATTCGGTGGCTGGAGGTCGAGCGGTGCGGCGATGACCGTGGACGGGTGCGAGCTCGTCACGGCGGACGGCGTCGACGTCAACTGGTACGCGGCGCACACCTACGGCAACGAGTACACGATGAAGCTCGACTGGAAGGCCACCTCGGCCAACTCCGACTCCGGTGTGTACGTGCTGATCAAGAACCCCGGCACGAACGCGGGTGCTCCGGACACGTCCGCGGGGCACGAGATCCAGATCGCGCCGGCCGGCGCCACGGACCCGGTGCTGCAGACGGGTGCCGTCGTCGGTGTGAAGGGGCCCCAGGCGACGACCGCGGTCAAGCCGGTCGGCGAGTGGAACACGTTCGAGATCAAGGTGCGCTGGAACCAGGTGACGGTGTACCTGAACGGTGTGCTCGTCAACGAGTACGGTCGGCCCGACGCGACCACGGTGTCGCGCGAGACGTTCATCGGCCTGCAGAACGACAACGTCGGTGATCCCGTGCGGTTCCGCAACATCCGGGTCAAGCGGGACAGCCCCGTGCGGTCCGGTGAGATCAGGGCGCAGAACGATATGTGCGTCGACGTGCTCAACGCCGACGCGACCCTGCAGAAGATCCACATGGTGCCGTGCGTCGGCAACTGGGCCCAGACCTGGACGATGGTCGACGGCGCCATCCAGGCAGGCGGCCGGTGTCTGACAATGGCGAACGGCAACGCGCACGTGGTGGCCCAGCTTCTGGAGTGCAAGGGCCACGACCTCCAGCGGTGGGTCCTCCGCGGTGACGGCAGGATGATCACCCCGGAGTCGGGCCGGTGCCTCTCGCCGGTCAGCGCTGCCCAGGGCTCGGAGCTGGAGCTGCGCGACTGCGCGACTTCCGACTCGGCCCAGGTCTGGCGGGTGCCCGACCAGAACGGCAAATCCGGGCAGCTCGTCGGGCCCGGCGCCAAGTGCCTCGACGTGCCCAACAACCTGCCGTGGAACCATCGGGTGGGTCTCTACCCGTGCAACTCGACGGAGGCGCAGAACTGGACCGCGCCCGGCGACGGCACGCTGCGCGGTGGGGGCAAGTGCGTCGACGTGACGGACGGCAAGATCGCGGACGGCAGTGCGGTCTCGATCTTCGACTGCAACGGCTCACAGGCCCAGCAGTGGGTGTCGCAGCCGGACGGCACGCTGGTGAACCCGGTCTCCGGGCGTTGCCTCACGTCGGAGCCGCAGGACTGGGTGCAGATGACGATCAACGACTGCAACGCGGGACCGAAGCAGCGATGGCGCATGAGCGCGACCGCGGTGGCGTACGGATCGTTCGTCGGCATGGCCACCAAGTGCATGGACCTGTTGAACGCTCTGCCGGAAGGCCCCGTCAACCTGTACGACTGCAACGGCACCCCGGCGCAGCAGTGGTCGGTCGTCGGTGACGGGACCGTCCGCATCTTCGACCACTGCCTCGACATTCCGACCGGAGCCGAGAACGTGGGGGTCGCGCTGAACTCGTCCTGCCGCGGCAACATCGGCCAGGTGTGGTCGGTGCGGCCGGACGCGTCGGTGGTCAACACGTGGACCGGGATGTGCCTGGACGTCAGGAACGGGATCACCGACAACACCACGCCGTTGCAGATCCACCGGTGCAACGGCACTCCCGCGCAGCAGTGGGCCACGCCGGTGCGCCCGAGCTGACCCGAGAGGCGGTGAACACGGCGGGGGTGGCTTCGGCTACCCCCGCTGTTTTTCTTCCTCCGGGTGCTGACGCTGCTGCTGGATCTCCAGCCGATCGGTCAGCTGCGTGTCGGCGGGGGAGGGCGCCGAGTAGGTGTCGCTGTCGTGCCTGCTCTCCTCCCGGATGCGGGAGGCGGCGCGCTCCATCTCCAGCCTGCGCCAGCGGCGACGCTGGCGGCGGGTCATGCGGGCGGGCCACATGTCCTGGATGGCGCTGTTGAAGTACGCGCCGATCGTGATCGCGAGGCCGATGAAGAACACGAAGAGCAGGAACGCGATCGGCGTCGCCAGCGCGCCGTAGGTGTAGCCGGTGGTGGTGATCCACTGGATGTACAGGCGCAGGCCGATGGACGTCAGGATGAACACGGCCATCGCGAGGACCGCGCCGGGCAGCACGCGGTGGTACGGCAGTCTCCGCGGCAGCGCGACCTTGTAGAGCGCGGACAGCGACAGCACGAGCAGCAGCGCCACGCCGGGGTAGTAGAAGCGGCCCACCCACGTCGTGATGTAGGGCTGCCAGGACGCCGGGAAGAACTGCGGCAGGACGTCCGGCCCCAGCGCCAGGACCGGCAGGCCGACCACCAGCGCCACCAGCGACACCATGTACAGCAGCAGCGCGAAGATGCGCTGCCAGAGCTCGTTGCGCACGCCGTACTGGCCGTGGGCGACCGTGATCGCGTCGACGAACGACGACATGGCCGACGAACCCGCCCAGAGCGAGATCAGGAAGCCGACCGACACGATCTCGCCCTTGCCCGTGGTGAGGATCTCCGCGACCGTGGGCTGGATCACGCCGTTGACGACGTCCGCGCTGAAGATCGTCCGGGTGAATCCGATGATCTTCTCCTGGACGGCCGAGACGACCTCGGAGCCGAACCAGTCGCCGAGATAACCCATCGCGCCCAGCACGCCGAGCAGCAGCGGAGGGAACGACAGCGTCTGCCAGAAAGCCGCCTCGGCGGCTTCTGAGAAGATGTTGCCCTCCCACGCTTTCGACAGCGTGCGCGCGAGTAGGCGCAGCGGCCCCTTGCGGCCGGACCTGCGCGCGTCGTTGTCGGTAGGCGAACCCATCGCAGTGACAAGCATGGTGCATGGGGCCACGTTTCGCGGCATCGACGCCCGGAACAGGTAGAGTCACGGTGCCCTCGGCAACGGTCTGCCTGAGGGCAGTTGCATGTCCAAGCCATGTCTGACCTGCACAAATGAGGAGAAACACGTCTCGTGACAGCGACAGCAGCAATGCGACCGCTGCGGGCATGGCAGCGCCGGGCGCTGACCAAGTACCTGGCCGCGAAGCCCCAGGACTTCCTCGCCGTCGCCACGCCCGGCGCCGGCAAGACGACCTTCGGGCTCCGCGTCGCCGCCGAGTTGCTGGCCGACAGGACGATCGAGGCCGTCACGATCGTCACACCCACGGAGCACCTCAAGCACCAGTGGGCGAAGGCGGCCGCCGAGCAGGGCATCCAGATCGACTCGAACTTCCGCAACACCAACGCGATGACCTCCCGCGACTACCACGGCGTGGCCGTGACGTACGCGCAGGTCGCCGCCCACCCGACGCTGCACCGGGTGCGCACGGAGAACCGCAAGACGCTCGTGCTGCTCGACGAGGTGCACCACGGTGGTGATGCCAAGTCGTGGGGTGATGCGATCCGCGAGGCGTTCACGCCCGCGGTCCGCCGGCTGTGCCTCACGGGCACACCGTTCCGCTCGGACGACTCGCCGATCCCGTTCGTCGAGTACGAAGAGAGCAACGGCGGCTTCAAGACGTCCAAGGCGGACCACACCTACGGCTACTCCGACGCGCTGCGCGACGGCGTCGTCCGGCCCGTGCTGTTCCTGGCGTACTCGGGAGAGGCGTCGTGGCGGACCAGTGCGGGCGAGGAGTTCACCGCGCGCCTGGGCGAGCCGCTGACGCAGGAACAGACCACGCGGGCGTGGCGCACGGCCCTCGACCCGGCCGGCGACTGGATGGCGTCCGTGCTGCGCGCCGCAGACCAGAGGCTCACCCAGAAGCGCGAGAACGGCATCCCGGACGCGGGTGGCCTGGTGATCGCCACCGACCAGGAGACGGCCAAGGCCTACGCGCAGGTCCTGCACCGCGTGACGGGCCAGGTCGCCACCGTCGTCCTCTCGGACGACCCGAAGGCGTCGGGCAAGATCGCCGAGTTCGCCGCGACCAACGAACGCTGGATGATCGCCGTCCGCATGGTGTCCGAGGGCGTCGACGTGCCGCGGCTCGCGGTGGGCGTGTACGCGACGTCGTCGTCGACACCGCTGTTCTTCGCCCAGGCCATCGGACGCTTCGTGCGCAACCGCAAGCCCGGCGAGACCGCGTCGGTGTTCCTGCCGTCCGTTCCGGTGCTGCTCCAGCTCGCGTCCGAGCTGGAGGCGGAGCGCGACCACGTCCTCGGCAAGCCGCACCGCGAGAAGGACGGCTGGGACGACGAGCTGATGGCGGCCGCGAACCAGACCAAGGACGAACCGGGCGAGGACGAACGCGCCTTCACGGCCCTGGGCACCACCGCCGAGCTCGACCAGGTGATCTTCGACGGCTCGTCGTTCGGCGCGCCGACCATCGCGGGCTCGGAGGAGGAGCAGGAGTACCTCGGTCTGCCGGGGCTGCTCGAACCGGACCAGGTGCGCACCCTGCTGCTGCAGCGGCAGGAGGAGCAGATGGCCTCCGCGGCGAAGCGCCCGAAGGTCGAGGCGCCCGTGCGGGAGGCGAGGCCTGCCAGCGTGCAGGAGCGCCTCACGTCACTGCGCAAGGAGCTCAACACTCTCGTCGCGATGCACCACCACCGCACCAAGAAGCCGCACGGCAAGATTCACAACCAGCTGCGCGAGTACTGCGGGGGGCCGCCTACGGCGATGGCGACCATAGAACAGCTGGAAGAGCGGATCGCGACTCTTCGTTCTTGGTAGGGCGCGGGTCCTGTCGCCAGCGAGGTGCGGCGTTCTGCTGTCGTGTCCGCCGTGCGGGATCTCGTACGGGCTGGTTCTCGTGCTCGCGCCGCACTGACCGAGCCCCGCATACATCGTTGCTACTGGTAGGAGCCTCGAACACCTTTGCAATGAGTCTTTTGACTTCGTCCGCAAACGTTTTTTGCATCCGGGGTGTAGATCAGATAGGTGCCCTCGCCGATGTGGTGGCCCGAGGCGCGAACAGGCGTTTTGCGTGCGGTGATATCCGATATATCAGTTGCGGGTGACGGCGACGGCGAGGGTTTCGTAGTTCGACACGAAGCTGCCGCCGGCCGCGTCGATCGCCGCGCCCGCGCTGTCCAGCACCTCGGTGACCTGGTCGCTCGTGAGCAGGGCCATCGGGCTCATGGTGAGGATCAGGTCGAGGTACTCGGCGGTCGTGTAGGTCTGGTCCCACTCAGCGCTCCACTGCTGGGGATCGGTGAACTCCCCGGTGCCGACGAAGACGTCTGCTGTCTGCTGGCAGCCAGCGCGGTAGAAACCGATCGACTCCTCGCGGGAGTGGCCGACGCGGACCGGTGACTGGGGTGCCACGCGCTGGAAGGCGTCGGCGAGGGCCTGGGCGATCGGGTCAGGTGTGGAGAACACGTGCCAGATGGCCGCGAACACGCCGCCGGGGCGTAGCAGTCGGGCGACCTGGCGTACTCCTGCCTCCGCGTCGACCCAGTGCCAGGACTGGCCGGCGACGACGGCGTCGAACTCGCGGCCCGCCGGGTTCCAGGTCTCGAACTTCGACACCTCCACCGGGACGCCCGTGCCGCGGGCGAACTCGGCCATGAGCTCGTCGTGCTCGACGCCGATCACCTCGCACCCGGCCGCCAGCAGCTGGCGGGACAGTTTGCCCGTGCCGCAGCCGACGTCGACGACGCGCGGGCCGGGGCTGGCCGTCACGATCCGGCGCACCAGTTCGTCGGGGTAGGGCGGGCGGGTGCGGTCGTAGCGGGCGGCATCCGCGCCGAACGAGCCGGCGAGGCGTTTGCCGAGGTCATCGTCTAAAGTGGGCATGTGCCCACCATAGTGGGCGGGCGCCCACTCGGCTAGGAGGAACCAGCTTGCCCACCGGTGTGCACCTGCGTGACGTGCGGGAGCAGTTGTTCGGCGCCGCGGACCGGCTGCTGGTTCAGGGCGGGGCCAGTGCTCTCACGAGCCGTGCGATCACGGCCGAGGCCGGGGTCGCCAAGGGTGTGTTGCACCGGCACTTCGACGACTTCGACGCGTTCCTCGCGGAGTACGTGCTCGATCGCGTCGACAAGATGGACGAGCGGGCGAAAGCGCTGCTGGGGGCGGCGGGCACCGGCGAGGTCGTCGAGAACCTCGCCGAGGCGATCAGTGCGGTCTTCGGCTCGGTCGCCGTCGCGATCGTCGCCCTCGTGACGTTCCGGGACGACCTGCGCAGGCGGCTGCGCGAGACGTGGCCCGCGGGCGTTCCGGTGCTGACCGACGCCGCGATCATGATCAAGAACTACCTCGAACGCGAGCGTGAGCTGGGGCGTGTCGGCAAGATCGACGCCGACGGTGTCGCGCCGATGCTCATCGGCACGGCGCACCTTCTCTTCGCCGACCGCGACGCCCCGCCGGACGCCGAGGCCGTGCGGCGGATGGTCCGGTCTGTCCTGAACGTGCCGTAGCGATATCCGATATATCGGTGCTGGATGCAGTAGCGCGGTGGTAACGCTCTCACAACTCTGAGTCATCAAATTTCGCCACGGTTACCGCATCGTTGCGACTTAATCGATCCAGTGTGGTTCCGGTCACGCATATGTCGGGCATACGTTGTGCGCCACAACATTCTCTGTGACACAGCGCAGTGAAAGGGATGGCGGATGCGCAGCAAGACTCTCGCTTCCATCGCCGTTACCGCGGGCCTCGCCCTGGCGGTCTCGGCGTGCGGCGCCAACACGTCCTCCAACACCGGAGGAAGCACTGACTCGAACTCTGGCAGCGGCAATGGCGCGAAGGTCGGCGTGATCCTTCCGGAGACCGCCTCCTCCGCTCGCTGGGAGGGCTTCGACAAGCCGCTCCTCAAGGCCGCTCTGGAGAAGGAGGGGCTCGTCCCCGACATCCAGAACGCCCAGGGCGACGTCCAGAAGTTCAGCACCCTGGCCGACGGCATGATCAACGCCGGCGTCAAGGTCCTGATCATCGCGACGCCCAACAGCGAGGTCGGCGCCTCCGTGGCCAAGAAGGCCCAGGCCCAGGGCATCCAGGTCATCGACTACGACCGCCTGAACCTCGGTGGCTCCTCGTCCTACTACGTGTCGTTCGACAACGTGAAGGTCGGCGAGCTGCAGGGCCAGGGCCTCGCGGACGCGATGAAGAGCGCCGCACCGGGTGCCAACGTCATCGAGATCGAGGGCGCGCCGACGGACAACAACGCGACCCTGTTCCACGAGGGTCAGCAGAAGGTCCTCAAGCCGCTGTACGACTCGGGCAAGCTCAAGCTGGTCCAGTCCCAGCCGATCGACAACTGGGACAACCAGAAGGGTGGTCAGGTCTTCGAGCAGATCCTGACCAGCAACGGCGGCAAGGTCGACGGCGTCGTCGCCGCGAACGACGGTCTCGCCGGTGCGGTGATCACCGTCCTGAAGAAGGTCGGCCTGGCCGGCAAGGTTCCGGTCACCGGTCAGGACGCCACCCCGGACGGTCTGCAGGCCGTGCTCCGCGGTGACCAGTACATGACCGTCTTCAAGCCCATCAAGGACGAGGCCGAGGCCGCCGCCAAGCTGGCCGCCGCTCTCGCCAAGGGCGACACCGCCGGCGCCGACGCCCTCGCGTCCGGCAAGACGAAGGACGGCAAGGGCAACCGCGACGTCAAGTCCGTGCTGCTCACCGCCCAGCTGATCACCAAGGACAAGGTCAAGTCCGTGGTCGACGCCGGCTTCGTCAAGGCCTCGGAGATCTGCGTGGCCGACACCCAGGCCGCCTGCACCGAGCTCGGCATCAAGTAGGACCGCTTGCGTCGTGGCGGGGTGCGGACCTGCGCACCCCGCCTCGGCGCGTGGTAACCACGGAGGAAACCCAGTGAGCGAGCCGATTCTCGAGCTGCGCGGCATCAACAAGAGCTTCGGTCCCGTGCACGTCCTGCACGACATCGACTTCACCGTCAACCCCGGTGAGGTCACCGCGCTCGTCGGCGACAACGGCGCGGGCAAGTCGACGCTGGTCAAGTGCATCGCGGGCATCCACCCGGCCGAGTCAGGCGAGATCCTGTTCGAAGGCGAGCCGGTGCACATCAAGGGCCCGCGCGACGCCGCGGCGCTCGGGATCGAGGTCGTCTACCAGGACCTCGCGCTGGCCGACAACCTGGACATCGTCCAGAACATGTTCCTCGGCCGGGAGCGCACCAAGCGCGGTCTGCTCGACGAGACGGACATGGAGCAGGCGGCCCGCAAGACGCTGGCCTCGCTGTCGGTCCGCACGGTCAAGTCGGTGCGCACCCAGGTCTCGTCGCTGTCCGGCGGTCAGCGCCAGACCGTCGCGATCGCCAAGGCCGTGCTGTGGAACAGCAAGGTCGTGCTGCTCGACGAGCCCACCGCGGCACTCGGTGTCGCGCAGACGCGGCAGGTCCTCGACCTCGTCCGCCGGCTCGCGGAGCAGGGCCTGGGGGTCGTCCTGATCAGCCACAACATGAACGACGTGTTCGAGGTCGCCGACCGCATCGCGTGCCTGTACCTGGGCAGGATGGCGGCCGTGGTGGGGTCGAAGGACGTCACGCACGGCCAAGTGGTCGAGCTGATCACCGCCGGCCGTTCCGGTGACCTGGGCATCGCCCGCCCCGAGGCGGCGACGATCTGATGAGTTCCGAAGAGGCGAGCATGACCGACACCACCAAGACGCCCGAGCAGGAGACGCCGCAGCAGGGCGCAATCTCCGACTTCGGCATCGACACGACGTCGCAGTCCACCGGCGAGGCCGTGCGCGACTACTGGGCCAGGGTCCGCGGCGGCGAGCTCGGCTCACTGCCCGCGCTGCTCGGGCTCATCGTGCTGCTCATCGTGTTCAGCTCGTTGTCCGACACGTTCTTCACCCTCGGCAACCTCGCCAACCTGCTCCAGCAGGGCGCCAGCATCACGATCATCGCGATGGGCCTGGTGTTCGTGCTGCTGCTCGGCGAGATCGACCTGTCGGCCGGTACCGCGTCCGGTGTGACGGCGGCGGTGATGGCACTGCACCTGATCCACAACGGCAACCTGCTCGGCGGCATGGGCGACACGGTGTTCTACGTGTTCTGCGGCCTGATGGTGCTCGCGATCGTGCTCGCGGTGCTGATGAAGATCTGGGCGGGAGCGGCGCTGTCGCTGGTCGCGCTCCTGATCGCCGTCATCGGCATTCCCGCGAACGCCTGGCTCGAGATGCTGCTCGCGGTCTGCGTCGGCGCGGCCATCGGCTGCGTCACGGGCTTCCTCGTCGCGAAGGTCGGCATCCCGTCGTTCGTCGTGACCCTGGCGCTCTTCCTCGTCTGGGGCGGCGTCGTGCTGCAGCTCATCGGACAGGGCGGCACGCTCGGCCTGCGCGACGACACGATCTTCAACGTCGCCAACGGCAACCTGAACTTCGTGGGCTCGTGGGTGCTGTTCGTCGTCGCTGTCGGCGGGTACGCGGCGGTCGTGCTGACGCGGCACTTCTCCCGGCTGCGCAGGGGACTCGTCGCCCAGCCGACGTCGCTGGTGCTGGCCAAGATCGGTGCCCTCGCGGTGCTGGCCGCGGTCATCACCTACGCGCTCTCGCTGAACCGCGCGCCGAGCAACCTGATCGTGATCCAGGGTGTGCCGTACGTCGTGCCGCTGGTGCTCGTGCTGCTCGTGGTCGGCACGTTCGTGCTCGACCGCACCAGCTACGGCCGCCACGTCTACGCCGTCGGCGGCAACAAGGAAGCCGCACGCCGCGCCGGTATCAACGTCGAGCGCATCCGCATGAGCGTCTTCGTGATCGCCTCCTCGGCGGCCGCGATCGGCGCCATCGTGTACTCGTCGAAGGTCGGCTCGGTCGACCCGAACGCCGGTGCCGGCAACACGCTGCTGCTGTCCGTCGGTGCGGCCGTCATCGGTGGTACGTCGCTGTTCGGCGGCAAGGGCCGGCTGCGCGACGCGGTCATCGGTGGCGCGGTGCTCGCGATCATCCAGAACGGCATGGGCCTGCTCAAGCAGCCCGCCGCGGTCGTGTTCATCGTGACCGGCCTGGTCCTGCTGCTCGCCGCGAGCGTCGACGCGTTGTCCCGCCGCCGGGCTGCCACCGCGGCTCGATGACGAGGTGACTGGACCTACGTCCGGCACCCGTCCCGACGAGATCCGCAGGCACAACAGGACGGCGCTGCTGCGTCGCCTGCACGTCGACGGACCGTCCACCAGGGCGTCGCTCGCGGCTGAGCTCGGGCTCAACCGCAGCACGATCAAGGCCCTGGTGGACGGCCTCGCCGAAGCCGGAGTCGTCGCCGAACGCGTGCCCGCTCTGCGCAGCGGAGCGGGCCGCCCCTCCTTGCTGGTCCTGCCTCAGCCGAACGCGGCGGTCGTCATCGCGATCGACGTGCGGGTGGAGCACGTGGCCATGGGGTTCGTCGGCCTCGGCGGGGAGATCCTCGGGCGGGACAGCTGGAACCTGCACCGGACGCGTGATCCGGGGGAGGTCATCACGCACATCGTCGAGTCGGCGCGCCTCATGGCCGACGACCTCGACGCCACCGCGGTCGGTGTCGGCGTGTCGGTGCCGGGCGTCGTGCGCCGCGCCGACGGGCACGTGCACGAGGCCCCGAACCTGCACTGGACGGGCGTGGCGCTCGGCAAACGCCTGGAGGCGGTGCTGAAGCTGCCCGTTCAGGTCGGCAACGACGCGGAACTCGGCGCGCTCGCGGAACACGTGCGCGGCGCGGCGCAGGAGTCCTCGGACATGGTCTACATCTCCGCGGACGTCGGCGTCGGCGGCGGCGTGATCCTGTCGGGGCAACCGTTGCGCGGCTCCGGCGGGTACGTCGGCGAGCTCGGGCACATGGTCGTGAACCCGCGCGGTGGTCGTCGTTGCTACTGCGGCTGCGTCGGCTGCTGGGAGACCGAGGTCGGCGAACCGGCGCTGTGCCGGGCGCTGGGCCTGCCCGACGACGCCCCGCGCGGCGCTGTCGTCGCGGCACTGCGGGCACTGGACGACCCGAGCGTGCTGGACGAGTTCGCCGACTGGCTGGCACTGGGGCTCGCGAACATCGTCAACGTCCTCGGCCCGGAACTGGTCGTGCTCGGCGATCTCTACACGGCACTGCCGGCGTCAGTTGTGGACTCGGTGAGCACCGCCGTGCAGCAGCGCAGCCTCGTCTCACGCGCGGTCGGCGGAACCCAGGTCGTGACGTCGCCGCTGGGCCGTGACGCGAAGCTCGTCGGCGCCGCCGAACTGGCCTTCGAACCGGTCCTCGACACCCTCTAGAAGCGAAGGGGGCGGAGATCCCGAAGGATCTCCGCCCCGAGCGGCTAGGTGGGGTGGAAGTCAGCCCTGCTGAATCTCAGCAGCGAGCTCGCGCAGTTTCTCACTGTGTGCGCGGGAGTGGTGCCCGCAGAACAGCAGCTCGCCCCCGGACGGGAGAACAGCGCGAACCTGGGCAGCAGCCCCGCAGCGGTCGCAGCGGTCGGCAGCGGTCAACTCGGGGCGGGTGAGTGCTGCAGTCATGATGGATCTCCCTCCGTCCCAGCACCGCAAACGTTGTGTTTCGGTGCCCTCTTACCAAGCTGCGACCACGGCGCCCCTGGCTGGTGCGCGGTGCTCGCTGGCTCCACTCTGACAGACGTTCTCGCGATAGTCAGTGTTCCCGTGTACGTGGCGACTCGCGTCACTATGCGATTTACCCGTCTGTCGCAGGTTCACACCTCGGTTCGCCACCGGTTCACCGTCTTGACAGGCACTGTCCGCAACCGGAAACCCGCTGGTGGAGCAGTGGATTCAGGCCGTTCGGTCGGTTGCGTGCGGCCGGGAGTGTGATATTGGTTGCGCTTGTCCGCCCGCAGCGAACAGATCACGAACGTCCCACGATTCGGACGCGGAACCGTGATCACACTCCCGGCCGAACGCTAGCTCGGCACTCCCGATCAGCTCGCGAGGGCCGTGCTGATCGCCCGTGCGGCGTGCCCCACGGCCTCCCTCAGAGCGGTGGCGCTGCGGCCGTTGTCGAGGACCGCGGAGACGGTTCCGATGACGCTGCTGGACGGCGTGCGCACCGGTGCGCTCACGAACTCCATGCCCGCCGGCACCGTGGCGCCGGGCCGCAACCGGACCACGTCCTCGGCCCGCACGATGCTCGCCGCCGCGACGAGCACCCGGTCGCGGCGCGGCACCGCGAGGATCGTCGACGTTCTGATCGTCACGGACAACGCGCGCAACGGCTGCCGTGCGACCCGCAGGATGCCGGGGGCGGGCTCCCACGCCTGCCCGAACCGGAACATCTGCGCGCCGATGCGGTAGCGGCCGCGCACGTTCTCGACCGCGCCGAGCACCTCCATCTGGTCCAGAAGGCGGTGCACCGTCGTCTTCGGCATCTCGCACCGGTCGGCGAGTTGCGTGAGCCCCAGCTCACCCTCGTCCATCAGCTTGTCCAGCAGCGAGAAAGCCCCTTCGAGTACTGACCTGCCCATGTTTCCATCCCCCTCGTTCCGATCTCCGGAACTGTCCCTGTGCACCCCTCCGGCACAGCCACACACTGATGGTGTCGCGGGATGCATAGGCGGCACATGAGTACATGGGTACTCATCTTTTGCATGCGTTCGATCACGCCTGGTCACGGCGCCCCAGAGGAATCCACAGGGGAACCGGAACAAAAAGATCCCCGCACCGAACCGGTGCGGGGATCTCTGCGTATGCCTGAGTAGGACTAGTCGAGGTAGTCGCGCAGGACCTGGGAGCGCGACGGGTGACGCAGCTTCGACATCGTCTTGGACTCGATCTGGCGGATGCGCTCACGCGTGACGCCGTAGACCTGGCCGATCTCGTCCAGCGTGCGCGGCTGGCCGTCGGTCAGGCCGAAGCGCAGCCGGACGACGCCCGCCTCGCGCTCGGACAGCGTCGCGAGCACCGACTGGAGCTGGTCCTGGAGCAGCGTGAACGACACGGCGTCGACCGCGACGACGGCCTCGGAGTCCTCGATGAAGTCACCGAGCTGGCTGTCGCCCTCGTCACCGATCGTCTGGTCCAGCGAGATGGGCTCACGCGCGTACTGCTGGATCTCCAGCACCTTCTCGGGCGTGATGTCCATTTCCTTGGCGAGCTCTTCCGGCGTGGGCTCGCGGCCCAGGTCCTGGAGCAGCTCGCGCTGGATGCGGCCCAGCTTGTTGATGACCTCGACCATGTGCACCGGGATGCGGATGGTGCGGGCCTGGTCGGCCATCGCGCGGGTGATCGCCTGACGGATCCACCAGGTGGCGTACGTGGAGAACTTGTAGCCCTTGGTGTAGTCGAACTTCTCGACCGCGCGGATCAGACCCAGGTTGCCCTCCTGGATCAGGTCCAGGAACGCCATGCCGCGGCCGGTGTAGCGCTTGGCGAGCGACACGACGAGACGGAGGTTCGCCTCGAGCAGGTGGTTCTTGGCGCGCTCGCCGTCGCGGACGATCCAGCGCAGGTCGCGGCGCAGCTGCGGGGTGAGCTTCTCCGCCTCCTCCTCGGAGCGGCGGACGCGCTCGGCGGCGTAGAGGCCTGCCTCGATGCGCTTGGCGAGCTCGACCTCCTCCTCGGCGTTGAGGAGGGCGACCTTGCCGATCTGCTTCAGGTACGCCCGGACGGAGTCGGCCGAAGCGGTGAGCTCCGCGTCCTTGCGCGCTTGGCGCAGGGCCTCGGACTCCTCCTCGTCCCAGACGAAGTCGCCCTCGTTCTTGGGGTCCTCCGCCTCCTCGGGCTCGTCCACGACCGGCTCGTCCACGAGCTCGACGTCGTCGACCAAGTCCTCGGCGCCCGGAGCGCCTTCCATGTCCTCCGGCTCTTCGCCGTCCTTCTTGGTGGCACCCTTCGCGGCAGGATCGGCCTTGCCGGCCGTCTTGCGCGGGGTCTTGGCGCCGGCGGCCTTCGCGGCGGGCTTCTTCGCTGCCGCAGCGGTCGTCTTGCGCTTCGGCTTCTCCTCGGCCTCACCGGCCGCGGTCGCCTTGGTCGTCTTGGCGGCGCTCGCGGCGGAGCTGGAGCGTCGGGTTGCGGTTTCTGCGGCTGCCACGTACGCCCTTTCGCGACGGTCGTTCAAGGCAAACCAGAGGGCGCGAAACCTCGGTCGCCAGAGTTCAGGGGATCTCCCCGCCGATCTTGCTTGGCGGGTGTGCGTTCCATTGTAACGACGTCGGTGACGCGGTGTTGCGCCCCGAGGTGCTTCGGGGCGCTCTCACCTGCGTTGTCGCAGCTAGATCGAGTCGGACACGTTTCGGTGTCGAATGGTCGTCAGGGCCTGACGCCGTGTGCGGCAGCCCAGGCAGCGCCCACGATGCCCGCGTCGTTCTTCAACGCGGCGGCGACGACCTCGGTGCGAACCTCGAGCAACGGCAACCACTTGTGCGCCTTCTTGCTCACACCGCCGCCGGCGATCACGAGGTCGGGCCAGATGAGGTCCTCGAGCACGTTGATGTACCGCGTGACCCGAGGCGTCCACTCCTCCCAGCTCATGCCCTTCTCCTCCTTCACAGAGGCGGCCGCGCGCTTCTCCGCGTCGTGCCCGTCGACCTGAAGGTGTCCGAACTCGGTGTTCGGGACCAGCTTGCCGTCGAGGAACACCGCGCTGCCGATGCCCGTGCCGAACGTCAGCAGCACCACGGTCCCGTCCTTGCCGACGCCCGCGCCGAACGACATCTCCGCGATGCCGGCCGCGTCCGCGTCGTTCATCACGACGATGTCCTCGGGCTTGCGCTTGAGGCGCTCCGCGAAGAGCTTCTGGGCGTCGCAGTCGATCCAGCCCTTGTCCACGTTCGCGGCGCTGAGGGCGACACCGTGCTTGACCACGCAGGGCAGCGTGATGCCGACCGGCCCGTCCCACTGGAACTTCTCGACGATCTCGGCGACGACCTCCGCGACCGCTTCCGGCGTCGAGGGCTGAGGCGTGGGGATCCGCATGCGTTCGCCGTCCAGTGCTCCTGCTTCGAGGTCGACCAGGCCGCCCTTGACGCCGGAGCCGCCGATGTCCACACCGAACCCGCGGGTGATGCCCATCCCCGTGGTCCTTCCTACTAGATCCTGCTGGCTTCGATTCAGTAACCGTGGTGCGCAGACATTAGCCTGAGGTAGTCCGATAGTCCCGTGCTAGTGACGCAGGAGGGAACCGGTCGTGTTCGATCCCCGGCCACTCGTTGACATCGCGACCGCCATCGGACGGGAAGCAGGCGCTCTTGTTCAGCGCATGCGTGCTTCCGCCGTCGTGTCGTTCGACACCAAGAGCACCTCGACGGACGTGGTGACGGCAGCGGACCGCGCCTCGGAACAACTCGTCCGGACGCGTCTGTCCGAGTTGCGGCCGGGCGAGCCGGTGCTCGGCGAGGAGGAGGGCGGAGAGGTCGTCGACGGCCTCACGTGGGTGGTGGACCCCATCGACGGCACCGTCAACTACCTCTACGGCATCCCCTGGTACTCGGTGTCGATCGCCGCGCAGCTCGACGGCGAGTCGGTCGCGGGTGCGGTGGTGGAGCCGGCGACCGGCCGGGTGTGGACCGCGGCGCGGGGGCACGGGGCCTTCCTGGACGGCTCACCGCTGCACGTGTCCGCGACGACCGACCTGTCGCTGTCCCTGCTCGGGTACGGGTTCGCATATCGGGCGGAACGGCGCCAGCGGCAGGCCGACACGTGGGCGGCGATGGCGACGCGGGTGCGTGACATGCGCCGCGCGGGCGCGGCGTCGCTGGACCTGTGCTCGGTGGCGGCCGGGCGGCTCGACGCGTATGCCGAGCACGGGCTGGGGCGGTGGGACTGGGCGGCCGGCGGGCTGATCGCCGCGGAGGCCGGTGCGGTGGTGCGGTTGCCGGGGTCGTCGCCCGAGCTGGGGGAGGACGCGACGTTCGCCGCGGCGCCCGGGATCGCGGAGGCGATGCACGGTGCGCTCGTGGAGAGCGGGTTCGGCAAGGTGTGACGTCGTCAACGTTGATCGCGCCGGATCAACGTTGACGGAGCGGAATCAACGTTGATGGGTTGTCGACATGTCGATGGCCTCATGCAACGGCGCACGCGACATATCTGCTGGTCAGCGCGCTGATATATCGGTTATGCAAAAGACGTTTGCGGACGTCCGCAAACGTCTTTTGCATAAGGGTCGTTGCGTGGGGCAGCACGGCCCCACAGGTGCGTTCGTCAGGCGGCAGACTGTATGCACTCGCCCAGGAGCGGTTCCACGAAACGGGCGACCTCGGGCCCCACGAACACGGCGAGCCCGACGACCCAGATGTCGCCGAAGTCCAGCGACCGGTCCACCAGCACGAAGACCACGGCCAGGGCCGTGAGCGCGTCGAACTTCAGGCTGAACCAGATCCACCGCAGATCCTGGCGCAGGAACACCGCACGAGCCACGGGTCGGCCGCGCCAGAGGACGTGCTCGCCCGGAAGAAGATCGACCCCCAAGGGGGCGCGGTAGCGGTCAGCCGCAGGTCACGTCGCGTGCGCCGGCCAGGTTGTCCGCGTTCAGCGTCGGCGGGGCGGCTGCCGCGACCTGGCCGCCCTGCTGTTCCGGCTGCTGCTCGGCCCACTCCTTGAGCTGGTCGAGCACCTTGCGGGCGTCGCTGTTCGGCTTGACCTCGTCGAACTTCTTGCCGATCGCGATGTCGACGGTGGCGTCCTGGCGGTCGTCGCGCACGAGCTCCAGGCACGGTTCCAGCAGCGACAACGTCCTGGCCGCCTGTGCGCCGGGGGCGCCGAAGCGGATCTGGCCGCGGCAGTTCATGTCGCCCGCCGGGTAGATCAGGTCGTTGCCGGGGTCGGCCACCTGCTTGAGGCCCAGCTCGGTGAACATCGTGGCCACGGCCTTGGCGTGGTTGCGCTGCGTCGAGGCGTTCACGACCTTGAAGTTGACCTCGCCGACCGGCACCGGGTTGGTGCGGTCCAGCGCGTCGTGCTCCAGGACGGTGCCCAGCGCCGGGGGCGGGGCCGTCGGTGTGGCGGCGGCGGGGTCGGCCGCGGTGGTCGAGTGGCCGGGCGCGTTGCACTTGATGGCCGCGTCCACGTCGCTTGCGTTGCCGAGCACCTTCACCCAAACGAACACGGAACTGACCAACAGCACCGCGAACAGCACGAGGGCGGGCACGGGCCGACGCCGCTTGTAGGGCGTCAAGCTTCCCGATGCGGGTCCCACGTCCGAAGCCCTCCCCGTGTTCCGTCCCCTGTGATCAGCCTAGGCCCTGCCCAGCTGACGCGCCCCCTGGCGGGCGTGACCCAACGCACCGGCCTGATTGCTCACAGTCAGGACGGTACCGGCCCGGCGCCAGGTTGCACGCCGGGGTTAACACGCTCCCGCACAGGGTATCGGTCCTGCGTAGAAAGGTTGTGTCACCCGTCCGGTCGGTAAGGGGTAACCCGATGCCGGGGCACTCGGACAATGAGCTACCCTCTGCGCGCTCCGCCGACATGTGGATCAAGCCGACGGTCACGTCAAGGGGGTTGGCTTGCCACCGAGTGCGAGAGACCTACGTCACCTTGACGTGGGGCACAAAAGAGGGCGCTGGAGCGTTAACCAGCGACACGAACAGTCTCCGTAGACCGCAGGGGTGAAGAAGATGGCGACCGACTACGACGCGCCGCGTCGCAGCGAGGCGGACGAACTCGCTGAGGACTCCCTCGAGGAGTTGAAGGCCCGGCGGAACGAGACGCAGTCCGGCGTCGTCGACGTCGACGAGGACGCGAGCGCGGAGAACTTCGAGCTCCCCGGTGCCGACCTTTCCGGCGAGGAGCTCACGTTCAAGGTCCTGCCCAAGCAGGCCGACGAGTTCACGTGTTCGAAGTGCTTCCTGGTGCACCACCGCAGCAGGCTCGCCGAGGACAACAACGGCGTGTACATCTGCCGCGACTGCGCCTGATCCGAGTCCGCCAGAAAGAACTGGGCGCTCACCCTCACGGGTGGCGCCCAGTTGTGTCTTTCAGGACTTGATCGCCGCGGCGAGCTCCTCCGGGCGCCGCGTGCTGATCACCCAGTAGGGCGTCGGGTCCTCCGGGTCGTTCACCCGCACCCGCACGAGCGGCTTGACCCAGCCCCGGTGCACGACGAACGCGGCCGGGTCCAGCTCGGGGCCCATCGCCCGGCGCCGGTCCTGCGGCGCGATGATCTCGACCTCGCCGAGCAGCTCGAGAGGGATGTGGGCGTCGCCCGCCCTCAGCTCGCCGTCGGCCACCTCGACCTTCGTCGACCCCATCCGCACGATCAACACGAGCGTCAGCGGCAGCAGGATCACGTACGGCAGCCACGACCGCACACCGGGGAAGCCCATGTGCACCTCGGCGGCCAGCAGGCCCGCCGCCAGCAGTGGCAGCGGCCAGATCCACCACGTCACGTACAGGCGTTCGCGGAAGGTCGTAGTGGCGGTCACGGCAGTCTCACTCACGTCGTCAGGGTAATCTCGGCCGCCGTGTCCAGCGTCGAGGTGTTGCTGACCCGGCTCGATCCGGGGGTTCCCGTGCCCGCCTACGCCCGTCCCGGCGACGCGGGCGCCGATCTGGTCACCACGTCGGACGTGGTCATTCCACCAGGCGAGCGCGCCGTGGTCGGCACCGGTGTCGCGATCGCGCTGCCGGACGGGTTCGCGGGCTTCGTCCACCCCCGTTCCGGACTGGCCGCGCGGGCCGGGCTGAGCGTGGTCAACACGCCCGGCACGATCGACTCCGGCTACCGCGGTGAGATCCGCGTTTGCCTCGTGAACCATGATCTCCGTGAGCCGATCGTGCTGTCGCGCGGCGACCGGATCGCCCAGCTCGTCGTGCAACGCGTCGAGCACGCGGTGTTCCGCGAGGTCGCCGAGTTGCCGGAAACGGAACGCGGTGCGGGAGGCTATGGCTCGACGGGCGGGCACGTGGTGCTCGCCAGCACGCAGACGGAGGGTTAAGGCATGTTCGGAAGGCGCCGCAAGCGCGGTCGTCACTCCGCGGGGGCGGTCGACACCGGTCCGGAGCACGACGAGGTGTTCGACGACGTCGAAGGTCCGTGGGACTCCACCGTGGCGCCCCGCGACGACGTGCAGCGCCTCGACCTGGGATCGGTGCAGCTGCCGATGCCGGACGAGGCCCAGCTGCAGGTCGAGATGGACCAGCAGACCGGTGCCGTGCGCGCGGTGCACGTCCTCACGTCCGTGGGGCAGTTGACGGTCAGCGCGTTCGCCGCGCCGAAGTCGGGCGGCCTCTGGAAGGAGGTCGGCGCCGAGCTGATCGCCGGCCTCAAGGAGGACGGCGCCCGCATCAACCGCGAGAACGGCGAGTGGGGCGAGGAGATCACCGCGCGCAACCAGGGCGTGCAGATCCTCTTCGTCGGCGTCGACGGCCCGCGCTGGATGCTGCGCGGTGTCGCGGCCGGTCCTGAGGAGCACTTCGCGCAGAACTCCGAGGCGTTGCGCGAGATGCTGCGCGGCACCGTCGTCGTGCGCGGTGACCAGCCGATGCCGCCCCGCACCCCGCTGCCGGTCGAGCTGCCGGAAGCGATCGCCCGCCACATCGAGCAGCAGGGTTAAGACAGCTCCTGACGCGCCTGCTGCCACGCCTGCACCGCGCGCCCCAGTGCGCGCGGGTAGGCGTCGAGCGTCGTGGTGACGAGCACGGCGCGTGGAATGGCGTCCGCCCACGCCCGAGCGACGTCGATCGGGTGCACCGGGTCGTCGGTGCACCCGACGATTCCCGTCGGCACCTTCAGCGTCTTCAGCTCGTCGAGCGTCGGGGCGAGTGACTCCGAGGCTTCTTCGAGGTGCGGCACGAGCTGGTCGCCGTAGCCGTGCCACGCCCTGGACAGTTCGTCGTGCAGCCAGCCGGTCGTGCCGGAGAGCGCGGTCGCGAGGCCTTCGTCGCGGACGACGCCCGCGCTCACCTTGGCCGCGAGCGCCGCGGGTGCCCGGTGCGGTGCGCCGCTCCACGCGGGCAGCGCGAGGATGAGCCCCGCGCACCTGTCCGGGTTCCGCACAGCCCACGTGGCGGCGACGTGCGCACCCAGTGAGACACCGCCCACCACGATCGGGTGGCCTTGGAAGGCATTTTCGAGCGCCGTCAACCGTTCACTGAGTGTGCGAACACGTGGAGCGGTGAAAACAGCGCCGACCTGCGACAACGGCTCGGCGAACACGGAACGGACAAAAACCTCGTCGGAGGCGGTTCCGGGCAGAAGGACGACGGTCTCGGCAGGCACGCCCGAGATTGTCGGCCCTCGTGCGTACCCTCACTCACAGACGGTCCACACCACGGGGCCACTTGAGCAATGCAGGAGTCGGGGATGAGCGGCTATTGGCGCCGCTTGGTGCGTCGCTTGACCAGCGACGTCGCCGAGCTCGACGCGGACGACCTCTCGCGAAAAGCGGAGGCCGTCGGCGCGGTGAAGGCCTGCGACTGCAAGTCCGGTGAGGAGGTCACCGTGCTCGGAAGGCTCCGCAGCGTGGAGCTCTGCCCCCGTGACGCGGCCGCCACTCTGGAAGCTGAGCTCTACGACGGCACCGAGGGCGTGACCCTCGTCTGGCTCGGCCGCCGTCGCATCGCGGGTATCGAGCCTGGTCGGACGATCAAGGCCCGTGGCCGCATCGCCGTGCGCGACGGGCGCAAGGTGCTCTACAACCCCTATTACGAGTTGCAGAACGCTTCATGACTTCAGCTGAGACCGAAGAAAAGCAGCCCACCGTCCTCGAGCAGATGGGCGGCGTGAGCGGAATGCTCTACTCGTCGCTGCCCGTCCTCGTCTTCGTGATCGTCAACTTCGCCGCCAAGAACCTCATGGCCGCGATCATCAGCTCCCTCGCCGCCGCCGTCGTCATCGGCGTGATCCTGGCGGTGCGCAAGGGCACGGTCCAACCCGCGATCTCCGCCGTCTTCGGCGTGGGCGTCGCGGCGTTCATCGCCTACAAGACGGGCGAGGCCAAGGGCTTCTTCCTCTTCGGCATCTGGCAGAGCATCGTCTACGGCAGCGCGTTCCTGCTGTCGATCATCGTGCGCTGGCCGCTCGCCGGCGTGATCTGGACGTTCCTCAACGGCAGGGACCGCTCCTGGCGCAGCGACAAGGCCTCGGTCCGCGACTACGACATCGCGACCTTCGTGTGGGCCCTGGTCTTCTTCGCCCGCTTCGTGGTCCAGCGCTGGCTCTACGACGAGGACCAGGTCGGCTGGCTCGCGGTGGCCCGCCTCGCGATGGGCTATCCGCTGATGGCCATCGCCCTGCTCGCCACGGTCTGGGCGGTCCGCCGGGCCGACAAGCGCCTCAAGGCCGCCGAGGAAGCCCGTGCGGCCGAGGCGAGCGAGGAAGAGGTGCTGGCCCGCACCGCCGACGACCTGCTGACCCCGGACATGGACGAGCTCAAGCGCGTCGTCGAGACCGAGTCGCGCGACAAGTCCCGCGACTGATCCTGCTCCGCTTCGACGGCCGGTGTCTCCTCGGAGGCGCCGGCCGTTCGTCGTCAGGACGGCCCGAGCACCGTGCGCAGCTCGTCCCTCCCCGTCACCCCGAGCACGCCGTAGATCGCGTGCAGGTGGTTGTCGACCGTGCGCTTGGACGTGTGGAGCTTCTCCGCGATCTGCTGGTTGGTGAGCCCGGACGTCGCGAGCCTCGCCACCTCGGCCTGGCGCCGGGTCAGGTGGGTCAGGCCGTCCACGCGCAGGGCGGGGGTGCGGACGCCGTCGAAGTCGCGCATCAGCAGCGCCTGGCGCGCCGAGGCCTGGGAGGCCGCGCGTGCGTTGTCCTGAGCGCGGTGCAGCCGGGCGGCGGACGCCAGGGCCTCGGCCGCGTACAAGGTGGCGCCCAGACGCAGGAAATCCGTCGCCACCGCCTCCAGGGCGGTCGGTGCGGCGTGCGCGAGAGCGGTCGCGTGTGCCGCGTAGGCCTCGGTCAGCGGGTCGCCCATGGTCGACGTGAGGGCCGCCAGGCGCAGGGACGTGTCGACGCCGAAGCGCGCGGCGTCGTGCAGGGCCCAGGCCTCGCTGCTGTGCACGCCCAGTTCGGCGCTCTCGTCGGCGGCGGCCATCGCGGCGTCCGCGGCGGCGCGGACGTCGCCGGTGCAGGCGAGCACCCACGACCGGGCCACCGACACGGTCACGCCGGTCAGCTGCCAGGCGGGGCGGCGGGCTTTCTCACCGCGGGCGAGGGCCTCCTGCGCGAGGTCGCCGTCGCCGCACAGGGCCGCGGAGGCGGCGAGGTTCGCGAGCGCGATCGTGTCGAAGATCAGCGGATTGTCCGGCGTCTTCGGACTGCCCTCACGCGCGAATCGCAGGGCCTGTGCACCGTGGCCGCGCAAGCGCGCGCAGAAGGACAGCACGCTGTAGAGCGATGTCGCGCCCGTGAAGGCCAACTCGTCGAACGACCTGTTGTACATCGTCAGCGCGAGGCTTTCCGCCTCGGCGAGCCGGCCGCTGAACGCAAGTGCGAAGCAACGCATGCGCAGCGCGCCGTCGTCCGGCTCCTGCGGTTCGTCACTCGACGCCAGCTCCTCGGCCTCGTAGCCCGCGATCTCCTCCAGGCCTTCGCGGAACCGGCCCGCGTGCACGAGACACAACGCCCTGGTGCGTCGCATGTGGACGGACAGATGTGGTGCCACCGGCCGATAGGTGTCCTCCAGGACTTCGGCCGCGGGACGGTACTGCGCCTCCTCCAGGGTCCTGACCACGGTCAGCCAGTCCCGCAGGTCCGCCGGGAGCCCCGGAACGTCGACGGCGTCGAGCACCGCGACGGCGGCGTCCGCGTCGCCGAGTCCGAAGTGGAGGTTCATGGACCTGGTGGCGCCCAGGCGACTCAGGTCCTCAGCCGACAACGGGCCGCTCATCACGTCCGCCAGCGTGGACTCGGCCTGGTCCGGCGCACGGCCGTGCATCAGCACCTGGCCGAACACGTGCCCGACCCGGCTCAGCCCGCCGGCGTCGACGGCCGCGCGGCACAGGCGTTCGGCGAGCGTCACGTCCTGCGCCGCCCACGCCTGTTCGGCCGCCGCGGCCAAGAGGTCCAGCGAGATCGGCGAGCCGCCGTCCAGCCGCCACGTGGCGATGCGCATCAGATCCTCGCGGCGGCGTGCGCCCGTCGCCTCCAGACCGGCGGCCAACGCGCGTTGGTGCGACTGCGCGCGCAATTCAGGACACGTCCCACGAAGCAGGCTGCCGTACAACGGATGCCCGAGCCGCACGACCGTACGGCGTCCCGACGACTCGACGAGGATCAACGCCCGTGTCTCGAGGTCGTCCAGCGACTCCTCCTGCACCAGCGACGCCAGCAGGTCGAGCTCCACCGGTTCGGAGTAGGCGAGCAGCTCCAGCGCGTGCCGGTGCGACGGCTCCAACCGGCCGAGGTTCTCCTGCACGAGCTCCCCGAGCCGCCCGCCGAGCTCGATCGCGCCGTGCCACGACCAGATGCCCTCGGCGGTGCGCAACGACCCGACGGCACGGCCGGACACGACGAGTTCCCTGAGGTACAAGGGGTTTCCGGTGCTGCCCGACCACAGCAACGACGCCGTGCGCGTGTCCACCGGCCCGTCCAGCGCCCGTTCCAGCAACAGGTCGGACTCGGCGCGGGACAGGTCACCGAGCGGATAACGCGTCAGCAACCCTTCCTGCCACAGCTCGGAACGTTCACTCGGCCGTGAGGTGACCAGCACCCGTGCGTGCCCGTGGCGGATCATGTGGTGCAACAACCCGATGGAGGCGTCATCGAGCAGATGCGCGTCGTCCACCACGATCGTCAACGGCTGCGGTTCGGCCAGTAGGTGCTCAACGGCGCGACCGAGCGGGTTCGCCGTGCGCATGTCGGCGGGCAGCATCGCGGCCAGCGCGCCGAACGGGATCGACGACGTCGCCACGGTCGCGTAGCAGCGCCGCACGGTGACACCGGTCTGCTCCAGCCGTGTCACGACTTCGTCCGTGAGACGGGTTTTGCCCACCCCGGCGGCCCCGACGAGCGCGGCGCCCTTCCCGTCGGGTTCGGTGAGCGCGGACATCACGTCCTCGAGCTCCCGCACCCTGCCCACGAACGGCCACACACCTCGCAGTGTGCCGAAGACGCGGGCTTGCGCGCACATCGATTAGCGCGGTCAGGCCTGGCCGAAGAGCGCGCGCAGCCCATTCCGTCCGGTCACACCCACCGCCGCGTACGTCGTGTGCAGGTGGTTGTCCACGGTGCGTTTGGCGATGGCGAGCCGTTCGGCGATCTCCACGTTCGTCAGGCCCGCCACGGCCAGACGCGCGATCTCCAGCTGACGTGGTGTCAGCGCGGCAAGCGTGCTCGTGACGACCAGACCTGGCGTGGTCGCCCCGTCGAACGACTCCGCGAGCGCCGAAGCCTGCCGCTCCAGCCGGTCCGCCTCACGGGGCCGGTCGTGCAGCCGCGACAACCTGCTGGCCTCCGCGAGCGCCTCGGCCGCGTACAACGTGGCTCCGCACGCCGTGAACGCCGCCGCCACCTCCTCCAGGCCTGCCGCGTCACGCAACGCGCGCGCTTGCGCGTGTGAGGCGCACGCCGTCGTCAGCGGATCCCTGCGGGACTTCGCGAGCTCCAGCAGCCGTGGCGAGGTGTCCGCACCGAACCGCGCCGCGTCGTGCAGCGACACGATCTCCTCGGAGTGCGCGCCGTGTGCACGCGCGGCGGCGGCGTTGTCCAGAGCGGCCTGCATCGCCTCGTTGACGCGTCCTGCACCGGCGAGCACCCACGACCGTGCGGCGCCCACGGCGAACTGCGCGATGCGCCACGCGGGCCGCAACCCGGCCTCAGCGCGCGCCAGCGCCCGTTCCGCACGATCGGACTGCCCGTGCAACGCGGCAGCGGCGGCGAACTCGGCCAGCAGCAGCACGTCCCACATCATCGGCCGCGAGTTCGGCCGGCCGTCGGACTCGGGAACGCCCTCCGCGGTGATCCGCACGGCGGCGGCGGCCTGTCCGCGCAACCGCGCGCTCTGGCTCAGCAGCACCCGCGGCGGCACCTGCGTCACCGACCAGCGGCCCTCCTCGATCACCTCGGCCAGCGCCTGTGCGGCCCGCTTCTCCGCCTGAGCCAGGTCGCCGCAGCGCAGGATGCTCTCGTTGCGCACGCCGTTCGCCGCGTTCGCCAGCGACGGGAACCGCCCCGCCGTCGCGAGGACCGCGTCGTGGTTGTCCTCGACGCGCGCGATGGCCTCGGTGTAGCGGCCGGCGAACTGGTCGGCGAACGCCAGCACCTGCCGCCCCGCCGTCGCCGCCCAGCCGCCCTCGGCGATCAGCAGCTCTCCGCCGAGCCGCGCGATCGGCAGCGGCGCGGCCTCCAGCGCGAACGTCAGCGCGAAGAACAGCACCGCGTGCTCCAGCTCCGGCGGCAGCTCCCGCGCGGTGACCTCGTCCAGCACCGCCACCGCGGCCTCCTCGTCGCCGAGGCCGAAGAACAGGTTGAACGCGCGCGTGCAGCCGACCTGGATCAACGTGAGGACGTCGCCGCCCGCCGCCATGGTCTCGGCGAGCACGTCCTCGGCCTGCGCGCACTGCCGCTGGTACATGAGCACCAGCCCGAGCACGAGCCCGACGCGGGACGTGGCCCCGCGCGCCACCGCCGCCCGCGACAGCCGTTCCGCGAGCTCCCAGTCCTGGGCCGACAGCGCCTGTTCGGCGGCCCGCGCGAGCACGTCGGGCGACTCCGCCGTGCCGCTGTCGAGGCGCCACGTCGCGACCCGCACCGCGTCGCCGGGCCGGTCCGCGCCTCCTGCTTCGAGCCGGTCAGCCAACGCTCTTCGATGCGCGCGCGCTCTCAACGTGGGGCACGTCGCACGCAGGCGCGCGCTGTAGAGCGGATGGGCGACGCGCGCGCGTCCGTCGTCACCGATGCGCACGAACCCCATGTCCACGAGCTCCCGCGGGATCGGCATCAGCTCGGGTTCGAGCGGCTCGCCGTACGACAGCAGCTCCAGCGCCCGCCGTTGCGGTTCCGCGAGCCGTCCCAGCGTCAGGTCGACGAGCTCTGCGAGCCTGCCGGACAGCTCCAGCGGCCCGTTCCAGCTCCAGCCGCCCTGAGTCGCGGTGAGCGCGCCCGAGTGCACCCCCGCCGCGACGAGTTCCTTGAGGTACAACGGGTTGCCCTGGCTGTTGGCCCACACGAGGTGCCGCGTCGAGGCGTCGGCAGGCCCGCCGAGCGCCGTCGTGAGCAACTGGTTCGCGCGTTCCTGGTCGAGTGCGTCGACGTCGACGACAGTCAGTCCTTCCAGACCCCAGCCGGGCCGCGCCGTGCAGATGACCCGCGTCAGCCTGTGGCGCACCACGTGCTGCAACACCAACAACGACGCGTCATCGAGCAGATGTGCGTCATCGATCGACAACACCCGTCGCCCGCCACGAGAGAGATGTTCGGCCGCGGCACGGACGGAGGACAACGGCAGAAGCGACGCCCCTTGCGAGGCGGGCAGGTCGGCCGGGACGTGCGAGGCGATCGCGCCGAGGGGGATCCGCGAGGTGGCGACCGTGGCGTAGCACCGCACCACCGCGTGAGGCACGGCGGCGAGAATCTCGGCCGCCAGGCGTGTCTTGCCGACGCCGGGAGGGCCGGACAGCAGCACCGCACCGTCCGCGGAAAGCGCTCGCAGCGCGGCCCGCAGTTCACTCTCGCGCCCGACCAGGGGCAGCTGATCGCTCACAGCTGGTAAGTGCTCGCTTCCGCAGCGCAGATACCTTCAGGTGTATCAGGTCGTGCGCGCGCAGCGTCGTCTCGCCATGAACCTTCTCAAGCGCAAGGCCACGTTCATGGCAGCACTGACGCTCGTCGCCGGCGGCGTCCTCGTCACGACCTCCTCCTCGGCGGAGGCGCAGACGACGTTCCAGATCTCGTCGCGGTTCAACAACCGGTGCATGACCGCGGCCACCGGCCAGAACGGCGCCGGGATCATCATGGTCGACTGCCAGAACGCGCCGACCCAGCGCTGGTACTGGGACGGGCTGCGGCTGCGCAACGCCGACGGCGGCAGATGCCTCACCGCCGCCTGGGGCAACGGTGACAACGGCGCCCACCTGCAGATGTACGACTGCCAGGCCAACAGCCCCGCCCACCAGCTCTTCTACCGCCCCGCCTCGCACAGCTACGAGGTCGGCCGGATCCGGTCGTGGATGTACGGCAACCGGTGCGTCGAGATCGCGGGCGCGAACTGGTGGCAGGGCGCCTCCGTGCAGCTGTGGGACTGCCACGGCGGCGGCAACCAGTACTGGAACGCGCCCTAGTAGCCGAGGGCGGTCTTGATGTCCTGCTCGACGGCGGCGGTCGTGACGAACAACAGCTCGTCGCCGCCCTCGAGCGTGTCGTCCGGCTGCGGCACGATGACCCGTCCGCCGCGCAGGATCGTCACCAGCGCGGCGTCGCGGGGCAGCGTGAGCTCCGAGACGGCACGGCCGGCGAACGGCGTCGACTCGTCGAGGGTGATTTCGACGAGGTTCGCCTGGCCCTGCCGCAACGTCAGCAGCCGCACGACGTCACCGATCGTCACGGACTCCTCGACCATCGCGGCGAGCAGCCGTGGCGTCGACACGGCCACGTCGACGCCCCACGACTCGGTGAAGAGCCATTCGTTCGTGGGGTCGTTCACGCGCGCGACGACGCGACGGACCGCGAACTCCGTCTTGGCCAGAAGCGACACCACGAGGTTGACCTTGTCGTCACCGGTCGCGGCGATCACCACGTCGCACAGCTGCATGCCGGCGTCCTCCAAAGAGGACAGCTCGCACGCGTCGGCCTGCACCCACTCCGCCTGCTCGACCGAGTTCGGGTCGAAGTGCGCCCGGTCCCGCTCGATCAGCATCACCTGGTGCCCGTCGGACACGAGCTCCTGCGCGATGGACCGCCCCACCGCGCCCGCGCCAGCGATCGCGACCCGCATCAGCTCTCCTCCGGTGCCTGCAGCGCCGCCGCCGCGACGTCGGTGATCGTGCCGGACAGCGCCGCCACGTAGATGGTGTCGTCGGCCTGCACGACGGTCTTGGCGTCCGGCAGCACACCCGTGCCGAACCGCATCAGGAACGCCACGCGGGCGCCGATGGCCCCTTCGAGCTCGAACACGGGCCGGCCGACCCACGTCTCGTCGACCTCGATCGGCAGCACCGCGACGGTGCCGGACGGGTCGCGCCACGCGGTCGCCGCGCCCTCGGGCAGCAGCATCCGCAGGAACCGGTCGGTCGACCACGGCACGGTCGCCACCGTCGGGATGCCCAGCCGCTCGTACACGGCCGCGCGCTTGTGGTCGTAGATGCGGGCGACGACGTGCTCGACGCCGAACGTCTCCCGCGCCACGCGCGCCGAGATGATGTTCGAGTTGTCGCCGCTGGAGACCGCCGCGAACGCCCCGGCGCGCTCGACGCCCGCCTCGATCAGGACATTGCGGTCGAAACCGTTGCCGACGACCTGCTGGCCGTGGAAGTCGCTGCCCAGCCTGCGGAACGACTGCGCATCCTTGTCGATCACGGCCACCTGGTGGTCGAGCCGCTCGAGGGCCCTGGCCAGGGAGGCTCCCACCCGGCCACATCCCATGATCACCACGTGCACGACATGCCTCCTCAGGCGAACTCTGCGCAGAACCTACCGAGCATTAGCCCGTCCCGGTGAGCGGACCCCTTACGCTCTGGCCGTGTCCAAGCTCGCCACCGCTGCCAAACGCCTCCTGGTCGGACGGCCGTTCCGCAGTGATCGCCTCGCTCACACCCTCCTGCCCAAACGAATAGCCCTCCCGGTGTTCGCCTCCGACGCCATGTCGTCGGTCGCGTACGCGCCGGAGGAGATCTTCCTGATGCTGTCGGTGGCGGGGCTGAGCGCCTACGCGCTGGCGCCGTGGGTGGGCGTCGCAGTCGTCGTGGTCATGCTGACAGTCGTCGCCAGCTACCGGCAGAACGTGCACGCCTACCCGTCGGGCGGCGGCGACTACGAGGTCGCGACGGTCAACCTGGGCCGCAGAGCAGGACTCACCGTGGCGAGCGCCCTGCTCGTCGACTACATCCTCACGGTCGCGGTGTCGATCTCGGCTGCGGCGGCGAACATCGGGTCGGCGATCCCGTTCGTCGCGACCCACAAGGCGGAGTTCGCGGTCGCCGCGATCGTCGTCCTCACCGCGATCAACCTGCGCGGCATCCGGGAGTCCGGCAGCGCGTTCGCGATCCCCACCTACGCGTTCATGATCGGCATCTTCGGCCTGATCGGGTGGGGCCTGTTCCGCGGGTTCGTACTCGGTGACGAGATGCGCGCGGAGAGCTCCGGCCTGGAGATCCACGCCGAGGGCGACCACCTGATGGGCCTCGCGTTCGTGTTCCTGGTGCTGCGGGCGTTCTCGTCCGGTTGCGCGGCGCTCACCGGCGTCGAGGCGATCAGCAACGGTGTGCCCGCGTTCCGCAAGCCCAAGTCCCGCAACGCCGCCACGACCCTGTTGATGATGGGCGGCATCGCCGTGACCATGCTGATGGGGCTGATCGTCCTCGCGCAGCTGACCGACGTGCGGATGGCCGAGTCGCCGGAGCACCAGATCACCAACGCCCCGGCGGGCTACGAGCAGAAGACGATGGTCGCGCAGGTCGCGCACGCGGTGTTCAACAACTTCCCGCCCGGCTTCTTCTTCATCACCGGTGTCACCGCGCTGATCCTGGTGCTCGCCGCGAACACCGCGTTCAACGGCTTCCCGGTGCTCGGCTCGATCCTCGCCCAGGACCGTTATCTGCCGCGCCAGCTGCACACCCGCGGCGACCGGCTCGCGTTCTCCAACGGCATCGTGTTCCTGGCGGGCTTCGCGGTCGTGCTGGTGATCGCCTTCGACGCCGAGGTCACGCGGCTCATCCAGCTCTACATCGTCGGTGTGTTCGTGTCGTTCACGCTGAGCCAGCTCGGCATGATCAAGCACTGGCAGCGGCTGCTCAAGACCGAGACCGACGCCCAGGCGCGCACCCGGATGCGCCGCTCGCAGGCGATCAACACGTTCGGTCTCGTCATGACCGCGACCGTGCTGATCATCGTGCTGATCACCAAGTTCACCAAGGGCGCGTGGATCGCCATCGCCGCGATGGCCGCCATCTACGCGTTGATGACGGCGATCCGCAAGCACTACGACACCGTCGCCGAGGAACTGCGGCAGCAGGAGCGCGTGCGCACGATGCCGGCGCGCAACCACGCGATGGTGCTGGTGTCCAAACTGCACATGCCGACGTTGCGCGCGTTGTCCTACGCCAAGGCCACACGCCCGGACGTGCTGGAGGCCGTCACGGTCAACGTCGACGACGGCGACACCCGCAAGCTCGTCGCGCAGTGGGAGAAGGAGAACTTCAAGATCCCGCTGAAGGTGATCGAGTCGCCGTACCGCGAGATCACCAGGCCCGTCCTCGACTACGTGAAGCGCGTGAAGTCCGACAACCCGCGCGACGTCGTCACCGTGTTCATCCCCGAGTACGTCGTCGGCCACTGGTGGGAGCAGCTGCTGCACAACCAGAGCGCGTTGCGGCTCAAGGGAAGGCTGCTGTTCCAGCCGGGAGTGATGGTCACCAGCGTGCCGTGGCAGCTGGCGTCGTCGACGAAGGTCCGCGACAAGGACGTCATCGCGCCCGGCGCCGTCCGAAGGGGACTTGACGACCGATGAGCTGGGTTGGCGAGAAGTTCGAAGTAGAAGTCGGATCAGTTGCACACGGTGGGCACTTCGTTGCACGGCACGAGGGGCGCGTTCTGTTCGTGCGTCACGCACTGCCTGGCGAGCGCGTCATCGCGTCGGTGTACGAGGACAACGGCGGGTCCTTCTGCCGTGCGGACGCCGTGGAGGTTCTTCAGCCATCACCTGACCGCGTCGAGCCGCCGTGCCCGTTCAGCGGGCCGGGGATGTGCGGTGGCTGCGACTTCCAGCACGTGTCGTGGGACGCGCAACGGGAGCTGAAGGCCCAGGTCGTCCGCGAGCAGCTCGCGCGCCTGGGCAAGATCGAACGTGACGTCGTCGTCGAGGCCCTGCCGGGTGGTCCGCTGGAGTGGCGGACGCGGATCCGGATGGCCGTCGACAGCGAGGGCAGGCCGGGTTTCCGCGGCACCCGATCCCACGAAGTGATCCCGGTCGACCACTGTGTGATCTCCCGGCCGGGCATGGTCGAGGCGGTCGCTGACCGAACGTGGCGAGCCCAGGAGCTGACCATCGTCCAGGACGGTGACGGCAACCGCCATGTAGGTGAGGTGCGCGGGCGACACACCGTGCGACGCGCCGGATCCGGTACGGCCGTGGAGACCGCCGCTCACCGGAAGTGGCGAATTTCGGCCGACGGCTTCTGGCAGGTGCACCCGGCGGCCGCGGACACGTTCGCGACCGTCGTGGGGGAGTGGATCGCGGCCGAACCGGGCCAACGCGCGTGGGACCTCTACGGCGGTGCGGGACTCTTCGCGTCGGTGCTCGCACGGCAGGTCGGCGAGACCGGATCCGTGCTGGTCGTCGAGTCTTTCGCGGGCGCCGTGGAGGACGGTCGCCGCAACCTTCGCCGCATGTCCCAGGTCGAGTGGGTGGTGGACAAGGTGGAGCGAGCCGTGACGCGCAAACTGCCCGTCGAGGACCCTCATGTCGTGGTGCTCGACCCGCCGCGCAAGGGTGCGGGCAAGGTCGTTGTGGCTGAAGTCGCACGACGCCGTCCCGAACGGGTGGTCTACGTGGCCTGCGACCCCGCCGCTCTGGCGCGTGACCTGGCTGAATTCACAGTTCAGGGCTACCGGCTGGAGGACCTGCGGGCGTTCGACGCGTTCCCGATGACACATCACGTGGAGTGCATCGCCCTGCTCGTTCCTGAGACGAGGTGACAAATCGTCTCAGGCGAGTCTCCGTAGACTGGGCCGAAGTCTTCAGGAGTGAGGTGGGCGTGGTGACCCTGCTGGAGTCCGTGCACGGACCAGCTGATCTGAAACGGATGGACGAGGCGCAGCTGAAGCAGCTGTGCGGGGAGATCCGTCGTTTTCTGGTCGACAAGGTGTCCAAGACGGGCGGGCACCTGGGCCCGAACCTGGGTGTCGTCGAGCTGACCGTCGCGCTGCACCGCGTGTTCGACTCGCCGCAGGACCCGATCGTCTACGACACCGGTCACCAGTCGTACGTCCACAAGATCGTCACGGGTCGCCGCGACGGCTTCGACCGGTTGCGCCAGCAGGGCGGGATGTCCGGTTACCCGTCGCGGTCGGAGTCCGAGCACGACGTGCAGGAGAGCTCGCACGCCTCGACGGCGCTGTCCTACGCCGACGGCCTGGCGAAGGCGAAGCAGATCAACGGCGCGCACGGCCACGTGGTCGCGGTCGTCGGTGACGGCGCGCTGACCGGCGGCATGTGCTGGGAGGCGTTGAACAACATCGCGGCGGACAAGACGCGTCCGGTCGTGATCGTGGTCAACGACAACGGCCGCTCGTACTCGCCGACGATCGGTGGTCTCGCGGACCACCTGTCGTCGCTGCGCCTGCGTCCCGGCTACGAGCGCGTGCTGGAGAGGGGCAAGAGCGCGCTGCAGCAGACGCCGATCTTCGGCAAGCCCCTCTACGCCGCCCTGCACGCCGCCAAGCGCGGCATCAAGGACGCGCTGGCGCCGCAGGCGATGTTCGAGGACCTCGGCCTCAAGTACATCGGCCCGGTCGACGGCCACGACATGGGGACGCTCGAGTCCGCTCTGCAGCGCGCCAAGGCGTTCGGCGGACCGGTCATCGTGCACGCCGTCACCCGCAAGGGCATGGGGTTCGCGCCGGCCGAGAACCACGAGGCCGACCAGATGCACGCCACCGGCGTCATCGACCCGATCACCGGCGAGGACCTGAAGCCGTCCAGCCGCACCTGGACGCACGTGTTCTCCGATTCGCTGGTCGAGATCGGCCGCGAGCGCTCCGACGTCGTGGCGATCACCGCCGCGATGCAGGGCCCGACCGGCCTGGACGCGTTCGCCAAGGCGTTCCCGGAGCGCTTCTTCGACGTCGGCATCGCCGAGCAGCACGCGCTGACCTCCGCCGCCGGCCTCGCGATCGGTGGTCTGCACCCCGTCGTGGCCGTCTACGCGACGTTCCTGAACCGGGCGTTCGACCAGCTGCTGATGGACGTGGCGCTGCACAAGCAGGGCGTCACGGTCGTGCTCGACCGCGCGGGTGTCACCGGCCCGGACGGCGCGTCGCACCACGGCATGTGGGACATGTCGATCCTCGGCGTCATCCCCGGCGTGCACGTGGCGGCGCCGCGTGACGCGGGCACGCTCGCCGAGGAGCTGCGCGAGGCCGTGGCGATCTCGGACGCGCCGTCGGTCATCCGCTACCCGAAGGCTTCGGTCGGCGCGGATCTGCCCGCTCTTGAGCGCGTTGGTTCCGTTGACGTGCTTCGGCGGTCGGGCAACGACGTGCTGTTGGTGACCGTCGGTGCGTTGGGCGAGCTCGGGCTGGAGGCCGCGCAACGGCTGGAGGACCAGGGCATCGGCGTGACGGTCGTCGACCCGCGGTGGATCTACCCGATGTCGTCCGACCTCGTGGAGATGGCCGCGTCGCACAAGCTCGTGGTGACCGTCGAGGACGGTGGCCGGCACGGTGGCTTCGGTTCGGCTCTCGCGGCCGCACTGCGCGACGCCGACGTCGAGGTGCCGTTGCGCGACATCGCGTTGCCGCAGCAGTTCCACGACCACGGCTCCCGCGGTGAGGTGCTGGCGTTGTGCGGCATCACGGCGCAGGACGTCGCACGGCGCGTGACGGAGTGGGCCGCGCGGCTGGAGTGCCTGCCGGTCGAAATCGACGAGCCCGCGGACAAGTAGTTCGGTTACTCTTCCGTCTCGCGCCCGCTGAAGCGACCCGGCAGGACTTCCTGTCCGGGTTCCGCGCTCAAGGCGGGTGTTGGGTGCCTTAGAAGCATTCAGGTTCGATCCCTGAGCGCCACGACCCCGGTCGCACGTGGGGATGTCGGGCTTTGCGAGTCCCTTGTGGACTCCCGCCTCGACGTTCCGCCGACCGGGGTCGTGGTCTACCTGGAGACGGTGGAGACGATGAAGCACACGTTGTACCCGTGGGAGCGGGGTGTTCGGTTCGATCGCGGCGTGTTGGTGGGTGAGGTGGAGCCCGGACAGCACAAGTTCCCGCGGCGTGTCGTGCTGCACCGCGTCGACGTCCGTCCACGCACGATGACCCCCGCCGCGCAGGACGTGCCGACGTCCGACGGTGTGCTTGTCCGCGTGACCGTTGTTGTGCGGTGGGCCGTGTCGTCGGCGACGACCTTCGTCGTGGCGTCTGCTGGTCCTGAGGCTGAGCTCTACACGGCCGTGCAGCTCGCATTGCGCGGTGCGGTGCTCACGCGTGCGCACTCGGCTGTCGATGCCGAGCGCGACGCGATCGCTGCCGAGGTGCTGGAGGCTGTTGCCCTTCGGGCGGCTGAGCTGGGTGTGTCGGTCTCCGACGTGGCCGTCCGGGATGTCGTCATGCCCGGTGAGCTGCGGCGTGCCGCGCTGGCCGAGCTGGTGGCGGCCTCGGAGGGACGTGCCGCGCTGGAGCGGGCCCGCGGCGAGACCGCGGCGCTGCGGTCGTTGCTGAACGCGGCCCGGCTGGCGGAGGAGCACCCGGCGTTGCTGGAGCTCCGCGCGCTGCAGGCCGCGTCGACCGTCGTGGTGGATCGGCCCGCCCGCAGGTCCTGATCACCTCTCGTTCAGCCAGACGAGGGTGGTTCGGTACTCGCGCAGCCGCCAGCCGTCGGGCGTCCTGACGACGACGCCGTCGAGGCGCAGGCCGGCGGTCCGGTGGGGCGCCTGGCCCGCGCGGAAGAAGTAGGTCACCGAGTTCGCCGAGGTGGTGGCCTTGTCGCCGTCGACATCCACCAGCAGGTCCGTGGTCACGTGCTGGGTGAGCTCGTCCGGGTCCTCGGCCTTCCGCATGACGGCGACGAGCTCGTCGATGCCGTTGAGCTCGCCGTTGCGGGGCGACGAAACCGAGATGTCGCGGTCGAAGACGGTGTGCGCGTTGTCCCACCGCTTCTCGTCGAGCAGACGGTTGAGCCGGCTGAACAGGTCGACGATCTCGATGCGGTCTAGCAGGACTTCAGTGTTCATGCGATCCCCTATGTTGGTGGCGCCAACGTTGGCGCCACCAACATACACGTTATCGTTGGCCGCGCCAACGGCTTAGGATGACGTTCATGGAGGAGACCCCCGCACGCCTGGCGGACAAGCCGAGCTGGCTGCTCACCCAGCTGGCCGTGCACGCGCACCGGCTGGCCTCCGAGGGCTTCGTCGAAGCGGGGGCGCGCGGCTACCACTACCGCGTCCTGGCCGCGCTCGACGAGTTCGGCGTCGCCAGCCAGGCCGAGCTCGGCCGCCGCTGCAACATGGACCGCAGCGACGTCGTGGCGGCGGTGACCGAGCTGGAGGAGCGGGGTTTCGTCGACCGCGCACAGGACCCGAAGGACCGCAGGCGCAACACGGTGATGGTCACCGAGCTCGGCAGGACGCAGCTGTGTCGGCTGGACCGGGCGCTCGACCAGGCGCAGGACGATCTGCTCGGACCTCTGTCGGAGCAGGACCGGCAGACCCTGACCCGGCTGCTCGGCGTTCTCCTCGCCCACCACCAGCGCGATTGAGGCCGACAGGCCGCGTGAAGGTGCCGTTAAGCGTGGTCTCAGGTGAATGTGGCACCTTTGACGCGTGCGGATTCTGGTAGTCGAGGACGAGGCGCCTCTGGCCGACGCGATCGCTCGCGGCCTGAGGCGTGAAGGCATGGCCGTGGACGTCGCGTACGACGGCGAGACCGGGCACGAGAAGTCGACCGTCACGCGGTACGACGTGGTTGTGCTCGACCGCGACCTGCCGGGGATGTCCGGTGACGAGCTGTGCAAGGAGATCCTCAGCTCCGGCGCGCTCACCAGGGTCATGATGCTGACGGCGAGCGGGACCATCGAGGACCGCGTCGCCGGGTTGTCGCTGGGCGCGGACGACTACCTCGCGAAGCCGTTCGCGTTCCCCGAGCTGGTCGCGCGCGTACGGGCGTTGGCGCGGCGTGCGACGCCTGCGACGCCGCCCGTGCTGTCCGCTCAGGACGTCGAACTGGACCCGGCGCGGCGGACGGTGTCGCGCGGCGGGCAGCCGATCGAGCTCACCCGCAAGGAGTTCGGCGTGCTGGAGGTCCTGCTCGCGGCGAAGGGCTCGGTCGTCAGCAGCGAGGAGCTGCTCGAACGGGTGTGGGACGAGAACGCCGACCCGTTCACCACGACCGTGCGCGTCACGGTCATGACGTTGCGCAAGAAGCTCGGTGAACCGGGCATCATCGACACCGTCGTGGGCTCCGGCTACCGGGTGCCCAGCGCTTCGATCGGACCTGCTGAGGACTAGCCCCATGCGCAGGCGCGGACCCGGACTGCGTCTCCGGATCACGCTCCTCACCACCGCGCTCGTCGCGGTGGTGAGTGCTGTGCTGCTCTTCCTGGGGTGGACGCTGGTCGGGCGGGTCTTCGACTCCTCGCCCTCGTTCCCGTCCGGGAGCCAGGTCACCGTCGACGGGGTCAACGTCGACGTGACGGTGCTGACGAACGCGTTGACGCAGGCTGCTCGTGAGGACCTGCTCCGCGCGGGGCTGATCGCGTTCGCGTGCATGGTGCTGGCCGCCGCTGTGCTGGCGTGGACGTTCACCGGCCGGGTGCTGAAGCCGTTGCACGACGTCACGGGTGCCGCGCGCCGGTTGTCGGCGGAGTCGCTGGGGTCGCGGCTGCGGTTGGAGGGGCCGCGCGACGAGGTCGCGGACCTCGCGGACACGTTCGACGCGATGCTCGACCGGCTGGAGGCGGCCTTCGACTCGCAACGCCGGTTCGTGGCGAACGCATCGCACGAACTGCGCACTCCTCTCTCGGTGGTGCGCACGGAGCTGGACGTGACTCTGTCCGATCCGGACGCAGACGTGGAAGAGCTGCGACGCATGGCCGGCGTCGTGCGCGCGGCAGGGGAGCGCGCGGAACAGTTGGTGTCCGCGCTGCTGCTGCTCGCGCGCACGGACGGAATCGGGCTCGCGGTGCGTGAGCCGGTCGACCTCTCTGCTGTCGTGGAGTCCGCGTGGAAGGCCGTGCGGGCGGAGGCCGAGGCGCGCAACCTGCGCACGGTGTTCCGGTGCGCGCCGGCGCTCGCGATCGGGGATCCCGCCCTGCTGGAGCGCATCGCGGGGAACCTGCTGGAGAACGCCGTCCGGCACAACCACGTCGGCGGGTGGATCGAGACCGTGGTGGAGACGGGGCCGCAGTGGTCCGTCGTGCGGGTGTCGTCGTCGGGTCAGCTGATTCCGCCGGACCGCGTCGAGGAGCTGTTCGAACCGTTCCGGCGCGGGGGCAAGGACCGCACGAGCCACTCCGGTACCGGTCTGGGGCTCTCGATCGTGCGGGCCGCAGTGGCCGCGCACGGAGGGTTTGCGCAGGCAGTGGCCGTGCCGACAGGTGGTCTGTCGGTGACGGTGCACCTGCCGAGCGCACCCCGCTAGCGGCAGATACAAGATTGTCGGCGTGGCCCCGGTCACACTGTGCGTCGATCTTGGCGGGTTTGGGCCGTCCGCGTGGTGGCTGACCTGCGGTTACGCGGTGCGGGACCCCCGATTTGGATGTTGGTGGGCGCCCGTGTAAATTTCTCTCTGCCAGCGCGGAACGGGCCGGGAAACACCGGAACGGAGCGCGGCGAAAGACTTCTAAGCCTGACACAGCCCCGGAAGTGACTCTCCTCGGAGATGAGCTGCGGTGAGCGCGTGTTCTTTGAGAACTCAACAGCGTGCCGAAACACAGCCAGTAATATGAATACTCCTCGTCAGGAGTATTCCTTTGAGTAGACCAGATTGCCAGACATATTCCGTCTGGAGCGATCAACACAATCCTTATTGGAGAGTTTGATCCTGGCTCAGGACGAACGCTGGCGGCGTGCTTAACACATGCAAGTCGAGCGGTAAGGCCCTTCGGGGTACACGAGCGGCGAACGGGTGAGTAACACGTGGGTAACCTGCCCTGTACTCTGGGATAAGCCTTGGAAACGAGGTCTAATACCGGATACGACCACTGATCGCATGATCGGTGGTGGAAAGTTCCGGCGGTATGGGATGGACCCGCGGCCTATCAG
>NZ_JBHRZI010000016.1:10605-34427 GCF_042649515.1 Lentzea rhizosphaerae | reverse complement strand
GCTTGCCTGCGGCTTCGCGGATCACGTCGCTCGGCTGGCCGGTTCACCCTATCGTGTTCCGGTTTCCTCGTTATCTATTTGTGATCTTGCGGTAGATTAGAACACGTGATCGAAACCCGCCTCCTCCCCACCGACGAGCTGCTGCGCAGTGTCGTCAGCAAGGTGACGGAGATTCGGGTGCGCGAGAACGAGCTGATGCAGGAAATCGCCGAGCTCGAACGGCGCGGAGCCGCCAGCGAGCTGGGTTACAAGGATTTGGCGCAGGTGTTGCGGCACGCGGTCCGCTGGGATCTCACCACCGCCAGGAAATGGGTCACCACCGCCGCGCGGCTCAGTGGAGCGATCACTCCGACCGGCAGCGAACTCCAGCCCGAACTCCCGGCCACTGCCGAGGCGGTGGCCGAGGGCGCGTTGTCGATCGAGCACGTCGCCGTGGTCGCCCAGGCCATGGAAACGCTGCCCGCCGAAGCCGAAGCGCCCTTGGTCGACTACGCCCGCGACCACGAACCCAACGAAGTGCGCAAGTTCGGCGAAGACCTGGCCTACCGCCTCTACCAGAACGACCCGGAACCTCGCGATCCCGAGCCCGCGCCGCCCGGCAACGAACACATGATGCGGTGGAAGAACGGACGGCTGGAGATCCGCGCGAAGCTCGACAAGGTCACCGGCGCCAAGTACGAGGCACTGATCGACCCCTTGGCCAAGCCCCGCCCGAACACCACGGACGAGGGCCCGGACCGGCGCAGCCGCGAGCAACGCGAAGGCGACGCCCTCGCCGAGCTGATCGACCTGATGCTGCGCGCCGACCAACTCCCCGAACACGGCGGCGAACCAGTCACCCTCACCCTGACCATGCCCTACGACGACCTCGCCAACAGGGTCGGCCACGCCACCCTCGACAACGGCGACCACATCCCAGCCGACCAGGCCCGTCAACTGGCCTGCAACGCGGGCATCATCCCCATGGTCCTGGGCGGCACAGGCCAGCCACTCGACATCGGCCGCAAAACCCGCACCTTCCCCGCCGCAATCCGCCGGACCCTGGTCACCAGAGATCGAGGCTGCGCCTTCCCCGGCTGCGGCAGACCACCCAGACAGTGCGACGCCCACCACATCCGCCACTGGGCCAACGGCGGCGACACCTCCGTCGACAACGCCGTCCTACTCTGCCGCCACCACCACACACTCATCCACCAGAGCAAGTGGGAAGTCAGACTGGTCACCGGGATACCGACGTTCTACCCACCGGCCTGGCTCGACCCGCAACAAAGACCCAGACGCAACCTGATCAACACCGCCTGACCACAGCGGAGCGGTGTTGATCAAGATGCCTGCCCACGACGAGGCGACATCGACGGCTACCGTCGTGGGCAGGGCGAAGCGGCATCAATGACTGGCGCTGTGGTCACGGACCGGCACTCTCGCCACCGCTGCCCGGCCATGGCGCGGCATCCCTCGCCACCGCCGACGAACCTACGGCGGCATGGGCGGCCGTTTCTTCCTCCCGCGTGACGCTTCTCCCGAGTGGAGACTATTTCGCGAGAATAATCCCGCGAGGTCAATTCAGCGGGCTACGTCCAGTGCGGCCAATCTCGCGAAGCCGACGCCAAACGGCGATGGAGTAGCCGAGCCGAACCTCCCACTACCAACACCACGACGGCGAAGCCGAGCCCCCAACAACCGCGATGGCGAAGCCGAGCCGAATCGGGCAATGCGAATGCAGGCAAGCGGTAATGACGTGAGCCGACCAACAAACGCAACCACGCACGCTTGCGATTGGGGCTTGACTTTGGGTGCGAGGTGCTATGCTGGTTGGATCGGCCGGGCTCCTTATGCCCGGCTTTTCAAGGCCGATGAGCGCCTCGCAAGGGCCCCGAAGTCAAGCCCCAATCGCAATCGTCGCGAAGCGGCGATGAAATGATCCGGCTCGTCATACGACCCAAAGCGACCACCAACACAAGCCGACCCCGAACGCAGAACGCCAAACGGCCCCCAGCTCCACCAAGGAACCAGGGGCCGCCGCAACCACAAGGCTCAGCCGACCAGCGCACGCACCCGGCGCAGCACCTCGTCCTTGCCCAACGTCCGAGCCACAGCATGCAGATCCGGGCTACGGGTAGACCCGGTCAAAGAGACGCGAATCAGCTGCGCCGCCTCCTTGATGGACCCCGGGTAGGCGTCCGGGTTCTTCTTGTACTCCTTGGGGTTCGGCGCGAAGCCGTGCTTGCCCGCGAGCTCGCGGATCTGGCCGAACCACTCCTGGCCGTCTTCCAGGTCCGCGTAGCCGTCGGCGAAGTCCGCGGCGAACGCCGAGATCAGGTCTGGGGACAGGCCGCCCAGGCGCTCGTCGGTGCGGTCGGAGACCAGGGGGAAGAGCGACGGGAAGAAGAAGCCGTAGGCGGTGCGGAAGTCGGACCACTTGCGGAGGTCCTTGCGGGGGTTGGCCACCTCCGGGCCGCGCTCCACCTCCAGGGCTGCCAGGGCCGCGTCGCGCTCGTCGGACAGCACGGTGACCAGTTCCGGGTCGTAGGTCGCGGCCCAGGCCGAGATGCGATCAATGATCTCGGAGCCGGACAGGGTGGCCACGTAGTCGGCGGCGATGTCTTCCAGCTTCACCAGGTCGACCAGGGGGCCGGCGACGCCGCATTCCGCCAGGGAGATCGGCGACTCCAGGGCCTCGGTCAGCGGGAGTTCGGCCAGGCGGGCGTTCACCAGGCCCCGCATGTAGTACTGGACGGCCTCGGCCGGGAAGCCCGCCTCGATGAAGAACTCGACGGAGGCCTCGGGGTCCTTGCGCTTCGAGAGCTTGCGGCGGGAGCCTCCCTGCTGCTTCATCAGCGGGGCGATGTGGGCGTACTCGACGCGCTCGAAGCCCAGGGCGTCGAACAGCTGGAGGTGGGTCGGGACCGAGGAGATCCACTCCTCGCCGCGGATCACCAGGTTCACGCGCATCAGGTGGTCGTCCACGGCGTGCGCGAAGTGGTACGTGGGCAGGCGCGGGGACTGGTCGGAGGCCTTGAGGATCACCACGTCGTTGCGGTTGGCGTCGTGCTCCAACTCCCCACGAATCGCGTCCACGAACTTCGTGCGCTCCCCCGCCTTGCCCGGTGAGCGGAAGCGGACGACGTACGGGCGGCCGGCGTCCAGCGCCTCCTGCACCTCGTCGGCGGTCTTGTCGCGCCAGATCGCCCAGCGGCCGTAGTAGCCGGTGGGGAGCTTGGTGGCCTGCTGGCGCGCGGTGATGTCCGCCAGCTCCTCCTTCGTGGCGAAGCAGAGGTAGGCCGCACCGGAACGCAGCAGCTCGCGCACGTAGGTCAGGTAGATCTGCTCGCGCTGCGACTGGTGGTACGGGCCGTACGCGCCGACCGCGTCCGCCTCGTCGGGCTCGATGCCGAAGTACGCGAAGGCGCGGTTGAACTGGTCGACGGCGCCCTCGACCTCACGGGCCTGGTCGGTGTCCTCGACGCGCACGATGTACGAGCCGCCGGAGTGGGACGCGATGTCGCGGTCGATCATGCCCACGTACAGGCCGCCGATGTGCAGGAAACCGGTCGGCGACGGGCCGAGGCGGGTGACCTTCGCGCCCTCCGGCAGTCCCCGAGGCGGGTACTGCTCCTCCCAGAACGACGGCTCGGGCAGGTCCGAGGGGAACAGGGCGTCGACGACGGCACGGTCGAGCATCGCTGAGGGTCTCCAAACCGGGGAAAGAAGTTCTCCCAGGTTATCAATGCTGGACGGCGGGGAACGCCAGTGGGCATGAAGGCAGTCACTTGGCACGGCAAACGCGACGTCCGGGTCGACAGCGTGCCGGACCCGGTCCTCAAGGAGCCGGAGGACGTCATCGTCAAGATCACGTCCAGCGGCATCTGCGGGTCGGATCTGCACCTCTACGAGGTCCTCGGGCCGTTCCTCACCGAAGGCGACGTCCTCGGGCACGAGCCCATGGGGGTCGTCGAGGAGGTCGGCTCCCAGGTCACCGAGCTCAAACCCGGTGATCGCGTGGTCATCCCGTTCAACGTCTCCTGCAACCACTGCTTCATGTGCTCGCAGGGCCTGCAGAGCCAGTGCGAGACCACCCAGGTCCGCGAGCACAACTCCGGCGCCGCGCTCTTCGGGTACACCAAGCTCTACGGCCAGGTCCCCGGCGGGCAGGCCGAGTACCTGAGGGTCCCGTTCGGCAACTCGTTGCCGATCAAGGTGCCGGACGGCCCGCAGGACGACAGGTTCGTGTACCTGAGCGACGTGCTGCCCACCGCGTGGCAGGCCGTCGAGTACGCGAACGTCAAGGAAGGAAACGTCGTCGCGGTCCTGGGGCTGGGACCGATCGGCGACATGGCCTGCCGCGTCGCCCAGCACCGGGGCGCCAGGGCCATCGGCATCGACCTCGTGCCGGAACGTCTCGCGCGCGCCAAGGCCCGCGGCGTCGAGACCATCGACCTGCGCGGTGCCGGCAAGCACCTCACCGACGTCGTCAAGGACCTCACCGCGGGCCGCGGTCCGGACGCGGTGATCGACGCGGTCGGCATGGAGGCCCACGGCGCACCGGTCGGCAAGATCGCCCAGCAGCTCACCGGGCTCCTGCCGGACACGATGGCGCAGAAGCTCATGAAGGAGGCGGGCGTCGACCGCCTCAAGGCCCTCTACAGCGCGATCGACCTCGTCCGCCGCGGCGGCACGGTCTCCATCGTCGGCGTCTACGGCGGCATGGCGGACCCGATGCCGATGCTGACGATGTTCGACAAGCAGATCCAGCTGCGGATGGGTCAGGCCAACGTGTGGCGCTGGGTGCCGGAGATCCTTCCGCTGCTCACCGACGACGACCCGCTCGGCGTCGACGACTTCGCCACGCACCGCCTGCCGCTCGAGGACGCGCCCAAGGCGTACGAGACGTTCCAGAAGAAGAACGACGGCATGGTCAAAGTGCTGCTCAAACCTTGATCGGCATATCCTGCCCCGCATGGCCAAGTACATGGACGTCCACCCGGTCAACCCGCAGAAGCGCGCCATCGACCAGGCCGTGCGGATCCTGCAGGAGGACGGCCTGATCGCGTACCCGACGGACTCCTGCTACGCGCTCGGCTGCCGCCTGGGCAACAAGGACGGCATCGACCGCATCCGCGAGATCCGCAAACTCGACGACAAGCACCACTTCACGCTGATGTGCGAGAACTTCGCGCAGCTCGGCCAGTTCGTGGTGGTGGACAACGCCGTGTTCCGCGCGATCAAGGCCTCCACGCCGGGCAACTACACGTTCATCCTGCCCGCGACGAAGGAGGTGCCGCGCCGCATGATGCACCCGAAGAAGAAGACGGTGGGCGCGCGCATCCCCGACCACGTCGTCACGCAGGCGTTGCTGGAGGCCATGGGCGAGCCGCTGCTCACGTCCACGCTGCTGCTGCCGGACGAGGCGGAGCCGCTCGTGCAGGGGTGGGAGATCAAGGAACGGCTGGACCACGTGGTGGACGCGGTGATCGACTCCGGTGAGTGCGGCACCACGCCCACCACGGTGGTGGACTTCTCCAGCGGCGAGGCCGAGATCATCCGCTACGGCGCGGGCGACCCGGCCCGCTTCGAGTAACTCGCTCGCACTCCGGAAGTGGCTCGACCTACGGTCACGGCATGCGCGTGATCGGCCCAGACGAGCCACTTCCGGCCGGACGACTTCAGCGGATCGCGGTCACCGGCCCTCCCGGAGCGGGCAAGACGACTCTCGCTCGCGACCTCTGCCACCGGATGGAGTTGCCGTTCATCGAGTTCGAGTCCTTCTACCACGCTCCCGGTTGGACGGTCCGGCCCACGTGGCAGGAGGACGTGCTGAAGTTCATCGAGGGCCCCGAGTGGGCGATCGAGTGGCAGGGCGAGGAGGTGCGGGAACAGATGACGGCGCGCACCCAGGTGCTGGTGTGGCTCGACCACCCGCGCCTGTTCGCCGTGGTCCGCACGATCGTCCGCACGGTCAGGCGCCGCTTCGGAGGAGGAACCCCGATCGCCGGCGGGAACGTCGAAGGGCCGCTGTGGACGTTCTTCACGGACCCCGGTCACATCGTCAGGGAGTCGTGGCGGCGCCACCCCGTGATGCGGGCCAGGGTCCGCCGGGTCATCGAGGAGAACCGGCATCCCGATCTGGTGATCGTCCGGCTGCGCGGCCAGCGTCAGGTCGACGCCTGGCTGAACGGCCCGTTCGCCCGCGGTCTCGCGGCGGCGCGGCCGTGAGGTGCGGCGACGGCCGGAGCCACCGCCGCACCACCAGGACCTACGACACGACCAGCGCGTAGTCGGCGTCGGTCGCGGTCGTCTCGACGTGACCGTCCACGTTCACGGCGGTCGCGATCACCTCGATCGTCCAGGTGCCCGCCGCGGTCGACGAGAGCAGCACGTTCTCCACGGTGTCTACTGTGTTCGCGGTGCCGCCCGGCGTGGAGAAGTTGCCGGCCAGCAGACCGTTGTTGCCCCAGTAGACGGTGCCGTCCGGGGCGGTGACCTTCAGCGTCAGGTCGTTGACCGCAGCCTTGGTCGCGGTCGGCGAACCGGCCGGGTCCGTGTAGGCCAGCGTCGCGCGGAGCGGCTGGCCGGTGGACGTGAAGGTGTACTTGCGCGACTGACCGGTCGTGAGGAGGTCGGTCTCGTTCACCAGCACCGGCAGCTTCCAGCCACCGGCCTCCGCGCGGTCGTACAGGTTGCGGACGGACGCGGTGCCCCAGCCCTGGTGCGTGCGCGTCTGGTCGTGCGTGGTGCCGACGAACGTGTGCTGGTTCGCGGTGTTGATCAGCAACGCCTTCGCGGTCGCCGCGTGCGGGCGGGACGCGAACACGTCACGCGCCTTGCCGGGGCCGCCGTCGAACACGCCGTCCGCCCACATCTGGAACATCAGACCGGCGTTGCCACAGGTGATCGGCGTGGCGCCGGACGTGCCACCGAACGACGTCGTGTACGCCGTGTCGCTGCCGGAGGTCGTGGTGTCGATGCGGTCGTAGTAGTTGGAGATCTCGGGCTTGATGCGGCCGTCGGCGGCGGGGCCGATCGACGCGCCGCCGTTCCACTTGTCGTCCGCGCGGTCGAGGGTGTTGTAGTGGTAGTGACCGCCGACCGACAGCACGTTCTTCGCCCACGCCTGGGGACGCGAGCGGGTGCTGCCGGCGTTGCTCTGCGACTGGCAGATCAGGATGTCGTGGTCGAACACGATGCGGTCCATCTGCGCCGAGATCGAGTTGTAGCCCGTGGTGAGCGAGTCGCCCCAGCTGTTCGACTGGAACACCGCGCGGTACCGCCCGGCCGGGTCGACGAGCCGCTTGGTGTGCGCGTACCGGTCAGGGACGGTGGTGGCGCCGTAGACAGCCATGATTCCCTGGCCCTCGGGCAGCACGCCGCGGTGCGCGGACGAGACGCCGGACGCGAAGATCTGCCCGTACGTCGCCGTGCCGTGGGAGTTCTCAGAGATGGCCGTGTGCTGCACCGGCGGACGGGCGCGGAACTCCTGGTGCGTCAGGCGGAATCCAGCGTCCATCACCTCGCCGCGCACGCCCTGGCCGCGGTAGCCGCCCGCGGTCTCGACGTAGTTGGCACCAGACGACTCCCGTGAGATCGCCATGTCCGTCTCGGGCGCCGACACGGGGTCGATGGCGATCACGGCGGGCAGCTTCGCGAGCTGCGCGGCCTGGCCGGCGTCCAGCGTGGCCATGATGTGCTCACGGCTGGCGGACACGACGTTCACCTTGCCGCCCAAGGACTTCACCTTGTCGGCCACGGCTTTCTGGTCACGCGTGTCCTGCTCGGCCAGCGTGATCAGGTAGTCGGACGAGCCGCCCAGCGCCGCGAGCTGCGGCTGGGCCTGGAACGGGCGCACCTCGCGCACGTAGCTCAGCCGCGAGACGCGCGAGGTGCTCGTCATGCGTGCGACGTAGGTGCCGTCCTGGACGAACGCACCCAGCCGCACGCCGAGGCCCTTGAGCTGGTGGCGGTGGGCGTCGGACAGCGTGGTGCGGAACTGCAGCAGGTAAGCGTTCTCAGTCGGAGCAGCGACGGCAGGAACGCCGCTGATCAGCGCGAACGCCGATAAGACTGACAATGTTGTGCGCAGCACGAATAGAACCTCCACATCGGCAGGGGATGGAGGCGACCGGAGGTCAGTCACCGCCCGTGATCAGGACGTTACCGTGAAAGACCAGGTCAGGACATCAGTCGATCGGCGGTGATCATCTTGACGGACGGTGTAGAACAATCCCTTTGGCGGCCGATATTCACATTCACCCGGATGGTGCATCCGGAGTAACGTCCGGTCAGGTATGCCCGACATGCCCGGCAAAGCATTTCCGCGCGGAGGACGGATGCCTGTCTCACCTGAGCAGCTGATGGAAGAACTGCGCACGTTGTGCCGTGGGCGCGGTGTGCAGACTCCGGGAATCGACTTGCACGTCGGCCCGGCGCTGCGCCAGGTGTGCGGCATCGTGGAGACCGACGGCGCGGAAGCCGTCAGAACGAAACTGAAGGACTGGGTGACGAACGCGGTGCGCGGTTTCCCGGTGGAGGTCCGCAACGCCGTTCTGGCGCCGCTCGGACTGCACGAGGAAGCGCAGTTCCGGTTCCTCAACGAACGCATCGAGTGGCTCGCGAAGCAACAGGACCGCGGCGCGCGCACGGTGCGCAGGAGGATGGACGCCGGACTGCAGCGCCTCGTCGAGGTGGCACTGCAGCCGGCGCCTTCGACGACGCACGCGGCGCCGTCGGAACTCTGGCACGTCAAGGAGTTCGACGCGCTGCTGAAGCTGGACGGCCCGACGCCCGCCTGCACGGAACGCCGGACCGTCGTGGCCGACACCGACGGTGTCAACGAGATCATCTGGTCGATCACGATCCCCGCCCCCACGCCCGACGGTGCACCGGGGGATCTGGACGTGGAGGTGTTGCACGGGGTGGAGCTCATCGGCCACGAGCGTCCGTCCCCGCGGCGCTTCCTGATGAAGCTGCGGTTGCCCCGACCCCTCAACGCAGGGCAAACACACCAGTTCGCACTCGAGGTGCGGGTACCGCGGGGACAATCGATGCGTCCGACCTACGTGTTCTGGCCGGAGCGGATGTGCGAGTCGTTCCGGTTGCGGGTGCGCTTCGACCGGGACGACCTGCCCGAATCGGTGTGGCGCGTCGAGGAGGCCCTGGCTCGCGACACCGACGACCTGACACCTTGGCCGAGAAAGCTGCCCGTCGACGAGATCGGCGAGATCGACGTGTCGTTCCCGCATCCTCGTCAGGGCCGCGGCTACGGCGTGCAGTGGATGCCACGCGGTGCCTAGTCGGGTTGGATCAGATGTTCATGCAGAAGTGCGGTTCCACGGCTGACACCTCCCTCTAGTGGTCAGGGAGAACCGCAGTCCGAAGTCGGGTCAGAACACCGATACCGTGAAGAAACTGCCGACCACGAATCCCAGGAAAAGGCAGATCGCGGCAACCTTCACAACGGTGGCGAGTGAGCAGATCATTCTCATCGAGAAATTCACCTTCTCATTCTGACTGGCGCTTCGGGCTGATGTTCTCGCCGATGCACCAAGAGTGACTTTTCGCCAGTCGAATGAGAACGGGTTTCCTGTTTCCTCTGAAATGATGAAACTCTGACCCGCTGTTACTGGGCCGTGCGACGCAGGGCCATCACGAGCAACGCGTGGGAACTGCCGGCGTGCGGGAGCATGCCCTGACGGACGAGATCGAGCGCGCGGCAGAACGGCATGGTGCGCACGCGGAGGTCGGACTCACCGGGCCCGAGATCGGGTTCGCCCTGGGTGAGGCCGGTGGCGAGGAAGATGTGGTCGACGTGGTTGCTCAGGCTGTCCGCACCGTGGATCTGCCCCAGCCGTTCCCACTTCTCGGCGCGCAGGCCGGTCTCCTCCGCGAGCTCACGACGTGCCGCGGCCAGCGGATCGGCGTCCGCGTCGTCGACGGCACCACCGGGCAGCCGCCACTCGGTGCCACCGTGGGTGTAGATCCACTGCCTGGTCAGCACGACGTGGTCGTCGTCCTGGATCGCCAGGACCGTCACCGACCCCGGCGCCACCACGTGGGTGTAGGTGCCGTGTCCCCCATCCGGTCTTACGACGTCGTCCGCGCGCACCTCGAACCACGGGGACCGGTGCACCACGTTGGTCGCCAAGCGCTGCCAGACCATCACCACACCAGCCGCCTCGTCGGAGCGCGTCATCACCATGACTCACATGGAACCATCGCCGACCGCTTCAATCAGACCCAGTTGATCGTCAATCTCCGGCCAATTAATGGACATTCGGTATCCAGGTGTTTCAACGCGTAGACACTCCCCGAAGAGGGGGTGAAGCCGTTGTCGCCCACGTTCGCACAGGAGGTACGCCGCCTGCGCAAGGAGCGCGGGCTCTCACTAAGCCAGATGGCCGGTCTCGTACCGTACAGCAAGGGGCACCTCAGCAAGATCGAGAACGGACAGGTGCACCCGAACCCCGAAATGGCCAGGATCTTCGACAGCGTGTTGCACGCGGACGGCCATCTGATCGAACTGGCGGACGCTCCGGTCCGGCCGATTCCGAGCGATCACACCGCACTGCTCACCTACGACTCGATGTTCGACAACCACCGGGCCCTCGGCCACCGGCTCAGCCCGGAGGTGGTGCTCGTCAGCCTGCGTCCGCAGGTCGACGTCCTGAGTTCCATGGCCCGCTCCGCCGACGATCCCGGCCTCGGTCGCGGCCTGTGGCTGCTCGCCGCCCGGTACGCCGAGTACGCGGGCTGGATGGAGCAGGAACGCGGCGACGACGCGTCCGCCGCGGAGCTCACCAAGCGCGCCGTCCAGTACGCGGCCAAGGGCGGTGACCTGGAGCTCGAGGCCTGGGCCCTGGTCCGCGCCGCGGAGTTCGCCCTGTACCGGGGAGACGCGCACCAGACGGTCCGGTTGGCTCGCAGGGCGGGCAGGTCCCGTTCGCCGGCGGTGAAAGCCGGTGCGGCACAACGGGAAGCGCAGGGCTACGCACTGGCCGGCGCCGCGGCCCGCTGCCAGGAGGCACTCGACCGCGCGGACGAGCTCCAGCGGACGGTCGGCGAATCCCGTTACGGCTCAACGAGCCTGGTCGACCAGGTGGCCATCGCGCGCGCCTGGTCGTTCCACGACCTGGGCCGCCACGCCGAGGCCGCCGCGATCCTGGACACCCAGATGCCGCTGATCGCCCCGACCGCCCTGCGCGCCCGCACCCGCTTCGGCCTGCGCCGCGCACTGGCCTACGCGGAGGCGGGCGAGGTCGACCACGCGTGCGAGCTGGTCACCGCGCTGGTGGACGACATCCGCCAGGTGCAGTCCGCGACCGTGCACATCGACCTGACCGCGTTCAGCAGGTTGCTGACCCGCCTGCGACCGGCGGCGGGCCGCGAGGTGATGGGCGAGATCAACGAGATCCTCTTCGAGGGCTAAGTCACGTATCGAAGTCAGCACCGTGCGCCTGCCGTTTGGCGCGAAAAGCACGTTCGGGCCGATAGATGGCCCGAACGTGCTTTTCGCGCCAAAAAATATGTCCGGTGTGTCTGATTCGATACAGGCTAGCCGGCGGCGCGGTTCTCGTTCTCCAGCGCCTCCGCCATCTGCGCCCACGCCTCGGCACAGCCGCGCGCCATCTCCGCCACCAGTTCCCGGCAGTGCGAGGGCACCCCGGACGCGACCGCGGACCACTCCCCCGCCGACACCGCGTGCGCCTCCAGCCACCGCAGCACCAGGCGTCCGTGCTCGGTGAACCGCAACGACGGGTCGCGCCGCAGGATCGGCAGGGTGGCGCCCGGTGCCCTGACGTCGGCACGGACCACCGGCACGGTCGTCCGCTCGGCGGCCCGCATCCGTTCCGGCACCGGATCCATCCCCGCGCTCAGCCGCCGCCGCACGTCCCGGACCGTTCCCGGCGACACCCCGGCGGCCCGCGCGATGTCGCGCAGGGAAGCCTCGGGCCGTTGCGAGATCAGCTGCCCGGCGAGGCGGCGCCCCGCGGCCGAGTTGACCGGGCGGACCTTGCCGTCCCGCCCCACCCGCACGGCCGCCTGCCCGCCCACGGCGCGGCGCAGCACGCCGACGGACTTCGCGGCGAGCCCGGTCGACGCCGCGATGGCGCGGTCGGACCACTGCGGGTGCGACCGCAGCAACCTCCTGGCCGCCGCCTCGCGGTCGGCGGTCGAGAGCGTCGAGACGTTGAGCGACACGGACAGGCCGAAGACGTCCTCGGCGGGACCGTCGACGTACTCGACCTCGACGGAACGGCAGCCGCGCAGCACCGCGGCTTTCAGCCGGTGGCTGCCGTCCACGACCCTCATCGTGGCGCGGTGCACGACGATCGGTGACAGATGAGCGCCAGAAGACGCCAGCGAACGAACGAAGTCCTCGCTGCAGCCGGCCAGCCGCGGTGAATCCGCCGGCCGCAGCGCGGCGATGTCGACGAGCATGCGAAACCCAGCCCCCCAGGCCGTTTTGCCCGCGGAACCCCCAAAGTGTCCGCGGACGATCTGGGCAGGTTACCGCGAACGCCACTCGATCGCGGGACACACGTCCATCACCATCCGCAGTCCGGCGTCCTTCGCCCGCCGGTAGGCCTCGTCGTCCACCACTCCGAGCTGGAACCAGACCGCCTTCGCGCCGACGGAGATCGCCTCGTCCACGAACTGACCGGCCTCCTCCGAACGGCGGAACACGTCGACCGCGTCGACCGCGAACGGGATGTCCGCGAGCGTGGCGTAGCCCTGCTCACCGTGTACGGTCTCCGCCTTCGGGTGCACCGGCACGATCTTCTTGCCGCGCTGCTGGAGGAACCTGGCCACGCCGTGGGCCGCGCGGGACGGGTTGCCCGAAAGCCCGACGATGGCCCAGACCTGGCAGTTCTCGAGGATCCAGTCGACGTCTTCGCGCATGTCACCAGCCTAACCGCGCCCCACGTGATGTGATGGCAGTCACAATTCGGTCGAGCTCGTCGAAAGGTGGCGCCCCCGATCGACGCCTGGACAGAACGGACCGGACACACCACAGCTGAGGAGATCGAGATGCGGTTCATGGTCATCGTCAAGGCGACCCCGGAGTCCGAGAACGACGGGATGCCGACGACCGAGGAGCTCGCCGCGATGGGCAACTACAACGAGGAGCTCGTGAAGGCCGGCGTGATGCTCGCGGGCGACGGCCTCTACCCGAGCGCCAAGGGCGCGCGGGTCGCGTTCGACGCCAAGGGCGCCACGACGGTCATCGACGGCCCGTTCACCGAGGCCAAGGAACTGATCGCCGGGTTCTGGATCTGGGAACTGCCGTCGCTGCAGGACGCCGTGGAGTGGCTGAAGAAGGCACCGTTCCAGGGCGGTGAGGTCGAGATCCGCCAGATCCACGGCCCCGAGGCGTTCGAGAGCATCACCACGCCCGAGATCAAGGCGCAGGAGGACCGTCTCCGCGAGCAGATCTCCGCGCAGTCCCAGTGACGCGGGCCTGGTGATCGTGCTCAGCGGCCGCGGCGGGGTTTCGCGCGCTTGGCTGCCTGCTTCGGCTGCCGGGCCTTGGCGGCGCCCTGCCTCGGTTGCTGCTTGCGCGGTGACTGCGGCTTCTTCGCGGCCGGCTCCGGCGCCGGGCCGCGGGTGCTGTTGACCGTGCGGCCGCGGACCACACCGATCATGTGCTCGACCAGTTCGGGATTTTCGTCCCGGATCGGGAACGACAACGCCACGCGGGACTGCGGCGCGTCGGTCAGCGGCACGTACTTGAGGTCCTTGCGGTGGTGCAACCGGGCCAGCGACTGCGGCACGACGAGCAGGCCGACGCCGGCGGCGACGAGCTCGATCGCGTCCGCCGTCGTCTCCGGACGTTCGACGGGCGCCTGACCGGGCTGGGCGTCCCACTCGAGCGAGTCGTCCAGCGGCTGCCACAGGACGTGGTCCTTCAAGTCCTCAAGGGACAGTTCCTCGGCCGCCGCGAACTCGTGGTCCTTCGGGAACACCACGACGGTGGTCTCGGTGTAGAGCGGGATCGCGTGCAGGTCCTCGCGGTCACCCGGCAACCGCAGCAGTGCGGCGTCGGCCTCACCGGACCGCACCTTCCCGGCGGCTTCGGCCGCGGTCACTTGGAGGAGGTGCAGCGGGGTCTCGGGCAGGCGGTCCTGCCAGACTCGTGCCCACTTGGCCGGCGTCACACCTGGCACGTACGCGAGCGTGAACGATCCGGTCACGTGCTGAGGCTACCGGACGCTGCCGTTACTCTTTGCGCATGAAGTCGCAGCAGACCATGAAGCCCGCCACCGCCGCCAAGAAGCTCGGCGTGTACCTCGAGGCCACGCCCGAGGAGTTCCAGGCGGGCGTCGTGTCGCGCGACGAGCTGAACGAGCTGCAGGCGAACCCGCCGGAGTGGCTGCGGGACCTGCGCCGCAACGGCCCGCACCCCAAGCAGCTCATCGCGCAGAAGCTGGGCATCTCGACGTCGGGCCTGGCGCGGGCCGGCATCACCGAGGCGCTGACCACGGACCAGATCAACGCCATCAAGGACGAGAACCCGGACTGGCTGGTGCGCGAGCGCGCGACCTACAAGGAGTTCAAGGCCGAAGAGGCGCGGCTCGCGGAGAAGGCCAAGCTCGTGCAGGAGTGATCCGCGTTCGGGCTGAGGAAAGGCCCCGAAGCGGTTAGGTTGGCTCCATGGGCAAGTCCCCGGCTGTGGAGCTCGAGGTGGAGGACCGCGTCGTGCGGATCTCCAACCCCGACCGCGTCTACTTCCCCGCGCGCGGCGAGACGAAGCTGGATCTCGCGAACTACTACCTGTCCGTCGGTGACGGAATCGTCCGCGCGCTGCGGGACCGGCCGTGCATGCTGCACCGCTTCCCCGAGGGCGTGACCGGCGAGAAGGTGCACCAGAAAAGGCTTCCGCACGGCGCACCGCCGTGGGTGCGGACCGTGCGGGTGCACTTCCCGCGCTACAACCGCCACGCGGACGAGCTGCGCGTCACGCACGTCGCCGACGTGATCTGGGCCGTGCAGATGTCCACTGTGGAGTTCCACCCGTGGAACTCCCGTGCGGCGGACACCGAGAAGCCCGACGAGTGGCGCATCGACCTCGACCCCGGCCCGAACTGCTCGTTCGACCGCGTGCGGCGGGTGGCCCTGGTGGCGCAGGAGGTGCTGGCCGAGCTGGGCGCGACCGGGTTCCCGAAGACGTCCGGCAGCAAGGGCCTGCACATCTACGTGCGGATCAAGCCGGACCACGGGTTCACGGACGTGCGCAAGGCGGCGCTGGCGTTCGCGCACGAGGTCGAACGGCGCGCCCCCGACGACGTCGAGACCACGTGGTGGCGCAAGGACCGCGATCCATCGCTGGTCTTCGTGGACTACAACCAGAACGCGCGGGACCACACGATCGCGAGCGCCTACTCGGTGCGGGGTTTTCCCGAGGCCACGGTGTCGACGCCGATCCGGTGGGACGAGATTCCCGACGTGGACCCCCGCGAGTTCACCATCGCCACCGTGCCGAAGCGCTTCGCCGAGCTGGGCGACCTGCACGCCGGCATCGACGACGCCGTGTGGTCGATCGAGCCGCTGCTGGAGTGGGCCACCCGAGACGAACTCGAGGTTCCCGGTGAACAGTGAGCAGATGAAGTTCTCGAGCCTCGACCAGCCGTTGTTCGGGGGCGCGGTCAAGGGCGATCTGGTGGAGTACCTGGACTTCGTCGCCGACCGGTTCGTGCCGGTGCTCGCGGGACGGCCGCTGTCGGTGTGGCGGATCCTGCGCGGCCAGGACCCGTTCATGCAGAAGAACGTTCCCAAGTACACACCGGACTACGTGAAGACGGTCGAGGTCTGGGCGGAGGCGTCGCACCGGCAGATCAGGTACGCGTTGTGCGACGACAAGCAGACGCTGATGTGGTTCGCGAACCAGCGGGCCGTCGAGTACCACGTGCCGCTGTTCGTCAGTGATCATTCTGGGGGCGACCACCAGACCCACATGGTCCTGGACGTCGATCCGCCCGAGGGCGCGGAGTTCGACGTCGTCGTGAAGTCGGCGTTCCTGATCCGCGAGGCACTCGGTCAGGCCGGGCTGGAAGGCGCGGTGAAGACCAGCGGGGCCAAGGGCGTGCACATCTTCGTGCCACTCGAACAGCACGACCCCGACGACGTGGCCGCGGCGACGCGGGCCGTGGCGGCACGGGCGGAGCAGCTCGACCCGGACCTCGCCACGACCGCCTACATCAAGGCCGAACGCGGCGGGAAGGTGTTCCTCGACTCGACGAGGGCCTGGGGCGCCACGGTCGTGGCCGCGTACAGCCCGCGGCTGCGGGAGGGTCTGCCGATCTCGTTCCCCGTGCCGTGGGAGTCGCTGAAGGACGTCACCCCGGCCGACTTCACGGTGAAGAGCAGGTTCGACGACGACCCGTGGACGTCGCTGATGCCGGCGCCCCAACGGCTGCCGGAGGACCTGATCACGCAGGGGCACGGCATCCCGGTCGCCCGCGTCGTCGCCATGCACGAGGGCAAGCGGCGCAAACGCGAGAAGTCATGACGGGTCGGAGCCCCGGAAAGCAGCCCACCACAGGCCCAGCGCGGCGGCGACCACCGACGCCGTGGCCCAGCCCGTGAAACCGGTGCCGTCGACGTAGGCCCAGAACAGGCCGACGAACGGCGCGGGCACCAGGAACACCGAGTCGGTCCGCAGCTGGGTGAGCAGGCCGCGAGGCGCACGCGTCTCGGGATCGGGCTGCGCGGGGTTGTCCAGCCGCCGGCCGCGCGGGTGCCTCGTCACCGGCCGCCCGGACGGGTACACGGTCACGCCGTCGATCACGGCGACCCGCCCGCCCCGCAGCTCGACCTCCGCCGGCGACGGCAGCGTCACGAGCACCGGGTCGTAGTAGACGGGCAGCCAGCGCTCGACCGGTCCCTCGATCTCCAGCCACGACCGCACCACCAGGCCCGACTGCACCCGGATCCGCCGCACCGACGCGGTGATCGGCTCGGCACGCGCCGTGCGCACCGACAGCAGCAGGCGCACCAGACCGGCGAAGAGCACGAGCAGCACCACGGCGACGACGAACGTGACGCCGCCCAGCGCGCGATCGGTCTCCAGCACCAGGTCCGCGCCACCGATCGCCGCACGGTCGGGATGCGCGGGGTCGAACGCCACCTGCGCCTGCTTCCCCACGACCCGGTCGCCGCCCTCGTACGGGATGCGGGCGGTACCCGACGGGAAGCGCACCTCGACCGCGCCGTCGGCGTACGAGACCACGGACCCGATCTCGCGCCCGGTCAGGGAGGACAGCTGCGCACGACCGTCCGAATAGGACAGCCAGCAGAACAGGCCCACGATCGAGCACACGAACACCACGACCGCCGTGGCGAAGACGCCGTGGCGCAGCGCACGAACCCGGGAACGCAACACGGAAAGCTCCCAACAGAAGCGAACGGCCCGGCGGAGACCCGCCGGGCCGTTCGGCACCTGACCGCGCATCAACTGGTGAAGCCCATGTGGATGTAGTCGTACGGACGGTTCGCGTACGCGACCGCGCCGAAGTTGGCCACGTTGTTGCGCACGCAGACGGCGCCGGGGGCCTGGTACAGCGGCAGCTGGGCGCCCAGCTCCCAGATCTTCTTGTCGGCCTCGTTCGCGAGTGCGATGCGCTTGGTCTTGTCCAGCTCACCGTTCGCCTGGTCGAGCAGCTTGTTGACCTCTTCGCTGCCGATGTGGCCGTAGTTCTGGTTGGTGCTGGCCGGATCGAGGTAGTAGATGCCCTTGCTGTCCGAGATCGGCGTCGCGGAGGACGTCCAGCGGAAGGCGGTCATGTCGAAGTTGCCGACGTTGATGTACTGCTTGAAGAAGTCGGCGACCGGTACGGCCTGGATGTCGATCTTGACGCCGATCTCCTTCAGCTGCGACTGCGTCAGCTTGGAGATCTGGTCCGAGACCGGGTTCGGCGTCGGGATGACGAGGCGGACGACGAGGTCCTTGCCGTCCTTCTTGCGGACGTCGCCCTCGAGCTTCCAGCCCAGGTCGTCGAGCTGCTTCTTCGCCGCTTCCTTGTCGAACGCCGCGACGGCCGAGTTGTCCTGGTAGCCCTCGGTGCCGATCAGGAAGTAGTGGTTGCCGACGACCTGCGGCGCGCCCTTGAGCATCTGGCCCAGCAGCGCCGTCGCGATCGCCTTGGTGTCGATGCCCTTCATCAGGGCGACGCGGACCTTCGGGTCCTTGAGGATCGAGGTGTCCGCACCGTTGAAGGTCAGGTGCGTGTAGTCCGCCGTGGCGGCCTGACGGATCACGGCGCCCGGCGTGGTCTTCGCGCGCTGGAAGTTGTCGATGCTGGAACCGATGTCGTACCAGTCGATCTGGCCGTTGGCGAACGCGTCCGCGGTCGCGGTGCGGTCGACCTGGCGGAACGTGATCGAGTCGAGCTTCGGCTTGTCACCCCACCAGTTGGAGTCGCGCACGACGGTCACGATCTTCGCGGTGCGGTCGATCGAGCCGATCTTGAACGGACCGGCGGTGACCTTCGGCGCGTCCACCCAGCCCTTGTTGAACTCCTCGGGCGAGTCGAACATCGACTTCGGGTAGAGCGGCGAGAAGATGCCCTCCCACTCGGCGAACTTCTTCTTGAACGTCACCTTGACGTCCAGGTCGGTCGCGCCCTTCTCGACCTTCTCGATGTCCTCGTACCCGGTGGTCGTGGAGACCTCGTAGGCCTTGTTGGTGCCGTTGAGGGCCTTCCACATGGACTCGAAGTCCTGCCACGTGATCGGCTTGCCGTCCGACCACTTGGCCTTGGGGTTGATCTTGAACTCCAGGACCTGGGGGTCGGTCGAGGCGAGCTTCGCCTCCTCCAGGTAGTCCTTGTTGGGCTCGATCTTGGCGTCCGCCGTCTGCTGGAACAGGTTCGGCATGACCGCGCGTTGCATGTCGGCGCCGTCACCGACCGTGCCGTCGAGCTGCCAGTTGTTCCAGTTGTCCGCCATCACGGTGATCGGCCAGTTGAAGTTGCCGCCGTCCTTCACCTTGGACGCGTCCTGCGGATTGATGTCCGCCTTGCCGACAGCCTGATCCGCTCCCTTGAGCCCGGTGTCGTTCTTGGCGGGCCCCCCACACGCGGTAAGCGTGAGGGCGACCGCGACCAGCGCGGCCGCTCCCACCTTGGTACGTCGACTCACTGCCGTGAACCTCCCTCGTGCCCGGACACCATGGCCGGGGACAACTGTCTGTTCGTGCTCGCAGGTCATCTCTGCCGCTCCTGGCAACTCAGAGGACCTGACGGATCTGGGCGAAGTGGCAGGCGGCCTCGTGGTCGGGGGCCTGCACCTCGCGCGGCGGTTCCAGCTCGATGCACGTGCGCTGCTTCTCGGGAGGCAGCGAGGCGTGCAGGAAGCACCGGGTGCGGAACCGGCAGCCGGACGGCGGGTTCGCCGGGCTCGGCAGGTCGCCGGTGAGCAGGATCCGCTCCCGCTGGCGTTCCTTCGCGGGGTCGGGAATCGGGATCGCCGACAGCAGCGCCTGCGTGTACGGGTGGCGCGGCGCCTCGAACACCGAGTCCACGTCGCCGATCTCGACGATCTTCCCGAGGTACATCACGGCCACCCGGTCCGCGATGTGGCGGACGACCGAGAGGTCGTGCGCCACGAACAGGTAGGCCAGTCCGAGGCTCGACTTCAGCTCCTCCAGCAGGTTGATGACACCGGCCTGGATGGAGACGTCGAGTGCGGACACCGGCTCGTCGAGCACGACGAGCTTCGGTTCGAGGGCGAGCGCCCGCGCGATGCCGATGCGCTGCCGCTGCCCGCCGGAGAACTCCGCCGGGTAGCGGGAGGCCTGATCGGCACGCAGGCCGACGAGCTGCAAGAGCTCGGGCACGCGTCGCGCGATGTCGGCCTTGGCGTAGCCGTGCACCTGCATCGGCTCGGCGATCACGTCGAAGATCGGCAGCCGCGGGTCGAGGGCGGCCATCGGATCCTGGAACACCACCGACATGTCGCGGCGGATCGCCTTGCGGCGCTTGGCGTCCAGCTCGGACACGTTCGTGCCGAGGACGGAGATCTCGCCGCCCATCGGCTTCTCCAGGCCGAGGATCTCCATCAGCGTCGTGGTCTTGCCGCAGCCCGACTCGCCGACCAGGCCGAGGGTCTCGCCCTCGCGGATGTCGAACGTGATGCCGTCCACGGCGTGCACGGTGCCGACGCGGCGCTTGAACACCACGCCCTTGTTGACCGGGTACTCCTTGACCAGCGCGTCGAGCCCGAGGACGACTTGGCGCTCCTCGCGCGGCACCTTGGCGATCTCGGCGGCCTCGACGACCTCGGCGCCGAAGATCTCCGCGGCCGCCTCGGCGCCCTCGGTGTCGGTCGCCGCGATCTCACCGGTGCGGATGCACGCGGCGTGGTGCTCGACCGAGCCGTCCACGCTGATCAGCGGCGGTTCGGCGGTGTGGCACGCGTCGACGACCATCGGGCACCGCGGCGCGAACGGGCAGCCGGGCGGCAGGTCGGTCAGCGACGGCGGCTGGCCGGTGATCGGCACCAGCGCCTGCTTCTCGCCCACGTCGAGGCGCGGGATCGACCCGAGCAGGCCGAGCGTGTACGGCATGCGGGGCTGGGAGTAGATGTCGTCGACCTTGCCGGTCTCGACCGCGCGGCCCGCGTACATGACCATCAGCCGGTCCGCGAACCCGGCGACGACGCCGAGGTCGTGGGTGATGATCACGATGCCGGCGCCGGTGACCTCCTGCGCGGTCTCCAGCAACTGCAGCACCTGGGCCTGCACCGTCACGTCGAGCGCCGTGGTGGGCTCGTCGGCGATGATCAGGTCCGGGTCGTTGGCGATCGCCATCGCGATCACCGCGCGCTGCCGCATGCCGCCGGAGAACTCGTGAGGGAACGCCTTGGCGCGTTCGGCGGCGTTCGGGATGCCGACGAGGTCGAGCAGCTCGGCCGCGCGCTTGGCGGCGGCGGCCTTGGACACCGAGCCCTTGCGGTGCACCAGGATCGCCTCGGCGATCTGGTCGCCAACGGTGTAGACGGGCGTGAGCGCGGACAGCGGGTCCTGGAACACCATCGAGATGCGCCGGCCGCGGATCTTCGACAGCTCCGCGTCGCTGCGTCCGATGAGCTCACGGCCCTGGAACTTGATGGAACCGCTGATGCGCGCCGACGGCGGCAGCAGGCCCATGACGGCGAGCGACGACACGGACTTGCCGGAGCCGGACTCGCCGACGATGCCGAGCACCTCGCCGGGCGAGACCTCGTAGCTCAGCCCGCGCACGGCGTGCACGCGGCCCGCCTCGCTCGGGAACGACACCTGGAGGTCTTCGACCTGCAGAACCGGCCCTTCGACCACCGGGTCGGCCGGCGAGTCGAACAGGATCTCCGAACTGGTCATCAGGCGGCCTTCTCCTCGGTGTCCTTCTTCTCCCGCTTGCGCACGCGCGTGGAGGTGGGGTCGAGCGCGTCGCGGAGCCCGTCACCGACCCAGTTGACCGCCAGCACGAACACGACGAGGAAGCCCGCCGGGAACAGGAACAGCCAGGGGAAGGTGGTCGCGGACTCGGCGGCCGTGCCGATCAGGGTGCCGAGCGAGACGTCGGGTTGCTGGACGCCGAACCCGAAGTAGCTCAGTCCCGTCTCGGCGAGCACGGCCGACCCGACGTTGATGGTGGCGTCGATGATCAGCAGTGACGCCATGTTCGGCACGATGTGCTTGGCGATGATCGTGCGTGCGGGCTGGCCCATGAACTTGGCCGCCTTCACGAACTCTCGTTCCTTCAGCGTCAGCGTCATGCCGCGCACGATGCGGGCGGTGATCATCCACTGGAACGCGGCCAGCATGAAGACCAGCAGCCACCACGACTCGCCGCGGAACAGCGGGCTCAGGATGGCGATGATCAGGAACGACGGCAGCACGAGCAGCAGGTCGACGATCCACATGAGCGCGCGGTCGGCGGCGCCCAGGAAGTAGCCGGCGGTCGCACCGACGACGGCGGCCACCAGGGTCGAGATCAGCGCCACGAGCAGGCCGATGATCAGCGACTTCTGCAGTCCGCGCATGACCAGCGCGAACATGTCGGTACCGATCTTGTCGGTACCGAAGACGTGGTCGGCGTAGGGCGGCTGCAGAAAAGCGGTGTAGTCCTGCTGGTCGTAGCTCCACGGGCTGAGCAGCGGCCCGACGAACGCCATCAGGTACAGCACCACGATCACGCTCAGGCCGACCAGGGCGAGGCGGTTGCGCACGAAGCGGATCAGCACCAGGCGGCCGCGCGTCATCGCCTTGTCGGGTTCGGGCGCGGCGTCGACAGGACTGCCGGAGGCGGCGCCGGAGGTTCCCGCGGAGTCGCCCTCGTTGAGGATCACGGTCACGTCGTCGTCACCTTGCCTAGTTCACACGGATTCGGGGGTCGAGCGCGGCGTACAGCACGTCGGCCAGCCAGCCGGAGAACAGCACGCACACCGCCACGAAGAGGGTCACCGTCGCGGTCACGTTGGTGTCCTGCGTCGAGATGCCCTCGATCAGCCAGTGCCCCATGCCGAACCAGTTGAAGATCCGTTCCGTGAACGTGCCACCGACGACGAGCAGGCCGAAGCCGAACGCGAACAGCGTCGCCATCGGGATCAGCGCCGTGCGCAGACCGTGCTTGAACAACGCCTGGCGGCGGGTGAGGCCCTTGGCCTGCGCGGTGCGCAGGAAGTCGCTGCCGAGCACGTCGAGCATCGACGAGCGCTGGTAGCGGCTGTAGTAGGCGATCTGCCCGAGCGCGATCGTCAGCGTCGGCACGATCAGGTGCTGCAGGCGGTCCCAGAGGTGCTCGAACCAGGTGCCCTGGAAGTTCGGCGTCGTCTCACCGACGAACAGCAGCACGTTCGTGCCGACCGCGTCGTTGATGTCCTGTGCGCCGATCTTGAGCAGGTTGCCCAGCACGAACACGGGTGTGGACAACAACACGAAGCTGAACAGGGTCGCGAAGTAGTCGCTGAACTTGTACTGCCTGATCGCGCTCACCACGCCGAGCAGCACGCCGAAACCGATGCCGAGGGTGATGCCGAGCAGGAACAGCCGCAGGCTCACACCGACGCGGCGGCCGAGCTCGTCGGTGATCGGGCGTTCGGTGATCGTGTGGCCGAAGTCGCCGCGCACCACACCGCTCATCCACGTCACGAACCGCTGCGGGATCGGCTGGTCGAGGTGCAGATCTTTCCGCTTCGCCTCGATCGTGGCGGCCGGAGGGGGTGGTTTGCGTTGTTCCAGCACCCCGATCGGGTCAAAAGTGACGGAGGCCAACGTGAACGCGAGGAACGTCGCCACAAGGGCGAGCACCACGTAGTTGACCAACCGTCGCAACAGAAATCCGGCCACCCGTGTTCAGTCCTCTCCCCGGTGGTTGCGATGTCGGCGCACTGGATTGCAGTGGACGAGGTGCAAGAGATTAACCGCCGTTCCGGCGCACCGCCGCCCACCCCCACCAATGTGCAGGGGCCGCTGACCGGGCCTTAGTCACCCAGACGTGACAAAAAGGCCGGGCGAACTGCCACTTCAACAGTTGACGCTCACCAATTGAGTGTCCAAGCGTGACCATTGTGCGGCCGGATCACCGTATTAACCGTGAAGTTCTGTCGCGTCTCGGATGGATGCGACGCATACGGGTGAATGCAATCACCGGAAGATGTGGGACAAGCAGCGCAATGTGATCCAAAATCGGGCATCACGCTGCGGAGCGCTGTGAGCGTGCCCCGTTACTGCATCGATCAGGTGCAGGTCAGGCCTCCGTCCGGCGGACCGGCCGCTGGGCCACTCCACCGACCAGCTGCGGCTACTGAGGGGGTGCACACGGCGTGTAGCCCCTTGTTGTTTGGCGGGG
>NZ_JBHRZI010000016.1:0-10590 GCF_042649515.1 Lentzea rhizosphaerae | reverse complement strand
ACGACGGGCTCGGCCAGGTGAGGGGCTAGGCGGCGCGCCACAACCGTCCGCCGACGATCACGAACACCTCTCCCCCGACCGCCTCCGCCGCAACGACCTCTCCCTTGAGACCGTTCGCCGGACGCTCTTCCTTCTCGGACACCGCCTTGACGCCGTTGTGGTCGACGAAGAGCGTCGGAACCCCGTTGACGGGCACAGGTGCGGCGAGCTTCGCGTCGTCGCCGACCGGGACGTCCGGAGTGGTCAGCTTCTTCCACTCCGGGCCCGACCACCAGGCGAGCTTCCCCTTGCTGCGGCCGACGACGTGGCAGGTGCCGTCCCAGCAGCGGGCGGCCAGCGCGGCGTCGCCGTCCGGGAGGGTGGCGGTGGTCCAGCTCTTGCCGTCGAACTGCCAGACGGCCGCGCTGACCGCGCCCTTCGCGATCTGCCAGCCGACGACGAGCGCACCGTCACCGTTCGGCGTGACCGCGAGCGGGAAGCGCAGGAGCTCCTGCGAACTCTCCAGGACGGTGCCGAGGGACGGCTGGCGGCTCCACGTCTCCGCGGCGTAGGTCCACACCGCGATGTCGAGGCCCGCCTTGTCGCTCTGCCAGGTACCGATGATCAACGGCCCCTGCTTCGTGCGGACCGGGCCGATCAGCTCGCCCGCGCCGTAGCCGCCGAACGTGCTGAAACCCTGCGGCTTCTCGGTGATCTGGCGGGTGTCGCCGGTCCAGGCGCTCCACCGGACGTTGCCGTGCGCGCCGCCGCGTTCGCCACCGACACCGGTGATCGTGGTGCCGTCGGAGGTGATCCCGTACCAGTGCGCTTCCTTGCCGTACGGGGTGGTCGGGATCAGCTTGGAGTTGACGAGCGCGCCGTTCTCGCCGCGCACGACCAGTTCCGGGTGATCGGCCGGGCGGGTGCCGACCAGGAGCTGGTTGCCGTGGGTGGCGAGCGTTTCCGGAGTCGCCGAGAGGTCGACCGCGGCGAAGCCGAGCGAGTCGCCCCCGCCGGTCGGCGCGCAACCGGTGAGGACCAGCAGAACCGCGAGCGTCAGCCTCCGCATGCGGGAAAGTATGACCACATGCGCCCCGAACCCGGTCAGGTTCTGCACTTCTCCGAAGATCCTTCGATCACCCGTTTCGTCCCGCACCTCGCCGCGACCGCGCAACAGCCCGGCGAGTACGTGTGGGCGGTGGACGCGAGCCGCTCCCCCGACTACTGGTTCCCCCGGCAGTGCCCGCGGGTGATGGCGTGGACGATCTCCGGCTCGTCCGACGTGGACCGCGACCGGATCATCGGCCGACCCTGTGGCCGTTCTGGGACGCGGTCACCGGCAGCACTCTCGAGTGGAGCGGCATCAGGCTGAGGAACGCTCGACCTCGGTGACTGGAATGATCAGCCGCTATGCGGGTGCTGCTGGTGGAGGACGACGAGCCGATCGCGGAATCGCTCACGCGCGGGCTGTCCCGTTACGGGTTCGAGGTCCGGTGGGTGCGCACGGGCGCGGAGGCGCTCGCCGACGACGAAGAGGCCGCGATCGTGCTGGTCGACCTCGGGCTGCCCGACATGGACGGCCTGGACGTCTGCCGCGAGCTGCGGGCCCGCGGTGACGTGCCGATCATCGTGATCAGCGCGCGGTCCGACGAGGTCGACCGGGTGGTCGGGCTGGAGATCGGCGCCGACGACTACGTCACCAAGCCGTTCGGCGTGCGGGAGGTCGTCGCCCGGATGCGCGCGGTGCTGCGGCGCGTGCAGCCGGCCAGGTCCGAACCGGCGCAGGAGCACGGGCGGGTGCGCATCGACCGGCGCGGGCGGCGCGTGCACCTCGACGGTGCCGAGCTGGAGCTGACGCCGAAGGAGTTCGACCTGCTCTCGTTCCTGGCCGAGGAGCCGGGTGCGGTGTTCACCCGCGAGCAGATCATGGAGGCCGTGTGGGACGAGAACTGGTTCGGTCCCACCAAGACGCTGGACGTGCACGTGGGGGTGCTGCGCCGCAAGCTCGGTGACGCGGCGTCCCTGGAGACCGTGCGGGGCGTGGGATTCCGGCTGGTGCTCACGTGATCCGCCAACTCGTCTGGAGCTACGTGCTGCTGGTCGCGGTGGCGATCGCGGCGTTCACCGTGCCGGTGGCGTTCACGCTGAACAACCAGCTCTACGGCGACGCCGAGAACACCGCGCGCCGCGAGGCCGACACCGCCGCGCTGCTGCTCGCCTCCGGTGACACCCGGTCGTTGAGCGCGCTCGTCGACGCCTACGAACGGCAGACGCCCGGCAAGATCGACGTGCTCGGGCCCGAGGTGCCGCCCGGCAAGGTCTGGGACTCCGAGGGCCTGAAGCTCACCGTGCAGGCCGCGCGGCCGGACGGCACGATCGTCGGCGCGATCCGGCTGTCCTATCCGGACGACCCGATCATCGACCGGCTCTGGTACATCTGGGGGTTCCGCGCCGCGCTGGCGGTCGGGGTGCTGGTCGTGGCGGCGTTCCTCGGGCTGTGGCTCGCGCGGAGGGTCACCCGGCCGTTGCGCGAGCTGAACGCGATGGCGGGCCGGCTGCGCGACGGCGACCTGACCGCGCGGGCCGAGGAGACCGGGCCGCCGGAGACCCGCACGCTCGCGCGGACGCTGAACACCGCGACCGAGACGATCGGCACGCTGGTCGGCTCGCAGCGGGCGTTCATCGGCGACGCCTCGCACCAGCTGCGCACGCCGCTGACCGCGTTGCGGCTCTCTCTCGACAACGTGGCCGACGGCGTCGACGACCCCCACGTGCGTGAGGACGTCGAGATGGCGACGGCCGAGGTCGTGCGGATGTCGCGCCTGGTCAACGGGCTGCTCGCGCTGGCGCGGGCCGAGGCGAACGTCGCCCACCCCGAGCCGGTGCAGGTGCTCGACGTCGTCGCCGAGCGGTTCACCGCCTGGCGCGCCGCCGCCGACGAACGCTCGATCTCGCTGGTCAGCGAGGGTTTCGACATCCGCGTGCTCGCGACGCCGGGGCACCTCGAGCAGGTGCTGGACAACGTGCTGTCCAACGCGCTCGAGGTGTCCCCCGACGGCGGCACGATCCTGGTCCGCACCACCCGGCCCGGCCTGCTGGAGGTCATCGACTCCGGGCCCGGCCTGCCCGACGCGGACCGCGCGCGGGCGTTCGACCGGTTCTGGCGCGGTCAGGGCCTGACCGGCAAGGGCGGGTCCGGCCTGGGCCTCGCGATCGTGAAGCAACTCGTCACCGACGACGGCGGTTCGGTCGGCCTGGCCGCCGCGTCGGGTGGCGGGCTGTGCGTGCGGATCAGGCTTTCTCCGGCATAGCCGACGAGTGGTGGTTCACGATGAGCCACTTCCCGTCGATCTTCTCGTAGACGAACGTGTAGCGGGCGTCCACGGTGGTCGCCTTGCCGTCCTGGGTGAGCGCGAACCGGTACGTGCCCGCGTCGATCGCGTCGTCGGCGTTGAGGACGGCGACGTGCGAGTCGAGGATGGTGCCGCTCGGCTTGCTCTTCAGGAACTTCACGAAGTAGTCGACGATCTCGGCGCGGGTGGACCGCACCTGGTTCGACACCGTGGGCAGCAGGACCGCGTTCGGAGCGTAACGGTCGGCAACCTTCTCGGGGTCACCCGTCGCGAGGGCCGCGTTCCAGTCGGCGAACAACGCCTGGATCTGGTCGGCGGCCGGCTTCTCGTCGGTCTTGGGGGCGGTCTGCGCTGGGGCGCTGGAGCAACCGACAACGAGAGCGGCAACTCCTGCCAGACCGGCAGCTCCCAGGATGCTCTTACGCAATGTCATCACCCATCCGTTCGTGTGGCTGTTGACCTCCACTTTCGGGTTAGGCGAGGAAGCGTTCGGACAGGTGATCTCCAGCGTTCGGACAAGCTTTCGGAAAGCCTGGTAAATGTGGACGTATGGGACTTCTCAGCGGAATGATGGGGAACGCGTCGAAACTCGACCCGAGGGCGGCCGCGAGTGAGTTCGGACGGCTTTTGGCGCAGGGGGAACAGATCCACGCGGCGTACCAGTTGGTGCGCGACTCGTTCCTGTTCACCGACCGGCGGTTGATCCTGGTCGACAAACAGGGCATGACGGGCAAGAAGGTCGAATACCACTCGGTGCCGTACAAGGCGATCACCCAGTTCTCGGTGGAGACGGCCGGTCACTTCGACCTGGACGCGGAACTGAAGATCTGGGTCTCGAGCAGCGACGTGCCGATCTCCAAGCAGTTCGGCAAGGGCGTCGACGTCTACGAGGTGCAGGCGCTGCTGGCGGCGTTCGTGGCGCGGTAGTCGTCGACGACGACCGGCGCGTGCGTGGCGGTGAGCCGGGGCTGCGAGGCCAGCACGACGACGATCTCGGCCAGCCCGAGGAGCAACGCGGTCACGACGGTGCTGGTGTCCAGCAGGACGTTCAGCACGGTCAGGACGGCGGGCGCGACCCTGCTGCGGACCAGCACTCGCATGATGACGGTGGCGCAGCGGGTGGTGGACATTTCCGTTCCCTTCCAACGATTTCGCTCTCACAGATACGTCGAAGCAGCACCCGCGGTTTCGACGTCCGAGCGCGAAAATCTGGGCTGCGCAACGAAAAATCCCCCACAGGCACGTGGCCTGCGGGGGATTTCGCTTGCGGGGTCTAGCGAACCTGCAGCATCGGGCGGAACCGGTCGCGGTAGGCCCACGCCAGCCCGATCTCGGCGGCGACCACCACGACCGCGATGCCGATGCCCGACGGCTCCAGGAAGACGTGGAACAGCAGGATGTTCACGACCATCGGGGCCAGCAACGCGAGCGCCAGCGGCACGAACCGGCCGGCGACCAGCAGGACACCGGCGAGGAGCTGGACACCGGACGCCAGCTGCAGCATGTAGCCGGTGGCGTAGAGCGCGGCGCTGAACGCGACACCCGCGGGCGCCAGCGTGCTCGGGTCCGGCGCGGGCATGAAGTTCAGGAACCCGTTCAGGCCGGTCGTGGCGAAGAGCAGGCCGACGAGAACGCGGGTCACGATCGTGGCGTAGCGGCCGACGGCGATCTTGCGGGCGGCGGGGGCGGCGGTGGCGGTGGCGGTCATGTCGTGTTCCTCCTGGGCTCTCGTGTCCTTCCACTGATGCGTCGAACGGCCACCGCACCGGATCGACACAACGCCCGGAAAAATCTTGAAAAACTTGTTCGCGCTGGTCAGGCGCGCGCCGCGCGGACGTACTCCGCGACCGGGCTGAGCTTGAGCCAGTCCGGCAGTCCGCGCACCACCCAGCGCGGGCCGGTCAGCTCGATCGTGCCCGCGCGCACGGCGTCGAGCAGCTCGAACTCCCCCTCCCACATCCGGTACAGCGTGGCGATGTCGGATGCCAGCACCGCGTCGACCTCCAGCCCGGGGTCGGTGTAGCAGATCGAGGCGTCACCGGGCTCGAGGACGAGCCAGAACGTGCGGCGCCGGTCGTTGATGCGGAACTCGATGTTCGCGCGGCGGCTCAGGCTGCCGGTGTCGATGCGGCCGTGCATCCACCACATGAGGACCTCGGGGTCGAGCTCGTCCGCGCGCGGGTCGCCGAACGCGTACCGGGCGCCCCAGTCGGCGAGGCCGAACACCAACGGGCGCAAGGCCTGCCCCGCCGGCGTCAGGGTGTAGCCGTCACCGGTGCGCTGGACGAGCCCGGCTGCGGCGAGCTGCCGCAGCCGCCGGGACAGCAGGGCGCGCGAGAGTCCGGGCAGGCCGCGGGAGATCTCGTTGAAGCGCGAGGCACCGACGAGCATGTCCCGCACGATCAGCAACGTCCACCGGTCGCCCAGCACCTCGACGGCGCGGACGATCGGGCAGTACTGCGCATACGTCCTCACATGGGACAGTTTCCGTCCGTGCGGGCGTTTCGTTACCGCCGTCCGGTTCACTTTCAGAACTACCTGCGGGGCTTGCGCGTTCTTACGTTCATCGCATGACAACTCTTGAAACACCCCGAGTGACCAGCACGTTCCCGACCGTCACCAGAGACGACGACGCCAAGTTCGTGGACCTGGCCGCCCGCATCGGCGCGATCGCCGCGGCCCACGCCCCCGAGCACGACCGAGACGCCACGTTCGTGAGCGAGGCCTACGAGGCCATGCGCGAGGAGGGCTACCTGGCGTTGGCCGTACCCGAGGAGCTGGGCGGTCTCGGCGCCACGATGCGCCAGGTCTGCTACGCGCAGGCCGAGCTCGCCCGGCACGACGGCGCGACCGCGCTGGCCGTCACCATGCACCTGTACCTGACGCTGATGCAGGGCTACCGGCGCCGCAAGGGCGCGCCGGACGCGGAGGGCGTGCTGCGGCGCGTGGCCGCGGAAGGCCTGGTCATCGCCACCAGCGGCGGGTCGGACTGGCTGTGGCCGACGACGACCGCGACGCCGGTGGACGGCGGGTTCCTGGTGTCGGGGCGCAAGACGTTCTGCAGCCAGTCGCCGCGGGCGAACGTCGTGGCCACGTCGGCCGTGCTGGGCGAGGAGGTGCTGCACTTCAGCGCACCGTTGAACGCCGACGGCGTGCGCATCGAGGAAACGTGGGACACGCTCGGCATGCGCGGCACGGCGAGCCACGACGTCGTGCTGGAGGACGTGTTCATCCCTGCCGAGAAGATCGCGGCACGCCGGCCGTACGGGGAGTTCGGCGCACCCCTGTTCGCGGCGGTCGTCCACTTCGCGCCGGTGTGCGGGGCGACGTACTTCGGCATCGCGGCCGGTGCGCGGGACGTGGCCGTGCGGTCGACGTCGAAGAACGCCGTGCGGCAGATCGGGTTGATGGACTACAAGCTGCGCACCGCGTGGTGGTCGCTGATGGGATCGATCGACGAGCTCGGCGAGGACTACACGGCGGGCGCCGAGGCGGTCACCACGGTGATGCTCGCGAAGCGCCAGGCCGTCGTCGAGGCGGTCGAGGTCGTGAACATCGCGATGGAGGTCCTGGGTGGACGGTCGTTCTTCAAGCGCTCACCGCTGGAACGCGCCTACCGCGACGTGCGCGCCGGAACGTTCCACCCGCTCACGCCGGAAGCCACACTCGTGTACGCGGGCAAGGTGGCGCAGGGTGACCCGGGAGTGACGGAATAGCTTCAAGTTGTAGGCCTGCCAAGGCTTTGCGAGGATTGCGGCCCGCTACTTCGAAGGAGCGATTCCGGTGGCCACTCGCCTCAACCCGTACCTGCGCTTCGACGGCACCGCGCGTCAGGCGATGGAGTTCTACCAGTCGGTCTTCGGCGGCGAGCTGAAGATGAACACCTTCGGCGAGTTCGGCATGCAGGACTCCCCGCAGGCCGACCAGATCATGCACGCCCAGCTGGAGACCGAGGCCGGCTACACCCTGATGGCCTCCGACACGCCGCCCGGCATGCCCTACAACCCGGGCGACACGATCACGGTCTCCCTGTCCGGTGACGAAGAGGTGCTGAAGGAGTACTTCGCCAAGCTCGCCGAGGGCGGCAAGGTCGGTACGCCGCTGGAGAAGCAGATGTGGGGCGACGAGTACGGCGACCTCACCGACAAGTTCGGCATCAGCTGGATGGTCAACCTGGGCGGACTGGGCTGACGCGCCGAGATCGTGGGGGCCGGGGTCTCCGTGGTGGCCCCGCCCGCCGCGTTGTCGCATCATGTGGACCATGAGCGAGCGTCTGCGCGGCGTGGTCGACCAACTCGCGATCCGCCCGGACGAACGGGTGCTGGAGATCGGCTGCGGGCAGGGCGTGGCCGCCACGATGGTGTGCCAGCTGCTGTCCACCGGCACGCTCACCGCGATCGACCGCTCGACGAAGATGGTCGAGGCCGCGACCCGCCGCAACGCCCCGTACGTCGCCACCGGCAAGGCCGAGTTCCTCATCGCGTCGCTGGAGGACATGAACCTCGGCGACCGCAGGTTCGATCTGGTCTTCGCGGTGCGGGTGGGACTGTTCCACCGCGAACCCGACCGGGCGCACGCGTTGTTGCGCCCGTGGCTGGCACCGGGCGCACGCGTGCTGTCGTTCTTCGACGTGCCGGTCTAGTGTGACCAGCTCACCAGGCAGAACGGGTGGCCGGCGGGATCCGCGTAGACGTGGAACCGCTCGCCACCGCCTTCGAGTCGCCGCGCTCCCAACGCCAGCACCTGCTCGCCCGCCGCCGCGAGGTCGTCGACCCGCACGTCGAGGTGCATGCGCGCGGATTCCTGCGGCCACCGCGGTGGTTGCCGGCCCTCGACCCGTGCGAACGCCACGCCAGGACGGTCCGGGGCGTCGCCGATGACGACGAAGTTCGGGTCGTCCTGGACCCGCACCATGCCGAGCAGCGTCGCGTAGAAGTCCGCGAGGGACCGCGGATCAGGGCAGTCGATCACCAGGCCGTGCCATCGTCCGATCATGCGCGGGATCGTGACACCGCATGCGGACAGCGACTGTCCTGGATCACTGGATCCGCTTGAGCAGGTCTTCGATCAGCTTCTTCGACGGCTCCACCCCGGCCGGCGAGATGACCTCGATCTGGGTCTTGCCCTTGCGCGCGGCGACCGTGTGCTGGGTCGTCTCCGACCCGCCGGCCGCGGTCTCGTAGGCCTCGTCCTGAAAGCCCTCGATCGCCTTGGCGTTCTCCGGCTTGCCCTTGGCGAACGACGCGGCCGTCGCGTTCGTCGTGAACCGCACCTCGACCGGCATGCCCGAGCCCACGTACCTGCAGGTGGTGACGGACTTCTCGACGGTCTGCTGCTGGCCCTGCAACCGCAGCCCGAGCGCCTTGCCCACGACGGACGAGTTGGCGTTGGCGCAGTTCGGACCGTTGCCCGCAGGCTGCTCGACGGTCGTCGGGGTCGTCGGCGTCTGCGTCGGGGCGGCGTCCGGCGTGGAGGTGCAGGCGGCGAGCAGGAACGCGGCGGCGGCGAGGAGGGGGATGCGCACATCCCTACATCGACCGCGCCGCCGCCGCGTTACCCCGATCAGGCGCCGTCGCCCGGTCCGCTTGCCGATGTCGTTGATCCGGTCGAGGACCGCCACCGCCGCCGGGGTCACCGTGTCCTCGACGGCGGCGACCAGCGTGGGGTTCGCGGGTCGGCTTGAGGTGGTTCGGCGCGGGTTCCAGCGGGGTGGTCACCTTTTGCTGTGTGGTCGCCTTGTGTTGGTGGTTGCGCGGGTTGTATGACGAGCTTTGGTTGCGTCATCGCCGCTTCGCGACGATTGCGATTGGGGCTTGACTTCGGGGCCCTTGCGAGGCGCTCATCGGCCTTAAAAAGCCGGGCATAGAAGCGCCCGGCCGATCCAACCAGCGTAGCACCTCGCACCCAAAGTCAAGCCCCAATAGCAAGCGTGCGTGGTCGCCTTTGTTGGTCGGCTCACCTCATTACCGCTTGCCCGATGACGTATTGCCCTGTCCGGCTCGGCTTCGCCATCGCGGTTGTTGGGTGCTTGGCTTCGGCTCCGCGAGATTGAGTGCACTGGACGTGACCACACGGGACGCCCATGCGGGATTACCTCTGCGGGACTAGCTCCGCAGGATTGATCTCAGGGGATTGCCCTCGCCGGATTAGCCTCGCGGGAATCGCCTCGCGGAATTGTCTCTACGCGGCTGTAGTACCACGAGGCAGGGGGGCAACGGCCGCCCCATGCCGCCGTTGGTTCTCGGCGTTGGCGAGAGTGCCTGGCCGTGGCCGGGGCGGCCTTCATCGGCACCGCCTGGCCGTGGTCAGGCGGTGTTGATCAGGTTGCGCCTGGGCCTTCGCTGGGGATCGAGCCAGGCCGGAGGGTAGAAGGTCGGGATGCCGTTGGTCATCTTGACTTCCCACTTGCTCTGGTGGATCAGCGTGTGGTGCGAGCGGCACAGCAGCACCGCGTTGTCGACCGAGGTGTCCCCGCCGTCGGCCCAGTGGCGGACGTGGTGGCCGTCGCAGTGCCGGGGCGGTCTGTCACAGCCCGGGAAGGCGCAGCCACGATCCCTGAGGACCAGGGCCCGGCGGATCCGGGCCGGGAAGGTACGAGTCTTGCGGCCGATGTCCAGTGGCTGGCCCTCGCCGCCCAGTACGGCGGGGATGATGCCCGCGTCGCAGGCCACCCGGCGGAGCTGATCGGCGGGGAGGTGCTCGCCGGTGTCCAGCATCGCCTCGCCCACCTGCTTGACCAGGTCCTCATAGCGCATCGTCACCGTCATCGTGACCGGCTCACCGCCGTGCTCGGGGAGTTGGTCGGCGCGCAGCATCAGGTCGATCAACTCGGCCAGGGCGTCGCCTTCGCGCTGCGAGCGGGTGCGCGGGTCCGGGCCCTCCCCGGTGTCCGGACGCGGCTTGGCCAAGGGATCGAGCAGCGCCTCGTACTTGGCGCCGGTGACCTTGTCCAGCTTCGCCCGGATCTCCAGCCGCCCGTTCTTCCACTGCAACGAATGCTCATTCGCAGGCGGCGGCGTCGGGTCGGGCTCGCGGGGCTCGGGGTCATCCTGGTAGAGGGAGTAGGCGAGTTTCCCGCCCAGGGTGCGCACGGTGCGGGGCTCGAAGGTGCGGGCGTAGCCCACCACGGTCGCCTCGTGTTCGGCGGGCACGGTCTTCATCACCGCGGCGACGGCCGCGACGTGCTCGACCGACAACGCGCCCTCGGCCACCGCCTCCGCCGTCAGCGGAAGCACCGGAGCCAGTTCACTACCGGTCG
>NZ_JBHRZI010000015.1:814037-908875 GCF_042649515.1 Lentzea rhizosphaerae | reverse complement strand
GCCCTTGGGGACGGCGACGCCGGTGCCGTTCTGGAAGTAGTTGATCATGTCGAGGACCTTGAGGCGTTCCTCGGTGGCGCCCATGGTGGTCGCGGTGAAGTCGAACCGGCCGCCCTGCAGACCGGGGATGATGGTGTCGAACTTGACGTTGTCGATCTGCAGCGTCACCCCGAGCTTGGCCGCGATCAACCGCGCCATGTCCGGGTTGAACCCGATCGGCGTCTTGTTGTCCGTCGCCATGAAGGTGGTCGGCGGACTCGACAGGTCCATCGCCACCGAGATCCTGCCCTTGGCCTTCACCGCTTCCGGCAACAGCTTCACCGCGGCGGGATCCGGCTGCACGCCCGCTGAGATGTCGTCGGTGTGCTCGACCTGATCGGACTCCTTGGGCTGGCTGGCGTCGACCGACCCGCACGCGACCAGCGCGAGTGTCAGGGACGTCGCGGCGAACGCGGCACGCAGTGGTGTGGTGACTCGCATGGTGGCCGTCCTTCTTCAGACTGGGAACGTGGTGCGGGACGAGGCGGTCCGCTCACTTCAGGAGGTCCTTGAACTTGTAGTAGGCGCCTGCGAAAGGCAGGAACCAGGGCGGTCCGAAGTGCCCGGGGATGCGGGTGAACTTCAAGTCGCGCCAAGGGTTCGCGCTCGTCGTCCCGTTCAGGTACTCGGCCATCTGCTTGCCCATGTGCGTGGCCATCTGCACGCCGTGACCGGAGTAGCCGAGCGAGTAGAACAACCCGTCGCGCTCACCCGCGTGCACCATGCGGTCCATGCTCATGTCGACCAGACCGCCCCAGCAGTAGTCGACCCGTGCCTTCGCGAGCTGCGGGAAGACCTCGGTCATCGCCTTCTGCAGGATGCGTCCGCACTTCTCGTCGGACTGCGGGTTGGACATGGTGAACCGCGCGCGGCCGCCGAACAGCAACCGGTGGTCCGGGGTGATCCTGAAGTAGTTCAACAGGTTCATCGACGTCGACGCCATCCGCCTGGTCGGCAGCAGCTCGTCGCAGACGTCCTCGCCCAGCGGCTCGGTCACGATGATGAAGCTGCCGACGGGTGCGATCCTGACCTGCTGCCAGCGGAACGGCCGGCCGGTGTACCCGCTGGTCGCGACGAGGACCTGATCGGCCCGGACGGTGCCGCGCGCGGTGACCAGCTCGTGTTTCGTGCCGCCCAGCCGGCGGAACTGCTCGACCGGCGCCTTCTCGTGGATCGTGGCGCCTGCCCGCACGGCCGCCTCGGCGAGCCCCTTCGTGAACTTGCCGACGTGCAGCCCCGCGCTCTTCGTGTCGACCGCCGCGCCGTGGAACCGGTCGGAGCCGATCTCCGCACGGAGCTCGTCCCTGCTGACCAGGCGCTGGTCGAAGCCGAGCCCGGCCAGCATCTCGGTCGTCTTGCGCATGCCGTCGAAGTGAGCGGGCTTGGACGCGAGGCTCAGCTTGCCGGTGCGGGCGAAGTCGCAGTCGATGCCCTCGTCGCCGACGAGCTTCTCCACGGTGTCGACCGCGTCGTGGTACGCGAGCAGGTACGCCTTCGCGGTGTCCAGGCCGTACCGGCCGATCGCGTCGCGAAAGCCGATCGACAGGCCGGTCGTGGCCATACCGCCGTTGCGGCCAGACGCACCCCAACCCACCGTCTCCTTCTCGAAGACGTGCACGTTGACGCCCTTGCGGGCCAGGTGCAAAGCCGTTGACAGGCCGGTGAGACCCGCTCCGACGATCGCGACGTCGACGTGGCCGCCGATGTCGGTGCGCGACCGGTCAGGGCCGCTCGGAGCGGTGTCGAGCCAGTAGGGGGTGAACTTCATGGCTGTTCTCCAGCTCTTCAGGTGCGGGGCAGGCCGAAGAGGACGGGGAGGTCGGCGATGTCGGTGATCCGCTTGCAGCCGAGCCACGGGTGGTCCGGCTCGAACCCGCGGTCCATGTACACCTTCTTGTCGAAGCCCATGACGGTCGCGGAGCGGAGGTCGTACTTCGGGCTCGCCGAAACCCACGCGATCTCGTCGGGCGTGGCGCCGAGCTTGTCCAGCGTGTACCGCCACGCGTGCAGCCGCGGCTTGTAGCAGCCCATCTGCTCGGCGGTGATGACGACCTCGAACGGAGCCTTGAGGTTCTCCGCGAGCTGCGGCGCGTGGACGTCGTCGGTGTTCGTCACGATGACCAGCGGAACCTCCTCGGCCAGGCGGTTCAGGGCCTCGGTGACACCGGGGTAGGGGGTGAACGTGGGGATCTGCTCGTACACGGCCTCAGCGTCACCGGCGCGGTACTCCAAGCCGAAGTGGTGCATGGTGCGCTCCAGCGAGTGAGCGATGATCTGGTGGAACGGCTTCCAGTCGCCCAGGGTCTCGTCGTACCGGAACTCGTTGCCCGTCCGCCGGAACTCCTCGGCGATCTCGGCCGGGAGCCGGTCGCCCAGGACCTCGCGGATCACGTCGTTGATGCGGAAGTGGATCAGCGTCCCGTTCATGTCGAACGCGACGAACTTCGGCTTGCTCTCGAACTCCACTGTTCCTCCTGTGTTCGACCGTCGTTTGTCGATTGTCGACCATCTTGGGAGGGCTGTCAACGCCGCATCGCCTCGACCCGCGGGCCGGGTCGATGGAGTGCAGGGGCGTTCCCGGGTCGACGAAGGCGCTGGAGCATGCGCGGCGGCAGTCGGCTGCCCGTGGGTGTACCCGACGGCCGGATTGGTCCGACCGGTCGCGACACCGGCCGAGCGGGCCAAGCGCCGCGACACATACGGGACCGGTTTCTGATGCAGTGGCGGACGAAGGTGCTCGGCAATCCCCCAGGCGTGTCCAGGCCGTCACGTTCGACCCGGCCACGTAGTTGCCTGACGGCAGGACGACTCGACGCGCTGGAGCAGGGCATCTGGTCCAGTGAGGCCGGCGACGGACAGTTGATCCACCACGGCGGCAAAGGCTCGACCTTCACCTCGCCCGCTTCATGCAACGCTTGGCGGACAAGGGAATCCTGCCGCTGACCGGTTCGGTCGGCGACTCCCGCGACAACGCGCTGATGGAGATCTTCTTCGCCGCACTGAACAAAGTTGCACCCTCACCTCCTTCCGTAACAGGGCATGACAGCCAGCGATACATCCCGCAGCGGCGGAATGCGAGGAGTTGTCATGGCTGAGCGGGGCCTGACGAGCTGCGGCACACGGGCGGTGCTCGGTTCGGCGATGCTCGTGCAGCTGTCCTGCGCGGTGGGCAACGTGCTGCTCGCTGTCACCGAGTCCGTGTGGTGGCCGCTGGCCGCGGGCGTGGGCTGGTGGGGTGTCGCGGTCGCCGTGGCGATCCAGGCCGAGGCGGCCACGACGCCCGGATCGAGAGCGCCGCGCGTGGCGCCGACGCCGATGGCTCCGGCTGTTCCAGCTCGTCGCGCCTGAAGTGCGCGTCTTCGCGTCACGGTGTCAGGGCTGACAACTGTGGCAGATTTCTGCCACTGCTCCCCGGTGTCGCCCAGCTTGCTGGAAGGTGACGTTGGTTCGCGAGTGGGGCCGGCCGTTGAGCCCTCGTCCCCGCTGCGGACCCGTGCTCCACCACGGCCTGTCTGTTCGCGAAGAAGCGGAGGGAAGAGCAGGGTGAAAACAGCCGTCATTGTCAGAAGGTCGTTGTTGGCCCTTGCGGTGCTGGTGTCCGCTGCACTGCTGCCGGTCACGGTAGACCAGTCGCGTGCCTCGGCCGCAGTCCAGGAAACGTATTACGTCGCTCCCGACGGAAGCGATGACAATCCGGGGACGATCACGGCCCCGTTCAGGACGTTGCCGCGTGCACGGGACGCTGTTCGTGCGGTGAACGCGAACATGACCGGGGACATCCACGTCCAGCTTCGCGGGGGGAACTACCCGATTGGCAGCACCGTGGATTTCACGCCGAGAGACTCGGGCACGAACGGGTACCGCGTCATCTATTCCGCGTACCAGAACGAGACGCCGGTGCTCAGTGGTGGCGTGCAGGTGACCGGCTGGACGCAGCACGGCGGCAACATCTGGAAGGCTCCGCTCAATCGCAGCAACAAGCTGCGGGCGCTCTACGTCAACGACAAGCGTGCCTTCATGGCCACCAAGACGATCAACTCGCAAGGGTGCTACGGCACGTACAACGTCACCGCCGGTCAGGCTCCATGGGCGTTGGAGTCGGGCTCGCAGTGTGACGGCGCCAAGTACAGTTTGGCTGATCTGCCCGCGATATCCCGCAACCCGGACGACATCGAGATCGAGACGGCGACCACCTGGCAGACGGCCATCGCCGGGGTCCGCCAGGTCACCACCAGCAGCGACGGCGCCAACCGCGTTGCGCTGTTCCAGCAACCGGGTGCGGCCATCGCGCAGGGCGCGTTCAACGGCAACTTCCAGTCCGGCGGAAGCCACAAGTTCATGAACGCCTACGAGTTCCTCGACGCGCCGGGCGAGTTCTACTTCGACAAGTCGAGTCAAACGGTCTACTACTACAAGGCCGACTCGGAGAACATGGCGACCGCGACGGTCTATGCGCCGAACAACGTGTCCACCCTGCTTCGGGTCGCCGGCACGTCCACGACCAACCACGTACGCAACATCACGTTCTCCGGCATCACGGTGCAGCACTCGGACTGGAACCTCTTCAACGTGGCCGGCTCCGCGTTCAAGCAGGCCCAGCAGGGCGGTCTCGGCAACACCGTGTACGTCAAGGGCAACTTCCACGTCTACTACTACCGCAATGTCGACACCACACCGGGCATCATCCAACTGGAGAACGCCGACGGGATAGCCCTGCTCCGCAATCGGGTGCAGCACACCGGTGTCGACGGGATCAACATGGTCAACGACGTGCAGAACACGCAGTTGATCGGGAACTACACGAACGACGTAGCCGGGTCCGCCATCACCGTGGGCCATCCGCAGCACGTGTACATCGGTGACCACACGCCGACGAACCGCGAGAAGTACTCCGCGCAAGTCGAAGGACTTCCGAAGAACATCGAGATCAAGAACAACTACCTCTACGACAGCGCCGTGTTGTTCAACGGGCACAGCCCCATCGCGGCGTTCTTCGTCGACACCCTGACGGTGCAGCACAACCGGATCGAAAAAGCCCCGTGGAACGGCATCACGCTCGGCTGGGGCTGGTGGAACTTCGACGGCTCATCGGGCTCTATCGCGCCCAACCGGCCGACGACCACGGCGCGGAACAACAACATCAGCTACAACCACATCATCGACACGGTTCAGCGCCTCAACGACACGGCCCCCATCTACACGCTCGGCAGCCAGCCGGGAACCACGATCAACAACAACTACCTCCAGGGTGTCCCGTCCGGGCACAAGTACGGACTTCACCCGGACGAAGGATCGGCGTACATCACCTTCCGCGACAACGTCCTGAGCGTGGACAAGAACGTCACGTGGCTCATCAACTCCGACGACTTCGGACGCAAGCACGACCTGAGCATCACGCAGACGTACGGTCCGATCAACAAGGTCTCCAACAAGAACCTGCCCAACAGCACCGTCCAGGACATCCTCGTCTACTCCGACTACGTCTGGCCGGCGGCGGCCCACGGCATCGCCGTGAACTCCGGTCTGGAGGACGCCTACCGGGATGTCATCCCGCAGAGCAACCTGTCCCGGCCGGACTACGCTCTGCCCGGCAGCACGTTCGTCGGCGCCGGCGGGACGTCGATCCCGATCCGGAGCACCGGCGACGCGACCAGGACTGTCTGGCTGGCTCCGCCGGGTACGACGACCTTCGCGGTCGGCCCGACGATGACCAGGGCGAGCGGGACGGCGACGACGATCGACGTCCCGGCCACCGCCGGTGACTACCGGCTCTACGTCCTCGACGCGCAAGGGAATCGGTCCGCCGAGTCGAAGTCGCTCGTGCGGCGGCAGGGCGGGAGCGGGCAGCAGGGCGCCACGATCGTCGGCGGCCAGTCCGGCCGCTGCATCGACATCAGCGGCGCGAGCACGGCCAACGGCGCACAGGCGCAGTTGTGGGACTGCCACGGCGGCACCAACCAGCGCTTCACCCACACCTCGGGCAAGCAGCTGCAGGTGTACGGCAACAAGTGTCTGGCCGCCAGCAACGGCGGTACCGGCAACGGCACCGCGGTGGTGATCGGGGACTGCAACAGCCAGACCAGCCAGCAGTGGAACGTCAACGCCAACGGCACGATCACCGGTGTGCAGTCCGGGTTGTGCTTGGACGCCAACGGCGCCGGCACCGCGAACGGAACCAGGATCATCCTCTGGACCTGCAACGGCGCCGGCAACCAGCAGTGGAGTCTGCGCACCTGACCACGGGGAGGGCGCTGTGCCGCAGGACTCCCTGCGGCACGGTGTCCTTTGTCGAGGATCGCTCACCATCCCGTGTGGACCTTCCGGCCCGGTGGGTTTCGCGCTGCCTCCACCTGTCGAACGGGATCGCATGAGACTGATCAGTAGTTCACAAATTGATCAGGGAGTGGCAGCAATGAGTCATACAAATATCGTCGGCCACTCGAGGGGGCCTGTGGTCCGTACGGCGCTGGGCGGTCTCCCGCCGCCGGACTACGGGCTGGAGCGATCGCCTGTGTGTCGAGAACGACCTGGTCGACGGCAGGGCCGGATGACTCGGCTGATCGGCGTCGGCTTGCGCCTTGTGGAGCAACCTGACTCATTCGGGCAACATGTACGACCTATTGACCGGGTCTGGCCCAGGCCCTACCGTGGAAACGGTCCGACTAATTGTTCGCTGGTCAACAAACGAATCGCGCGTGTCGGCGCGCGGCCCTGCCCTCGATTCGAGGAGTACCCGTGACAGTGCTGTCTCGTACTCTGTCCAGACCTTCGTGCCCGACGCGGTGGCGCTGCCTGTGATCACCACCAGGCGCGCTTCGCCGCCTCGCTGAGCAGCCGCAGGGCCGAGCTCGTCGACCGGGTTCACCAGCACCCGTCTTCTCCGGTCCGCCCAGGACCACGTCCGGAGCGCCGCCGCCCCCCCGGAACGTCCATCCGTTGTGGACACAACTCGGAACTGTTGCCAGCACGACGACTCCTGGCTGGCGGACAAGGAGTTCACGCATGGCTCGGGGGCGGTTCGCGGCCGTGGTCGCGGTGATGCTCGCTGTGGTCGGTACGACGGTTCCGGTGTCGGCGGCCGGTTCCGCCGCCGCCGCGGTGCCGGACGTGAACGGGGTCGCCGCGGGCGACGCCGCGATCCGGTCGGTCGACCTGGCCGGCAGGTGGAGTTTCACGCCGGCGGGCCGGCCCGCGACAACGATCACCGTGCCCGGTGGTGGCTGGTACAAGCAAGGCTTCACCGACGTGTCCGAGGCGACGTACTCGCGCACCATCACGGTGCCCGACTCGGGGCAGCCTCAGTCGGCGTGGATCGAGTTCGGTGCGGTGAACCACCAGGCGACCCTGTCGGTCGACGGACGGGTCGTCGCCACCCAGACGACCGCGTACACGCCGTCGAACTTCGACATCACCTCCTTCACCACGCCCGGCACGACGCACACGATCAGCGTGAACGTGAAGGGCCGCAACGCGTTGAAGACGCCGGCGGGCAAGTACCTGGTTCCCGACGCCGCCAACTGGTCGGAGGCGGTTCCGCAGGGGATCTTCCGTTCGGCGTTCCTGCGCGTGTACCCGGCCGTGCACGTGAGCGACGCCTTCGTCCGCACGTCGGTGACCGATCAGACCCTGACCTACGACGTGACGGTCGCGAACACCTCCGGCAGCGCCCGCACCGTGACCCTCGGCGGCACGCTCGCCTCCGACAACGGACAGGCCTTCGCCTACCCCGCGCTGCCCAGCCGCACGGTCACCGTCGCGGCCCGCTCCACCGCGACCGTGACGGTCGGTCCGGTGGCGTGGACTCTCGGCGCGGCCTCGTACTGGTGGCCGAACGTGCCGTATCGGCAGGGACATCGCGCCCAGCTGCACCGGCTGTCGGTGCACGCGACCACCGACGACGGCCGCACCAGCGACGCCACGTACCGCTTCGGGTTCCGGGAAAGCACCCAGAACGGCGAGTACTACCGCCTCAACGGCGTGCGGGTGAACGTGCGCGGCGACAACCTGCAGGGCGCCAACTACGACCGGGTCGACAACGGTGGCAAGGGTGACGCCTTCGACACGCTGCCGGGCTTCCTCCCGCCGTCGGCCGGCAACGGCGGCTGGCCGCAGGCGGTCGACAACTACCTGCGGCTCAACTTCAACGTCGTCCGCATCCACCAGGAGCCGGCCAGTCCGTACATGCTCGACGTGGCAGACGAGCTCGGTCTGATGATCATCGACGAGACCGCGATCCGCGGTGCCGGCAACGCCCAGGACTTCAACGCGGGCCGCGCCAACATGGTGGCCCACGCCCGTGCGCTGACTTTGCGCGACCGCAACCACCCGTCGATCATCCGTTGGAGCCAGGTCAACGAGCCGAACCTCGCCGACTCCGACTCCGAGCAGTTCCAGAGAGACCTGTACGCGGCCGTGAACGGTGCTGACGGCACCAGGCCGATCATCACCGAGCTCGCCCCCGGCGGGGCGCCCAACCGGTATCCCACCATGACGCAGGCGAACTTCAACCTCGTCCCGCACTACCTCGACGGCACCGGCCGCTACGGCGAGCAGACCTGGTCCGTGGCAGGCCGGCCGGACGGTGAGGGCGAGTACATCTGGCCGGCGTGCAGCAGCAGGCAGGGCTTCACGTGGTTCGCCACCGCGACCGCGGCCAAGCGCGGCAAGGACACCAGCGACCTGCGGCCCTACACCCTGCTGTCCGCCTGGGCGAGCGTCATCCCCGGTGTGCGGACCACGGACTTCACCCCGGAGGAGGGCGGCCGTCCCGTCTACGGCGCGGACAACCTGCCGGACCCGTGGAGCAACGCCCAGATCCAGCGGGTTCAGGCCGGGTTCAACCCGATCGCCGCGATCGACCTGCCCTACTGGTCGGCCTCCGGCGTGTCCGACGCGAACGGTGGCTTCCCGCTGCCGTCAGCGGTTCCGGGCTTCGCGGGCAACACCAGGGTCGACCGCACCATCACCGTCTTCAACGACGACCTCAGCGGTACCGCCGTGGACTTCGCCTGGAGCGCCCGCCTGGACAGCCCCACCGGTGCGGTGATCGCCTCGGGCAGCACGACGCTCACCATCCCGCTGGGTTCGCGCGTGCAGCAGCCGGTGTCCTTCACGACCCCTGCCAGCGGCTCACGGGTCTACCTCGTCCTGTCCACCAGCAAGTCCGGCGTCACCACGTTCACCGACACCGCCGAGTACTTCACCCTGGGCGCCGGCCAGGGGCCCACGCCCGGCAAGTACCGCATCGTGAACCGCAACAGCGGCAAGCCGCTGGCCATCGCCGGCAACTCCACCGCCGACGGTGCCAAGGCCGTGCAGCAGAGCGGGAACGCGACCTGGACCGTCAGCGCCGGGCAGAACGGATCCTTCACCCTGCGCTACGACGCGACGGGCAAGGTGCTCGACGTCAACGGTTCCTCGTCCACCACGGGCCTGCAGCTGCAGCAGTGGACCGCGAACGGCGGCACCAACCAGCAGTGGTTCCTGCGGTCGGCGGCCGGCGGGTTCTTCACGATCGCCAACGTCGGCAACGGTCTCGTGGCGGACGTGTACGGGCAGTCCACGAGTGACGGTGCCCAGGTCGTGCAGTGGACCGCGAACGGCGGTGTCAACCAGCAATGGCAACTCCTGCCGCAGAACTGAAGGAAACCGCACGGGGAAAGAGGAAGGCGCATGGCACGAGTACTGATGCTGGCGGGGGACGCCGCGGAGGAGCTCGATTCGATGTACCCGTTGTTCCGGCTGCGGGAGGACGACCACGACGTCGTCGTGGCCGCGCCCACGACACGTCCGGTGCAGCTGGTGGTGCACGACTTCGAACCGGGATGTGACGCCTACACGGAGAAGCCGGGTCGTCGGTTGCCCGTGGACCTGGCGTTCGCGGACGTGCGTCCGGAGGAGTACCAGGCGCTGGTGATTCCGGGTGGCCGGGCACCGGAGTACATCCGCACCGACCCGGACGTCGCCCGCATCGTCGCGTACTTCTTCGCTCACGAACTCCCGGTCGGCACGATCTGCCACGGTCCGCAGGTCCCGGCCGCACTGGGACTCCTGCGCGGTCGCACGACCGCCGCGTACCCGCCGCTGAAGGTCGACGTGGAGCAGGCCGGCGCCACCTTCGCCGACGGGCCGGACGTCGTGGACGGCGCGATGGTGTCCTGCCGCGGCTGGCCCGACCTGCCTCAGTGGTCGCGTGCGTTCCTGCGGGTTCTGGCGAAGTCGGGTGTTCCCGCCGAGTGATCGTCCACAATGGACGGCTGCGCGAACGTCGGTCGGGAAGGGCTGCTTCGACCGCTGGGTCAAGGGGCCAAATTGGCTGATATGTGACACCGTCACGACCTTGACCGTGCGAAAGGCGGCTCATTACTTTGACGGAAGACTGAATTCCCTGCTGTAGCAAGCAGTTCTCGGGGTTCGGAGGACTCAATGGTGAGCTCGTCCAGGCGTGACCTGATGACGGCCGCATCAGCTCCGCCACTGTCGGTCAGGGGACTGGTGAAACGCTTCTCCGGCGTGATGGCGTTGCAGGGCGCGGACTTCGGCGATCCGGCCGGACTGTCCACAATGGGCTTCGCCCGCCGGGCGGAGGCGGGTCGGCGGCAGGTCGGCAACGGCCGCACGGGTTCGCACCTGTCGTGGGCCGATCCTCGGCGGGGCTGGGACTTCGTCTCCACCGGACTCGGAAACGGATCGGTTCGTCGGTGCACGACGCGGTGTTCGGCTCGGACGGCAGAGCGGCCGGCCGGGGCCGGCTGACGAGAGGAGACGGTCGTGGCCGAACGAATCGGCTTGTGGTTGAACGGTGCCAGGGGATCGGTGGCGACCACCGCCGTGAGCGGGTTGCTCGCGTTGCGCGCGGGTCTGGTGCCGCCGGTCGGCTGCGTCACCGAGCTGCTGGACGCGCACCTGGCACCGTGGGGCGCGTTCGTGGTCGGCGGGCACGACATCGTGACCACGCCGCTGGCGAAGCGGGTCGAGTCCCTGGTGCGCGACGGCGTGCTGCCGTACGACGTGACGGGAGGTATCGCGAGCGGGCTGGACACCGTGGATGCGGAGATCCGGCCCGGTTACGACCCGGCGGCGTTGTCCGGAAGCCAGGCCGACGCCGCCCGGCGGCTGGCTGCGGACATCGCCGACTTCCGCGCCCGGCACGAGCTGGCCCGCGTCGTGGTGGTGAACGTGGCGTCGACCGAGCCACCCGTGCGGGTCGAGCACGACTCGCTCGCCACGCTGGAGGAAGCGCTCGCCGTGCCGGGAAACGTCGTGCTGCCGCCGAGCTCTCTCGTCGCCTACGCCGCTTTCCGAGCGGGATGCGCCTTCGTGGACTTCACGCCGTCCACCGGGGTCGCGGTGCCGGCACTGGCCGAGCTGGCGGTGGCGAAGGGACTGCCCTACGCGGGAAGGGACGGCAAGACGGGGGAGACGCTGCTGCGGGCGGCGCTCGCACCGATGTTCACCTCGCGAGCGCTGCGCGTGCTGTCCTGGACGGGCACGAACCTGCTCGGCGGTGGTGACGGGGCGACGCTGGAGGACCCGGCGCACGCGGACAGCAAGCTGGCGTCCAAGACCAGGGGGCTGGCGGCGTTGCTCGGTGAGGACGTGACCGCGCCCCTGCACATCGACCACGTACCCGATCTCGGCGAACGCAAGACGGCGTGGGATCACGTGTCGTTCGAAGGGTTTCTCGGCGCGCGGATGTCACTGCAACTGACCTGGAGCGGCCTGGACTCGTCCCTGGCCGCCCCGCTGGTGCTCGACCTCGCCCGCCTGATGGCCGCCGCCCACGCGGCGGGCCGGACCGGCGCCCAGGGCGCGCTCGCGTTCTTCTTCAAGGACCCGTTGGGCAGCGACGAGCACCGGCTCGCGGAACAGGCCCGCGAACTCCACGAGTGGGCCCGAACCCTGGGCACACGCTGACAGATCGATCCACCAGGTTGGACTCCGCTGCGCAACCCTTTCCCTGCAAAGGAGCAGGCGTGAACACCACCACGAGGAAGCGACGAGGCCGGCGAGCGGTTCTGCCAGTGCTCATGGCCCTGTTGTCCGTCATCGCCTTCGCCGTGCCGGTGCGGGCGGCGGACGAGTCCATCGCCGTCGACTTCTCCACGGGCGCCGGCGCTCCGACCTACCGGGCGTCGGGCTGGATCTACGGCATGACCGAGAACGCGTCCGGGCCCGCGGACAACTTCTACCGCGACGTGAAGTTCCGGTACATGCGCGCGGGCGGTGCCCAGCTCGACAGTCCGGGCGGCTGGGTGTCCGGGAAGTACGACCGCCGGTGGAACTCGACGCGCGCGCAGCTGTTGCGCACCCGTGCGCTGGGCGGCGAGTTCGTGTTGCTGCCGCACGACCTCTGGGGCGCGGACGGGTTCGCGATCTCGCGCTTCCCCGGTGACAACGGCAACTGGACCGACTACGACAACTTCCTCACCCGCCTGATCAGCGACGTGCGCGCCACCGGTGTGCCCGTCCAGTGGGACATCTGGAACGAGCCCAACATCACGTTGTTCTGGAACCGCCCGCAGTCCCAGTACTTCGAGCTGTGGCGCCGCACGTACCAGCGCATCCGGGCGGAGTTCCCCACTCAGCTGATCGTCGGGCCGAGCTGCGCGTGCACGCCGTCCACCGGCGGCTGGTGGCCGCAGTACCTCGACTTCGTGCGCTCCACCAACACCGTGCCGGACATCATCAGCTGGCACTCACTGCCCGGTGATCCGGTGTCGAACGTGCAGGTGGCGAACCAGACGCTCGACTCGCGCGGCATCCCGCACCCGAGGCCGTACCAGATCAACGAGTACGGCGCGTCGAACGAGCAGAACCCCGGCGACGGCTCGTGGTACATCTCGCGGCTGGAACGGGCGGGCGCGGACGGCCTGCGCGCCAACTGGGCCGGCGGCGGCAACCTGCACAACGACCTCGGCAACCTGCTCGTGCGCAACTCGGCCGGGCAGCACCAGCCGAAGGGGGAGTGGTGGGTCTACCGCTTCTACGGCTCGCAGACCGGCCAGATCACCACGGTCACGCCGAGCCAGAACTACGACGGGTTCGCGACGAAAGCACCGGGTGAAGCCAAGGTGCTGGTCGGCGGCGGTCGCACGACGGGCAACATCGCGGTGAACCTGCGGCGCCTGGACGCCACCGAGGGCATCGTGAAGAACAACCAGGTGCGCGTGCTCGTCGAGCGCATCCCGTACAACAACGGCGGCGCCGTCTCGGGCCCCGTGACCGCCATCGACACGGTCGTGACGCTGAACAACAACGGCACCACGGTGAACCTGCCGCACTCGAACGTCGACGAGTCCTTCACCATCACGGTCCTGCCGCCTTCCGGCACTCCTGGTGGGGCCTTCCAGTCCACCGCGGTCGCCCAGCACTCGCAGCACTGCCTGACCAACCCCGGCCGCAGCACCGCCGACGGCACCCGGCAGCAGCAGGTCACCTGCGGCACCGCCGACGAGCAGCGGTGGAACTTCAGCCCGGTGGCCGGAACGGCCGACACCTTCACTGTCACCAACCAGCAGTCGGGCAAGTGCCTGGACGTCAACGGAGTGTCCACAGCGGACGGTGCCGCGGTCATCCAGTGGAACTGCAACGGAGGGACCAACCAGCAGTTCACCCTGCGGAAGGTCACCTACGCGGGCAGTGCTCCCACCGACTTCCAGCTCGTCGCCCGGCACAGCGGCAAGTGCGTCGCGGTCGTGGGCGCCTCCACCGCGTCGGGTGCCCTGCTCGACCAGCGGACCTGCAACCCCGTGAACCAGGGCAGCCCGCTCAACCAGACCTGGCGCCTGCCCGGCCGCCAGACCACCTAGCACCACCTCGGCCCGCACTCCCGGCAACGGGGAGGCGGGCCGATTTCCGCCCCTTTCTGGGAGCGCTCCCGGAAAGGGGCGGAGCGGCAGACACCTTCAACGAAGAAGGACGATCATGGCCTCGTACCTCCATCCTCCGGCGCCGCCGCCGGGTTTTCGCGCGTTCCGCGGTCTTCTCGCTCGTCTCGGCCGGCGCCGTGACGCTCGCACCGGGTCCCTCTCCGACGGGTCCGCTCACCCGGACCTGCTCGACGTGCCGAATCCCCGGCCGTCCACCGCGAACCCCGCATCAGCGCGTCAACGAGACCCGAAGGTATGACCTCCCATGAGAAACCGACTCACCGCGGCGTTCTCCGCCGCGCTCCTGACCGTGGCCACAGCCGTCGCGGTGGCCACGACCGCCGCACCGCCCGCCGCTGCCCACACCGTCAACCCGGCCGACTTCCAGCAAGTCGAACTGGCCAAGGGCGTCGCCGAGATGGGCGAGCCGATGTCGATGGCCGTGCTGCCGGACCGCTCTGTGCTGCACACGTCCCGCAACGGCACGCTCCGCCGCACCACGGCGGCCGGCGCCACGAACGTGATCGCCAACATCCCCGTCTACACCCACGACGAGGAGGGGCTGCAGGGCGTCGCCGTGGATCCCGGCTTCGCGACCAACCGGCACATCTACCTCTACTACTCGCCGCCGTTGTCGACACCCGCCGGTGACGCGCCGTCCACCGGGACGAACTTCTCCCAGTGGAACGGCGTGAACCGCCTGTCGCGGTTCACCCTCAACGCCGACTTCACGCTCAACACGGCGAGCCAGGTGACCGTGCTGGACGTGCCGACGAGCCGGGGAATCTGCTGCCACGTCGGCGGTGACATCGACTTCGACGCGGCGGGCAACCTGTACCTGTCCACCGGCGACGACAGCAACCCGTTCGACTCCGCCGGCTACACGCCGATCGACGAGCGCTCGGGACGCAACCCCGCTTACGACGCGCAGCGCAGCGCGGGCAACACCAACGACCTGCGCGGCAAGGTGCTGCGGATCAAGGTGAACGCCGACGGGTCCTACTCGATCCCGGCCGGCAACCTGTTCGCGCCGGGCACGGCCCGCACGCGGCCGGAGATCTACGCGATGGGCCTGCGCAACCCGTTCCGGTTCAACGTGGACCCGGCCACCGGCACGATCTACCTCGGTGACTACGGACCGGACGCCGGCTCGACCAGCTCCAGTCGCGGACCGGCCGGGCAGGTGGAGTTCAACCGGATCACCTCGGCGGGCAACTACGGCTGGCCGTACTGCACGGGCACGAACACCACCGATGAGAACTACGTGGACTACACGTTCCCGTCCGGGCCGTCCGGCAGCCGCTTCAACTGCGCCGCGCCGGTCAACAACTCGCCGAACAACACCGGCCTGACCAACCTGCCCGCCGCGCGCCCGGCGTGGATCAAGTACGACAACTGCTCCTTCGCCGCGTTCGGCTGCGGGTCGGAGTCCCCGATGAGCGCGCCCGTGTACCGCTACGACGCGAACAACCCGTCGACCGTCAAGTTCCCCGCCTCGCTGGACGGGCACGTGTTCGCCACCGAGTTCGGCCGGCGCTGGATCAAGACCATCGACGTCAACCCCGACGGTTCCGCCGGGCAGGTCGGTGACTTCCCCTGGCGCGGCACCCAGGTCATGGACGCGAGCTTCGGTCCGGACGGTGCTCTCTACGTGCTGGACTACGGCACCGGCTGGGGCAGCGGTGACGCGAGCTCCGCGCTCTACCGCATCGAGTACATCGGTCCGCAGGGCAACCGCGCGCCGGTGGCACGGGCGTCGGCCAACCGCCTGTCCGGCACCGCGCCGCTGACCGTGGACTTCTCGTCGGCCGGCTCCTCCGACCCGGAGAACGGCGCGCTGACCTACTCGTGGAACTTCGGTGACGGCAGCACGTCCACGGCGGCGAACCCGAGCCACACCTACACCGCCAACGGTCAGTACACCGTCACGCTCACGGTGAGAGACCCGGCCGGGCTCACCGGCAGCACCAACGTGATCATCACCGTCGGCAACACCGCACCTGTCGTCACCTTGAACACCCCGGTCAACGGAAGCCTGTTCAGCTTCGGCGACAGCGTCCCGTACACGATCACGGTGTCCGACGCGGAGGACGGGACGATCGACTGCACGAAGGTGACGTTGTCCTACCACCTCGGCCACGACAGCCACTCCCACAAGATCACCTCGCGCAACGGCTGTTCGGGGACCATGGAGATCCCGGTGGACGGTGAGCACGACACGGCGGCGAACATCTACGCCGTCTTCGACGCCGAGTACACCGACAACGGTGCGAACGGCGTGCCGCCCGCGACCACCCACACCCAGCACGTGCTCCAGCCCCGGCACCGCCAGGCCGAGCACTACACGACGCAGTCCGGCACGGGCCTGTTCGACAAGACGGCGGCAGAGGGCGGCCGCACCGTCGGCGACATCCACAACGGCGAGTGGATCGCCTTCGACAACTACAACCTCACCGGCGCGAACCGGTTCACCGCGCGCGTGTCCTCCGCGGGAGCGGGCGGCACGATCACGGTGCGCACCGGCTCCCAGACCGGTCCGGCCGTGGCCACGCTGACCGTGCCGGTGACTGGCGGCTGGGACACGTTCCGGGAGGTCTCCACCGCGCTGACGAACGTGCCCACGACCACAGACAGGCTGTACCTGACGTTCGCCGGCAGCGGCACCGGTTACCTGTTCGACGTGGACGCCTTCACGTTCGACACGTCCTCGGGTGGCGGCGGCCGCACCGGGCCGATCACCGGGGCGGCGTCCGGCAAGTGCGCCGACGTCACCGGCGGCAGCAGCGCCGACGGCACGCGGATCCAGCTGTACACCTGCAACAGCGGCGCGAACCAGCAGTGGACGGTCGACGGGACCACGTTGCGGGCGTTGGGCAAGTGCATGGACGTCGCGAACGGCGGCACCGCCGACGGTGGAGCCGTGCAGCTGGGGACCTGCAACGGTGCCACGAGCCAGAACTGGTCTGCCGGAGCCAACGGTTCCGTGGTCAACACCAAGTCCGGCAAGTGCCTCGACGCCAACGGCGCCGGCACGGCCAACGGCACCGTGCTGATCATCTGGAGCTGCCACGGCGGCACGAACCAGCGCTGGACGTTGCCATGACGACTCCGCCGCGTGCTTCCACACCAAGGAGGATGAGATGACCTACCAGGCTTGGCGACGGGCGCTCGGCGTGGCCGCCGCGGCGCTCGTCGTGGGCGGGGTCGCACCCGCGCCACCGGCGGCGGCCGCGGACGCGCCTTACGACGTGCTGGTGTTCTCCAAGACAGCGGGCTTCCGGCACGACTCGATCCCCAACGGCATCCAGATGATCCGCGAGCTGGGCGCGGCCAACAACTTCACGGTGACCGCCACCGAGGACGCGGCGCAGTTCACGACCGCTAACCTCGCGCAGTACGAGGCCGTGGTGTTCCTCAGCACCACGGGGGACGTGCTGAACGCCACCCAGCAGAGCGCCTTCGAGTCCTACGTCCGCGGCGGCGGCGGTTACGTGGGGATCCACTCGGCGGCCGACACCGAGTACGACTGGCCGTTCTACGGCGAGCTGGTGGGTGCGTACTTCGCGTCGCACCCGGCCATCCAGCAGGCGACGGTCCGGACGGAGAACCGTGCGCACGCCGCCACCGCGCACCTCTCCCCGGCCTGGGTGCGCACCGACGAGCTGTACAACTACCGCGCCAACCCGCGTGCCAACGTCCGTGTTCTGTCCACTTTGGATGAATCCACGTACTCCGGCGGGTCGATGGGGGCCGACCACCCGATCACGTGGTGCAAGCCCATGGCAGGTGGACGCTCCTTCTACACGGGTCTCGGTCACACGAAGGAGAGCTACACCGAACCGGCCTTCCGCACGATGGTCCTCGGCGGCATCCGGTACGCGGCGAACAGGACCAAGGCCGACTGCCGTCCGGAGACCGGATACACGACCCTCTACAACGGGTCGACGACCGGGTGGACGCAGGCGGGCCCCGGCGGGTTCACCAACAGCGACGCCACGCTCACCTCGTCCGGTGGCCTGGGCATGCTGTGGTACAGCGCCAAGGAGTTCCGGTCGTACTCCCTCAAGCTGGACTGGCGGATGCCGGGAGACGACAACTCAGGTGTGGTGCTCGGGTTCCCGGCGGGCAGCACCCCGGACTCGGCTCTCGCCAACGGGTACGAGGTCCAGATCGACGCGACGGACACCGCGGACAAGACCACGGGAGCGATCTACGGGGTCAAGGCCCCCGACACCGCCGCCAGGGACGCCGCGCTGAACCCGCCCGGCGAGTGGAACACCTACGAGCTGCTCGTCGAGGGCGAACGCCTCCAGGTGTTCCTGAACGGCGTGAAGATCAACGATTTCACCAACACCGATCCGGCCAGGTCGCTCACCTCGGGGCACATCGCCCTGCAGAACCACGGGTCCGGTGACGACGTGTCGTTCCGCAACGTCCGGATCAAGGAGCTGGGCGGGACGGTTCCGCGCACCGGGCGGATCACCGGCGGCTCCGGCAAGTGCGTCGACGTCGCCGGCGGCAGCAGCGCGGACGGCACGAAGATCCAGCTGTGGACCTGCAACACCAACGCGGGTCAACAGTGGACGGTCAGCGGGAACACGTTGCGCGCCCTCAACAAGTGCATGGGCGTCGCGGGCGGCAGCACGGCCAACGGCGCGCAGGTGCAGCTGATGACGTGCAACGGCAGCGGATCGCAGAACTGGACGGCCGGGGCGAACGGCTCGCTGGTCAACCAGCAGGCGAACAGGTGCCTGGACGCCAACGGAGGCAGTTCGGCGGACGGCACCCAGCTCATCCTCTGGACCTGTCACGGCGGCACGAACCAGCGCTGGACCCTGCCGTGAGCGGCTCGACCCAGCGGCAGACCTTCTCAGGAGGTGCGGAATGAGACTCTCGGCAGTCTCGCCGGCGGTGCGGGCTCGCATCGCCTTGGCGGTGACCGTGTTGGCCGCGGCCACGTTGACGTGGTCCACACCGGCACCCGCGGCGGCGGCGACCACAGGACCGTGTGACATCTACGCCAGCGGTGGTACGCCCTGCATCGCGGCGCACAGCACGACGCGGGCGCTTTACGGTTCGTACAACGGAAATCTCTACCAAGTCAGGCGTGCGTCGGACAACACCAGCAAGGACATCGGGTTGCTGGTCGCGGGAGGCAACGTCAACGCGGCGACGCAGGACACGTTCTGCGCCGGCACCTCGTGTGTCATCACGGTGGTCTACGACCAGTCCGGTCGCGGGAACGACCTGTGGTACCAGGGATCGAGCGTGGTCCCGGGGTCGCCGCAGAGCCGTCCCGCGAACGCGACCTCCGAATCGCTGGTGATGGGTGCCGACAAGAGCAAGGCGTACTCGCTCTACATCAACCCCGGCAACAGCTACTGGCGGGACGGCAGCCGGACCGGTGTCCCGACCGGCGCCGCGCCGGAAGGCATGTACATGGTGACCAGCGGTACGCACGTCAACGGCGGCTGCTGCTTCGACTACGGCAACAGCGAGACGACCCGCAAAGCCGACGCCGCCGGGGCGATGGACGCCATCAACTTCAGCACGCAGTGCTGGTTCGGCGGCTGCCAGGGCCGCGGTCCGTGGGTTCAGGCGGATCTCGAGTGGGGCCTGTTCCCCGGCGGAAGCCAGCAGTGGAACCCGAACCAGCGGGCTTTCACGGACAAGTTCGTCACGGCGATCCTGAAGAACAACGGGACCACGCGGTTCGCGCTCAAGGGCGGCAACGCCCAGGCGGGCGATCTGACGACGTTGTACGACGGCTCGTTGCCCAACGGCTACAGCCCGATGAAGAAGCAGGGCGCGATCATCCTGGGCAGCGGTGGTGACTGCTGCAAGCCCGACGGTGGTGCCAACCTCAGTGCGGGCACCTTCTACGAGGGCGCGATGGTCGCGGGCTACCCGTCCGACGCGACCGAGAACGCCGTGCAGGCCAACATCATCGCTGCCGGGTACGGCGGTGGCGGCGGCAACGTGCCCGTGCCCGGTGGCGCTGTGCGTGCGGTGGGCGCGGGCAAGTGCCTGGAGGCGCCGAACGGCACCGCGGGCACGCAGACCCGGATCTGGGACTGCTCGGGCAGCGCGGGCCAGAAGTGGGCCCGGTCGGCGTCGGGTCAGCTCACCGTGTTCGACGGCACCGCCCAGCGGTGTCTCGACGCGTACGGCCAAGGGACCACCGCGGGCACCAGGGTGGCGATCTGGACGTGCAACGGCCAGTCCAACCAGCAGTGGAACGTCAACGCCAACGGCACGATCACCGGCGCGCAGTCCGGTCTGTGCCTGGACGTGTCCGGCGCGTCCACGGCCAACGGCGCGCTCGTCCAGCTGTGGACGTGCAACGGCCAGTCCAACCAGCAGTGGAGCTTGACCTGATCAGCGGTCGTGAGTGCTTTCCGCCGCCGCGGCGCCGGAAAGCACTCACGACCATCCCCATCACTGACAAAGGAGTCGTGTGATGCGCATGCCAGAGCCGAGGATCCACGACACCAGCCCGGCCGCGTGCTGGACGGACGGCTTCCGCACCGCGAACGGTGAATGCGGTGCCGTGCTGTACGGCGAGCCCGCGATGGAGAAGGTGGTCTTCGAGGCCGGCCGGTCCTGCCACCCCGCCTACGAGTTCCGGATCTCCAGTCCCGGCATGACCGCCGTCGGCGGCTACGGCCGGATCACCGACTCCCGGACCGGCGAGGTCACCTCGACCTGGACCGACCGGCACGGCACCTGGGCCCGCCGGGCCTTCGCGTCCAGAGCCGACCAGGTGATCGCCCACGAGCTGCTGCCGGCGCCCGGCCGGACGGTCGACACCACGCTGAGCGTCGACACCGCCCTCGACGGGCTGCTGGGCAGTACCCGCTGCACGACCAGGGCCACCGTCAGCAACGGCTCGGGCTACCTCAGCCTGCGGGGCGTCGGCCGGTCGGGTCGCGGTGTCTTCGGCTGCGAGGGCATCACCAGGGTGGTGGCGTTCGGTGGCAGCGTCTTCGCGAGCGGGGCCACGCTCGTCGTCATCGGGGCGGCCAGGCTGCTCCTGCTCACCAAACTCGACAGGTGCGAGTCGTCCTCGACCGGCTGGATCTTCCCCGCGCTGCGCACGGCGCTGGCCGGGCTCGAGAGCGACTACGCGACCCTGTTCGCGCGGCACACGGCCGCCACACCGGCCTGACCCGCGTTCGGCGACGATCACACGCAAGCCTGACGTTGAGCCCGGCTCTTTCGTTGCCGGTGTGACAATTGCCCGATGGAGAGCACCCATGGCATCGATTCCGGTTCGCCGAGCGCCGTGCTGCGCCTGTTGATGGACGGCAGGCCGCGCACCCGAGCGGAGATCGTGGCCGCGACCGGCCTCGTCCGATCCACCGTGCGGTTGCGGCTCGACCTGCTCCTGGCCGCCGGCCTGGTGACCGGAGGCGGCACCGAGGAGTCCACCGGCGGGCGCCCCGCGAGCCGGTTCGTGTTCAACCAGGGCGCGCACCTCGTGCTGGCGGCCGAGGTCGGGGCCACCCACGCGACCGTCGCGGTCTCCGACCTCGGGTGCCGGTTGATCGCGGTCGAACAGGTGGGCCTCGACATCGCGGACGGACCGGAGGCGATCCTCGAGCTCCTGGTCACGACCTGGCGCGAGCTGCTGCGTGGGGTGGACACCGCGGAGATCGCCGGCGTGGGCATCGGCCTGCCCGGCCCGGTCGAGCACTCCACCGGCCGTCCGAACAACCCGCCGATCATGCCGGGCTGGGACGGGTTCGACGTGCCGGCGGCGATCAGGGCGGAGTTCGACGTGCCGGTGCTGGTCGACAACGAGGTCAACCTGATGGCGCTGGGCGAGCACACCGCCTCGCACGCGGACGTGCTGCACATGATCGTGGTGAAGGCGGCGACCGGTGTCGGCGCCGGGCTGATCAGCAACGGCGTGCTGCACCGCGGCGCGGCGGGCGCGGCGGGGGACCTCGGTCACATCAGGGTGCCCGACGGTGAGGACGCGCTGTGCCGTTGTGGCAACACCGGGTGCCTGGAGGCGGTCGCCGGTGGTCCGGCGCTCGCGGCGAAGCTGAGGGAACTGGGACTCCCCGCGCACTCGACGGCCGACGTGGTGCACCTGGTCCGTGCCGGCAACCTCGAGGCAGGCCGGGTCGTGCGCCAGGCGGGCAGGGACATCGGCGAGGTGCTCGCCGGGTGCGTGAGCATGTTCAACCCGTCGCTCGTGGTCATCGGCGGGCTCGTGGCGGAGGCGGGGGAGATGCTGCTGGCGGGGGTGCGCGAGTCGATCTACCGGCGCTCCCTGCCACTGGCCACGGAGAACCTGAGGATCGTCGCGTCGACGGCGGGTGCGACCGCCGGTGTGCTGGGCGCCGCGGCAATGGTCGTGCAGCACGTGCTGTCGCCGGAGGTGCTGGACGCACGGCTCGGTGCGGTCGTCTCCGCGATCTCCGCCGGAGAGGCCTGAACTACTTTTGGCACATGCTTGCCATAATTTAGCCCGGTTGCGTCGTACTTTTGCATTGACCCTGCCATATGGTCGGGCTTACGTTCACCTGCATGTGGGACATCGGCGTCAACACATGGGTTTGGACCTCACCGCTCACCGATGACGGGTTGGCCGCGCTCGCGCCGAAGGTTCGCGAGTGGGGATTCGACGTCATCGAGCTGCCGGTGGAGCAGCCGGGCGACTGGGACCCGCGCCGTGCCGCCGACCTGCTGGCCGAGTTGAACCTCAGAGCCACCGTCTGTCTCGTCATGCCGCCGGGCCGTGAGCTGGTCGCGGCGGACACGGTCGCGGAGACCCAGGACTACCTGCGGCGGGTCGTGGACGTCGCGGCGATCGTCGGCAGCCCGGTCGCGGCGGGCCCCGCGTACAGCTCGGTCGGCCGCACCTGGCGCATCGACGACCGGCCGCGGGTGTACCGCGAGCTGCGCGCGAACCTCCTCCCCGTCGTCGAGTACGCGGCGCAGCGCGGTGTCCGCATCGCCGTGGAGCCGCTGAACCGGTACGAGACGAGCTTGCTGAACACCGTGGACCAAGCGCTGGAAGCGCTGGACGGGCTACCTGCCGAGGGGTGCGGGCTGGCGCTCGACACCTACCACCTCAACATCGAGGAAGCGGCGCCGGTGAAGGCGGTTCTCGCCGCCGGCGCGCGCATCGCACACGTTCAGGTGTGCGCCAACGACCGCGGTACGCCGGGTCGCGATCACCAGGACTGGCCCGCGCTGCTGGGTGCCCTGGGCGATGCCGGCTACCGCGGTCCGTTGTGCATCGAGTCGTTCACGCCGGACAACGCCGCCATCGCGACGGCCGCCTCGATCTGGCGGCCGCTGGCCGACTCCCCGGACGCCCTCGCCGTCGAAGGCCTCGCCTTCCTGCACGCTGCCGCCGCCGCTCTCACCCGTTAGCCGACCGCGTCACCACCCCCGGAGGAGTGGCAATGCAAGACAGACTCAAGCGACTACTGGCGGTGTTGGCCGGTGCTCTGGTGGTGATGGGGCTCGTCACGCCGATCACCCCGGCACAGGCCCACGGCCTGCACGTCCTGCTGTTCACCAAGACCGCCGCCGGGGCGTACCGGCACGACTCCATCCCGGCGGGCATCACGATGATGGAGCAACTGGCCGCCCAACGCGGCTGGGAGATGACCAAGACCGAGGACGCGTCGGTCTTCAACGACACCACGCTCGCCACGTTCAGCGTGGTCGTGATGCTGCAGACGTCGGGCATGGTGTGGGACACCGCCGCGCAGCGCACCGCGATGCAGAACTACGTGCGCAGGGGCGGTGGCGTGGTGGCGATCCACAACGCCACCGACATGAACATCGAGCAGCAGTTCCCGTGGTGGGACCAGATGCTCGGCATGACCATGACCCAGCACTCGTCGATCGTCTCCGGCACCGCCAAGGTCGCGGACCGCAAGCACCCGTCCGGCGCGAGTCTGCCGGACCGGTGGACGCGGACGGAGGAGTGGTACAACTTCAACCGCTCCGCGCGCGGTGACGTGCACGTGCTGGTCACGGCGGACGAGTCGACCTACGACGCGGGCCCGCAGAAGATGGGCGTCGACCACCCGATCTCGTGGTGCCGCAACTTCGAGGGCGGCCGGGTGTGGGCCACCGGCATGGGCCACAACGCCTCGAGCTACTCCGAGCCCCTGTTCCGCCAGCACATCACCGGTGGCGTGGAGACCGCGGGCGGCATCGTGGGCGCGGACTGCGGTCCCACGGTGTGGAGCAGCTTCCAGAAGGTGCAGCTCGACAACTCCACGATCGCGCCGAGCACGCTCGACGTCGCTCCGGACGGCCGGGTGTTCTTCAACGAGTACAACGGCAACCTGAAGATCTACAAGCCGGACACGAGGACGACGGTCGTCGCCGGCACGCTCAGCGTCTACGGCCAGGGGCAGACCTCGGAGGACGGCCTGGTCGGCATGGCGCTCGACCCGGCGTTCGCCACGAACAAGTGGGTCTACCTGAACTACTCCCCGGCGGGGAGCCAGGAGATCGCGAGGATCTCGCGCTTCACCATGAACGGCGACAAGATGGACATGGCGAGCGAGAAGATCCTGCTCACCGTGCCAGCGTCACGGCGTGAGGAGCCGGGGCACACCGGCGGCCAGCTGAACTTCGGCCCCAACGGCAACCTCTACATCAGCGTCGGCGACGACACGAACCCCAACGGTGACTCGGGCGGCTACGCGCCGATCGACGAACGCCCCGGCCGCGTGCTGTACGACGCGCAGGCAACCGCGGCCAACACCAACGACCTGCGGGGCAAGATCCTGCGCATCCACCCCGAGCCCGACGGCACCTACACCGTGCCCTCGGGCAACATGTTCGCGCCCGGCACGGCCAAGACGCGGCCCGAGATCTACGCGATGGGCTTCCGCAACGTGTTCCGGTTCAGCGTGCACCCGACCACCGGCGTGATCTACGCGGCCGACTACGGCCCGGACGCGGGCGGCGACAACCCGAACCGCGGTCCGGCCGGTCTCGTCGAGTGGAACGTGATCAAGTCGCCGGGCAACTACGGCTGGCCGTACTGCGTGGCGAACAACATCGCGTACAACGACTGGAACTTCGCCAACAACACGTCCGGACCGAAGTTCAACTGCGGGTCGCCGGTCAACAACTCGCCCAACAACACCGGCCTGACGACGCTGCCCGCGTCGCGGGGCGCGGACCTCTGGTACGGCAACGGAGCGAACGGCAACGCCTTCCCGGAGATGGGCCCGAGCAGCGGCGGCGAGGCGCCGATGGCGTTCCCCGCCTACCAGTACGACGCGGGCAACCCGTCGAGGACGAAGTTCCCCGCCTACTTCGACCAGACCCCGTTCTTCGGCGAGTGGTCCCGCAACCGCATGTGGGAGTTCCGGATGGACTCGTCCGGGAACCTGCTGAAGGTCAACAACTTCCTGTCGAACATGTCGTTCGCCTCGCCGATGGACGCGAAGTTCGGTCCCGACGGGTCGATGTACCTGCTGACCTGGGGAACGGGCTGGGACGACAACAAACCGTTGCCCGGCGCCGGGTTGTGGCGCATCGACTACACGACCACCGGTGAACGGCTTCCGGTGGCGCAGGCCTCCGCCAGTCCGCTGACCGGTCCGTCGCCGTTGACGGTGCGCTTCTCCAGCGCCGGTTCCAACGACCCGGGTGGTCTTCCGCTGACCTACCGGTGGACGTTCGGCGACGGCGCCACGTCCACGGAGCCGAACCCCTCGCACACCTACACCGGCAGCGGGAAGTTCACCGCCCAGCTGACCGTCACCAACTCGGCCGGCAAGATCGGCACCGCGAACGTGACGATCAGCGTGGGCAACACCGAGCCGGTCGTGAAGTTCACCGGTCCCGTCGACGGCGGGATGATCAACTTCGGTGACCCCGTCCCGTACACGCTGTCCGTGACCGACCTGGAGGACGGCACGATCGACTGCGGCAAGGTGAGCGTCCAGTCGAACATGGGCCACGACTCGCACAAGCACCCGATCGGCTCGCCGATGACCGGCTGCACCGGGTCTTTGCAGACGACCATCGACTCGGGGCACCAGGGGCTCAACGTGCACGTCATCGGCTCGGCCGAGTACACCGACAACGGTGCGAACGGGGTGCCGCCCCTGACCGGCAGCGCCCAGGTCGTGCTGCAGCCCAAGCAGAAGCAGGCCGAGTTCTTCAACGACTCGTCCGGCGTGACGATCGTGTCGCAGGCGGGTGCCGAGTCCGGTGCCAGGGTCGGTGACATCGGCAACAACGACTGGATCTCGTTCAAACCGGTCAACTTCACCGGCATCAACCAGGTGTCGTTCCGGGTGTCCGCGCCGTCGGGTGGCGGAGGGACGATCGAACTGCGCGCCGGTTCGCCGACGGGTCAGCTCATCGCGTCGTCGCCGGTCACCAGCACAGGTGGCTCGGACACCTACGCCAGCACGCCCGCGGTGAACGTGACCGCGCCGACCGGCACCGTCGAGCTGTTCGCGGTGTTCAAGACGTCGTCGTCGACCAGCTTCGACCTCGACTCGATCACCTACGTCGGACCGGGCGCGGGACAGCCAGGCGGTGGCGGTGCGAAGGAGATCGTCGGCGCCAGCGGCAAGTGCGTCGACGTCAACGGAGCCAGCTCCACCGACGGCGCCAAGGTCCAGCTGTGGACCTGCAACGGCGGCAACAACCAGAAGTGGACGCAGAACGGCACCACGCTGCGGTCGCTCGACAAGTGCCTCGACGTGACCGGCAACAGCCAGACCGACGGCGCGATCGTCAGGTTGTGGACGTGCAACGGCGCGTCCGGGCAGAACTGGTCCGTGCAGTCCGACGGCTCGATCCGCAACGGCACGAAGTGTCTGGACGCCAACGGCGCCGGCACGGCGGACGGAACCCAGCTCATCATCTGGACCTGCCACGGCGGGACCAACCAGAGGTGGACCTTCCGGTAGTCGAGGAGCCGGTCAGCGGTCTTCCGCTGACCGGCTTCCCCGCAACGGCGTCGAGGGAGCAACCATGAGCAGGACCGTTCGGTCACGTGCGACCAAGGCCGCCGTCTGGGCCACGCCGCCGCCCAAGCCGAAAGGGCGGCTGTGGGCCGGTTTCCTCACCGCCTTCCTGCTCGGCCTGGCGGTCGCGTACGTGATCACCTCGGGGAACGGACCGGACGCGACCCAGCGGCGGATCGCGGAACTCGAACGAGAGGACGCCGCACGCGACGCCGCGCAGCTCGGCCCGCTGACCGACCAGGCCAAGGACATCAGGGACCGTCTGGCCCCGGTGCTCGCGGCCATGGCGCAGGCGGCTCCCGTCGACGGGTCGGCCCCGAAGTCGCCACTCACCGCGGAGGTGGTGAACGGCTGGAAGGACGTTCTCTCGGCAGCGGAGAAGTCGTACGAGCAGTCTCCTTCCGCGGGAAACGGGATCAACGTGGCGCGCTCCGGCCTGCGCACGGCCGTGCAACAGCTCGCCGCGGCGGTCAGGGGGTTCGAGACGGCACTCGGTGTGGCCGAGCCGGTCAGGGGCACTCTCGTGGCGCTGGCGGGTGAGCAGCGCACGCTGGCACTGCGCACGTGGTCGGTGGCCGCGGTCCAGCTGGACGTGATCAACATCGACGCGGGGAGAGGGCACGTGCACGTCCAGCTCTCCACCGGCGGCGACACGGGCGCGCTCGCCCCTGACGGCGCGCCGGAGGGACGGTGATGACGGGTCACGTGGTGCTGCCGGCGTCCCGCCCCGTCCGTCTCCTGGTCGACGCGCGCACGCTGATCGAGCCCGTGCACCGGGCCGCGGTCGACGAGCTCGGCCCGGCGCTGCGTCGCGTCGCCGGCTACCACATCGGGTGGTGGGACGCGGACGGCAGACCTTCACCGCCGGGCGGCAAGGCGTTGAGGCCCGCTCTCACCCTCGCCTGCGCCCGCGCGTTCACCGACGGGCCTCCGGCGCCGGACGTGATCGCGGCCGCGACGGCGGTCGAGCTGATCCACGACTTCTCGCTCCTGCACGACGACGTCATGGACGGCGACGAAACGCGGCGGCACCGTCCCTCGGCCTGGGAGGAGTTCGGGACCACGGCGGCGATCCTCACCGGGGACGTCCTGGTGGGACTCGCACTGCGCCTGGTGCCGCCGTCCCTGGCCGGTGTGCTCGCCGACGTGCTGGTCGACCTGTGTGAAGGGCAGTCGGCCGACGTGGCGGCCGAGACCTCGGCGTCGGCCGACGTCGAGCAGTGCCTCACCACCGCGGCGAGGAAGACCGGTGCCCTGCTGGGGGCGGCCTGCCGCCTCGGCGCTCTCGCGGCCGGAGCCGGCCCCGCCGTCGCTGACCACTACCGGTGGTTCGGGGTGCATCTCGGCGTCGCCTTCCAGCTGGTCGACGACATCCTCGGCATCTGGGGAGACCCGGAGAGGACCGGCAAGCCGGCCCACTCCGACATCAGGGCCCGCCGAAGAACCCTGCCGGTCGTGGCGGCGCTGGCCGCGGACACGCCGGCGGGGCGCAGTCTCCGACGGATCTACCTCTCCGACCGCAGCGCGGACGAGACCGTTCAGCGCATCGTCGCGCTGGTCGCGGAAGCGGGCGGCCGGGAGTGGGCGGAGGCCGAGGCGGATCGCCGCGTGCGGCTGGCGTTCGGCTGCCTGGACCGAGCGGATCCGCGTCCGGCCGCAGCCCTGGATCTGCGCGGTCTGGCCCGTCTGGTCACGAGCAGGGACCGCTAGTGCTCGATGAACGGCGCTTTTGTCCACCTCAGGTGGACAAAAGCGCCGTTCATCGAGATCGAACGCGACGTCAAGGGGCGCTAGGCGAGTTGCTGGTCGACGATGCCGGGTGACAGGACGTGGTGGACCACCATGGTCGCCGCCCCGAGCACGCCTGCCACCTCGCCGGCACGCGACGGCACGATGCGCAGGTTCTCCGTGGCCAGTGGCAGCGAACGGCGGTAGACCGCCTCCCGCACTCCGGCCAGCAGCATCTCACCCGCAGCGGCGAGGTCGCCGCCGACGACGATCAGCGAGGGGTTGACCATGCTGACGCAGGCGGCGAGCACCTCGCCGATGGCGCGGCCGGCCTGCCGGATCGCCTGGCCGGCTTCGACGTTGCCCGCGCGGACCAGGGCGACGACGTCGGCGCTGGTGTGGGCCTCCACCCCCTTGGCGCGCAACCGGGCGGCGATCGCGGAGCCGCTGGCGACGGCCTCCAGGCATCCGGTGTTGCCGCAGCTGCAGGGGGCGTCGTCGCTGCCCGGTGTCCGGATGTGGCCGAGGTCGCCCGCCGCGCCGACCGCGCCGCGGTGCAGGACGCCGTTGCTGATGAAACCCGAGCCGATCCCGGTCGCCACCTTCACGACGATCATGTTGTCGGTGCCGGGGAACGAGTGCGCGTGCTCGCCCAGCGCCATCAGGTTGACCTCGTTGTCCACCAGCACGGGCACGTCGAACTCGGCGCGGACGTGCGCCGGCACGTCGAAGCCGTCCCAGGCGGGCATGATCGGCGGGTGGTTGGGCCTGCCCGACGAGTGTTCGACCGGGCCGGGCAGACCGATGCCGACACCGGCCGGCGACACGGAGGACACGCCGGCGTCGGAGACCAGTTCCCTCCAGGTCTCGGCCAGGCGCGCCAGCACCGGCTCCGGCCCGTCGGCGACGTCGAGGCCGAGCCTGCGCACGGCCAGCGGCCCGCCGGCGAGGTCGGTCACGGCGACGGTCGCGTGCGTGGCGCCGACATCGGCGGCCAGGACGGAACGGGCGGCCGCGTTGAACGCCAGCCGGCCCGCGGGTCTGCCGCCGGTCGACACCCTGATGCCGCGGTCGGTGAGGAACCCCGCGTCCTGCAGCGCGTCGAGCCTGGTTCGGACCGCGGCGCGGGTCAGGCCTGTCTGGCTCGCCAGTTCGGCACGTGTGCGCGGCACTCCGTCGAGCAGCAGCCGCAGCAGCTGTCCAGGAGAAGGCACAGGAGCCCAAGGTACGTCCGGCACTGGCCCAGTGAACCAGGGAACACCGAGTAATGGTGACGTTCATCCGTAAGACATGTGTTATCTGGCAGATAAGCGCCAACTTTTGATTGACAGTCGCCAATAGCCGCCCTACGTTCGCCTCATGGCTGTGACCCACGGAACACCGGGGACGGAACACCCCGTGGCCGTCGTGCGGCTGGAAGGCATCGAGAAGAGCTTCTTGGGCGTACCGGTGCTGCGCGGCGTCGATCTCTCGTTGCGCGCGGGAGAGGTGCATGCGCTGGTGGGGGAGAACGGCGCGGGCAAGTCGACGCTGCTGAAGGTGCTGGCCGGAGTTCACCGGCCGGACTCCGGACGGATCGTGGTGCGGGACGAGGAGGTCTCGTTCGCCGCGCCGCGTGACGCGCAGGCGGCGGGCATCGCGATCATCCACCAGGAGTTCACCCTGCTCGAGCACCGCACGGTGGCCGAGAACGTCTTCCTGGGCCGGGAACCCGTGCGGCGCGGCCAGGTCGACCGGCGCGCGATGGAGGCGGAGACCCGGCGGCTGCTCGACTGGCTGGGAGAGGACGGCATCGAGCCCGGCACCGAGGTGGCCCGGTTGTCCGTGGCCCGCAAGCAGGTGGTGGAGATCGTCAAGGCGCTGTCGGCGGACGCCAGGGTCCTCGCGATGGACGAGCCCACCGCGGCGCTGGCGGACCACGAGGTCGAGCTGCTGTACGGCTTGGTGCGCCGGCTTCGGGACCGTGGGATCGCAATCCTCTACGTGTCGCACCGGATGCGTGAGGTGTTCGATCTCAGCGAACGGATCACGGTGTTGAAGGACGGTGCGTTCGTCACCTGTGCGCCGACCGCCGATCTGGACACCGATCAGGTCGTGCGGCACATGGTCGGCCGTCCGCTGGAGGCGCTGTATCCCGAACGCACGGGCGTCCCCGGTGCGGTGCGGATCTCGTTGCGGGGAGCGGGAAACGAACGGGTGCGGAACCTGACGTTCGACGTGCGGGCGGGGGAGATCGTGGGCCTCGCCGGGCTGCAGGGCTCCGGTCGTTCCGCGATCGCGCGGGCGATCTGGGGCGTCGAGCCGTTCACGACCGGCACCGTGGAACTCGACGGCGTGCCGATCCGCGTCACCGGTCCGCGCACGGCCGTCCGCAAGGGCATCGGGTACGTCACCGAGGACCGCAAGGGCGAAGGCCTGGCGCTGCGGCAGTCGGTGCGGGACAACACCTTGCTGGTCCGTCGTGCGGCGTGCCGCGGCGCGGCGGCTCGCCAGGCCGCGGATCTGACGCGACTGCTCGGCGAGGTCGGCGTCATCGCGCGCGGGCCGCATCAGGAAGTGCGCTACCTCTCCGGCGGCAACCAGCAGAAGGTGGTGCTGGGCAAGTGGCTCGCCGTGCGGCCGCGCGTGCTGATCGTGGACGAGCCGACTCGGGGCATCGACATCGGCGCGAAGCAGGCGCTGTACCGGTTGCTGCGCGAACTGGCGGACGACGGCATGGCGATCCTCATGATCTCCTCCGAGCTGCCCGAGCTGATCGGCATGAGCGACCGGATCCTCGTCATGCACGAAGGCGCCCTGGCCGGCGAGCTGCCGGCCGGTGCCGACGAGGAAACCGTGATGGCACTGGCCACCGGGCATCGGCCGGAGGCGGTGGCGTGAGCACCGTGCGCGAGCAGGTCCGGGTCCGCGGCGCGGCGCCGCGGCGGACGCGCACGGGCGCGATCACCCCGGTCGTGGTCGTGTACCTCGCACTGGCCGTGCTGCTGGTGGTCGGCAGCGTGCTGGTGGGAGCCCAGGGAGGCGTACTCCTCGACCACGGCGGCATCCTCAACATCCTGACGCGCGCTACGGTGCTCGGACTGGTCGCGATCGGACAGACGCTGGTGATCGTCACCGGTTCCCTCGACCTGTCGGTGGCCTACCTGATCGGACTGTGTTCGCTGGTGGCCGCCGAGACGATGGCGGGCAGCCCGGCGATGATCGTGCCGGGTGTGCTGGCGGCGCTGCTGGTCGCGGCGGTGGTGGGACTGGTCAACGGACTGGTGATCACCGTGCTGAAGGCCAACGCGTTCATCGCCACGCTGGGCGTCGCGCTGGTGTTGCGCGGCTACCTGGAGCACAACTACACAGGCCCGGCGGGCAGCGTGCCGCGCGCGTTCCAGCACATCGGCTACGACCGGATCGGGCCGGTTCCGGTGGCGGCGCTGCTGATGTTGCTGCTCGCGGCGGCGGCGTGGTGGTACCTGCGGCGCACCCGCACCGGCTACCACATGTACGCGGTCGGCGGGGACGTCGACGTGGCAAGGCTTTCCGGCGTGCGCACCGGGCGGACGATCGTCACCGCGCACGTGCTGTGCGCGGTCATGGCCGGGCTCGCCGGGGTGTTCCTGGCCGGGCGGCTGGGGTCGGGCGCCCCGTACGTCGGCACCGACGCCGGGTACGACCTGGAGTCGATCGCCGCCGTCGTGCTCGGCGGCACGGCCCTGGCGGGCGGACGCGGCGGTGTGGCCGGCACCATCGGAGGAGTGCTGATCCTGTCCACATTGGACACGATCTTCGACGACCTCGAGCTGGACTCCTTCTTCAAGGACGTCGTGCGCGGCGTCGTGCTCATCGCGGCGGTGGCGCTGTACGCCCGCCGCAGGACTGCCGGGCGGTCGGCGTGAAGGCGCGGCCACGCCTGACCGACGGCACCGGGCCCGTGCTGGTCGTGCTGCTGATCCTGGTGGTGGCACTGGCGTTCGCAGGTCCCGCGTACGCGGAGCCCAGCGGCTACCTCGCGCTGCTCAAACGTGCGGCGCCGCTCGTGGTGCTGGCCGTCGGGCAGTACTTCGTGATCGTGTCCGGTGGTTTCGACCTCTCCGTCGGCTCGCTGGTCACGGCCGAGGTGGTCGTCGCCGCCCGGCTGGTCGACGGTGACGACGCGAACACCTGGTGGGTGATCGCGTTGCTGCTGGGCTGCGGAATCCTCGTCGGCCTGGTCAACGGGCTGATCACGACGAAACTGCTGGTGCCGTCGTTCATCGTGACCCTGGGGATGCTGCTGGTGCTCGACGGCGCGGTGTTCCTGTGGTCGGGCGGAGCACCGCGCGGCGCACTGTCCCCGTCGTTCCGCGTCCTCGGCCGGGGCAGTGCCGACGTTCCGGTCCTCGGCCAGCTGCCGTGGTCGGTGATCGTTCTGCTGGTCGTGGTCGTCGCGGCGGTGTGGTTCATGCGCAGCGGAACCGGACGCATGCTGCTCGCGGTGGGGGACAACGAGAACGTGGTCCGGCTCGCGGGCGGCCGGGTGGATCGGCTGCGCCTGCTCGCGTTCGTGCTGTCGGCGCTGCTCGCGTCGGTCGCCGCGATCCTGCTCGCCGGGTTCGCGGGAGTGTCGGCGCAGGTCGGTGAGGGCCTGGAGTTCCGTGCCATCACCGCGGTGGTGCTCGGCGGTGTCCTGCTCGGCGGTGGCCGCGGATCGGTCGTCGCCGCGGCCGCGGGCGCGTTGTCGCTCGAAGCGCTCTTCTCCCTGTTGAACCTGCTCGGTGTCTCGGGCGCGCTCGAGTCCGCCGTGCAGGGCGTGATCATCATCACGGCCGTGGCCTACGCCGCGCACGGAGCCGGTCTGCGGCAGCTGCTGCGCCGGCCCGTTCCCGACACCGCCTGAACCCTGCCTGTATCCCGTCGACGAAGCCGAGGAGCAGCTCAATGAACAGGAAATGGTCCGCCGCGGCCTTGGCGGGCGCTCTCACACTGGCCGGCTGTTCCAGCGACCTTCCCGCCCCGCAGGCCCCCGGCGGCACCTCCGAGTCCGCCAAGGCGAAGTCGGAGTTCTTCGACCAGGCCGAGTTCGAGCGCCAGCTGCGGTTCCGCACCGCGAAAGCTGTCGGGCTCGACTCGCAGGACGGTGCCGCGAAGCCCTGGGAGCAGGCGCTCGAACCGCAACTGGTCGACACGGCCAAGTACGCCAAGCCGGGCGGCGGCTACCACCTCTGCTTCTCCAACGCCTCGGTGGACAACCCGTGGCGGCAGGTCGGGTTCAAGACCATGAAGGAGGAGGTGAAGCTGCACCCGGAGATCACCAAGTTCACCGTGCTCGACGCGGAGGCCAAGGACGACAAGCAGATCAGCGACATCCAGTCGCTCGCGTCACAGGGGTGCAGCGCGCTGGTCGTCTCGCCGAACACGACCGCCACGCTCACCCCGGCCGTCGAGGCCGCCTGCGCGACCGGCGTGCCCGTGATCGTCTTCGACCGCGGTGTCAAGACCAGTTGCCCGGTGACGTTCATCCACCCGATCGGCGGGTTCGCGTTCGGTGCGGACGGGGCCGAGTTCCTGAAGGACAAGGTGAAGCCGGGTGGCAAGGTCCTCGCCCTGCGCATCCTGCCCGGTGTGGACGTCCTGGAGCAGCGCTGGGCGGCGGCCGACCAGATCTTCTCCGGCAGCCAGGTGAAGGTCGTGGGGGTCGAGTTCACCAACGGCGACGCGGCCAAGACCAAGAGCATCGTCAACGAGTACATCCAGCGCGAAGGCAAGATCGACGGCGTCTGGATGGACGCGGGCGCCACCGCGGTCGCGGCCGTGGAGGCCTTCCAGGACGCCGGCGCGGCGATCCCGCCGTTCGTGGGGGAGGACCAGCAGGACTTCCTGCGGATGTGGGCCGACGAGAAGATGACCGCGGTCGCCCCGACCTATCCGACCTACCAGTGGCGCACGCCGGTCATCGCCGCCCTGCGCGTGCTCGGCGGCAAGCAGGTGCCGAAGGAATGGGTGCTGCCGCAGCCGAAGGTCACCCAGGACACGTTGAAGGACTTCATCAAGCAGGACATGCCACCGCTGCACTACGCCATGTGCGGCTGCGAGGGCATGCCCGGCTACCCGGCGTCCTGGAAGTAGCCCGGGATGTTGAAGGCGTACGTGGACCTGGTGCGTGCACCGGCGGCGCTCACGGTGCTGGGCGACACGCTGGTCGGCGCAGGAAAACCGTTGCGGGGAAAGGGCTTGTTGCTGCCGCTGGCGTCCGTGTCGTTGTACTGGGCGGGAATGGCGCTCAACGACTGGGCCGACCGCGACCTGGACGCGGCCGAACGTCCGGAACGGCCGATCCCGTCCGGCCGGATCAGCCCGGACGCGGCCCTGGCCACCGCGGCCGGACTCACCGCGCTCGGAGTCGGTCTTGCCGCGGCGGCCGGGCGCAACGCACTGCCGCTCGCTTCGGCGGTGTGGGCCTACGACACCCTGCTGAAGGCCACGCCCGCCGGGCCGTTCGCCATGGCCGCCTGCCGGGCGTTCGACGTCCTGCTGGGCGGCCGGGCCGTCCTGCCCGCCGGACTGATGGCCGCGCACACCCTCGGTGTGACGGTGTTGTCGCGAGGCGAGGTGCACGGCACGTCACCCGCTACGGCGAAAGCGGTCCTGTCGGGCACGGTGCTGACGGCGGTGGCGGCGGGTTTCTCCACCCGGCGGTTCGCCGGGATCGCGGCGGCACTGGGCTACGCGGTCACGGTGGGGCGTGCGCAGTGGCAGGTGGTCCGGCAGCCGTCGGCAGAGTCCGTCCGCGCCGCGACGAAGGAAGGCATCCACGGCATGGTGCTGCTCCAGTCCGCGCTGGCCGAGCACGGCGCCGCGCTGCCGCTCGTGCTGCCACTGGCTCGTGCGTTGAGCAGGAAGGTGAGTCCCACATGACGTTCCACCTCGGCTACGGCACCAACGGGTTCGCCAACCACCGGCTCGACGACGCGCTCGCTGTGATCGCCGATCTCGGCTACACCGCGGTGGCGCTCACCCTCGACCACCACCACCTGGACCCGTTCGCCGCCGACGTCGTCAAGCAGACCGACCGGCTGGCCGCTCGCCTGCACGAACTGGGGCTGCGCGTCGTCGTGGAGACCGGCGCGCGTTACCTGCTCGACCCGCGCCGCAAGCACCACCCGACCCTGGTCAGCTCAGACCAGGAGGTGCGGATCGACTTCCTGGTGCGCGCCAAGCAGATCGCGCTGGACCTCGGCGCGGACTGCGTGTCCTTCTGGTCGGGTGTGGGATCCGCGGACGCCTGGGATCACCTGAAGTCGGGCGTCGCCGCGGTGCTGGAGAACGGGCCGTCCGTCCCGACAGGACTGGAGCCGGAGCCGGGCATGGTCGTGGAACGGCTCGACCAGGCACTGCGGCTGCGGACCGAGCTCGGGAACCCGGACCAGCTGCGGATCACCCTCGACGTCGGGCACTGCGTCGCGGTCGAGCCGCAGGACGCGGCGGCGTGCATCAGGCAGGCGGGCGACCTGCTCGTCAACGTGCAGCTCGACGACATGCTGCCGGGAGTGCACGAGCACCTGGAGTTCGGTGAGGGACAACTGGACCTGCCCGCCACGCTCGCCGCACTGACGGACATCGGCTACACCGGCGTCGCCGCGGTGGAACTGCCCCGGCACAGCCACGCCGCACCGGACGTGGCGGCGCGGGCACTGCGAGCGCTGCGCGCGGCGCAGTGGCTGGCCGACGCGGAACGGGCGGTCCGCGCCGACCCCGGCGTGATCGACACCTTCTTCCCCGCGGCGGGAAGGGCGGCGGGACCAGGGCAGGACGCCGCACGGGTCCGCCTGCTCACCGCGTTCGCCGACGTGTCCGACGATCCGGTCGACGGCTTCACGAGGCTCTACCGGTACGGCACCTCCGCGGAACGGAGAGGTGTCCTGCGCGGGTTGGCCGAGATGGGGGACCGTGCTCCGGCAGCCGGGGTCGCGTTGGTCGAGGACGCCCTGCGCAGCAACGAGACCGACCTGGTCGCGGCGGCGCTCGGCCCGTTCGCCACCCGGCACCTCGGCAGGCACGCGTGGCGGCACGGTGTGCTCAAGTGCCTGTTCATGGGCATCCCGCTGACCGTGGTCGACGGTCTCGACCGGCACTCGGACGCGGAGCTGCTGCGCATGGTGGCCGCGTTCGCCGACGAACGCCGCGCGGCCGGCCGTCCGGTTCCCGCCGACGCTCTCGCCCTGCTCGGAAAGGCTTGTTGATGCGCATCTTCGACCCGCACATCCACATGACGTCCCGCACCACCGACGACTACGAGGCCATGCGCGACGCCGGCGTGCGAGCGCTGGTCGAGCCCGCGTTCTGGCTCGGCCAGCCCCGGACGAACGTCGGGTCGTTCGTCGACTACTTCGACAGCCTGCTCGGGTGGGAGCGGTTCCGCGCCGCCCAGTTCGGCATCGCACACCACTGCGCGCTCGCCCTGAACCCCAAGGAGGCCAACGACCCCCGGTGCGCCGAGGTGCTGGACGTCCTGCCGCGCTACCTGGCCAAGGACGGTGTGGTCGCGGTCGGCGAGGTCGGGTACGACTCGATGACACCGGAGGAGGACGACGCGTTCGCTCGCCAGCTGGAACTGGCGCTGCGGCACGACCTGCCGGTCCTGGTGCACACACCGCACCGGGACAAGCAGGCGGGCACGCAGCGGACGCTGGACGTGGTCCGCGAGTCGGGCCTGGCGCCGCACCGCGTCCTGGTCGACCACCTCAACGAGACCACCGTGAAGATGGTGGCGGACGCGGGCTGCTGGATGGGGTTCTCCGTCTACCCGGACACCAAGATGGACGAGGCGCGGATGGTGGCGCTGCTCGCCGAGTACGGCACCGAGCGGATGCTGGTCAACTCCGCCGCCGACTGGGGCCGGTCCGATCCGCTGAAGACCCGCAAGACCGGGTTGGCGATGCTGGACGCCGGATTCGACGAGTCCGAAGTGGACACCGTGTTGTGGCGCAATCCGGTCGAGTTCTACGGCCAGAGCGGCAGGCTCGCGCTCGAACCGGTGGCGGCGGGTGCGGTCGACGCGGCCACCGGCAGCTCGGTGCTGCGGGGTGAACGGTGATCGCCTACTGCACCAACGTCCACCCGGCTCCCGATCTCGCGGGCATCCTGACCCAACTCGACCGGCACGCGGTCCGGGTGCGGGAGGCGCTGGAGGCGGACACGCTCGCACTGGGACTGTGGTTGCCCGCACCGGTCGCACGAGGACTCGTGGAGGACGGCAGCGCACTGCGGCAGTTCCGCGCCGAGCTCGCGAGCAGAGGGTTGACGGTCTCGACGCTCAACGCGTTCCCGTACGGCGACTTCCACGACGAGGTGGTCAAGCACGCGGTGTACTTCCCGACGTGGACCGATCCGCGCCGTCTGGAGTACACAGTGGACTGCGCGGCCGTACTGGCCGAGCTGCTGCCCGATTCCGCGTCCTACGGCAGCATCTCGACCCTGCCGCTGGCCTGGCGAGAGCCGTGGACGGGGCGCGACGACGACCGTGCCGCGGAGGCTCTCGCCGAGCTCACCCTGGCGCTGCGCGCCGAGACCCGCCGGCACGGCAGGCCGATCAGGCTGGCCGTCGAGCCGGAACCGGGCTGCGTGCTGGACACCGTCGCCGACGCGGTCGGCTGGCTGGCCGGCCGCGTCGACCCGGACCACATCGGGATCTGCCTGGACACCTGTCACCTCGCGGTGTCGTTCGCCGATCCGGCCGAGACGGTCGCGTCGGTCCGCGCAGCGGGGTTGGACGTGGTCAAGGTGCAGGCGTCGGCGGCACTGGAGGTGCCGGAACCGGGCACCGCGGCGGGCAGGAGCGCGGTCGCGGAGTACAGCGAACCCCGCTACCTGCACCAGGTCCGGGAGAACACCCCAGGCGGTGTCCTGGCAGCGGACGACCTGCCGGAGGCGTTCGAGACCCTGCCCGCCGAGCACCCGTGGCGCGTGCACTTCCACGTGCCGTTGCACGCTGTTCCGTCCGCACCGCTCACGTCGACCACCGACGTGCTCGTGGCCGCGGTGGCGGCGGTGGACCCCGGCACCCACGTCGAAGTGGAGACCTACACGTGGACCGTGCTGCCGGGTGCGGGCGATCTCTCCGACGGCATCGCGGCGGAACTGCGCTGGGCGGCGCAGCACCTGCGGACGGGGGTGGCGGTGTGAAACCGTTGGTGGTCCTCAACGTCGTCGGCATGACCCCGGCGCTCCTGAAACACATGCCCAATCTCTCGCGGCTGGGCTGGCAGGCGGAACTCGGCACGGTGCTGCCCGCCGTGACGTGCAGCGCGCAGGCCACGCTGCTCACCGGCCTGACCCCGGCACAGCACGGGATCGTCGGCAACGGCTGGTACTTCCGCGACCTGGGCGAGATCCACCTGTGGCGTCAGCACAACCGCCTCGTCCGCGGGGAGAAGCTCTGGGAGACCGCGCGTCGCGGCCGTCCTGGCTACACCGCTGCCAACATCTGCTGGTGGTACGCGATGGGAGCCTCGACCGACATCACCGTGACCCCTCGGCCGATCTACCACGCGGACGGGCGCAAGTCGCCGGACTGCTACGTCCGTCCACCCGGTCTGCACGACGAACTCACCGAGGCTCTGGGCGAGTTTCCGCTGTTCCAGTACTGGGGACCCACGGCGGCACTGGCGTCGAGCGAGTGGATCATCGGCGCCGCGCGGAAGGTCCTCGCCGAAAAGCGGCCTGACCTGTTGCTGGTCTACGTGCCCCACCTGGACTACGACCTGCAGCGGTTCGGACCGTCCTCACCGCAGGCGGCCGAGGCGGCGGCGGACGTGGACCGGGCGCTGGCGCCTCTGCTGGCCGACGCGTCGGACGCCACCGTCGTGGCGTTGTCGGAGTACGGCATCACCGACGCACGCCGCCCGGTCGACATCAACCGGGCGTTGCGAGCCGAAGGCCTGCTCGAGGTCTACGCACAGGCGGGCATGGAGTACCTGGATCCGTGGACGTCACGGGCCTTCGCGGTGGCCGACCACCAGATCGCGCACGTCTACGTCGCCGATCCTGCCGACCTCCCGAGGACGAGGGCGGTCCTCGCGGACCTTCCCGGTGTCGACGTGCTGTACGACCGGGCCGCGCAGGCGTCCGTCGGGCTGGACCACGAGCGGTCCGGTGAACTGGTGGCGGTGGCCGAGCCGGACGCCTGGTTCACCTACTACTACTGGACCGACGACCAGCGTGCACCGGACTTCGCCCGTGGTGTGGACATCCACCGCAAACCCGGCTACGACCCCGCGGAACTGTTCTTCGACCCGGCCGACCCGCTCGTCAAGGCCAGAGCCGGGTTGAACCTGGCCCGCAAGAAGCTCGGGCTGAGATACACGATGAACGTCGTGCCGCTGAACCCTTCGTGCGTGCGCGGCACGCACGGCAGGCTGCCCGACCGGGCGGCGGACGGGCCGGTGCTGTTGTGCTCGGATCCGGTGGCACCGCGATCGGTCGAGCTCACCGGCAGGATCACCGCGACCGAAGTCCGCGCTTTCCTGCTGGAACTGCAGGGGATTGAAGTGGAGGAGCTCAGCCGATGATCAGCTCCCCGACCGAGGCGCACCCGAATCGCGATTTCTCCGTGACGGTGGCCGAGGAGCCCACGGCGGCGACCCAGCGCCTGCTGAGGCTCATGCGCACGGGCGCGACCGATCCCGCGATCGCCCGCGAACTCGGTGTCAGCCTGCGCACCCTGTACCGGCGCATCGCCCGCCTGCAGTCGTTGCTCGGCGTGCAGTCGCGGTTCCAGCTCGGCGTGCTCGCCGCCGAGCTGGGATGGCTCCGGCCGGGTTGACCGACACGTGAGCCCTGAGCAGGCGGTCACCCGAACACGCGGCGCTGGATCTCCCGCCGGTAGTCCTCGAGGGTCCTGTCGACGTGCACGGCGGCGGCCGCGGCAGCAGCGTCCTCGTTCCCCTCGCGGATGGCCCGGTAGATCGCGGCGTGCTCCTCCACCGCCTCCGCGGTGTGACTGCCGACCCCGCCGTTCAGCCCGATGACGTTGGACTGGCGCTGCAACCGGCGCGCCTCGCGCACCGCCGCGAGGAGGAACTGGTTGTGCGACGCGGCCGCGATGCCCAGGTGGAAGTCCTCGTCGCCGCGGTCGAACAACGCCGCCTGCCCGGTGACGTGCCCTTCCCGGCACAGCTCGGCGGCGACCTCGATGGCGCGCAGCTCGGCAGGCGTCGCGCGGGTGGCCGCGATCCTCGCGGCTGCGGTCTCCTGGACCCGGCGGAACTCGAAGAGCATGTACACGTGGTCGAGGTCGGTGGGCATGAAGAAGCCACCCCACCGCGACGTTCCCAGCATGCCGTCGTCGTCGGCCACGTAGAGCCCGCGCCCCTTGTGGGCACGCACCCTCCCGAGCGCCGAAAGGATCTTCACCGCCTCCCTGACCACGGTCCGGCTGGTCCCCATCCGGCCCGCCAGCTCGTTCTCGGTCGGCATGCGATCGCCGGGACGCAACTCCAGCTCCGCGATGAGCTGCAGGATCCGCTCCGCCACCAGCTCGTAGCCCGGTCGGTAGGAGGCTGGCGGTGCGTAAGCGGCATCAGCGTCCACCGAGGGACTCCTCGTCATGAGTACGACTTTGCTTCTGGCAACGAGGGTACAGACGCCCGGGACGAGCAGGACCATCCGTTGAACGAGGAATGAAAGCTGGAAGAGCCGGCGGTCGAATGTCGTTTCAGCACGGGCGATGCAGGGTCAACCGTCGACGATCTGCCACTGCTGGTTGGTGCCCGTGTTGGTGGGCCACTCGATCACGCGGGCGCCGTCGCTCGTCGAGCCGCCGTCCACGTCCGCGCACAGACCGGTGCGCACGTTGACGAGCCGGTGGTAGCCGTCACCGGTGCCGGTGAGCTTCCACCACTGGTTGTCGCTGTTGGTGTCCTGCCACTGGTCCAGCTGGGTGCCCTGGCCGGCTCCGCTCGGGCTCTCGAGCAGCCGCCCGCTGTTGCGGTTCACCAGGCGGACCGAACCGTCCGGATTGGACAGAAGCTGCCACTGCTGGTTGGCACCGCCGGACCAGGTCCACTGGACGACCTTGACACCGTCGGCCGTCCCGTTCCCGGTGACGTCGAGAACCTTGCCGCTGCGCCGGTTGACCAGTCGCACGTACCCGCCCTGCAGCGCGACGGTGACGTCGACGAGCCGGCCTGCCGTCAGGGACAGGACTCTGGCGTGCGGCCCCAGCGGCGACACGGTGACGGGCGCGGAGGTGGTCACGGACGTCATGCCGCGGCGGCTGATCAGCGTGACGTCCTGGTCGACCGCCGACGTCACGGACAGCGTGGCCGTGCGGGCGGACAGGTCCCAGCTGAGGTTGTGGACCCGGATCTGGCCACGCGCCCGCACACCGGTGATCGAGCCCTTGGCCAGTTGCCCGGGCAGGGCGGGGAGGATCTCCAGCACACCGGGCCGGGAGTAGAGCAACGCCTCGGCCAGCACACCGGGTATCGCGTGGGCGGCGTCGGCGTTGTAGGTCTCCAGGTTCGGGTTGTGCGAGGTCATCAGCGACCGGAAGACCATGTTGTTGCCGATGATCTTGCGGAGGTTGGCGTAGACCTTCCCGCCGTCCTTGAGCCGGGTGGCGGCCAGTGCCCGGTGCAGGCTCCCGTGGGCGGAGAGGTTCTCGTCGCCGCGCAGCTCCAGTGCCCGCAACGCGGGTGCGACCAGGTCGGGCCGGGTCTCGGGATTGATCTCGTGCAGTGGCCAGGCCCCGTACAGGTGGTGGACGTGCCGGTGGTTGTAGTTGTCGTTCAGGCTCGGCCAGGACCACTCCGCCAGGGCGTTGTCCCCGTTGATCCGGTACGCGGGCAGTTTCCCGAGCAACGCCGTCCAGCGCTGGACGCCCTGGCCGCTGCCCTGCTCCACGCCGAGTGCGTTGGCCGCGGCGATGGCGGCCTGGAGCGCGTGCTTGCCGGCCATGATGTCACCGGTCGCGTTGACGGCGAACAACACGCGGGTGTTGCCGGGCGCGTTCTCCATCGAGAACGACGGTACGAACACGACTTTGCCGCTCGCGTCGGTTCGGGTCAGGAAGTCCTCGTAGAAGAGCGCCAGTTCCATGAGCGCGGGCCCCAGCTTGTCCCGCAGGAACGCCTGGTCACCGGTGACCTCCCAGTACTCGACGAGCGGGTAGAGCAGCCAGTCGGCGCCGCCGGTCCAGGTCTGGCCGGGGAAGCCGGCGTCGAAGTGGAGCATGTGCCCGTACTCGCCGTCGGTACGGGACGGGGCGAGGAATCCACGGGCGCCGTAGAGGTTCCGCGCGTTGGTGCGCCACTGGGCGAGCTGGCCGAGGACGAGGGCGAAGTAGCCCTGCATGGCTTCGGGGGTGTCCAGGATGTTGCCGCCGGCGACCTGGAGGTTGACGTTGGCGTCGGTGGTGAAGTCGTCGGCCCAGGCGCCGGTCCACGTGCCGGTCCAGATCCCCGTCAGCCGCGGCGGCAGGATCCCGCTGGAGCTGATGAACAGGTACCGCCCCGAGTCGTAGAGACGCTCCAGCAGCGCGATGTCGATGACGCTCTTGTTGTTGTTCTGCCTGGCGATCAGCTGGCTGACCGACAGGCTCCGGTCGGCGGACGAGACGTTGAGGTCCAGCCGCGAGCGGTCGTACCAGGCGGTGTGGATCGCGGTGTGCCGTGCACGCAGCGCGGTGTAGTCGGTGTCGACCGCGGCCAGCGCCGCGTGCAGCGGCTGGGAGTCCCACGCGTTCGGCGTCTCGTACCGGTCGAGCTTGGTGAGCAGCAGCAGCCGCGCTGCCCTGGACACGACGACGGTGGCCCCGCTGGCGGAGACGGTGCCTCCGGTCGCGACAACGCGCGTGACGCCCTCGTAGCCGAACGCGCCCTGCCCGGCGGGATAGGTGCCGCGCAGGTTCAGGTAGCCGGAACCGTTGCTGACCGCGGCCCGGGTCGCGAAGCCCACGTTGCCGGGCACTCCGTCCAACGCGGTGTGCACGCTCAGGGTCGCATCGATCGTCCGGCCGGGCGCCGGCGTCAGTTCGTGGACGATCACCCGGTCGGCGCGGGAGACGAACGCTCGGCGGGTCCACGTGCCGTAGCTGTCGGTCCAGCTGGTGGTGACCTCGCCGGTGCGGAAGTCGGTCACGCGGCCGTAGTCGTTGGCCGTGGTCATGTCCGGCGTGGCGATCCGCAGCTCGTACGCCGGGTGGTAGGTCTGGGTCCAGCGCAGCGACCAGCCGGCCGCGAAGTCCCGGTTCGCGCCGGCGTAGTCACCGGCGAGCGCCTTGTCCCGGACACTTTGCAGACGTCCCGAAATCACCGGCGGGGTCAGCGATCGGGAACCGTTGGGCAGCACGAGGCGGTGATAGTTGAGGATCACCTTCTCCAGCGTCGGCGCTCCGTACAGCGTGGCGCCGTACTCACCGTTGCCGGTGAGGAAACCGTCCGTCCAGGACGTGGCCGGACTGGTGTCGTGGACACCCCGCTCGGGCAGGGTGATCTGCGACGGTACGGCCGCCGCCGCAGTACCGGACAGCCATCCACCGGGCAGGCCCGCGGCCCCGGTGAGCGCGGCGGCGGTGAGGAAACGCCTGCGGTCGATGGGCAGGTCCATCACGCAACTCCTATCCCAGCGTCCATCGCTGGTTGCTGCCGCCGTTGCACGTTCACAGCTGGCCCATCACACCGTCGGCCGTGGACGCCCCGGTGATGTCGAGGCACTGTCCTGACTGGACACCGATCATCGAGCCGGCGGAGTTGCACAGCCACTGCTGGTTCGTCTGTTCGCGAGTGCTGAGCATGCTGTTGTAGTTCGCCGCGATGTCACCGGTGGTGCGCCAGCTGTTGTCCATACCTGCGCCCCAGGCCCACACGTTGTCCTGGCCCCAGTCGAAAATCAGTCGACTGCGCAGGAAAGAGACTTTCGTCTTCTGTCGACGTCGAAAGCGTGCTGGACTGCACATGCGGACCCCATCATCGTTGACGGCGAGCACGAACAGCGCAACGGCGACCGATCCGATCTGCACACGAATCGGCACACGCTGTGATGTGAACGCTAACGCAATCTGTGACCGGCGCCAAGCCGCCTACTGGCAGCAGGAGTTCCTGATCGTTTCGAAACCATGGTTGGTCATCAGTGAGCGTGCTCATCGAACTTTCGCAGACATGGCCTGCAGATGAGCGCCGGTGCACGGCCGACGACGGTCAATGGCCCGGAGCAGCAGCTGGGCTTTCATCGTTCGCACATCTCAACATCCGGGCCACGGGAGTGGAGCCTGCTCCACCTCGCACACGGCAGCTGAGGGGATCTTCAGAACAGCACCTGTTCACTAGCGTTTGTGGCATGACGAACATCGCGACGAACGCAAGCAAGCAACGCCAACGGTTTCTGCTGTGGACCGCCCTCGTGGTGAGCGCGATCTGCAACGCGGGGACGTCGATCGCAGGTCTCGGCACCGTCGTCAGCGTCACCTTCGGCGTGCTCACCCTGCTGTGCGGTGCCGGCTTGATCGCCCACTACCGCCAGCGCTGACCCATCAGTCTCATCCGTTGTGCGGCAACGAGTGCAAGGCGGAGCAGCAGCGACGAGCCCCGTTACTCCCGTGACCGTGTCACGTGGGTTTCGACGTCCGCGACTACCACCGCCTGGCCCCGACGGTCCGGCTACCAACTCCCGGCCCCAACGACCCGGCGTCGCAGTCCGAGGCCTCGGCGAGCGGGACGGCGAACACCGCCCGCTCGCCGACCTGCCCTGAGCTAGCGGGCGAACTGGAACCAGTTCACGTTCGCCAGGTCACCGCCGGTGCCACCGGTCGCCACCAGGTACAGCCGGTGCACCCCGGTCGCCCCCGACGCCGCCGCGGTCCGGCTCGTCCACGTCTGCCACCCGCCGGTGTTCGCCGCCGACACGGTGGCGACCAGCGGACCGATCGGGCTGTCTAGGCGGTACTGCAGGGTGCCGCCCGCGTTCGAGCCGGACGCGATCCGCGTGGTCACCGAGGTCGGTGGGGTGGCGCCGAAGTCGACGTCCGCGTAGGCCACGTAGTCGCCTGGCGTCAGGTAGCCGACGTTCTGCCCGCAGCCCGAGTCGGTGCACCGCTCGACCTGCGTGCCGCGCTGCTCGTCGTAGTAGGAGGCGCCGATCAGCGCGTAGGCGTTCTGCGTGGCCGGGAACTGCGCGCCGAACCCGTGGGGGAACAGGGGAGTCTTGCTGTCACCGACGTTGATCGGCTGCTGGCCGGCGCTCTGCATCCACGTGAACGGCAGCGTGCCGGTCGGCTTGTGGTCGCCGAACAGGACGTCCGCCACGCCGTTGCCCTCGGTGCCCGGCAGCCAGGCCGCGACCAGTGCGTGCCAGCCCGGCAGCTGGGCCGCGATGTCCAGCGGGCGCCCGGACACGAGCACCACGACGACCGGGACGCCGGACGCGCGCAGGGTGTTCAGCGTCGCGAGGTCCTCGTTGTCGAGGCCCATGCCGCTGGGGCGGTCACCGGCGCCCTCGGCGTACGGGGTCTCGCCGATCACGGCGACCGCGGCCTGGTAGCTGCCGTCGATGCCCGTGCCGTTGCGGTTGTAGGTCACCGTGGTGGAGGAAGACACGGCCGCGCGAATCCCTTGTAGCACAGTGGTTCCCGGGGTCACCGGCCCGCTGCCGCCCTGCCAGGAGATCGTCCAGCCGCCGCTCTGGTGGCCGATGTTGTCCGCGCTCTTGCCCGCCACGAACAACTTCGAGGCGGTCTTCGGCAACGGCAGCACGCCGTTCTGGTTCTTCAGCAGCACCTGGGACTTGCGCACGGCCTCCCGCGCCAGCGCCCGGTGCGCCGCGTTGCCGACGGTCGAGGTGTACGAGCGGTCGGTCAGCGGCTTCTCGAACAGGCCCAGCTCGAACTTCTTGGTCAGGATCCGGCGGTTCGCGTCGTCGATGCGCGACATCGGCACGCGGCCCGCCTGCACCTCCGCCTTGAGCAACGTGATGAACGACCGCCACTCGGTCGGCACCATGATCATGTCGAGGCCCGCGTTGATCGACGTGCGGACCTCGGCGGCGGTGAAGCCCGGCTGGCCGTCGATCTGGTCGATCGCGTTCCAGTCCGACACGACCAGGCCGCTGAAGCCCAGCTCGTTCTTCAGCACATCGGTGACGAGGTACTTGTGGCCGTGGGTCTTCACGCCGTTCCAGCTGCTGTAAGTGATCATCACCGAACCGACGCCGCGGGCGACGGCCTCGCGGAACGGCGGCAGGTGGACCGCCCGCAGCTCCGCCTCGGTGAGCTGCGTGTTGCCCTGGTCGTCGCCGTCGGTCGTGCCGCCGTCGCCGATGTAGTGCTTGGCGGTGGCCATCACCGAGCCGGGGTCGGACAGCTCGGTGCCCTGCAACCCGGTGATCAGCGTGGTCATCGACGTCGCGTTCTCGGGCGTCTCGCCGAACGACTCGTAGGTGCGGCCCCACCGGTCGTTGCGCGCGACGCACAGGCACGGCGCGAAGTCCCAGTCGATGCCGGTGCCCGACACCTCTTCCGCCGTGGCCCGGCCGATCCGCTGCACCAGAGCCGGGTCGCGGGTCGCGCCGAGGCCGATGTTGTGCGGGAAGATCGTGGCGCCGGCGACGTTGTTGTGCCCGTGCACGGCGTCCACGCCGTAGATCAGGGGAATTCCCAGCGGCGTCGCCGTCGCGGCGCGCTGGAAGTTGTCGTACATGTCCGCCCACGCCGTGGCGTTGTTCGGCGAGGGCGCGGACCCACCGCCGGACAGCAGCGAGCCGATCCGGAAGTTCGTCAGGTCGGCGTTGCTCACCGCGGCGCGCTCCGCCTGCGTCATCTGCCCGACCTTCTCGTCGAGCGACATCCGGCCGAGCAGGTCGGCGACGCGGGCGGGGATCGGTTGCGCCGGGTCCTTGTAGATCGGGTCGGCCGCGGCGGCGGCGCTGGTGGGGACTGCTGCGGCCGTGAGCAGGAGCACGGCCGCGAGGAGCTTTCTCATGAAGCCTCCGCAGGACGAGGGCCTGTTCACCTTGCGGCACAACAGGTTCGCCGAGCGTATCCCGCACCCCCAAAGTGGTGTAGACCATTGGTGAACCGGAACGATGACCGGTTCACCGGCACCAGGACTGCACCGTCTCCGCGAAGTCCGGGAACTCCGCCCGCGCCGCCGCCAGCACCTCGGCGGGCGTGCGGGGCTCGACACCGGAGTGCTTTTCCGCCACAGCACGGAGTTCCTCGTGCGGCACACCGCTGTCGGCTCCGAACTCCACGGCCTCCAAAGGCCCGACGCCACCGGCCAGCAGCCAGAGGAACTCGCCCAGACTGCGGGCCACGACACCGACCTCGCCCTCGGAACCGAAGAACGCCACGGGTTGCTCGGTCAACGCTCCCGGCCGCACGAGCCACAGCACGGCCAGACCACCGGTGCCGTCCTGCCCGAACGCCCGGAACGCGTCACCGTTCAGCTCGTCGTTGCCGGTCCAGGCCCTGATCCAGTCAGTGGTCTCCTCGGCGGAGTCGAACTCGTCGTAGGGCTCGTAGTCGATGTTGCCCGGATCCGGGGTGTCGGTCTTCTCGTCGTAGTCGTACGGGAAGTCGATGCCGCTCAGCGCGGCCAGCGCGGCGGGGAAAGCGCGGTCGTCGGTGATCTCCACGCGCGCACGGTACAGAGCTGCCGTCACTGAGCCGACGCGCCATCGAGCTGGGCTCGCTGGATAGGCGACCGGCCCTGAAGCACCACACCGGCGCTCAGCGCCCCGACCCACCCCGCGAGCACGGCGGCCCACGTCGGTTCCCACCCCGTCTGGCCCAGCCGCAACGCCCAGCTCACCCCGAACAGCGCGAGCACGAAGACCGCACCCAGGTCACGCCCGGACGCGCGGGTGACCGTCTCGCCGAAGATCCGGTCGAGCCACTGCGCGGCGGTCACCGCGATACCGAGCAGCAGGCCGGCGGCGATCAGGTGCCACGTGACGTAGGCGACCGCCGCGCTGCCGGTGAGCAGGTGCACGAGGTCGAGTCCGGCCGCGGTGGTCAACAGCACGAGCGGCAGCACGGCCAGGCGACGCGGCATGGTGGTGTTGCTTCCCCTGAGAAGCTGGGGGAGAGGTACCCGCGCGGAACGGGGATCACACCGCAACCACCCCAGGATCTCTGGTGTACGCCGCGTGCGGGTCTGGCTTTGGGTGGTTCGGCGCGGGTTCCAGCGGGGTGGGTCACCTTCTGCTGGTGTGGTCGCCTTGTGTTGGTGGTCGCTTTGGGTCGTATGACGAGCCGGGCCATTTCATCGCCGCTTCGCGACGATTGCGATTGGGGCTTGACTTCGGGGCCCTTGCGAGGCGCTGTGTCGGGCGGAAAAGGTCGGATGCTCCGCACCCGCCCGATCCGAAAAGGCTAGCACCTCGCACCCAAAGTCAAGCCCCAATCGCACTTGTGCGTGGTTGCGTTGGGTTGTTCGGCTCGCCTCATTACCGCTTGCCTGCGTTCGCCTAGCCCTGTACGGCTCGCCTTCGGCATCGCGTTCCCGTTGGGGTGTGACGGCTGGGTGATTCACTCGATTGTGTTCGCCATTTCCCGTTATCTTGTTGTGATCTTGCGGTAGAGTAGAACACGTGATCGAAACCCGCCTCCTCTCCACCGACGAGCTGCTGCGCAGTCTCGTCGACGAGGTGACGGAAATCCGGGTTCGTGAGAATGCCGCGTTGCAGATGATTGCCGAGTTGGATCGGCGTGGGGCCGCGAGCGAGCTGGGTTACAGGAATTTGCCGCAGGTGTTGCGGCATGTTGTCCGCTGGGATCTGCATGTCGCCACGCGGTGGATCGACACTGCCTTGTTGCTGACCGGCGAGATCACCCCGACCGGTAGTGAACTGGCTCCGGTGCTTCCGCTGACGGCGGAGGCGGTGGCCGAGGGCGTGTAGTCGGTCGAGCACGTGGCGGCGGTGGCCGCGGTGATGAGGACCGTGCCCGCCGAGCACGAGGCGACCGTGGTGGGCTACGCCCGCACCTTCGAGCCCCGCACCGTGCGCACCCTGGGCGGGAAACTCGCCTACTCCCTCTACCAGGACGACCCCGAGCCCCGCGAGCCCGACCCGACACCGCCACCTGCGAACGAGCATTCGATGCAGTGGAAGAACGGGCGGCTGGAGATCCGGGCGAAGCTGGACAAGGTCACCGGCGCCAAGTACGAGGCGCTGCTCGATCCCTTGGCCAAGCCCCGCCCGCAGACTTCGGACGAGGGCCCGGACCCGCGCACCCTCTCCCAACGCGAAGGCGACGCCCTGGCCGAGCTGATCGAGTTGATGCTGCGCGCCGACCAGCTGCCCGAACACGGCGGCGAGCCGGTCACGATGACGGTGACGATGCGCTACGAGGACCTGGTCCAGCAGGTGGGCGAGGCGATGCTGGACACCGGCCAGCACCTCCCCGCCGACCAGCTCCGCCGGGTGGCCTGCGACGCGGGCATCATCCCGGCGGTACTGGGTGGCGAGGGTCAGCCGCTGGACATCGGCCGCAAGACTCGTAGCTTCCCCGCCCGCATCCGCCGCGCCCTGGTTCTCAGGGATCGTGGCTGCGCCTTCCCGGGGTGTGACAGACCGCCCCGGCACTGCGACGGCCACCACGTCCGGCATTGGGCCGACGGCGGGGACACCTCGGTCGACAACGCGGTGTTGCTGTGCCGTGCGCACCACACGCTGATCCACCAGAGCAAGTGGGAAGTCCGGATGATCAACGGCATCCCGACCTTCTACGCACCGGCCTGGCTCGATCCCCAGCGAAGGCCCAGACGCAACCTGATCAACACCGCCTGACCACGGCCAGGCGGTGCCGATGAAGGCCGCCCCGGCCACGGCCAGGCACTCTCGCTACCGCTGCCGGGCCACCGCCAGGCACCTCGCCAACGCCGAGAAACCAACGGCGGCATGGGGCGGCCGTTGCCCCCTGCCTCGTGGTACTACAGCCGCGTAGAGACAATTCCGCGAGGCGATTCCCGCGAGGCGATTCCGGCGAGGGCAATCCCCCGAGATCAATCCTGCGGAGCTAGTCCCGCCGAGGTAATCCCGCAGGGGGTCCTGGGTGGTCACGTCCAGTGCAGTCAATCTCGCTAAGCCGAATCCGAAGCCGAGCCGGACAGGGCAATGCGTCATCGGGCAAGCGGTAATGACGGAAGCCGAACAACAAACGGGACCACGCACGATTGCGATTGGGGCTTGACTTTGGGAGCGAGATGCTACGCTGGTTGGATCGGCCGGGCTCCTTATGCCCGGCTTTTCAAGGCCGATGAGCGCCTCGCAAGGGCCCCGAAGTCAAGCCCCAATCGCAATCGTCGCGAAGCGGCGATGAAAAGACCCGGCTCGTCATACGACCCAAAGCGACCGTCAACACAAAAGTGACCACACCAGCGAAAGGCGACCCCTCTGCTGGAACCCGCGCCGGAATCACTCAAGCCTCCCGTGCGGGTCGGAGCCGTTGAGCGCGGCCACGACCTGGTCGTAGTCGCCGCGCGCCTCGCCGTAGCGCAGGAACTTCACGCGCTCGACCTGGATCTCGCGCGCGTCCGGCTGTCCCTCGATGATGCTCATGACCTCGGTGACGTAGGAGTCGAGCGGCATGGCGTGGTCGTTGTCCGCCTGGCCGGGCAGCAGGTCCGTCTGCACCGACGGCGGCTCCAGCTCCACCACCTTCACGGTCGTGTCGGCCAGTTGCAGGCGCAGCGTCTCGCTGAGCATGTGGATGGCGGCCTTGGACGCGTTGTAGCTCGGCGTCACCTTCAGCGGCGCGAACGCGAGGCCCGACGACACGGTCATGATCGTGGCGTCCGGCAGGCTCTGGAAGTGCTCGACGAACGCGGCGATCAGGCGGATCGGGCCCAGCACGTTGGTCGTGATGATGTTCTCGGCGGACTCCAGGAAGTCCGGGCGGTGCCAGTCCTCCACGCGCATGACACCCGCCATGGTGATCAGCACGTTCACCGCCGGGAAGCGGGCGATCACGTCCTCGGCCGCAGCCTGGACGCTGCCGGCGTCGGTGGTGTCGATGCGGACGGTCTCGACGCCGGGGTGTTCGGCCGCGATCTTCTCGAGCAGCTCGGTGCGACGTCCGCCCACGATCACGGTGTTGCCGCGCTCCTTCAGCGCGAGGGCGAGCGCCAGGCCGATGCCGCTGGTGGCGCCGGGGATGAAGACGGTGTTTCCGGTGATGTCCATGACCTGAGCTTCTGGCACCGCGACGAGCCGCGGCAGAGACCGCTCATCGGGGGATCGGCGATCCCTGGTCAAGGCGCGCAGTCTCTCCATACTGGGCCCATGGATCGTGTGGAGCTCGCGGCGTTCCTGCGCCGCCGCCGGGAAGAGCTGCGGCCGGAGGACGTCGGCCTGCCGGTCGGTGCGCGCAGGCGGGCGCCGGGGCTGCGGCGGGAGGAGGTCGCGTCGCTCGCCGCGATGTCCACGGACTACTACACGCGCCTGGAGCAGCAACGGGGTCCGCAGCCGAGCGAGCAGATGCTCGCCGCGCTGGCCCGCGCGCTGCGGCTGAGCGACGACGAACGCGACTACCTGTTCCTCGTCGCCGGCCGCAACGCCCCGTCGCCGCAGGTCACCTCCACGCACGTCGCGCCCGCGTTGCAACGGGTGCTGGACCGGCTCGACGACACGCCCGCGCTGATCCTGTCCAACCTCGGCGAGATCCTGGTGCAGAACCGGTTCGCCGAGGCCCTCTACGGCGACTCGTCCCGCTTCACGGGCCTGGCGCGCAGCGGGATCTACCGCTGGTTCACCGACCCGGACGAGCGCCTGATCTACCCGGAGCACGACCGCGAACGGCAGAGCCGCGCCCAGGTGGCGAGCCTGCGCGCCGCCTACGCGTCGATGGGCGCGCGTTCACGGGCCGGGGAGCTCGTCCGCGTGCTGCAACGCGAGAGCGACGAGTTCGCCGAGCTGTGGGAACGGCACGAGGTCTCGAAGAGGTTCGAGGACCACAAGGTGCTCGTGCACCCGCAGCTCGGCGAGATCGAGGTGGACTGTCAGGCACTGTTCACCGAGGACCAGTCACAGGCCCTGCTGGTGCTGACCGCACCGCCACGCACCGAGGCGTTCGAGAAGCTGCAGCTGCTCGGCGTGCTGGGCACGGAGAAGTTCGTCAGCTGAGTCGCAGGATGGTCTCCTCGATCTCCGCTTGCCTCGCCTCCGCGTAGCCGACGTCGGTGCCGACGACCTCGAAGCCCGCCCTGGTGAGCACCCGCAGCGAGCCCGCGTTGTCGCTGGCGGCGCGTGCGTACAGCGGGCGAACGGTGACCTCGCGCAGCAACAGTTCCACGGCCCGGCTGGCCACGCCCTGACCCCAGACGGCGCGGTCGACCCAGTAGGTGATCTCGGTGTCGCCCTCGATCACGAAGGCCGCGACGGTGCCAACGACCCGCCCGTCGCCGACGATCACGCGGTTCGTGACGTCGGTCCGCGCCAGGTTCCTGCGCAGGTGCGCGTCGAACGCGGCACGGTCGTCGGGGTCCTTCGCGGTGAACGCGGCCATCCGCACCGACTCCGGATCACGCATGAACTCGAACAACGTGTCGAAGTCCGCTTCCTCGACCGGCCTCAACGACACTTCACTCATCCCCATTTCCTGATTCAATCACAGTGGACCGGCTGGTCCAGGCTATTCTCGGAGGAATGGCACTCACGGCCAAGGGGCGCGCGACCAGGCAGCGCATCATCGAGGGCGCGGCGGCGTACCTGCGCAGCGACGACCCGGCAGGCGTGACGCTGGACGACATCCGCGCGATCACCGGCACCAGCAAGGGGCAGATCTTCCACTACTTCCCGCACGGCAAGGAGGAGCTCTTCCTCGCCGTCGCCCGCTTCGAAGCCGATCGCGTGCTGGAGGACCAGCAACCGCACCTGGGCTCGCTGACCTCGTGGGCGGCCTGGGACCGGTGGCGTGACTCGGTGGTCGCCCGGTACCGCGCGCAGGGTCGGTTGTGCCCGCTGGGGGCGCTGATGAGCCAGGTCGGCAGCACACCGGGCGCCAACGAAGTCGTGAGCACGTTGCTCAGCCAGTGGCAGTCCCACGTGCGACGAGGGATCGCCGAGATGCAGGCGGCCGGACTGGTGGGCGAGAGCGTCGACGGCGATCGCGTGGCGGCGGCGTTCATCGCGGGCATCCAGGGCGGCGTGCAGGTGCTGAGGTCTACCGGCGACATAGCGCACCTGGAGGCGGTGCTGGACACGTTGATCGATCACCTCCGATTTTCTGGACTTGCTGGTCCAAAAATGCCTGCCTGACTTCGAGGACGTGGCACAACGTCTGCAGGGCAGGACCGCCCTCGTCACCGGTTCCACCAGCAACATCGGCCGCGCGATCGCGGTCGCCCTCGCGGGGGAGGGCGCGCACGTCGTCGTCTCCGGGCGGGACGACGTGAGGGGTGCGGCCGTCGTCGACCAGATCCGCCGGGCCGGTGGACGGGCCGACTTCGCCCGCGCCGACCTCGACGGCAGCGCCGCGGCCAGCCGTGCGCTCGCCTCCAAGGCCGCCGAACTGCTCGGCGGCCGCGTCGACGTCCTCGTGAACAATGCAGGCATCTACCCGCCGTCGATCATTCCGACGACCGACGAGGAGACGTTCGACCGCGTCTACGGGGTCAACGTGAAGGCACCGTTCTTCCTCGTGCAGGCCCTCGTCCCGTCGATGATCGACTCCGGCGGCGGCGTGGTGATCAACCTGGGCTCGTGGATCGCGCGGCTCGGCGTGCGGGTGAACGCGATCTCGCCCGGCGTCATCGTCTCGCCGGACTGGGCCACCGCCACCGACCACCCCGGCGAGGTGATGATGAACGGCACGCCGGCCGGGCGTTCCGGGCATCCCGACGCGATCGCGGCCGCGGCCGTCTACCTCGCGTCCGACGACGCCGCGTTCGTGCACGGCACGGTCCTCGACGTCGACGGCGGCCGGACCGGAGTGGCGGTCGTCGCCGTGTGATCTGGATCACCTGTCGGCCCGGTTTCTGTGACCTGAGGTGAGACTCGCCGGTCTCCCATGACGTGCGGAAGTCGTCGGCGAAAGGTGTGGCAGTGACGGGTCGGGAGTGGCTGGGGCAGGTGGACGCGGAGCAGGTGGAAGCCGCGCGGGCCGGTGATCGGGCGGCGCTCGACACGGTCGTCGCGGCCTGCCTGCCGCTGGTCTACAACGTCGCCGGCCGGGCGCTGAACGCCGACGCCGAGGTCGACGACGTGGTGCAGGAGACGATGGTCCGCGTGATCCGCGGCATCGACGCGCTGCGGGAGCCCGACCGCTTCCGCTCGTGGCTCGTCGCCGTCACGATCAACCAGGTCCGCGAGCACTACCGGCGCCGCGACCTCGCACCGGCCCCGCTGGAGGAGTACGACAGGGCCGATCCGGGTGCCGAGTTCGTCGAGGCGGCCCTGTCGCGCCTGCACTTCGCCCAGCAACGCCGCGAGGTCGACGAGGCGGCCCGCTGGCTCGACCCGGCCGACCGCGAGCTGCTGGCGCTCTGGACGCTGGAACGCGTGGGGCAGCTGACCCGCGCGGAGGTCACCGACGCTCTGGACCTCGGCGCCCACGCGGTGACCGTCCGGGTCAGCAGGCTGAAGGGCCGGTTGGAGACCATCCGCCACCTGGTCCGCGCCTTGTCGGCGGAACCGAGGTGCGCGGGCCTGGACCGGGCGGCACAGGGCTGGAACGGCGAGCCGAACCCGTTGTGGCGCAAGCGGCTCCTGCGGCACGTCGACGAGTGCGGCCGGTGCCGTCGCGGGGTCGCCGACGCGATGCCGGTGGAGCGCATCCTGACGGGCGCGGCGCTGCTCACGGTGCCGGCGGCGTACCTGCCGCGGCTGCTGGAGAGCCTGGGGGAGGTGTGGCCGGTGGCGCACGCGGCGGACTCGGGTGCACAGGGCGCGCATGCCGCCGACCCTGGTGCCCACGTCGCCGATGCCGGTGCGCACGCTGCCGATCCTGACGTCGCAACGGCACTCGCCTCCAGCCTCGACCACCGCGCCGCCCATCTCGCGGAAGCCTCCGGCCCCTTCTCCCGACTCGCCGGTTTGGCCGGCGGCAAACCCGTCCTCGCCGTCGCGGGCGCCGCCGCCATCTGCGCGTTGGCAGGCGTCACCGCGACCATCGTGCTGTTCCCGTCCGACCCACCGGCCGCCGTGGCGATCCCGAACACCCCACCTCCAACGGCCCTGACCACATCGTCGGCCGCGGCGGAGACCACGTCCGCGACGACCACGAGCACCACCACTACAACGACCACGACCACCCAGACCCCGGAACCGGTCCGCGTCGCCACCCCCGAAGAACGCGTCCTGGCGCTGATCAACGAGACCAGGGCGAAGCAGGGCCTGCCGCCGTTGACCGTCGACCCGGCCCTGGTCACCGCCGCCGACCGGCACACGCGGGCGATGATGGGCAACGGGTGCGGCCTCTCCCACCAGTGCCCCGGCGAGAGCGGGCTCGGCGAGCGGAGCACCGCGGCGGGCGTGAAGTGGAGTTCGGTGGCCGAGAACGTCGGCATGGGCGGTCCGGTGAAGGACACGGTCGAGTCGATCTCGAAGATGGCGCTGAACCTGACCCAGGGCATGATCGACGAGAAGCCGCCGAACGACGGTCACCGCAAGAACATCCTCAGCAGGTCGTCCACCCGGATCGGCATCTCCGTGATCCGCGACGCCAAGGGGACCGTGTGGATGACGCACGACTTCGCCGGAAGTTGAGCGCGCCGGAAAAGATCATCCTGAAGTCGTACGCGGGAACGCGACCTCAGTCGGACGCGTGACGATCCGTCCCAACAGCACTGTCTCATCCGTGCAGACCGTCACCTACCGCTGGCCCACGCGCGTCACCGCCGACACCCCGGATCTGCTGCGCTGGACGGGTTTCGCCGGTGCGGCGCTGCTCACCGGCGGGGCGTGGGCCGTGAGCGCGGGGGCAGGGACGACCGCACTGGGTGCCGCGGTCGGGGGCGCCGGGCTGGTCGTGCTGGCGTGGGCGCTGCTCGGCCGCACCCGGCCGGACTCCTCGTGGCTGCGTCGCACGCTGGCCTGGTGGTGCGGTCCGCTGCTGGTGGCGCCGCCGTTGTTCAGCGCGGACGTGTTCAGCTACCTCGCCCAGGGGGAGGTGGCGGCGCGGGGGTTCGACCCGAACGTCGTGAGCCCGGCGGCCGGGGCGAGCGCGGAGGCCGTGGCGCGGGTCGGGGTCTACTGGCGTGAGACGCCGTCGCCGTACGGGCCGCTGTTCACCACGATCGAACGGCTGATCACCCAGCTCACGGGCGGGGATCCGGTGCTCGGGATCGTGCTGCACCGCGTGGTCGCGGTGGCGGGACTGCTGCTGATCGTGTGGGCGGTGCCGAGGCTCGCGGCGATCGCGGGGACGTCCGAGCGGGCGGCCTTGTGGCTCGGCGTGCTGAACCCGTTGGTGTTGTGGCATCTCATCGGCGGGATGCACAACGACGCGTTGATGCTCGGTCTCATGCTGTGCGGCACTGTCATCGCGTTGGACGCTTTGCCCGAGCTCAGGTGGTGGTCGCTCACGGCTGGTGTCACCCTCATCGGGCTCGGAGCGCAGGTGAAGCTGCCCGCGCTGGTCGCGCTCGCGGTCGTGGGCACGGCGCTGGCCCGCCGGCTGGGCGGAGGCGTGGTCCGGTTCGTGATGGCGGGCGCGAGCATGGTCGCGGCCGCCGTGGCGGTGTCGGTCATGACGTCACTGGCCGGCGGTGCGGGATTCGGCTGGGTGCAGGCGCTCGGCACGCCGTCGAAGGTCAACAGCTGGATGGCGCCGACGAACTGGCCCGGCTTCCTGGCGGGTGCGGTGTTCGGGCCGGAAACCGGTCAGGCGATGATCTCCTCGGCACGGATCGCGGGGCTCGTGCTGATCCTGTGCGGGATCGTGGTGGTGCTGAGCCACCAGCTGCGCGGCGGGATCTCTCAGGTGACGGCGCTGGGGATGATGATGAGCCTGATCGTGGTGCTGGGGCCGGTGATCCAGCCGTGGTACCTGCTGTGGGCGGTGCTGCCGCTGGCCGTGTGCCTGCCGGAGGGGAAGTGGCGGACGAGGGCCGCCGTGCTCGCCGGGGTGTTCGCGCTGCTGGTGCCGCCGCTCGCGGGCAACTTCGCGGGCCGCGTCCCGGAGCTGGTGCTCGCCTACGCGCTGGGGATCGCCCTGGTGGGTGGCGCGCACCTCGTCCTGCGCCGGGCGAGGGTGTCCGTTGCGCAGGCATGACCGGGTGCCGGCCACCACGCTCGTTCGCTACGGCGCAGCCGCACTCGCCGGTGGCGCCCTCGCGCTGAGCTTCCCGCCCCGCACCATCTGGTGGCTCGCCGTCCCCGCGTTCGCCGTGCTCTGGCTGACGTTGCGGGACGTGACCGGCCGCCGCGCCGCCGGCCTCGGGTTCGTGTTCGGCCTGGCGTTCTTCCTGCCGCACCTGTGGTGGATCCAGCACTTCCTGGGCCGCGAGTTCGGCCCGTGGCCGTGGCTGGTGCTCTCGGCGTTGATGGCGCTTTTCATCTGCGCCGTGCTGGCGCTGGTGCCGCTCGTGTCCAAGCTGCCCGCCGCACCGGTGTGGGCGGCGCTGCTGTTCGTGCTCCAGGAGACCGCGCGCGGCCTCGTCCCGTTCAACGGCTTCCCGTGGGGCCGCGTGGCGTTCGGCCAGGTCGACGGCCCGTTCGCGCGGCTGGCGATGGTCGGCGGCGCGCCGCTGGTCACGTTCGCGGTCGTCTTGACCGGGTTCGGGCTGGCGGCCTGGCTGCCGAAGCTGCGGGAGTGGCGTCGCGGCTGGGCTCTTCTGCCGTTCGCCGCGGCTCTCGCGCTCGGTCCGCTGGTCGCGGTCGACGCGCAGAACGGGCAACGCACCGTCGCAGTCGTCCAGGGCAACGCGCCCGACGTCGGCCTCGGCCTGTTGGAGGAGAGCGCCACGCTGCGGGCGAACCACCTGCGCAAGACCGCGGAACTGGCGGCGCTGATCCGCGGCGGCGCGGTGCCGAAGCCTGATCTCGTGGTGTGGCCCGAAAGCGCGACCAGGACCCGTGACCGCGACCCGGTGCTCGACCGGGCGATCACCGACCTCGGCGTGCCGACGCTGGTGAGCGCGTTGCGCGACGGGCAGAACTCCGTCATCGCCTGGCAGCCGGGCACCGGCGCGGGGGAGTCGTACGCGAAGCAGGAGCTCGTCCCGTTCGCCGAGCACATCCCGCTGCGCCCGCTCGCCCGGCTCGTCACGCCGTTCGCGGACCAGCCGGACCTCGAAGCGGGCACGAAACCGGGGCTGCTGACCATCGCGGACACGAAGGTGGGCCTCGGCATCTGCTACGAGGTCGCCTACGACTACGTCCTGCGGGAGAGCGCGGCCGAGGGCGCGCAACTGCTCGTGGTGCCGACCAACAACGCCTGGTACGGCCGCGGCGAGATGACCTACCAGCAGCTCGGGATGGCCCGCCTGCGCGCGATCGAACACGGCCGGGCGGTCGTGGTCGCGGCGATCAGCGGCGTCAGCGCGGTGGTGCGCCCGGACGGCAGCGTCGTGCAGACCGGGATGTTCACCGACGACCTGATCGTGGACACCGTGCCGTTGCGGTCGGACATCACGTTCGCGACGAAGTTCGGCGGCGCGATCCACGTCCTTCTCACCGGGGCCGCGTTCGCCGCGTGCCTGATCGGGTTGTGGACGCGCCGCCGTGCCTCAGTCGGTGCCGAGCAGGGCTGATCTCACGACCGCCGGGTGTACCTGTGCTTCACCCCGACCGGGAAGTACTCCGGGTCGCCGGACGGTCGCAGCACGACTTCGGGCAGTTGGCGCCCGGCAGGGACGTAGTGCGCGAACTCGCTGTTGAGCCGCAGCAACTGGTCCCGCACCGACTCGGCGATCGCGGTGGCGTCGGCGGTCCTGCCGGGCGCGGTCTCGACGGTGATCCGCAGCAGCCGGTCGCGGTCGGCGTCCTCGACGGACTCGATCACGAACTTGCCCGTCACGGTGTCGCTGATCCCCGGCTGCTCCAGCCCGACCGTCACGTTCTCCGGATAGACGTTGGCCCCGAAGAACGACACGGTGAACAGCGACCTCCCGAAGAGGTAGACGAACGGGAGCTCGGGGCCGGGCGGGGGAGTGAAGCCGTGGCCCGCGCAGAACTCCAGCAGCTCGGCGTGCCCGAAGATGCCGCCCTCGTCGGCGATCCGGTAGCGGATCAGCGGAATCCCGCCGTCCGCGGTGAACACCAGCGTGCCGTCGTGCACCTCGAAGAACCGGCTCGCCGGGTCGTACTGCACGAGCGTCGGCAGCCGCGCGTCGCCGAAGACCTCCCGCGCCAGGTCCGGGCGGATCGCGAAGAACCGCCGGATGCCGGTCGAGACCGCGGTCTCGTTGCCCAGCACGCCGGAATCCGCTGTGCCGTAGAGGGACGCGATGTCGCGGACGGGGTCGGCGATGCCCGCCCGCTGCGCGACCAGGTCGCGCCACTGCTCGCTGAACACCTCGCCGGCCAGCACCAGCTTGATCACGAACGACGGCCAGTCCACGCCCTCGGCCAGTCCCGTGTCGACGACGTCCTTGACGAACGGCGGATAGCCGAGCAGCACGACCTGCTCGAAGTGCGGCGCGAGCTCGGGGAGGACCCGCAGGATCTCCGCCTTGTTGTTGCCCGGCGCGACCACGGTGATCGGGCAGCCCTTGGCCGCGAGGTGCCGCACGCACGCCTGCGTGAACAGCCCGCCGACCCACGTGCCAAGAGGGAAGCACACCACGGCGAGCGAGCTGCGCCGGTCGGCGCCGAACCCGTCCACCAGCACCTGTTCGAACCGCCGCGCCACGTGCAGCTCGTCCTCCAACGACCGCGGCCAGATCGTCGGCCGTCCGCTCGAACCGGACGACACGGCGATCATGTCGCAGCCGCTCAAAGCCCCGTCGCGGCAGAGCTCCGGCAACGGATGGCGCTCGTGGTAGTTCGCCTTGTCGAGCAGTGGCAGCCGCTGGAAGTCCTCGAACGTCGTGATCGTCGCGGGGTCGATGCCGTTCTCCTGCAACAGCTTCCCGTAGGCGGGCACGGTCTGGGCGGTGTGCTGGAACAGGTCGAGCACCCAGCTGCCGGACCTCGGTTCGGTCGGTGCGAAGAAGTCGTCGAACGCCTGGCGCACACGGGTCTGCCGACTGCTGTCCATCGCCTGAGCCTATCGATCAACTTGCTCACTTCGTCAGCTCGATAGCTTCAGTGTTAACCAAAATAAACCATCTCATCGCATCTGCCCACACCCTCAGCGAACGATCACTACCGTCAAGGACGTGCGCATCCTCTTCTCGTGCCGCCCCGCCTACGGCCACCTCTTCCCGCTGGTGCCCCTCGCCCGCGCGGCGCGCGGGGCAGGCCACGACGTCGTCTTCGCGACCGGCCCAGGTTTTCTCGGCACGGTGCGCGAGCTCGGCTTCGAAGCGCACCCGGCCGGCATCTCGATCGGAGAGGCCGAAACCGAGGCACGGCGGCGCCACGGTGACGCGGACGTCGTCAAACTCATGATCACGATGTTCGGCGACGTGCTGCCGCGTGCGACGGTCGCGGACCTGACGACGCTCCTGCCGCAGGTGCGGCCGGACCTGGTCGTCTACGAGCAGAGCGACGTCGGGGCCGCGAAGGCAGCGCGGGACGCCGGGATCCCGTTCGTGTCGCACGTGATCGGACGGTCGATGCCGTCCGCGATCCTCGAGATCGCCGCCGGGGAGATGGCGTGGATGTGGGACGGCGAGGTGCCCGCCGACCTGATGCTGGGCGACACCGTGATCGACATCTGGCCGGACACCGTGCGCGATCCCGAGGTGACCAAGGTGCCCACGGTGCTGCGTGAGCGCCCGGCGGCGTTCGACCTGGACGTGCCGATGCCGGAGCTGGACTCGAAGAAGCCGTTGGTCTACCTGACGCTGGGCACGGTGGCCTTCGGCGCCGCGGACGTCCTCCGGGCGGCCATCGACGGACTCGCCCGCCTGCCCGTCGAGGTCCTGGTCGCGCTCGGCCCCGGCGACCCCGCCGCGCTGGGAGAGGTGCCCGCGAACGTGCGCGTCGCGAGGTTCGTGCCGCAGGCGAAGGTGCTGCGACGCGCGGACCTCGTCGTGCACCACAGCGGCACCGGCACCGTGCTCGGGACGCTGGCGGCCGCCCTGCCGCAGCTGGTGCTGCCGCAGGGCGCCGACCAGTTCGTCAACGCCGACGTGCTCACCGAAGCCGGTGCCGCAGCGAAGCTCGTCGGGCCGGAGATCACGGCGGACGCGGTCGCCGGCGCGGCGGCTCACCTGCTCGACGACCCGGCCGCGCGAGAGGTCGCCGCGAAGGCAGCGCGGGAGATCGCCGTGATGCCGGAGCCCGCCGCGGTCGTCGCGCGGCTCACCGAACTGGTGCGGGGGAGCGTTTGACGTCCGCCTGTGCCTCCAGGTGGTCGGGCAGCGAAGCGCGGTAGATCGGCATGGCCGCGGCGGTGGTGACGATCGCTACGGCGACGAGGATCGCGAACATCTCGGGTGTCACGAGGTCGTAGGCGAGACCGATGTTGATGAAGATCAGGATCATCAGGCCGCGGGCGTTCATCAGGCCGCCGACCGCGGACGCGTAGCGCCACGAGTAGCCCTGGGCGCGCACGACCAGCCCACAGCCGAGGTACTTGCCGGCGAACGCGGCCAGCATGATCACCGCGAGCGGGAACCACAGCTCGCCGCCCGCCCCGAACCCGGAGACCTGGGTGTTGAGGCCGCTGAACGCGAAGAACACCGGCAGCAGCAGGATCGAGTTCAGGTCGGTGAGCTTGGTTTCGAGCTCGTGGCGCACGACCGAGTTCTTCGGCATCGCGAGGCCGGTGATGAACCCGCCGAACACCGAGAACACGCCGATGTAGTCGGTGAACCAGCCCGCGACGAGCACCACCAGCAGGATGATCGCCATCATGTCCCGGCTGAGCTTGCCGTCGCGTTCGGCGCGTTCACCGAGCTTGGCGAGCCACTTGCGGCCGAGCGTCAGCATCAGCACGGCGAAGATCGCGGCACCGACGATCGTGCGCACCGCACCGCCGGGGCTGCCGGACGCGCCGACCGCGATGATCAGTGCGAGGAACGCCCACGCCACGGCGTCGTCGATCGCCGCCGCGACCAGGGTGAGACCGCCGATCGGGGTGTTGGCGATGCCGCGTTCCTGGAGGATCCGCGCCAGCATGGGAAAAGCCGTGATCGACAGGGCGCCACCGACGAACAGCATGAACACCCACAGTCGCGATCCCTGCGGGCTCAGCGAGTCGAAGAAGATCACCGCCGTGCCCGCGCCGAGCAGGAACGTCGGCACGATCCCGGAGACGGCGAGCACGGACGCCTTGCGCGCGTTCGCACCTGTGGTCAGGCCGTGGTCCAAAGAGGACCCGACGAGGAACATGTAGAACGTCAGCCCGATCGTGCTCAGCACGTACAGGGTGCTCTTGACGTCGGCGGGGAAGAGCTGGGCCTGCACACCCGGCGCCACGGCACCGAGCAGCGCCGGTCCGAGCAGCACGCCGGCGACCATCTCGCCGACCACTCTGGGCTGCCTGACCAGCATGGCGAGCCGCCCGCACACGGTGGTGGCGACGAGCACGACGGCCAGTGCGGCGAAGACCTGCAACGCGAAGTGGATCTGGTTCACGAGATCTCCCGGTCGGTGTCGAAGTAGCGGCCGGCGAGCCGCAGCCGGTGGGCGTGCAGCACCATCGCGGTGCCGAGCACGAGCTGGACGACGCTGAGCCAGACGTCCTCGCAGCGGTCGCGCACCCGCATGAGGGTCAGGCGCCAGGACGGGACGCGGCCGTCGCGCACGAGCAGGCACGGGCCGCGGCTCGGCAACGACCGGGTGTGGGTGACGGGGGAGTGCAGCGTGACGCGGCGCAGCACTTCCCTCGTGGCCGCGCGCATTGCGAGCGGGGACAGCCGCCACGCCGGGCACGGCCGGTTCGCGGCGATGCCGAACGGGATGTGGTGCGCGGTGCGGGCCGCTGTGCTCTGCCAACGGTCGGGGTCGAACCGCTGCGGATCCGCGTAGCCGGTGGCGTGGTAGGCGGGATAGTTGAAGCACAGCACCGAACCCGCCGGGAACGTCGTCTGCTCGTCGAGCGAGATGTCGGCGGTGGTGATGCGGTGGGCGATGCCGAACAGCGGGTAGAGGCGGAAGGTCTCGTCGAGGACGTGGGCGAAGTACCGGTCGTCGTCGATGCGTTCCGCCACTTCGGGGTGCTGGGCCAGGGCGAGCAGCAGGTGCGCCATCGCCTCGGACATCTGCACGACGGCGGTGTTGAAGTACGTGCCCTGCAGGTAGTGCACCTGCTCGGTCTCCGACAACGTCCGGGGCAGGGGGTGCCGGACGTCCGGAAGCCGTTCTCGCAGGTAGCGGGTGAGCTTCGCCCGCCGGGCGGGGTGTCGCAGGCCGGTGCACTTCAGCGACGTGACGACGTCGTCGGCGTGCCCGACGATCAGGTCACGGGCTTCGCGTGGACACGGTTCGCCGAACACCAGCTCGTAGAAGTACTCGGCCCACACCGGCATCATCAGGTCGCGCAACCGGACGCGGGTGACCCGTTCGGTGATCACCTCGTCGAGCACGTGGGCGGTGCACCGTGCTGCCAAGGCCGCGAGTGCTTCGCTCGACCCTGCGAGGAACGTGCGTGTCGTGCGCGCGACGTCGTCGTAGCGCGGCCCGGCTTCGAGGTGTTCCTGGTGCACTTCGGGGCCGGGGGAGAGCCAGTACCAGAACAGGTCCGACAGCCCCGCGCCACGGCTGCGGCCGTTGGCGGCGGGGTGGCCGTAGAGCTCCTCGAAGCGTTCCGGTCCGACCTGGGCGTTCGGGAAGGTGATCGCGTTGTCGCCGTTGACCTTCTCGAACACCTTGGCGCGCAACGCGACGACCCGCGCGGGCAGCCGGCTCAGCACCGGACCACGACCATGTCGCGGCTGAGCTGTCCGCCGCACAGGGCGAGGACGTGCTCGAACTCGTCCCGCAGGGCGTCGAGGACCTTGCGGACCCCTGCCTCGCCGTCCGCCGCGAGCCCCCACAGCACCGGCCTGCCGATGCCCGCGGCGGAAGCTCCCAGCGCCAGCGCCAGCGCGATGTCGGCTCCACTTCGGACACCGCCGTCGAGCACGACCGGTATCCGGCCGCCCACGGCGTCCACCACCGCGGGCAACGCGTCCAGAGCCGCCGGGACGACGTCGAGCTGACGGCCGCCGTGGTTGGACACGAAGATCCCCGCCACGCCGTGCTCGACGGCCAGCACCGCGTCGTCAGGGTGCAGAACTCCCTTGAGCCACACCGGAAGCGAGGTGAGATCCCGCACCCTATCGATGTCGGCCCAGGTGAACGGCGCCATCTCGATCCTGCGCAGACCGGGGGTGCCGGGCAGGTCCCGCATGTTCTCCGCCGCGAGTCCCGCGGGCAGGTCGTGGAAGCCGTGCGCGAGGTCCCTGCGGTGCCGGCCGAACACGGGGGAGTCGACCGTCACGACCAGCGCGGCGCACCCCGCCCGTTCCGCCCGGCGTATCAGCTCCTCAGTGACCTCGGGATCCGGCTGGAGGTACAGCTGGAACCACACGGGCCCGGTCGCGGCGGCCACGACGTCGGCGATCGGCACGGTCGAGGCCATGCTGGAGACGAGGACCGTGCCCGCTGCTCGTGCGGTCGCGAGTTCGCCGTCGGGGTGAGCGAGCTTGTGGAACGCGGTCGGTGAGATCAGCACCGGGAACTCGGGACCGTTCTCCTCGCCCCGCAGCACTCTCGGCAGCAACGCCAGGCGCCGGAACGCGGCCTCGTTCTCCGCGAGCACGACCTCGTCACCTGCCCCGCCCGCGAAGAAGTCGTAGTGGACGGGGTCGAGCACCGCGCGTGCCTTCTCGTGCAGTTCGGCGAGCACGGGGTTCACCTGAGGAACGTCCGCAGCGGCGCCTTGTGGACCTGTTCGCTGTCCCACTCGTTCTCGAGGTTCTCGGTCAGGTGGTGCTCGTCGACCAGCTCACCGGCGCGGAACCGGCGGACCACCGGGTGCAGGTAGCGGCCGTCGAGCCCGCTGGTGTCCTGCTGCGACGTGCGGCCGGCGGTGATGTCGAACGGGTTGACCTTGTCGTGGTCCGCGCCGTACTCGAGCGTGACGGTCAGGTAGGACTCGACGTCGCCGAACTCGCCGCGCGCCACGGCTTCGTGCAGGTGCGCGACCGGCACCTCCTCGACGTACCTCGCCGTGCCGTCGTGGGCGATCAGGACCGCGTCCGCCATGAACGCGAACAGCTGCCACAGCGCGGAGGTCCGGTTGACCCGTTCGATGATCGCGTCGGCGACGGCCTCGGGTGCGATGTCGCGACTGGGCCAGTCCACGCCGTGGCAGCGCTGTTCGAGGATCCGGTGCAGGGCGCGGACGCCGTAGCGGAAGCCGTGGATGAACCCGCTGGTGGACTTCTTGAAGTCACGCGACTGCGTGATCGTGCCCGCGAAGTAGAGATCCGGCACGTTCACCGACTCCCAGGCCGGGGTCAGGTGCGGGAAGCGCGAGTTGATCGTGAGCTCCGGCCGGCACTCCGCGGCGAAGATCGAGGCGTCGAACCGGAACCCGGTCGCGAGGATCACCCGGTCGTAGCGGATCTCCTTGATCACCTCGTTGACCCGCTGGAAGCTGACCTCCACCAGGTAGCCGTCGCCGTCGCGGCGGATGCCCGCGATGTGCCCGTCCAGCACGGCGTTCTGCGACTTGAGCTGGTAGGTGTCGAGGAAGTTGTTGTTCACCGCCCGCAGGTGGCCGACGAAGTGCGTCTGCCACGCGAGCTTGAGCGAGCCCGGTCCGGCGACGTGGATGACCGACGCGGTCTCGACGAGGTTGTCCGCGGTCTCGAACGCCGAGTTGCCGCGGCCGATGATCAGCACCTTCTGGCCGGTGAAGTCCTGTGGGGAGACGGAGACGTCGGAGTACGGCTCGGCGTGCTCGACACCGTCGATGTCCGGCACGTGCTGCTTCGAGACGCCGGTCGCGACGATGATCCGCTTCGCCCGGTAGGTCGCGCCGTGCTGGTCGCGCACCACGAAGTCGTCCGGCCGCGTCACCGAGACGACCTTGGTGTCGTAGCGGACCGGCAGGTCGTTCTTGACGGCGAAGTCGCCGAGGTAGCGGACCATGTCGTCGGCGTGCGGGAAGTAGCGCGGGGTGTAACCGGTGAACAGCAGCTCGGGATCGTCGCTGAGCAACGAGTTCCAGTCGACGCGCAGGTTCAGCTCCGGATCGTCCCAGCCCGTGTGGACCTTGTTGATGGAGATCAGCTGCCGGTGGCGGGGGAAGCGGGTGAAGAACGTCCCCGCCGTCGACCCCGCCTCCAGCACCAGGTGGTCGCGGCCGGCTCGCTGGAGCAGGTAGGACGCCTGCAACCCCGCCGGACCGGCGCCGATCACGAGACACTCGGTCGATACCTGGCTGGACACGGCTTCTCTCCTCACTCAGCTCAACTTGCGCTTGTCGGGTTTGCCGCTCGGAGCGAGGGGCGGTTCGGCGATGGCGGTGACGCGGACGGGTGCGCAGGCCGCGCCCAGCCGTGCGGTGACGAGGACCCGCAGCTCTGTCAGCGCGGGCTCGCGGTCCCGTCGCGGCACGACGAACGCGTGCACCGCCTCGCCGGTGTCGTCGTCCGGCACCGCGACCACGTAGGCCTCGGCGACGTCCGGGTGCTCGGCGAGGACCTGTTCGATCGGCCCGGCGTGGTGGAGGTTCGCGTTGACGATCACGACGTCCCTGGCGCGGCCGGTCAGGTGCAGGTGTCCGCCGGCGTCGAGGTGCCCGAGGTCGCGGGTGCGGACCCAGCCGTCGACGAACACCTCGGCCGACTCCTCGGGATTTCCCCAGTAGCAGCAGGCTTGTGCGGGTGTGCGGACGTAGATCTCGCCGTCGCGGATCTCCACGTCCACCGGCGGCGTCCCGACGGTGCCGGGCGGGTCGGACGGCGTGGCCATCGAGATCATGCCGGTCTCGGTCTGGCCGTAGCCGTGGAACACGACAGGGCCGAGCACTTCCAGGGCCTCGCGGTGGCGTTCGACGGTCAGCGGCGAGCCCGAGACGAGCAACGCGCGCAACGTCGGCAGGTCGGGGGAGCGGGCCACGAGTTTCGCCAGCGCGGGCACGGTGATCACGCGCGCGGTGGCCTCGTGGCGGGTGATCGCGTCCGCGGGGTCGTCGGCGACAACGACCACTCCGCCCGCGGTGAGGGTGATGACGGCGTACTCGAACATGACCTGGCTCGACAGGGACCCGAACACGAGGTAGCGGTCGAGGCGCCGGGCCAGCTCGCGGATCGCGGGTGGCCAGGCTTCCGGGCGGGCCGCCCAGGCGTTGGTCATCGAGGTGTAGGTCTGGGCGCACGCCTTGGGGGCGGACGTGCTGCCGCTGGTGTGGATGAGACGGGCGATGTCGTCGGGGCGGCCGTCGCACAGCAGTGAGGCGGGGGAGTTCTGTCGCAGGCCGGTGAGGTCGGCGTCTTCGACCACCAGCTTGATGTCGAGCCCGAGCAGGTGCCGGACCTGGTCGTCGGTGAGCCCCGGCCGCACCCCCACGACCCGCGCGCCCACCGCGTGCGCCGCGAGGATCGTGGCGAACGCCTCGACGGTCACCCCGAGCAGCAAAGCGACGCCGTCACCGGGGCCGAGTCCCTTGCGGCGAAACCCGTTCGCGATCCTCGCGATCAGGTCGAGCAGGTCGCCTCCGGTCACCACGCGGGTGCCGTGCTCGAACACCGGCCGGTCCGCGGCGGCGGCGAGCACGTCGAGCACCGCGCGCGGGAACGGCTCGGCCTCACGCGCCGGCAAGGCATTCCTTCACGAACACCACCAGCGGCTGCTGGTGCACCTCCGGCAGGTCCCAGTGGTTCTCCAGGTTCTCGGCCAGGTGGTGGGTCGCGGCGAGCACGCCCTGGCGGTAGTGGCGGATCACGGGGTGCAGGTAGCTCGCGTCGGCGGCGTTGGCCGCGTCGTTCTCGGCGACGCGGGGGATCGTGATGTCGAACGGGTCCACGGTGTCGTGGTCGGGTCCGTACTCGAGCGTCGCGACGAACCGGTGCTCTGCCGGGCCCAGGCCGCCGTCCGCGACGTAGGCGACCGGCACCTCCTCCTCGTAGCGCGCGGTCGTTCCGTCGACCGTCACCACGTCGCCGATCACCGCGAACTGCTGCCACAGGCACGAGGACCGGTTCACCCTGGCGACGATCGCGTCGCTGATCGCCTCGGGGGACAGCTCCAGTTCCGTTGCGGGCCACGGGGTGTCGTGGTGGCGGGCGTTGAGGACGCGGTGCAGGGCGCGGGCGCCGTAGCGGAAGCCGTGGATGAACCCGCTGGTGGACTTCTTGAAGTCGCGCGACTGCGTGATCGTGCCGGCGAAGTACAGGCCGGGGACGTTCACCGACTCGAACGCAGGGGTGAGCTCGGGGAACCGGTCGTTGATCACGAGTGCCGGGCGGCAGGTCTCGTCGAAGATCGAGGCGTCGAACCGGAACCCGGTGCACGCGATGATCCGGTCGTACTCCAGTTCGCGCAGCTTCTCGACCGTGCGGGCGTACCGGAACTGGATGCGGAACCCGCCCTCCGGCCGCGGCTCGATGCGTTCGATCGTGCCGTCGATGACCGCGTTCTCGGACTTGAGCTGGTAGGTGTCGAGGAAGTTGTTGTTCACCGCCCGCAGGTGCCCGACGTAGTGGGTCTGCCAGGCGAGCTTCACCGAGTGCGGTCCGGCGACGTGGATGACGGCGGCGTGCTCGACGAGCGCGTCGGCGGTCTCGAAGCCCGAGTTGCCCTTGCCGATCACGAGCACCCGCTGGTCGGTGAACCCCTCCGGGTCGGTGTCGAACGTGTCGTACCGTTCGACGTGCTCGATGCCGGGGATCGGCGGCACGTACAGCTGCGAGACCCCGGTGGCCATCACGAGGTTCCTCGCCCGCCAGATCTGTCCACTGTGGTCTTGTACCGTGAACCCGCTGCTGTTCTTGGAAATCCTGCTGACGTCCACGTCGTAGCGGACGTGCAGGGTGGCGGCGAAGTCCTGGAAGTACCGGACGATGTCGTCCGCGGCAGGGAAGTACTTCGGGCTGTAGCGGGTGAACAGCAGCTCCGGGTCGTCGGTCAGCAGCGAGTTCCAGTCCATCCGCATCCGCTGCTCCGGGTCGGTGAACCCGGTGTGGACCTTGTTGATGGAGATGAGCTTGCGGTGCCTCGGGTAGCGGGTGAAGAACGTGCCGGCCCCGCTGCCGCGTTCGAGGACGGCGTAGTCGCGACCGTCCCGCTCGAGCAGTGCGGCGAGCTGCAAACCGGCCGGTCCAGCGCCGATGATCAGGTAGTCGTACGCCATGGCACGGGAAGCTACCCACGTGATCTCAGAACTTTCTGAGATCGGCTGCCTACCGTCCGTGCAGTGACCACGACCGCTGTCCCGGTGGACCTCGGCTCCCCGCTGACCCCCGCACACCTGCTGCGCGCCGCCGCACCACTCGACGTGCTCGTCAGCGCCGCCGTCTCGGACCGGGTCGCGCGCGGCCGGGCGTACCTGCGCACCGTGCTCGCCGACGACGAACGCCCGGTGTACGGCGCCAAGACCGGATTCGGCGCCCTCGTGGGCTTCGCGGGCCGTTCCTCGGAAGCCGACCAGTGCGACAACACCCTCGCACACCTCGGCGCGGGCCAAGGGCCCGACCTCCCGTTGGACATCGCCCGTGCCGCGCTGCTCGTGCGGACCTGGTCGCTGGCCCAGGGCTTGTCGGGCGTGTCCGCGCACGTCGTGGAAGGGCTCGCGACCACGTTCGTGCCGGCGATCCCGTGCTACGGCTCCGTTGGCGCCAGCGGAGACCTGATCCCGCTGGCGTACGCGGCCCAGGCGTGGCGCGGCCGCGGCCACGCCTACCTCGACGGCGTCCGGCTGCCCGCTGCCGAGGCTTTGGCGTCGGCGGGCTTTCGGCGTTGCAGCTGGACGGGCGCGACGCACTGGCGTTGGTCAACGGCACCTCGGTGACCACTGCGGCCACCGCGCTGGCGCTCTCGTCGGTGCGCGCCTCACATCGCGCGTTGACGGACCTCACGTGCCTGCTCGTGGACGTCCTCGGCTGCGACCCGGGGTTCGTGGACGCGCGCCTGATCTCCGCGTTGCGCCTGCTGTGCGGGTCGCTCGCGCTGGGGCTGCGACAGGCGGTGCACGTGGGTGGCAGACGGCCGACGGCTGCGCGGTGTGCGGTGCTGCTGGACGCGCTGGTGGAGGTGATCGAGCCGGTGGATCCGGACCGGCCGCTGGACGCGGACGTGAGGGTGGCCGCGGACGTGGTGACGGGCAGGTAGTGGCGTCTGCAAGTACCACCAACTGCGAGTTGGTGGTACTTGCAGACACGGTCGATCACCCGCCCTCACGAGCAGCCCGACCCGATCCTCTCCCGCCTCACCAAGCCACGCCCCGCCACCGGCAACCGCAAGATGAACCGAGCCCCTCGCCCCGGATGCCCCACGGCCCGAACCGTCCCCCCGTGCCCGGCCACGATCTCCCGCACCAACGCGAGCCCCACCCCGAACCGCCCCTGGGCCCCGCGCTGGAACCGCTCGAACAGCCTCTCCGCCTCGGACTGCTCGAACCCGGACCCGGTGTCGGCCACCTCCAGCTCCACCCACCCGGCACCGGCCCGCAGCCGCACCGCGATCCGCCCACCCTCCGGCGTGTGGCGCACCGCGTTCGCCAGCAACTCGTCCACCGCCCGCCGCAACGCCGTCTCAACCCCCACGACCACCACCGGCCCGCCACCATCCTCAAGATCCAGCGAGATCCGCCGCTCGACGGCCCGCTCGGTCTCACCCACCACTGCAGCCGAAGCGATCGCGGCCAGATCCACCGGCGCCCCGGCAGACCCCTGGGACAGCTGAGCCGACAGCAGCAGGTCGTCCACCACGTCCGCCAGCCCGCGGATCGACCTGGCCAGCGCGTCTAGGTCGCCCCGCTGGTCCTCGGGCAGGTCCGCGGCCAGCAGCTGGGCCCGCAGGTACGCGCGGGCGATCGGGGTGCGCAGCTCGTGGCTCGCGTCCGTGACGAACCGTCGTTGCCTGGCCAGCGCTTCCGCCAGCGGGCCCACGGCGCGGCGGCTCACGCCGAGGCCGATCAACGCGGCCGCGATCAGGCCTGCCACCTGGGCGATGCCGAGCGCGAGCAGCAGGTGCCACCGGTCGGCCAGCAGGTAGCGCATGTCGAACACCGCCTGCACCACCGCGTTATCCGACCCCGCCGCCGTGAGCACCATGTACGAGGTGCCGTTCGCGGAGACGTCACGCGAAACAGCCGCACCCGTCGAGCGCACGGCGTCGAGGTCCGCGCGCAGCGGGAAACCGTCCGGCACCTTCAGCGTGCCCTCGTCGAGCACCCCGTCCCGGAGCGTGAACACCCACGCGCAACGAGGAGCGACGTCCGGCACGCCGTAGCGGGCGTTGTACCGCAGCTCGCGCGCCACCTGTGTCTCCTGCGCGTGCACCATGACCACGTAGGCGATCCCGCCGACGAACGCGATCATCAGCGTGATCGCCAGCCCCACGAGCACGCTGACCCGCAGCCGCGCCCGCCGCACCTCCGCGCGTTCCGCCTCGGCCCACGTCCTCACAGGGCCCCCAACCGGTAGCCGACTCCCTGAACCGTGTGCACGACGGTCCGTCCGACCTTGGACCGCAGGTAGTGCACGTAAGTGTCCACAATGGACGGTGAATACGCGTCGTGGAACACCGTCCGCCGCAGCGCCGCCCGCGTGTGCACGGTGTCGGGATGGGTGGCGAGCACCCGCAGCAGCGCGAACTCCCTGGAGGTGAGCGGGACCGTCGAGCCGTCGGGCAGCACGACCTGGTGCTGTTCGAGCTCCAGACGGCCGGCGCCGATCCGCAACACGGCGGCCAGTTCCGCGGCCCTGCGGCACAACGCCCGCAACCGCGCGGTCAGCTCGCCCAGGTCGAACGGCTTGACCAGGTAGTCGTCCGCGCCGGCGTCCAGGCCGTCGATGCGGTCGTGCACCGAACCCATCGCGGTGAGCACCAGCGCCTGGGTTCGCACGGACCGGGATCGCAACCGGGACAACAGGTCCAGCCCGTCGAGCACCGGCAGCCCGCGATCGATCACGACCACGTCGTAGGGCCGGGTGAGCGCGAGGTGCAGCCCGCGTTGCCCATCCAGCGCGACGTCCACCGCGTACCCCTCGCCGCGCAACGCTGCGGCGAGCAACTCCACCAGCTCCCGGTCGTCCTCCACGAGCAACAACCGGAACTGCTGCACAGGCCGGAACTTCGAGGTCCCCCGCACGTCATCACGATGGCACGTGATCACCGGGCCCGGCCAGCTCCCCGAAGTGGGCCAACAGCCAACGGACAGCGGTTCGCAAACGTGATCACCAGGCGTTCAGCAGCGGGATCTCAGCCGCGGGGAACCGGTTGATGCGTCATTCGGCGGACGCCTGAGCAGCAGGCGCACCGCCGGGCCGGTAATTCAACGGTAAACAGGGAAATCACGGGCCCAGCCTGACCTGCGGGCACGCCACAGGTGTGAACAGCTACCAGGCGGGAGCCACGGCGGCACCGGTCGGCAGGCCACCCACCCAGCCCGCGGTCGCGACCGCGCGCAGCCCGTCGTCGCCCTCGGCGAGCCGTCCGTGCGGGCCCAGCACGTCGGCGTTGCCGTCGTGCCAGCGCACCGGCAGGCGGCCGTGCCGTTGCAGGAGGTCGGCGAACTTCGTGGTCAGCTTGGCGCTGCCGATGTGCACCCACCGGCTGGGGAAGAGGTCGAGCAGCTCGATCGTCGCCGGGCTGAGCTCCGGCACCACCGTGATGCCGTGATCGCGGCCGTACTCGACGAGGTCGCGCAGGGCCTCCGGATCGCCCTCGGGGAAGACGTGCAGGACGTTGAGCTTGTAGGCGGCCATCCTGTCGATGGCCTTGCGCATCTCCGGCGCGGGCAGCAGGGCGCTCGACACCCCGCGCCAGGCGAACGCGGGGGAGTCCCGCAGGTCGGCCGCGCGGACCGTGCCGTCGCGGGTCATCAGCTGCCGGAACGACTGCACGCCGTGCCGCAGTCCTGCCTGGGTGCCCGCGCGGAGCATCACCGCGTCGTTGCTGACCAGCAGCGCGTAGCCCTCCGGACCGAGGCCGCGCATCGCCGGGTCGTGCGACACCATGAGCATGCCGTCCGGCGACTCGGCGAGCAGGTATCCGGTCTGGTTGAAGACGTGGTCGCGCAGCATCGCGGCCGCGGTGCGGGCCTGTCCGGTCACGCGGACCGCGACGTCTTCGGTCAGGACGAACGAGCCCGTGCGACGGGGCGCGCTCGTGGGCATGGGAACAATCACCGGTTTCCTCTCCAGCGGACTAACGCTGGCAGTATCAGGTGAGTTCCGGCAACCGGAGGGTGAACGTGGTGCCCAGGCCTGTTGTGCTGGTCACACCGACGGTGCCGCCGTGCGCCTCGACGAGCTTGCGGACGATCGCGAGACCCAGCCCGCTGCCTCCGGTGCTGCGGCTGCGCGAGCGGTCCGCGCGCCAGAACCGGTCGAACACGTGCGGCAGGTCCTCCTGCGCGATGCCGGTCCCGGTGTCCGCGACCGCGATCACGACCTCGCCGTCCCCGGCGGACGCGCTGACCGTCACGGACCCGCCGGAAGGTACGTAGCGCAGGGCGTTCGCGACGAGGTTGTCGAGGATCTGCCGCAGCCGCACCGCGTCAGCGCGGACGACGAGTGAAGGGTCCGCCGTCACCGACAACGTGACGCCCGCCTGCGCCGCCCGTGCCTCGTGCGCCGCCCGGACCTGCTCCAGGGTGCCCGCCACCGGCAGCGGTTCGACGGTGAGCCGCAACGCGCCGGCGTCGGCCACGGCAAGGTCCTGCAGGTCGTCGACGACGTGTTGCAGCACGAGCGCTTCCTTGAGCAGCAACGTGATCAGCGCGGGGTCGAGGTCGCTCACGCCGTCCTCGGCCGCCTCCAGCCAGCCCCGGATGTTGCTCAACGGCGTGCGCAGCTCGTGCGCGACGTCGCTGACCATGGCCTTGCGCGCCTGCTCCAGCTGCGCCCTGTTGGCGGCCATCGTGTTGAACGCCCTGGTCAGGCCCGCGATCTCGTCCTGGCCGCGTACGGGAACCGGTGGGATGTCGCTGCCTCCGGACATGTGCTGCGCGGCGGCGGTCAGCGCCCGCAGCGGCCGGGTGATGCGGGCTCCCGCGAACGCCGCCACCCCGACCGCGGCCAGCAGCACGGCGGCCGCGGCACCGGCGACCGGCCAGCCGTTGCCGGACAACGAGATCGCGGTGGTCGGCGTGCCGGAGGGGTTGGTGAGGTAGAGCAGGACCGGCGGGGCCACGTACGGCGCCAGCTGCTCCTTGCGCGACGCCGTGACGCAGGCGGCGACGGCGGGCTCGTCGGGGACCGGCAGGCCGGTGGTCTGCTTGGCTGCGGGGGTGTAGTCGGGGTCGAGCTCGACCGGCGGCAGCGATTTGCGCGTGAGGCAGGCGTTGACCAGGTTCTCCAGGTCGAGCAACGCGTAGAAGTCGGCGGCCGTGTCGAACGGCAGCTGCGAGTCCCTGCAGTCCACCCCGATCTCCTTGCGCTTGACGAACCGCAGGCAGATCAGCGTTCCGGTGCGGTCCTCGCGGTCGCGGAAGTCGATCGGCGTGCGGAACGGCCCCAGCACCCGCTTGTCGATCCGGTCGGCGGGCGCGTCCGGCACCAGCACCGGGTCGACCGCCAGCGGGTCGACCACCGCCGAGGCCGTCGCGGGCAGCTGGCCGCCGTCGCCGCCGCGGTCGGAGATCGTGCGGCCGTCCTTGGTCACCAGGACCATCCGGCGGCCGGGGTGCTCCGACATCAGCGACGACACGTAGGCGTCCACTTCGGACCAGTCGCGGTGCCCGGCCGCGTAGGCGAGCAGCGTCGCGTAGATCCGGTTGTCCGAGGCGAGCTCCCTGCCCTGTTCGCGCGCGATGGAGGCGGTGGTGAGCAGGGTGGCGAGCCAGGCGGTCGCGGCGATCGAGCAGACCGCGATCAGCACCACGACGACGAGCAGGCGGGTGAAGACGCTACGGCGCATCGCGGCGTCCGGCGGTGAGCTTGTAGCCGATGCCGTACACGGTGACCAGGTGCTCGGGTGTGCGGGTGTTGGTCTCGATCTTGCGGCGCAGGTTCTTCACGTGCGTGTCGATCGTGCGGGTGGTCAGGAAGCTGTCGAAGCCGTGCATGCGTTCCAGCAGCTGCTCGCGGGTGAACACCCGGTCCACCTGGGACGCGAGCACCTCCAGCAGCCCGAACTCGCCCGGCGTGCACTCGATCGGCTCGCCGCGCACCGTCACCTCGTGCCGCACCGGGTCCACCACGATCGGCCCGACCCGCAGCGACGGCACCGGACGTGCGGCCGGGCGTCGCCGCAGCAACGTCCGCACTCGTGCCACGAGTTCGCGGGGGCTGAACGGCTTGGTCATGTAGTCGTCGGCGCCGATCCCCAGCCCGTGCAGCAGGTCGTCCTCGGTGGACCGCGCGGTGAGCATCAGCACCAGCACGTCGGAGTCCGTGCGCAACGCACGGCAGACGTCCAGGCCGCCCAGGCCCGGCAGCATCAGGTCGAGCACGACGAGCTCGGGCTGGTGGATGCGGACCACGTCGAGCGCGTTGCGGCCGTCGTGCACCACGAGCACCCGGTGGTGGTCCTGCTCCAGGTAGCGCCGGACGAGTTCGGCCTGGTTCTCGTCGTCCTCCGCGACCAGGATGAGAGCGCTCACGGGGGCGATCATAGAAACGCCCTCGGCGTGATCACCGGTTCGTCACAGGATCCTCACAACCGCCTTCGAAGATCCACGGCATGCGCAGGACAGTCATCGCGGCCACGCTGCTCGTCGTCGTGGTCGCCACCGCCGTCGTCGTGCTGGTCGTGCGCGGCAGACCGCCGGAGCCGGCGGCGGCACCACCACCCGCGGTGAAGACCACGACCGTGCGGAAAGGAGACCTCGCGAACACCCGCCTGCTGCAAGCCAACCTCGGCTTCGGCGCCGCCCGCCCGGTCAAAGGAGGCACGGGAACCGTCACGAAGCTGCCCGCGGTCGGCCAGGTTACGGAGCTCGGCAAGGAGCTGTACCGGGTGGACGACCAGCCGGTGGTCGTGTTCTTCGGCGCGACGCCGCTGTTCCGCGCCCTCGACGCACCGGGACTCAAGGGCTCGGACGTCGCCGTGGTGATGGACAACCTCGCCGCACTCGGCTACCAGGTCGGCACCAGGCCCGGCGACGTCTCGAAGGCCGAGTTCACCCCGCGCGTGGTCGAGGCGCTGAAGAAGTGGCAGAAGGCGCTGGGCGTGGAGCAGAGCGGCGCGCTGGCACCCGGCCGCGTGCTGGTGCTGGAACGGCCGATGCGCGTGGCGTCGGTGAAGGCCCAGCTCGGCGCGCCCGCCGCCGAGGAGCTGTTCGAGATCACGCCGACGACCCGCCTGGTCACCGCCCAGGTGCCGGTGAACGAGGCCGGCGTGCTGAAGGCGGGCCTGCCGGTGACGGTCGTGCGTCCGGACAGCCGCGAGGTGCCCGGCAAGGTCACGTCGGTCACCACTGCGTCCGCGCAGGAGAACAGCCCCGGAGAGAAGATCGACGTCGTCGTCACCCCGGACAACCCCGCCGACGTCGGCGACCTGGACACCGCACCGGTGCGGCTGAAGGTCACGACCGAGAGCCGGACCGGTGTGCTGACCGTCCCGCTCGCGGCGCTGATCGCGTTGAAGGAAGGCGGCTACGCCGTGCAGCTGCCCGGCGGCGGCTTGAAGGCCGTGAAGACGGGCCTGTACTCGCAGGACAAGGTCGAGATCTCCGGCGACGGCATCTCCGACGGCCTGGAAGTGGTGACGGCGCAATGACCCCGGTGCTCGCGCTGCGCTCGGTGACCAAGACCTACCCCGGCGGCGTCACGGCTCTGAACGACGTCTCCCTGCAGGTCGGCGCGGGGGAACTGCTCGCGATCGTCGGCCCGTCCGGCTCCGGCAAGTCGACCCTGCTGCACCTCGTCGGCACGCTCGACCTCCCGTCGTCCGGCACCGTGGAGATCGACGGCCAGGACGTCTCGTCGCTGTCGGACCGCCGGCTGTCGGCGTTGCGCGGCAGCAGGCTCGGGTTCGTCTTCCAGCAGTTCCACCTCTCCGACGGCCTGACCGCCACGGACAACGTCGCCACCGGCCTGCTCTACGCCGGCGTGCGCCGCAAGGACCGGCGCGCACTGGCCGTGGAGGCGCTGCACCGCGTGGGCCTCGGCCACCGCACCGACCACCGCCCGCCGCAGCTGTCGGGAGGGGAGAAGCAGCGCGTCGCGATAGCCCGCGCGGTGGTGAACAACCCGTCGCTCGTGCTGGCCGACGAACCGACCGGGGCGCTCGACACCGCGAACGGACGTGCGGTGCTGGAGCTGCTGCGGGAGCTGAACGATCAGGGCACCACGATCGCGTTGATCACGCACGATCGCGAGATCGCGGCGTCGTTGCCGCGGCAGGTGGAGTTGCGGGACGGGCGGATCGTGGCGGACACGGGGGTCGCTGGTGAACGGACTGTGGTGGACGTGAGGGGCGAGCGGCGAAGCGATCCGTCCGCCGTCGACCCCACCGCCGCACCCACGCTCCGGTTCCCCCGCCCCAGGAGCGCCCGGTGAACCGCCTCTCCTTCGCCGACCTCCTCGCCCTGGGCTCCCTCGGCATCCGCACCCGCAGACTCCGGGCCGCCCTCTCGGCCCTGGGCATCGCGTTGGGCATCGCCACCGTCGTCGTGGTCACGGGCATCCCCGCCTCCAGCCAGCAGGCGCTGCTGGACGAGCTGACCGCGCTCGGCACCAACCTGCTGCGCGCCCAGCCGACCCAGCGGCAGGAGAACCCGGTGCGGTTGCCGGAATCCTCCGTCGCGATGGTCGGGCGCATCGGCCCGGTGACCGCCGCCGCGGCCGTGGCCAACACCCACGTCCGCGTCCGCCGCAACGACCTGCTCGACCCCGGCCACAGCTCGGACATCACCGTCCTCGCCGCCACCCCCGGTCTGCTGGAGACGGTCAACGGCCACGTCCAGAGCGGGGAGTTCCTGTCCCGCCCCGACTTCCCGTCGGTCGTGCTCGGCAACGTGGCCGCGCAACGGCTCGGCATCCCCGACGTCGGCGAGCGGCCTGCGGTGTACGTGGGGGAGCGCTGGTTCACCGTGACCGGCGTGCTCGGCCCGATGCCGCTCGCCCCCGACCTCGAACGCTCGGTCCTGGTCGGCTGGGACGCCGCGCGCACCCAGCTGGGCTTCGACGGCCACCCGACCGTCGTGTACGTGAAGGCCCGCGAGGAGTCCATCGAGGACGTCCGCGCGGTCCTGCCCGCCACCCTGTACGGCGAGGTCCCCGGTCTGGTGCAGGTGAGCCGTCCGTCCGACGCGCTGGCGGCCAAGCGCGCGACCCAGAACGCCTACAGCGCCCTGTTCCTCGGCCTCGCGGGCGTGGCGCTGCTGGTGGGCGGCGTCGGCGTGGCGAACACCATGGTGATCTCCGTGCTCGAACGCCGCAGCGAGATCGGCCTGCGCCGGGCGCTGGGCGCCACCCGAGGCCAGATCCGCGTCCAGTTCCTCACCGAGGCGGTCCTGTTGTCCGGCCTGGGAGGCCTGGTGGGCACGGCGCTGGGGGCGGCCGGCGTCGCCGGCTACGCGACCCTGCACCGCTGGCCGCTGGTCATCCCGCTGCCGATCCTCGCCTCCGGTGTGCTCGCCGCGTTCGTCGTGGGCGCCGCCGCGGGCCTCTACCCCTCCATCCGCGCCGCGCGGCTCACCCCGACGCAGGCGCTCTCCGCGTGACGAAAAGGACTCCGATGAAGAAACCCGCACTGGCTCTGCTGCTGCTCCTGGCCGCCTGCTCCAAGCCCGCGGACCAGCCCCAGGTCGCGTCGATCTCAACGCCGCCGAGCAACTCGGCCCCGTCGTCGGCCGCGCAGGAACAACGTCCCCGCGAGCGCCTCGACATGTCGCCGGAGGACCTCGACGCCCTCTACAACGCCTACGACCGGTGCATGGGGCAGTTCGGCCTGGACAAGAAGGGCCAGGTGACCTCGGCCCAGGCCGGTTCGCCGCCGATCAGGGGAGACGTCGACAAGGCGGTGAAGGCCTGCGAGTCGAAGGACCCGCTTCCCCCGTGGGAGAAGGACGTCAACAACCCGGACGCGCTCGACTTCGCCGCCCGAGTCGTGCAGTGCCTGCGGGAGAAGGGCGTCCGCTACGTCGAGGTGCACAACGAACCCGGCGCCGAGGCCGTCGGCTACGCGTTCGGCGGCCCCAACAACGACGCGGCGTCGATCACGCTCGGGCTGGAGCACGTGAAGGAGTGCGAGATCGCCTCGTCCAAGAAGTGATCAGCTCGCGCTTGTCTCGCGAGGCGGGCTCGGGGCACGCCCGCTAGCTTTCCAGGCATGTGGGACGGCGGTGACGCGTACGAGCGCTACGTGGGCCGGTGGAGCCGGCCGGTCGCGGTGGAGTTCCTGAAATGGCTGGACGTACCGCCCGGCCGGACGTGGCTCGACGTCGGCTGCGGCACGGGCGCGCTGAGCGAAACGGTGCTGGCCCACGCCGAACCGGCGTCGGTCACCGGAGTCGACCCGTCGGCGGCCTTCCTGGAACTGGCCCGGCAGCGGGTGTCCGGCGCGACGTTCGAGCTCGGCAACGCGATGGACCTCGGCGACCGGGCCGTCGACGTCGTGGTCAGCGGCCTGGTGCTCACGTTCGTGCCCGACGTGCCCCGCGCGGTCGCGGAGTTCGCGCGCGTTGGGGCGTACGTCGGGTCGTACCTGTGGGACTACACGAGCGGCATGCAGATGATGCGGCTGTTCTGGGACGCGGCGAAGGACGTCGACCCCGCCGCGGCGTCCGAGGACGAGGGACTGCGCTTCGGCGAGGTGAGCGCCCCCGATCCGCTGCGCATGTTCTGGCGCGACGCCGGTCTGCGCGACGTCGAGGCCCGCGCCATCGTCGTGCCCACGGTGTTCCGCGACTTCGACGACTTCTGGAACCCCTTCGAAGGCGGCACCGGCGCCGCGCCCGCCTACGCCGCGACCCTGCCGGCGGAGCAGCGCGGCGCCATCCGCGACCTGCTCCGCTCCCGGCTGCCCCAGGCGGGCCCGATCGAACTCACCGCGAGGGCCTGGGCCGTCAGAGGTTCGCGCTGAGGAACCGCTCCAGGTGGGGGTTCACGTCGGCGGCGTGCGTGAGGCTCAGGAAGTGCGCGCCGTCCTCGACCAGCACCAGTTCGGCCTTGGGCAACGCCGCCACCAGCGCCTCGGCCTTCGCGACGGGGTAGGCGAGGTCGGCCGTGCCGTGCAGCACGAGCACGGGCGTGGTGATCTCCCCGACCCGGTCGAGCACACCGTCGCGACGGGTGAGCGCGTTCGCGATCAACCGCAGCCGCTCGGGCTCGACCGCACTCCACTTCGGCGTCCACTCCGACGCGTCGTAGTCACCCAGGCAGATCTTGGCGGTCGCGTCGACCACCGTCTCGGGCCCCTGCGCGATCCACACCTCGGCGAGCTGGTCGTACGCGGCGGCGATCTGCTCGTCCTCCGCCTCCCCGGACGTCCCGAGCACCGCGAGCGCCGTGACCCGTTCCGCTGCCAGCAAAGCCATCCGCAGCGCCACGAACCCGCCCTGGCTCGTGCCGACGACAGCAGCCCGGTCGATGCCGAGGTGGTCCAGCACCGCGAGCGCGTCGCGGGCGACGTCCCAGTAGTCGAACGGCGCGTTCACCGGCGTCTCACCGTGGCCGCGCTCGTCGATCGCGATCAGCCGGTACCGCTGCCCGAACGCGGCGACCTGCGGCGCCCACATCGTCACGTCCATCAGGAAGCTGTGCAGCAGCACGACCGCCGGGCCGTCACCACCGTGGTCCACGTAGGACACCAGCTGCCCGTCACCCGTCGTCATCGTCGCCATGCTGTGCACCCCAGTCGTCGTTTCCGTCGAGTGGATCATGAGCCGCCGCTCGCGCGGTGCGCAACAGCCTGCCGGGATGCGACAGCTGATCGAACTCCCGTGGGACCCGTCGACCCCGTCCGAGGTCGCGGAGCTGTTCTCCGCGACGTCCTGGTGGATCGCGGGCGGCCACGCGATCGAACTGGCTGCCGGTCGCCCGTTGCGCCCGCATTCCGACATCGACGTGGCGTTGCTGCGCCGCGACCAGCTCACCGCGCAACGAGCGCTCACCGGCTGGGAGTGGTGGGCGGCCGACCCGCCGGGAGAGCTGCGTCCGTGGCGGCCCGGCGAGATCCTGCCCGTGCGGGTGCAGGACGTCTGGTGCCGCCCGGCCGGTTCCGAGCGCTGGCGAGTCCAGGTGATGCTCGACGAATCCGACGGCGAGGAGTGGATTTTCCGGCGTGACCCACGTGTGCGGCGTCCAGTCGCCACGCTCACTCACGTCACCCCGTCCGGCATTCCGCACCTGGCGCCGGAGATCCAGCTCCTCCACAAGGCCGCGGCGCCGCGCGCGAAGGACGAAGCGGACTTCGCCGCGGTGTTGCCGCTGCTCAGCGCCGCGCAACGACGATGGCTGGCCGAGGCGATCGCCCTCACCTGCGGCACGCATCCGTGGCTCGACCGGCTGCCGGAAATGACATTTCCTGATTTCGAAAAGGATAGGCTCGCCTAATTCCTTTCGAATTGCGGGCCTTCTGCCGTGGTGGCATCGTCCGAATCACCCGAACCTTTCCACCACGGCAGGAGCGGACATGACCACCCTCGAGAACCCGGCGATGCCCGCCGTCCACGATTGCACCGTGAGCGACTGCTCCTACAACCACGACGGCTGCCACGCCTTCGCGATCACCGTGCGCGGCGACAACGGGGCCGCCGACTGCGGCACCTTCATCCCGCTGGGCACCAAGGGCGGCCTGGACAAGGTCATCGCGCAGGTGGGCGCCTGTTCCCGCACGGACTGCGTGCACAACTCGTCGCTGGAGTGCACGGCGCAGAGCGTGCGCGTCGGCCAGGGCGAGGGCGACCACCACGCGAACTGTCTGACGTACCAGCCGCGTTAGACCTCCTCGTCCTTGCGGTCCACGGCCCGGCCCAGCTCCCGCAGACCGACGTTGACCGCGATGATCGCCACCGTGCCGGCCGCCGCGACGACGTGCAGGCCGGCACCGGCCAGTGAGCCCACCGCGGCCGCGCACCACAGCGTGGCCGCGGTGTTGAGCCCGCGCACCGACAACCCGTCGCGCAGGATCACGCCCGCGCCGAGAAAACCGATGCCGGACACGACCTGTGCCGCGACCCGCGTGGGGTCGCCCTGGCCGTCGAAACCCTGTGCGGACAGCAGAACGAACAGCGCCGCCCCCACCGCCACGAGGGCGTTGGTCCGCAGGCCTGCCATGCGCGAGCGGTACTGCCGCTCAAAACCGATCAACGCGCCGAGGCCCATGCTCTCGGCAATGCGCAGCGTCATGTCGAAGACGTGCATCGTGTGACTCCCCTTGTGTGCAGGGGTGTGCGTCACACGCCAGAACTCGAGCGTGCGAGGTGAAATGACCTGCGCGGGCTACTGTCGCCTGGCATGTGTCGCTCACCTCGCTTCCTGTGTCTGGTTGGCAAGACCTGTCCACGTTAGCGGAGCGGGCGTGAGTCCGGCGTGAGAGTGGGACGCACGTCCCAGTCGATGTGGCCGTCCTCGAACACGAGGAGCCGGTAGACGGGGTCGGTGTTGTTCCGGAGCATCTGCAGGACGTGCTCGAGCATCGCGGCCACGCTCGTCCACTCCGGTCCGGAGTAGCGACCGTGACCGTGTTCGTACATCACGACGTTCCCGTGCGTCAGGCCTTCGCGAAGATCGACGAAGAGCACGTCCTCCTCACCGAAGCAGTCGGCGGCGATGGGCAGCCACTCCGGCGACCAGCCAGCGTGCGTGCGCAGGCAGGTCTCCCGCTGCCGGAGCGCGGCGTCAGGGCCGAGCGGATGCCAGTACACCGGGATGAGCGGGCTGTCGTCCTGCAGCGCCGCCCGATTCACCCCGCCGAAGACCTGCCACCAGGCCGCCAGGTCCGGTGGCAGCCCCGCGATCCGGACGTCCGCGGGCGGCAGGAAAGCCGCGTGCAACGCAGGTGCGTTCTGACGAACCCAGTTCTCGATCTCTCCCCAGCTCACGTCCGGAACTAAAGCATCTCGAGCGGCCCCGGCCCCTCCGGAGGCGGAAACGCGCCATCCAGCTGGGCGAAGTCCTCGTCGGTCAGCCGCAACGACAGCGCCGCCGCGTTCTCCCGCACGTGCTCCACCGTGCCCGCCTTGGGGATCGCGTTCACGTGCGGCAGCCGCAGCACCCACGCCAGCGCCACCTGAGCGGGTGTGGCGTCGTGCCGGGCCGCCACCGATGCCAGCGCCGGCGAGTCCAGCAGCCGACCCTGTTCGACGGGGGAGTAGGCCATGACCGGGATGCCTGCCGACGCGTGCCACGGCAGCAGGTCGTGTTCCGGGCCGCGGCGCGAGAGGTTGTAGAGGATCTGGTTGGTCTGGCAGTGGCCGGGCAACGCCGTGAGCTCGCGCATGTCGTCCAGGTCCAGGTTGCTGACGCCCCAGTGCCGGATCTTGCCCGCTTCCTGCAGCCCCGCGAACGCCTCCACGGTCTGGGCGAGCGGCACGCTGCCCCGCCAGTGCAGCAGGTACAGGTCGAGGTGATCGGTGCCCAGGCGGCGCAGGCTCGCCTCGCACGCGCGCACCGTGCCGGACGCGGAAGCGTTGGACGGCAGCACCTTCGACACGAGGAACACCTCGGAACGCCGTCCCGCGATCGCCTCGCCGACGAGCGACTCGGCGGCGCCGTTCGCGTACATCTCCGCGGTGTCGATCAGCGTCAGACCCAGGTCGAGGCCCTCGCGCAGGGCGGCGATCTCGGAGGCGCGGCGGGCAGGGCTCTCGGCCATCATCCACGTGCCCATGCCGAGCGCGGGGATGGTCGAGCCGGACGGCAGCGCGACAGTCATGCACCCCAGCTTGCCGGGTACGTTGGTGTGATGCGACGCGGAGGCCTGATCCTGCTGGTGCTGCTCGTCGTCGCGTTGGCCGTGCTCGCCCAGTTCGCCGAGATCCCCGACGGCGCGGTGCTCCGCGACGAGGTCGGCAAGGCGGGCGGTGCGGCTCCGCTGGTCTTCGCCGCGGTGTGCGCGCTCGGGACGGCGGTGTTCTTCCCCAAGCCGGTGCTCGCGACGGCGGCCGGGTTGCTGTTCGGCGTCGGGTGGGGGAGCGTGCTGGCGATCGCCGGGTTCACGGCCGGGGCGATGATCGCGTTCACGATCGCGCGCAGGCTCGGACGGGCCGCGGTCGAGGGCTGGTTGGGGGAGCGGCTGCACGTTCTCGAACAGGTCTTCGCGCGCAAGGGCGTCGAGGCGACGCTCGTGATCAGGCTGCTGCCGGTCGTGCCGTTCACGCTCGCCAACTACGGGGCGGGCGTCACGTCGGTCAAGGGCAGGCACTTCGCGGCGGGCACGGCGCTGGGGCTGGTGCCGTCGACGGTGCTCGCGGCGGTGCTGGGGGACGCGCTGAGCGATCTCGGGTCGCCCCGCTCGATCGCCGCGTTGTCGATCTGGGCCGTGCTGGCGGCCGTCGGGGTGTGGTGGGGCCGGAACTTGATCACAGGGGTTGCACGGGCCTCCTAGACGCGCGAAAAGCCGCCCCGGCGGGAGACCGGGACGGCTTGAAGCGTGTGTGATCTTCTCCGCGAAGAGATCAGGCCGTGCGGGTGCGGCGTCCGCGAAGCTCTTCGAGTCGCTCGTCGAGCAGCTCCTCGAGCTCGGGGATCGACCGGCGCTCCAGGAGCATGTCCCAGTGCGTGCGCGGCGGCTTGACCTTCTTCACCTCCGGCTCGACACCATCGATGATCTTCGACTCGGTGCCGTGGAGACGGCATTCCCAGGTCGGCGGCAACTCGGCGTCGTCGGAGAACGGGACCTCGAAGTCGTGTCCCTTGGGGCAGGCGTACCGCGCTGCCCGGCGCGGAGCGAGATCGTGATTGCGGTCGGTCTCGTAGCTGACTGCTCCGAGCCGGCTTCCACGCAAAACGCGGTCGGCCATGGCGGTGTCCTTTCGCTCGGCTCAGGGCCGGGGCCCAGGCTTCTTGCTCACCGTGTGCAACGCCCGGATTGCTCCGTTTGTTTCCGGCTCGCTCTCATGGTCGCCCACAGTGACGTCGTTCACTCGTCAACGAAGGCTTCCTACTAATGGATGCGATCGCCACAGGATCGTGACGCGTTATCAAGCTCCTGCGCTCACGCATCACTCTAATGGCCTAGCCAACCCTGTGGGTAACCGCCTAGGCCAAGCGCAGCTGGCCACTTTGTGCGACGTCAGGGCCTAGGTCGCCCAACCGGAAGTGACGCCTGCAGAGCACCTGATAACGCACAGTAGTTTCCGTGGTCTCGGTTACACCGTTGCTCTCTGTACCCGATCGGTGCTGTTCCGTGTCCGAAACCGTGTCGGCGACGAGAACGGTGTCTCCAGCGCGAATCACCCGTCCGGCCCGCACCCGCGCGTTGAACCGTCCCGGCACCCCGCACCAGCACAGAACCTCGACCTGGATGGCCTTGAGCTCGTCCGCCAGCTCGAACAGCCGCTGCGAGCCGGGGAACATCTCGCCGCGGAAGTCCGTGGCGAGCCCGAAGCAGTAGACGTCGACCTGAACGTCGTCCGCGAGCTCCGCCAGCTGTTCCACCTGATCGGGGGAGAGGAACTGCGCCTCGTCGACGATCAGGTAGTCGACCCTCCGGCCCTCGGCCCACTCCGCGCGGACCAGTCGGCGGAGATCGTCGTCGCGGATCTCCGCGGCCTCCCGCGTGATGCCGATGCGGCTCGAGATCTGTGGCCGGCCCGACCTGTCGTGCCGCACCAGCAACAACCCGCGGCGACCCTGCCGGGAGTTGTTGTGGTCGATCTGCAGCGCGAGCGTCGACTTGCCGCAGTCCATGGGGCCGAAGAAGAACTTGAGGTGGCCCACCACCGGCGTCGTTCGTCGGGAACCCGCGACAGGTACAGCGGAGAGGGCATCTGTCGGATCGGGAAGGGCGTCCACGGCGGGTCACCCTAGTGCCTGGATCCCGATCATGAGGAATCCCCACGGAATGTCCCCGCCCATCGCTCTGTCCTTCACGTCGGTCGCGCCGCTGTCGGGTGTGCATAGCCGCTGCGCAGGTTGTCGAAACATCTTCTCGATTCGGGTTGATTGATAGCTTCAGTGTTGACTGAAGTTAATCCCTCACATGGGTGCTTGAGCCCCCAAAAGCACGTTCACCCACTTCGCCAAGAGGGGGAGACTCGCACGCCGGACATCGGCACCCCGGCACGCTGACCGCGCGTGAACGAGGACCTTCGCTCCGCCAGCCGCCCCCGTGGCTCGATCCATCCCGCGGCTCCGGCAGGCGCTGCCGGAGCCGTCTGTGGACCCTCTCGAAGTATCCTGCTTCCCGATATAGCTCGCCGCGCGATATATTCAGCGACATGAGTGGTCGAGTCATGTCCGAGCAGACGTTCCTCGTGCTCACCGCCCTCGCGGAGGAGCCGCTGCACGGCTACGCGATCGTCCAGGCGGTCGAGCAGCTGTCCGAGGGGCGCACGGTGCTGCGGGTCGGCACGCTCTACGGGGTCCTGGACCGGTTGGTGGCCGACGGGTTCGCCGAGCGCGACCGTGAAGAGGTGCACCAGGGCCGGCTTCGGCGTTACTACAAGCTCACCGACTCCGGTGTGCGGGCGTTGCAGGCGGAGGTCGCGAGGCTGAGCGCGAACGTGCGGGCGGCTTCTGCGGTGTTGAGGGGGAGGGGCGTCCAAGCATGGGCGAACAACGCGTGAGCAACTTGGAGCGCCGGTACCGGGTGCTGCTGAAGGTTCTGCCGCGGTGGTACCGGCAGGACCGCGAGGAGGAGATGGTCGGGATCTTCCTGGCCGACCGGACCGACGAGCTGGATCTGGAGCACAGCTGGCCGGGGTGGGGCGAGGCCGGGGCGGTGCTGGGGCTTGCCGTGCGCACGCATCTGGCGGCCGGGGCGGCGCTCACCAACGTGCCGATGAAGGTCGCGTGGCGGGGCGAGATCGTGCGCGCGTTGGGCATGATCGGGCTGTTGCTCGGCGTGTTCTACGCGGGTGCGTCGATCACGAGCATGGTCTACGCGTACCAGCACCCGGAGATCGTCGGCGGGCTCACCTGGCTGCGGGTCTTCGACGTGGCGCCGATCGTCGCGTTCGTGGCGCTGCTGGCGAAGAAACGGACGACGGCGAAGCTCGCGGCGCTGGCCGCCGCGCTTCCTGCCGTTGTCGTGGTCGGGCCGCACATCGGGTCGTGGTTGCTGTTCCAGCTGCCGTCGCTGGTGACGTTCGTGGCTCTGTGTCTCGGTTTTCACCGTGAGGCGCCCACGCCTCCCGTGCGCAGGCTCGCGTGGTGGGGTGGGGGAGCGCTGCTGGTCGGGGTGCTCGGCGGGGTCGGGCTGGGGTCGTTCGTGGTGCCGGTGGTCGTGGTGGTGCTGCGGGTGGTGGCGTTCGTGCGCGGCGACTTCGTGCTGGGGCGGGCGTTGTCGGTGTTCGCGGTGCTGGAGCTGGCGCCGCTCGCGTTCCTGCTGGCTGGGGGAGAGGTGTTCGGGATCGCGCTCGTGCTGGCGGTGTTGCTGGTGATCAGTGCGGTGGCGCCGGTGCGTCGGTTGCGCGCGTCGTGAGCAACCTGGAGCGCCGGTACCGACTGCTGCTGAAGGTTCTGCCGCGGTGGTACCGGGAGGACCGCGAGGAGGAGATGGTCGGCCTGTTCCTGGCCGACCGGACGGACGAGCTCGACCTGGAGCACAGCTGGCCGGGGTGGGGCGAGACGGGGGCGATGCTGGCGCTGGCGATCCGCACGCGGTTCGCGGCGTCCGGTGCCCCTTCGAACGCCGTGCGGCTGGGGGAGGTCGCGCGGTGGCTCGGTGTGCTGGGGTTGTTGCTGGGCCTCAAGAACGTGGTCCACGTCGTCTACGGCGAGATCATGTTCGGCACGGGCGAGGCGCCGCAGTGGACAGCGGTGCTGGCGAACTTCAGTCCGGTCGTGGTGATCGCACTGCTGATGCGCGGCCATCGGACGTGGGCGAAGGTGGTGGCCGGTGCGGCGTTGGTGCCGTGGGTGGTCAACGCGGTGACGGATCCCGGTCCGGCGGGGGCTGCGAGCGTGCTGTGGCAGCTGCCGACGCTGATGGCGTTCGTGGCTCTGTGCCTGGGTTTTCACCGTGAGGCGCCGATGCCGTCGAGGTCGGTGCTGTGGTGGTGTGGGGGAGCGGTGCTCGTGGGTGCCGCAGAACTGCTCGTGTGGGGGTTCAACCCGGTCGTGCTGCCGGTGGTGGTGCTCGCCGTGCGCGTCTATGCGTACGTGAGTAGCGCACCGGCGTTGGGGCGTGCGTTGTCGATTTTCGCGTTGTCGTTCCTGCCGGACGTCGTCGTCACGGGCGTGCGTGGTCCGGCGGAGCTGCGCGTGGTGTTCGTGGTGGCGGCGGCGCTGTGGTTGGTCAGCGCCGCCGCGCCGGTCGGACGGGTCACACGAGAGCGGGTTCTTCGTTCCCGACGGCCTTGATGGCGCGGCGCACCGGCACGAAGATCAGCAGGACGAAGCCGGCGACGAAGAAGATGATCAGGGCGAGGATGGCGGGGCGCAGGCTGCCGGTGGCCTGGCCGACGCCGGCGAACACGAGCGGGCCGAGCCAGCTGGTGGAGCGTTCGCCGACCTCGTAGAGCGAGAAGTACTGCGCCTCGCGGCCGGGCGGCACCATCTGGCTGAACAGGCTGCGGGACAAGGCGTTCGTGCCGCCGAGCACGATGCCGATGCCCGCGGCGACGAGGTAGAACTGCATCTCGTCGCCTGCCTCGACGAAGAACGCGGCGGTGATCACGACGATCCACACGAGCAGCGAGCCGAGGATCGTCTTCTTGGCGCCGACGCGCTTGGCGACGAAGCCGTGCAGCAGGCCGCCGATGAACGCGACGAACTGGACGATCAGGATGACCGTGATCAGGGTTTCCTGCTCGAACTTGAGCTCGATCTTGCCGTACTGGGCGGAGACGTTCGCGACGGTCGCGATGCCGTCGGTGTAGATCAGGTAGGTGCCGAGGAACGCGAGCGTGAGCGGGAAGGCCTTGGCCTGCTTGAGGGTGGCGCCGAGCTCCTTGAAGCCCGCGGAGATCACCGAGGCGCCGTGTTCGCGGCCGTGGGGTGACTGGTGCTCGGTGAGGCGGGTGAGCGGGATGAACGTGAAGGCCGCCCACCAGAGGCCGGAGATGACGAACGCGATGCGCGCGGCGTCGCCTTTGGTGATGCCGAGGGGTTCGGCGGACAGGGTGATGCCGAGCTGGATCGCGAGGGCGATGCCGCCGCCGAGGTAGCCGTAGGCCCAGCCGCGGCTGGAGACGCCGTCGCGTTCGTCGGGTGCGGCGATCTCGGGCAGGAAGGCGTAGTAGACGACGACGCTGGCGCCGTAGCAGATGTTGGCGATGACGAAGAGCAGTACGCCGAGTGTCCAGTTGGTGCCGGTCACGGTCGCGAGCGTGATGGTGGCCGCGGAGCCGGTGAAGGCGAAGAAGGCGAGCATCTTCTTCTTGTTCTGGGTGCGGTCGGCGATGGCGCCCATGACCGGCAGAACGACGACCTGGATCACCGTGGCGAGGGAGAGCAGGTAGCCCCACAGCGAGCCGGCGGGGAAGTGGAGCCCGAGGAACGTGACGGTGCAGTGGTCGAACGCGTTGTCGCCGGGGCAGGGGCCGGCCCCGTTGAGCGCGGTGTCGGCCTTGGCGGCGTTCATCGCGATGTCCGTCAGGTAGATCGAGAAGAAGACTGTGACCACGGACGTGGGGAACACGGAGTTCGCCACGTCGTACCAGACCCAGCCGCGCTGTTCGCGGCGGCGGGCGGTGTTGGCGTCGGCGGCGTCGTCGCCCTTGACCTTCATGTCGGCGGACTGTACTTGTCCGCCGACACGGCCGATGATCGACTGCCCAACCTGTTACCAGTTGCCGCGCGAGCGGAGCACTTCGCGCAGGACGTCGGGTCTGTCGGTGACGAGTCCGTCGACGCCGAGGTCGAGCAGGGCGCGCATGTCGGCTTCGTCGTCGATCGTCCACACGTGCACTTCGAGGTCGCGGCGGTGGGCGGCCTGGACGAACTTCCCGTCGACGATCTTGAGGCGTCCCTGGTTGACGGGTACCTGGGCGACCTGGCCGCGGACGGCGAGTCCGGCGAACGGGATGCGTCCGGCGGCCCAGAGGGCGCCGGCGGAGCGGGGGCCCATGGAGGTGAGCAGGCCGGGTCCGCCGCCGCGGCGCAGGCGGGCGAGGCGGTTGTCGGAGAAGCTGGCGAGGCAGACGCGGTGCAGGGACTTGGCCTTGCGCAGCAGGGTGATGATCGGTTCGACGGCGTTGTCGGCCTTGACGTCGATGTTGAAGAACGTGTCGGGGAGTTCTTCGAGGACGTCGGCGAGGCGGGTGATGGGTTCGCGTCCGCCGATGCGGGCGTTCCGGACCTCGGTCCACGGCAGGTCGGCGACGCGTCCTTGGCCGTCGGTGGTGCGGTCGAGCGTGTGGTCGTGGTGGACCACGACCTCGCCGTCGGCGGTGGCGTGGACGTCGGTCTCGATGTAGCGGTAGCCCTCCTGGACGGCTCGGCGGAACGAGCTGAGGGAGTTCTCCATGCCGGTGAGGTCGTCGACGTGCCAGCCGCGGTGGGCGAAGGCTCGGGGGCGCGGGCCTGCGAGGTACGGGTGGGTCACCTCCTGAGTGTGCCTTCCGGGAGTGGCTCCGGGGTGGACAGTGGGTGGCGTGACACTTTCTTCTTGTCCTCTATTGCTTCAGTGTCACCTGAAATCAGACCTATCGGTCGTCCCGTCCACAGAACAGTCGTAAGTCAACAACGCCACGGAACCAGGGGAGCCCTCCGGCCATCGAAGTGGATCCGGAGCCGCGCCAGGGAGAAGTCGTTGAAAACCGATCAATCGAAGCAGCCGCAACGTCATCAACCGACTCAACGCGACCAAACCCCACCCGAAACGAACAGCAATCGCCGTGCGGGTAGTGTCCGGTTCCCTACGAAGGTCGGGCTTTCTGGCGCGTCGCTGGAGGTCAACCGCCGCAGTTCGCTACCGTCGCGCGCCATGGAGCGCTCCATGGAGGCGGATGAGCCCAGGCACTGTGCGTGGTGCGGGCGGAGGTTGCCGGGGAGTGGGCGGATCGGCCGGCCGAGGCGGTACTGCGCACAGCCGTGTCGTCAGCGGGCTTACGAACGCCGGGCGGCGCTGCAGCGCGGTGGCCTTCCGGAGGACGCGGTGGTGTTGTCCACCGCGGAGCTGGCGGACCTGCAGGACAGGTTGTTCCAGCTGCGGTGTGCCGCGGAGGACGTGGTGACCGCGGCGCAGGACGGTGCGGAGAACGAGGAGCTGAGGAAGCTGGCGGCGGAGCTGGTGGAGTCGGCGAAGGGTTTGGAGCGGCTGCGGTAGCCGTTCGTGAAGTTGCGAACTGACCGGCGTAGCGGGTTGCTTACGTCCGGTGATCGGACGATCATGACGCGCGTGACCTCCTACTGCCGCACGGTGCTGGACCGAGCGGATGTCGGCTATGCCGTGACGGACGCGCGCGGGAACCTGTTGTGGTGCAACCGCGCTTTGGGTGCTGTGCTGGGGGTTCCGGTCGAGCAGGCGTACGGGCGGTCGTTGCCCGCGCTGCTGCCGGGTGTGCCCGAGGGGCCTGCTCCGACGCGGGAGGTGCTGGCGCCGGGTCCGAAGTGGCTCGAGGTGCGGTGTTCACGTCTGGGTGACGACCTGATGTACGAGGTCGTGGACGTGTCGGCGTGGCGTGATCGCGAGCTGACGGTGACCCAGGAGGCGGACGCGCTGCGGCGGGCTCAGGCGCTGGGGCGCATGGGGACGTGGGAGTGGTCGATCTCCGAGGACCGGGTGACGTGGTCGGACACGTTGCTGGAGATGTTCGGGTTCGAGCCGGGGACGGCGTTCGACTTCGAGCTGTACTCGCGGCTGGTGCACCCGGACGACCTGCCGATGATCGAGGAGACGCTGGACGCGGCGTTGAAGACGGGGTCGGTGTTCACGTACACGCACCGGATGTTGCGTCCGGACGGTGCGGAGCGGGTGTTCGAGTGTTTCGGTGAGGTCGTCGTGGGGGACGACGGGACGCCGTTGCGTGCGTTGGGGACGGCGCACGACGTGACGCAGTCGTCGCGGGTGCACGACGAGCTGGTGCGGATGGCCGAGCAGGACCCGTTGACGGGGTTGCCGAACCGGCGTGCGTTGACGCGGGCGTTGGAGAAGGAGCTCGCGAACAACGGTTCTGGTGCGTTGCTGGTGCTGGATCTGGACAACTTCAAGGACGTCAACGATCTGCGGGGTCACGCGGTGGGTGACCGGGTGATGCGGATGCTGGCGTCGGCGTTGCAGTCCCGTCTGGGTGATCGGTTGATCGCGCGTCTGGGCGGGGACGAGTTCGCGGTGGTGTTGCCGGGTGCGTCGTTGAAGGACGCGTCGGAGGTGGCGGACAACCTGAAGGAGGCCGTGGCGGGTTTTCCGCTGGCGGGGATCGGTACGCCGGCGCGGATCACGGTGTCGACGGGGTTGGCGGAGTTCGGTCCGGGGGATTCGTGGGAGCTGGTGCTGGCGAACGCGGACCTGGCGTTGTACGCGTCGAAGGCGGCGGGCCGGGACCGGGTGACGGTGTACGAGCCGAACCACTACGCGGACACGGTGAAGCGGGTCAGTGTGCTGGACCGGTTGCGGTCGGCGCTGGCGGGTGGCGGGCTGGCGTTGTACGGGATGCCGATGGTGGAGCTGTCGTCGGGGCAGACGCTGGGGCACGAGTTGTTGTTGCGGTTGGAGGACGGGCAGGAGCCGTATCTGGGGCCTGCTGACTTCCTGCCGGTGGCGGAGCGGTCGAACCTGATCCTGGACGTCGACCGGTGGGTGTTGTCGACGGCGATCGACGCGTTGGTGGCGGAGCCGGATTCGCGGTTGCGGTTCAACGTGAACGTGTCGGGCCGGACGTTGGAGGATCCGGACTTCGGGAACTTCGTGCTGGACAAGCTGGGGTCGGCGGGGGTGGCGCCCGGCCGGTTGGGGTTGGAGATCACGGAGACGGCGGCGGTGACGAACCTGGACGCGGCGGTGACGCTGGCGACGCAGCTGCGCAGTTTCGGGTGCCGGATCACGTTGGACGACTTCGGTTCGGGGTTCGGGTCGTTCGTGCACCTGAAGCACCTGCCGATCACTGGGATCAAGATCGACGGTGAGTTCGTGAAGGGCATCGAGACCAACGACGCGGACGCGGTGCTGGTGTCGGGGATCGTGCAGATCGCGAACGGGCTGGGTTTGTCCGCGGTGGCGGAGTGGGTGGAGCGGCCGTCGCAGGTCGAGGTGTTGCGGGGGCTGGGCGTGCGGGTCGGGCAGGGTTTTCACCTGGGCCGGCCGGTGCCGTTGCGTGACGTGGTGAGCGCGGAGCGCATGCCGCCGAATGGCGCATTGTCGTCTCGGGTGGTCGGAGCAGAGGATGGTGCGCGCTCCTGATCACCGCCCGATGGGATGCCCGTGTCGTCTTGTGGTTTGCGTCGTCTTGAGTTGAGTGTTGCCGAGCCTGAGCTGTCGGTGGACTTCTTCGCCGGTGTGCTCGGTTGGACGGTGATAGCGGAGCCGGGCGGGTCTTTCTCGGGCTGGGTGGGTGACAGACTCGTGGCCGGAGTCGTTGCGGGAGAACAGGGTTGGCGTGTGTTCTTCGGTGGTGACGGGCCGCGGGAGCTGAAGATCAATTCCTCTGTGGACACCGGCAGGGTGCTGCACGGTCCGTGGGCTCCGGCGCCGCGTGCTGGTGAGCCGTGCTGGGTGGAGTTGATGACCGCGGAGCCCGAGGACGAGTACTGGGTGGGGGAGCTGGGCTGGGAGGTGCGGCCCGGTGTCGAGGACTTCGTGTTGTTCACGTCGTCGCGGCACGGTGATCCGCGCCCGGTGGCGGGTCGTCTGACGACGGATCGGGCGTCGGGCTGGCAGGTGTACTTCGCGGTGGACGACCTGGAGGCCGCGTGTGCGCGGGTGTCCGAGTTGGACGGTCGTGTGCTGCTGGAGCCGGCGACCGTGCCAACGGGACGGATCGCGTCGATCGAGGGTCCGCACGGTGGTGCGTGCGTGTTGCTGGAGCAGCCGAAGGGCTGGGGCGGGACGTGGGCTGCCAGCTAGCGCAGGTATCGAAGTAGAGCGCCTCGGCCGACCGGATATATTTTTTGGC
>NZ_JBHRZI010000015.1:780717-814029 GCF_042649515.1 Lentzea rhizosphaerae | reverse complement strand
AACAGCAGGGGCTTGGTGCGGACTTCGATACAGGCACTAGTTCAGGCGTCGAGTTCGGGTGGGAAGCCGCCGGTCGCGATCGGACCCCAGGTGTCGATGGTGATGCGGACGAGGGACTTGCCCTGGCGGAGCATGGCGGCGCGGTACTCGTCCCAGTCGGGGTGTTCGCCTGCGATGCAGCGGTAGTAGTCGACGAAGTCCTCGAGTGCCTCGGGCAGGTCGAGGACTTCGGCGGTGCCGTTGATCTGGACGTAGGGGCCGTCCCAGTCGTCGGAGAGCACGCACATCGTGACGGCGGGGTTGCGGCGGACGTTGCGGACCTTGGCGCGCTGGGGGTAGGTCGCGATGACGATGCGGCCGTGTGCGTCGACGCCGCAGGAGACCGGGGAGACCTGGAGTCCGTCGGTGCTGCTGCGGTGGGTGATGAGGACGCCGTGGTGGCGGGTGCGGAGGAACTCGAGCAGCTGCGGCCGGTCGACGACGTCGGCCGTGGCGATCTTCGGCATGATGTGCAGCATGGCACGTTTCACCTCGTTCGACGGTACGGAGCTCGCCTATCGGGACGCGGGCGACGGTGTTCCGCTGGTGGTGCTGGCGGGTGGTCCTGGCCGGGCGTCGGAGTACCTGGAGACGCTGGGCGGGCTGGACGCGTCGCGGCGGTTGGTGATCTTGGACAACCGGGGTACGGGGCGGTCCGGGGCGCCGGTGGATCCGTTCACGTACCGGCGGGACATGCTGGTGCGGGACGTGGAGATGCTGCGCCGTCACCTGGGGCTGGACGTGGTGGACGTGCTGGGGCACTCGGCGGGTGCGGGGATCGCGATGGGGTACGCGGCGGACTTCCCGGACCGGGTGGGCAGGCTGGTGCTGCTGACGCCGGCGTTGCGGTCGGTGGGGTTGTCGCCGGAGCAGAGCGATTGGGACGCGTTCCTGGCAGCGCGCGCTGGTGAGCCGTGGTTCGAGGCGGCGACGACGGCGTTGCGGCGGACGGCGGCGGGGGACACGTCGGTGGAGAACCGGGTGGCGGCGTCGCCGTTGTTGTACGCGCGGTGGGACGAGCGGGCGCAGGCGCATGCGCGGGCCGAGCTGGGGCAGTGGAAGTACGAGGTCGCGCTGGGGTACAACGCCGAGGGTGCGTTCGTGCCGGGTGTGTTGCGGCGGGCGTTGACGGACTTCGATCATCCGGTGCTGGTGTACGCGTGTTCGGAGGACCCGATCTCGCCGGTGCGGCGGTGTGCGGAGCTGGCTGATCTGTTTCCCGGTTCGACGCTGCACGTGCACGAGGGTGTGGGGCACTTCCCGTGGGTGGAGGACCCGGACGCGGTGGCGACGCGGATCGCGGAGTTCCTCGACGCGCCTTAGTGGACCTGGGCGGTGGCGACGCGGTCGCGGCCGTTGCTCTTGGCCTGGTAGAGGGCGTCGTCGGCGGCGAGCAGCAGGGGGCTGAGCTCGGTCGCGGAGTCGGGGAACACGGCGGCGCCGACGGATCCGGTGAGGCCGGTGATGACGCGGGTCTCGCCGACGCGGTCGACGACCTCGACCTCGAGGCGGGCGATGTCGAAGCGGATGCGTTCGGCGGTGGCGCGGACCTCGTTGGTGCCGACGCCGGGCAGCAGGACGGCGAACTCCTCGCCGCCGAAGCGGCCGACGAGGTCGTAGGAGCGCACGGCGTGTTTGAGGGCGTCGGCGACGGCGCGCAGGACGCGGTCGCCGGCGAGGTGGCCGTAGGTGTCGTTGATCTGTTTGAAGTGGTCGAGGTCGAGGATCAGGACGCCGACGGTGGAGACGAGGCGGCGGGCGCGGGCGATCTCGCGTTCGGCGACGTCGTGCCAGAAGGTGGCGTCGACCAGGCCGGTCTTGGAGTCGGTGCGGGCGGCGATGCGGAACTGCGGCAGCAGCAGGCCCATGTGCAGGGCCAGGACGGTGAGCAGCAGGATCGGTGAGAGCCACGGCCGGGCGGTGGCGATGATCGCGATGCCGGAGCCGAGGCCGACGGACGCGGTGACGATGAGGACGTCGGAGGCGTGGCCGAGCGCGGTCCGCATGGGGTTCGCGGGGTTGGTCATGATGATGGCGCCGACGACCAGGGCGTAGTTGACGAACCAGTAGAGGAATCCGGCCACGACGAGTGCGACCAGCCCGCGTGGACCGTCCAGGTCGGACGGGTTTGTCGCGGAGAACATGGCCAGCACCCATTGCGCTGCGGCGCATCCAAGTACGACAGTGGCGGCGGAGAACAGTTTCCGGTAGAGAACCGCCCGGCGTTTGTACACCCGCAGCCACGCGTGCAGATAAATGGTCACGACCAGCAGGACGACCAGTGGCATCGGGAGAACGAGCACGCCCGCGAACTGCCAGACCGACTGCATCTGCGCGTGAGGGACACCCTCAGAGGAGATTTCGCGGATGCGTTCGATGCCGCGCGCCGCTTCGAGGTGTGTCAGTGCGGCGACGGAGAGTGCCGCGAACCAGATCCAGTGGCGCGCCTCGACAGGGGTAAGCCGTGCGGTTGCGAGCGTGACGAGTGCCGCCGTCACGGCAGTCGTCACGACGTAGGTCAGCACGACAGGAGGAAGGGACCATAACTTCCACCGGCGCGGGTCGAGCCAAGGCACGCTGCCACCCCCACCGAAATCCACTAGGAACAAACCACTGTAGCTACCGGGTCACGCGAAGTCGTGGCTCCATGTGGGGGACCTCACTCTGAGTAGTCCTCACCTTTTTTCACCCCTCGCACAACCGCAACACATCCCACAAGGAGACGGTCATGATGAACCGCGCGCTGTCCACCGACTGGACCTTCACCTCGACGGACTGGACCTTCGCGAAGTCGACCGACTGGACGTTCGCCTCCACCGACTGGACCTTCGCGTCCTCAACGGACTGGACGTTCGCGTCGACGGACTGGACCGTCTGACACTTGTGAGTGCTGTCGGCCGGGTGGAGGGTGCTGCGCCGGCACCCTCCACCGCGGCCACGACATGTCCTCGTCCGCTTCCACTGGTTGAATCGGCACCCTCGCGTGGTCAGGGGGTGTGTGGTGCTCACGTTCGGTGTGCTCGGCCCGCTGCAGGTCAGCCGGGACGGGTGTGCCGTGCACGTGAACGGCCCGAAGCAGCGGGCCCTGCTCGCGACGTTGTTGTTGCGGGTGAACACCGTCGTGCTCAAGTCCGTGATCGTGGACCGGCTGTGGGGTGCGGACGCACCGCCGGCGGGTCGCACTTCGGTGCAGATGTACGTGCTGCGGCTGCGCAGGATGCTCGGTGACGGGGCCGTCATCGAGACCCACCCGGACGGCTACCTGCTGCGGGTGCCGCACGACGCGCTGGACCTGACCAGGTTCCGCGACGCCGTGCGGGCGGCCGCGGGCGCCGGGCTCGAAGATGAGCGGGCGTTGCTGGGGGAGGCGTTGCGGTGCTGGCGCGGGCCGGTGTTGCCGGACGTGGCGTCGGAGTCGTTGCATCGCGAGGACGTGCCGCCGCTGGCCGAGGAGCTGATGCGGGCGCGGGAGCGGTTCTTCGACGTGAGCCTGGAGCTGGGCCGGCACAGTGAGGTGATCGGTGAGCTGGTGCGGGTGACCGAGGAGCACCCGTGGCACGAGACGTTCTGGGCGCAGCTGGTGGAGGCGCTGCACCTGGGTGGTCGGCGTGCGGACGCGTTGCGGACGTATCGGAGGGTGCGGCGCAGGTTCACCGAGGAGCTCGGGGTCGAGCCCGGTGCCAGGTTGCAGCGGGCGCATCAGACGGCGTTGACGGCGGGTGACGGCGGTGACCCGGTGCCGGCGCACGTCATCGCGCAGGTGCCGGGCGGGGTGAGCCGGTTCGTCGGCCGTGAGGACGCGATCGCGCGGCTGGACGAGCTGGCGTTCGGGCCTGGTGCCGGGGACCGCACGATCGTGATCTCCGGTCCGCCCGGGGTGGGCAAGACCAGCTTGGCCGTGCACGTGGCGCACCGGTGGCGTGACCGGTTCCCCGACGGTCAGCTGTACGTGAACCTGCAGGGTTTCGCGGCGGACCCGCCGTTGCCGGTGTCGGCGGCGCTGACGAGGTTGCTGGGTGCGCTGGGCTTCGGCCGCGACCAGATGCCCGCGGAGGTCGAGGAGCAGGCGGCGTTGCTGCGCAGTGCGCTCAGCGGTAGCCGGATGCTGCTGGTGCTCGACAACGTTGCCGACGCGGGCCAGGTGCGGCCGTTGCTGCCCGGCCAGCCAGGGTGCGTCGTGCTGATCACCAGCCGCCACGACCTGCGCGGGATGGTCGTCGATCCCGGTGCGACGGGGCTGGCGTTGGACGTGCTCAGCGGCGCCGAGTCCCGTGCGGTGCTGGCCGACCTGGTCGGCACCGGCAGGGCCGAGGCCGAACCGGAGGCGCTGGGCCGGCTCGCGGACACCTGTGCGCACCTGCCGCTGGCGCTGCGGATCGCCGGGGCGAACCTCGCGGCGGACCCCGGCTGCAGCGTCACCGAGTACGTCACCGAGCTCACGACCCGCGACCGGGTCTCCGCCCTCGCGATCGACGGCGACGAACGGTCCGCGGTGCGTGCCGCGTTCGACCAGTCCTACCTGCGGCTGCACCGCGACGACCAGACGTTGTTCCGGCTGCTCGGCGTCGTGCCGGGCCCCGACGTCGGGGTGGACGCGGCGGCCGCGCTCGCCGGCACCGGCACCGCCGAGATCCGGCGGGCGTTCGACCGGCTCGCCGCCGCCGGTCTGCTGCAACGCACGGCACCCGGCCGGTGCGGGTTCCACGACCTGATCCGCTCCTACGCCGCGGGCCTGGCTCGTGACGACGACACCGACGACGCCTTGTGCCGGCTGGTCGAGCACTACCTGCGGCGGGCCACCGCGGCGGCACGGGTGGCGTTCCCGGTGGCGGCGTTGCGCGACGAACCCGTCGATCCCGGCCTGAGCGAACCGGACGCGGTCAGGTGGCTGGAGCAGGAACGCCACAACCTGCTGGCCGCCGTCACGTGGGCGGCGACCCGGCCGTCGGCGCAGCGCCTGGCGTGGCGCATGGTCGACGTGCTGCACGGCTACCTGCGGGCCTGCGGTCACACCAGGGAGGCCATCGCGACGTTCGTGGCGGCGTTGCGCGTGGCGATCACCGCGGGCAACAACCCCGCCCGGTTGTCGCTGCTGGACCTGCTCGGGCAGATCCTCTACAACATCAGCGAGTGGGAACGGGCCGCCGAGCACCACGAACAGATGCTCGCGCTGGCCCGTGAGCTGGGCGATCCCGGCGCCGAAGCGGAAGCGCTGCTCAACATCGGCAGGCAGATCATCCAGCTCGGCCGCCCCGAGGAAGCGCTGAAGTACCTCGGATCGGCGCTGGAACTGGCCCGGACGACCGGCAACGTCGAGCTCGAGCTGCGGACGTGGAATTCGATCGGCAACGCGACCACCTACGCCGGCCGCCCGGACGAGTCGCTGTCCGCGCACGACCAGGCCCTGGAGCTGGCCCGCGGTCTCGGGCACCGCGAACACACCCACCGCTGCCTCAACGGCCGCGGCATCGCCAGGTGGGCCCTCGGCCGTCTCGACGAGTCGGCCGCCGACCACGAACGTGTGCTCGCCTACTGCCGCCAGGCCGGGCAGCGCATCGGCGAGGTCGCGTCACTGGCCTGCCTCGCCGAGGTCCACCTCGACGCCAGACGCCTCGAACTGGCAGGCCGCGTCGCCCAGGAGGCCCTGACCCTGAGCACGGAGGTCGCCGAACGCCGCACCCAGGTCAACGTGATCATGGTCCTCGCCGGCGTCCACCACGGCCTGGGCGAGCACGTCGAAGCCCTCCGCGCGTTCCAGGACACCCTGCACCGGGCCCGTGAGATCGGCTTCGGCTACGGCGAATGCGCCTCCCTGCTGGGCCTGGCCGCCGCGCACCGCGAGCTCGGCGACGCCCGCACGGCCAAGGCGTGCGCGGAGGAGTCGCTGAAGTTGTTGCGCGCCAACCACCAGCTCCTGCTCGAAGCCGACGTGCTCACCGAACTGGCCCGCGACCAGATCGCGCTCGGCGACACCGCGGCCGCGACGGTGACGGCGACCGACGCCGTGGAAGTCGCCGCCCGCCACGGCAGGGCGCTGGCGGAGCGGCGGGCGCGCGCCGTGCTGTCGGAACTGGGGGAGTGACCGCTCGGGCCGCTGTCAGAACGGGCAGTGTTGTCAGAACCGCCCCAGTCCCTAGAACTGCGGCACCGACCGCCGGACCTTCCTCCACTCCCACGCCGCCCCCGCCGCGGCCACCGTCCCCAGTCCGGCGATCGCGGCGATGACGTGGTGCACCGGCCACCAGTGCGCCATCGCCCCTGCCGCCGCGATGCCCAGACCCTGTGACACCCGCAGCGCCGTGACCGCCAGCCCGAACGCCTGCCCCCGCGTCGCGTCGGGCACCGAACGCACGAACAACGCGTTCGCGAGCAGCTGGTACCCGCTCGCCGCCCCCGACAGCCCGAGCAGCACCAGCGACCACGCCAATCCCGGCGACAGTGCCATCGGCAGCAACACCGCGCACGACACGACCGCCAGCCACGGCATCCACCGCAGCCCCTGCGCGCGCGGCACCCGCGCCAGGACCAGCATGCCCACCGCCGTGCCCGCCGACACCACGCCGAAGATCGCCCCCACCGCCGCCGGACCCGCACCCAGCCGGGCCGCCAGCGGTGCCGCGAGCGCCTCCGCGGCGATGTAGAAACCCGACACGCACGCCAGCGCGACCAGCGCCCGCAGCTGGCGGTCACCCCACACCAGCCGCGCGCCGCCGACGAGATCTCCCGGCCACGCCCGCACCCGCGGACCACGCGGGGCGGGGCGGTCCAGCAGGAACACCAGCACCAGCAACGCCGAGACCCCGAACGTCACCGCGTCCGCCACCAGCACCGGGCCCGGCCCGAGCCACGCCACCATCGCGCCACCGGTGAGGAACCCGGCGACCTGGGCGGCCTGCGTGACCGTGCTCAGCACCGCCTGCCCCATCGGATACCGCTCGTCGGGCAGGACCTGCGGCAGCAACGCCGCCCGCGCCGCCCCGTGCGGGGCACCGGCGAACTGCACCAGCACCAGCAGTGCCGCGAGCGCCCACAACGGCATCCCCGGCACCGCCATGAACAACAACAGGACCGCCCGCACGAGATCGGCGGCCACCATCACCTCTTTGCGCGCGAACCGGTCGGCCAGGCCCGAGAGCAGCGGCCCGCCGACCAGGTCCGGCAGGAACGTCAACGCGTACGTCAGCGCGGTCAGGCCGGCGCTGGCGGTGCGGTCGTAGACGTGCACCGTCAGCGCGACCCTCGCGAACTGGTCCCCGGCCACCGACACCACGTGCGCCACGAACAGGGCGCGGAACTCGCGATCGCGGGCGAGCTCGCGGTAGCCGGGCATGCCTACAGAATGGACGACCAGAACCCGCACCGGTGATCTCGGGCGAAATCAGTTCCCCCGATCGCGCCCGGCGCCAGCGACTGCACCTCCGCCCGCCACCCCGGATCACCCGTCCGCGCGAACCTGCCCCACGCGGCGATCATGTAGTCCGACACCGCACGCTGCGCCGGCGAGAGCGTGACACCGGGGAACTCGAACAGCATCACCAGCTCAGACCCGTGGTAGGCCTGGTAGTCCGGGAACGGCGGCAGCGGGAAGATCAGCGGCACGTCCTGGTCGGCGAACTCGTACCCCGACACCCGAGCGTGCCGTCCCAGCTCCCGGCGCGCGACCTGCGACGGGCACGACCACGACTTGTCCGTCAGCACCCGCGCGATCTCGTCGCGCGCGTCGTCGTTGCCGTTGACCGGGTAGCGCGCGGCGATGCTGTCCACGTGCCGCGGACCGAAGATCGCCGCCAGCAGGTCCCGGTAGCCGGCCTCGGGTACCGGCTGCGGCCACAGCAACGGCGCGAACAACGTCATCTCGTCGTGGGTTGTCCCCACCAGCGTCGGTACCGGATGCATGCGGCCCGTGCGCTGCGCCACCACCGGGTCGACCGGCAGCACCGCGGTGTCGTAGGCGGGCGAGGCGAACTGGTCGTGCACCGTCAGCAGCCTGGTCACCGGCTGCGCCCGCAGGCACGCGAGATCGGCGCACCCCAGGGTGCCCACACCCTGCTTCTCCACGTCCGCGCGTGGCCGCCACACGCCGGTGAACTGCTCCGGTGCGCTGCTGGGGAAGGTGAGTCCGCACGGTCCGGACTGGATGATCGCCTTGGCGAACAACCCCGCCGCCCGCGGTGACGCCAGCTGCGCACACACGCTCAACCCACCCGCGGACTCGCCGAAGATCGTCACGTTGCGCGGGTTGCCACCGAACGCGCGGGCGTTGCGCTGCACCCACTTCAGCGCCGCCTGCTGGTCGGCCAGGCCGAACGTGCCCGACCCCGCCAGACCGGGATGACCGAAGAACCCGAACACCCCGAGCCGGTAGTTGACCGTCACGATCACCGCGTCGTTCTTCGTCGCGAGCCACCGCGCGTCGTACTGCGACGCCGCTCCCGCGGTGAACCCACCACCGTGGATCCACACCATCACCGGCCGCGGCTTGGCCGATCGTGCCGCCGGAGTCGTGACGTTGAGGTACAGACAGTCCTCGACATCCGATGCGGGCAAGCCCAGCTGCGAGTTCTGCACGCACACCGGCGCGGGCTTCGTCGCGTCCCGCACCTCCCGCCACGGCGTCACCGGCTGCGGATCACGCCACCGGTTCTCACCCACCGGCGGCGCCGCGAACGGAATGGCACCGAACGTCCGATACGCGTCGGTGACGGTGCCCTTCACCGCGCCCTTGTCGGTGCGCACCACCGCACCATCACCCTCGGCGGCAGCCGGAGCCACCACCACGGCACAGGCCATCACGGCGGCGAGCACCGCCGTCAGCGTCCTCGTCACATCGCTCCCCAGAAATCGCACTTGTGGTCCTTCACGAAATCCGTCGGCCCGACCGCGCCGGCCGCCAGCGACTGCACCGGCGCACGCCACCCCGGATCACCGGTGCGCGCGAACCGTCCCCACGCCGAGATCATGTAGCCCGACAGTTCGCGCTGCTCCGGCGTGAGCTTCACGCCGAAGTCGAACAACAGCGGCAGCTCGGACGCGTGATAAGCCCGGTAGCCGCCGGGGAACGGCGGCATGTCCGGGAAGATCATCGGAACGTCCGGGTCGGCGAACTCGTAGCCCGAGACCCTCGCGCGGGAGCCCAGCTGCCGCCGCGTGTCGTGCGACGGGCACGCCCACGAGTCGTCCGTCAGCACTGCCGCGAGCTCGTCGCGGGCGTCACCGTTGCCGTTCACCGGATACCGCTGCGCGACCCGGCCGGCGCCGTCCTCCCCGTACACGGCCGCGAGCTGAGCGCGGTACTGCGACTCGGGCACCACAGCGGGCTGGATCAACGCCTGGAACAGCGTCGCCTCGTCGTGCGTCGACCCGACCAGCGTCGGCACCCGGTGCATCCGCCCGGTCTGCTGCGCGACCTGCGGACTGATCGGCAGCACCGCCGTGTCGTAGGCGGGCGAGACGAACATCCCGTGCACCGGCAGCAGCTTCGACACCGGCAACGCCCGCAGGCACGCGATGTCCGCACACCCCAACGGCTGCGCCGCGCCCCGCTGCTCCACCTCGGCACGCGGCTGCCACACCGACACGAACTGTCCCGGCTGCCCGGCGGGGAAGGCGGCCGCGCACGGCCCGGACTGGATGATCGCCTTGCCGAACAACCCCGCCGCCCGCGGCGACGCCAGCTGCGCACACACGCTGTCGCCGCCGGCGGACTCGCCGAAGATCGTGACGTTGCGCGGGTTGCCGCCGAACGCGCGGGCGTTGCGCTGCACCCACCGCAACGCCGCCTGCTGGTCCGCGATCCCGAACGCGCCCGACCCCGGCAGACCCGGATAGCCGAAGAACCCGAACGCCCCGAGCCGGTAGTTGATCGTCACCACGACCGCGTCGGTCTTCGCCGCGAACGCCCTCGCGTCGTACTGGCTCGCAGCGCCGTTGGAGAACCCGCCGCCGTGGATCCACACCATCACCGGCCGCGGTTTGGCCGATCGTGCCGCCGGGGTGGTGACGTTGAGGTAGAGGCAGTCCTCGGAATCCGATCCAGGCATGCCGAGCTGTGCCACCTGAGCGCACACCGGCGCGGGTTTCGTCGCGTCCCGCACGCCGCGCCAGGGAGTGACCGGCTGCGGATCACGCCACCGGTTCTCACCCACCGGCGGCGCCGCGAACGGAATAGCGCCGAACGTCCGATACGCGTCGGTGACCGCGCCCTTCACCGCGCCCTTGTCGGTGCGCACCACCGCACCATCACCCTCGGCGCTGGCCGGGGCCTGCGTGACGGTGAACGCCAGCGCGGCCACGATCACCGCCGTCAACACTCGTGAACTCATTGCTGCCCCCAAAAATCACAGTGGTGGTCCTTCACGAAATCCGTCGGCCCGACCGCGCCGGCCGCCAGCGACTGCACCGGCGCACGCCACCCCGGATCACCGATGCGCGCGAACCGTCCCCACGCCGCGATCAGGTAGTCCGACAACTCCCGCTGCGCCGACGTCAACGGCACACCGAAGTCGAAGAGGAACGGCAGCTCGGACCCGTGATAGGCGCGGTAGCCGCCGGGGAACGGCGGCATGTCCGGGAAGATCATCGGAACGTCGCGATCAGCGAACTCGTAGCCCGACACCGGCATCCGGCGGCCCAGTTCACGGCGCGTCTCCTGGGTCGGGCACGCCCACGAGCGGTCCGTCAGCGCCGCCGCCAGCTCGTCGCGGGCGTCACCGTTGCCGTTGAGCGGATACCGGGCCACGACCCGAGCACCGAGGTCCGTGCCGAACACCGCCGCCGCCTTCGCCGCGAACGCCGAGTCCGGGATCGGCGCCGGCGCGATCAGCGCCGTGTACAGCGTTCCTTCGTCGTGCGTCGACCCCACGAGCGTCGGCACCCGCCGCGTGCGGCCCGTGTTCTGCGCGACGTGCGGGTTGATCGGCAGCACCCGCGTGCGGAACGCCGGCTGCGCGAACTGGCCGTGCACCGTCAGCAGCTTCGGCACCTGCAAATCCCGCAGACACGCGAGGTCCGCGCACCCGAGGTCCAGTCCGGCGCCCTGGTTCTCGACGTCCTCGCGCGGCTTCCAGAACGTCTGCAGCCCGCCCGGTTCGCCGTTCGGCACGCCCAGCCCGCACGGTCCGGACTGGATGACCGCCTTGGCGAACAGTCCTGCCGCAGCCGGTGACGCGAGCTGAGCGCACACACTCAGCCCACCGGCGGACTCACCGAACACGGTGACATCGCGCGGGTTGCCGCCGAACGCACGGATGTTGCGCTGCACCCACTTGAGCGCCGCCTGCTGATCGGCGATCCCGAACGCCCCCGACCCCGGCAGTCCCGGATAGCCGAAGAACCCGAACACCCCGAGCCGGTAGTTCACCGTCACGACCACGACGTCGTTGGCCGTGACCAGCCTCCGGGCGTCGTAGCCCGACGCCGCGCCGTTGACGAACCCGCCGCCGTGGATCCACACCATCACCGGCCGCGGCTTCGACGACGCCCCGGCCGGAGTGGTGACGTTCAGGTACAGACAGTCCTCGACATCCGATCCAGGCTCGCCCAGCTGCGCCACCTGCGCGCACACCGGAGCCGGTGTCGTCGCGTCCCGCACCCCCTGCCACGGCGTCACCGGCTGCGGATCGCGCCACCGGTTCTCACCCACCGGCGGCGCCGCGAACGGAATGTTGCCGAACGTGCGATACGTGGCTGTCACCGTTCCGGCGACAGCGCCCTTGTCGGTCGTGACGATCCGTCCGTCACCCGCCGCGCGGGCGGGTGGGACCTGGGTGATGGCGAGCGCCATCGCGGCGGCCAGCGCCGCCGTCAGCATCCTTGCCATGAGTTGTCGGACCCCCTTCGGACTCGAACGTATCCACGTCCGGAAGGGCCGGAAACCGAATAAAGGCAGTTGTCCCGTCCACCGAAAGTTGATGATCCGGTTCACCCTGTTGCCGACATACCGACCGGTCGGTACCCTCCGAGTCGTGGGTGACACAACGTTTCCGGAGCAGCCGGTCGTCGACGCGCTCGTCTTCGACTGGGGCGGGGTCCTGACGGTCTCCGTGCCCGAGTTCGTCGGCGCGTGGCTGCACGCCGAGGCCATCGACCGCGAGGTCTACCACCGCATCATGCGCGAGTGGATGAGCCGCGAGGCCCGTCCGGACAACCCCGTGCACCAGCTCGAGACCGGAGAGCTGACCGTGGCGGAGTTCGAACGGCTCCTCGCCGCCGAGCTGATCACCACCAGCGGCGCGAGGATCGACGAGAACGGGCTGCTCAAGCGCATGTTCGGTGGCGCGTCGCCCGACCCGGCGATGGTCGAGCTCGTCCGCAAGGCCCGCGCGTGCGGCCTGCACACCGCGTTGCTGTCCAACAGCTGGGGCGAGGGCTACCCGAAGGACCTGCTCATCGAGCTGTTCGACACCGTGGTGATCAGCGGTCGCGTCGGCCTGCGCAAGCCCGACGAGCGCATCTACCGCCACACCCTCGAGCAGATCGGTGTGTCCGCCGCCCGCGCGGTGTTCTTCGACGACGCGCCGGTCAACGTCGACGCCGCCCAGGCCGTCGGCATGCACGCGTTCCGCCACACCGGCGCCGAGTCCACCCGCGCCCACCTCGCCACCCTCGGAGTGACCCTGTGACCGACCTTCCCGGCCTCGACCTGCAGGCGCTGGCCACGCACCTGGGCACAGGCCCGCTGACCGGCGAGCTGTTCCCTGGCGGCCGCTCCAACCTCACCTACCGCGTCACCGACGGCACCCAGCGGTGGGTCCTGCGCCGCCCGCCGCTCGGCCACGTCCTCGCCACCGCCCACGACATGGCCCGCGAGTTCCGCGTCATCTCCGCCCTGGAGCACACGTCGGTGCCGGTCCCGCACGCGCACCAGCTCGTCGAGGACACCTCCGTCATCGGCGCGCCCTTCTACCTCATGTCGGAGATGCCCGGTGTGGCGCTGCGCGAACGCAAGCAGTGCCCGTGGCTCAACTCCGAGAAGGCCACCGTGCTCTCGCGCAAGCTCGTCGACGTGCTCGCCGACCTGCACTCCGTCGACCCCGAGTCGGTGGGCCTCGGCGACTTCGGGCGCCCGGAAGGGTTCCTCGCGCGGCAGGTGAAGCGGTGGGGCAAACAGCTCGACGCCTCCCGCAGCCGCGACCTGCCCGGCATCGACGAACTGCGCGACAAACTCGCCGCCACCGTCCCCGACTCACCGCGCGTGGCGATCATCCACGGCGACTACCGGCTCGACAACGCGCTGGTCACCTCCTCGCCGTTGCAGATCAGCGCCGTGCTGGACTGGGAGATGGCCACCCTCGGCGACCCGCTCGCCGACCTCGGCCTGCTCTACGTCTACTGGCAGGGCCTCGGCGTCGACAACGACCCCATCACCGGCAGCGTCCCGTCGATGCCGGGGTTCCTCTCCGCCGACCAGCTCGTCGCCCGGTACACCGCCCGCACCGGCGCCGACACCTCCGGTCTGGGCTGGTACATCGCCTTCGGCTACTTCAAGCTCGCCGTCATCGTCGAAGGCATCCACTACCGCAACACCCTCGGCAAGACCGTCGGCGCCGGGTTCGAAAAGCTCGGCGCCTTCACCGTTCCCCTCGTGCGGCAGGGTCTCGCCGCCGCCCACAAGGAGCTCTGACCATGGACTTCGCCTACGACACCAAGACCGAGGAACTGCGCGCGAAGTTGCTCGCGTTCATGGACGAGCACGTCTACCCGGCCGAAGCCGTCCTGGAGCAGCAGCTGCACGACGCCGCCGACCCGTGGGAACGCCAGCCGATCCTCGAAGAGCTCAAGACCAAGGCCCGCGAACAGGGCCTGTGGAACCTCTTCCACCCCGAACACGGCGGCCTGACCAACCTGCAGTACGCGCCGCTCGCGGAGATCACCGGCCGCAGCCCGCACCTGGCCCCCGAAGCGCTCAACTGCGCCGCGCCCGACACCGGCAACATGGAAGTGCTGACCATGTTCGGCACCGACGAGCAGAAGAAGCAGTGGCTGCAGCCGTTGCTCGACGGCGAGATCCGCTCCGCGTTCTGCATGACCGAACCCGAGGTCGCCTCCTCCGACGCCACCAACATCGCCACCCGCATCGAACGCGACGGCGACGACTACGTCATCAACGGCCGCAAGTGGTGGTCGTCGGGCGCAATGAACCCCAACTGCGCCATCTTCATCGTGATGGGCAAGACCGACCCCGACGCCGACCGGCACCGCCAGCAGTCGCAGATCCTCGTCCCGCGCGACACCCCCGGCATCACCGTCAAGCGCGCCATGCACGTCTTCGGTTACTCCGACTACGCGCACGGCGGCCACGCCGAGATCATCTTCGACAACGTCCGCGTCCCGGCCTCGAACCTCATCGCAGGCGAGGGCGAGGGCTTCGCCATCGCGCAGGCCCGCCTCGGCCCCGGCCGCATCCACCACTGCATGCGCCTGATCGGCATGGCAGAACGCGCCCTCGAACTGATGTGCCGCCGCGCCGTCTCCCGAGTCGCGTTCGGCAGGCCCATCGCCACCCAGGGCGTGCTGCACGAGTGGATCGCCGAGTCCCGCGTCCGCATCGAACAGGCCCGCCTGCTCGTGCTCAAGACCGCGTGGCTGATGGACACCGTCGGCAACAAGGGCGCCCACACCGAGATCCAGGCCATCAAGATCGGCACCCCGCTGATGACCGAATGGGTCATCGACAAGGCCATCCAGGCCCACGGCGGCGCCGGCGTCAGCCAGGACTTCCCGCTCGCCGAGCTGTGGGCCGCGACCCGCACCCTGCGCATCGCGGACGGGCCGGACGAGGTCCACCGCATGTCGCTGGCCAAGCGGGAACTCAAGAAGTACCTGTAGAACGCACGAGGGTGGTGAAGGCGCACGCCCGCGTCTTCACCGCTCTGTCGTGTCTAGCCGAGGAACAGGCAGAACGGGTGGCCGTCCGGATCGAACAGCACCCGCACGTCCTGCTGGGGCTGCACCTCCGCCAGCACCGCCCCGCACGCCACGGCGTGCGCGGTCGCCGCGCCGAGGTCGTCGACCTCGATGTCGAGGTGCTGCGTGGCGACCTGGCTTCCCGGCTCGCTCGGCCACACCGGAGGCCGGAACTGCCGTTCGAGCTCGAAGTTCACCGCCATGCCACCCGGCGTCCGCACCAGCGCCCAGTCCTCGTCCACCTCCGCCGGGACGGTGCCGAGCAGCCGGGCGTAGAACTCGGCGAGCATCTTCGGGTGTGACGTTCCGACCGTGACCGCGTTCAGTCGCATCCGCACAACGCTAGTTGTTGAGCGCTTCACGGGCCGTGAGCGCCGCCCGGCACGCGTGCACGAAGTCCCAGAACACCTCGGTCGTCGTGTGCCGGCGGTCCGACCGCGAGTTCTCCGCGAACATCGCCGTGCGCAGGGGAGTGGTCAGCTCCAGCTGACCGCCCTGCCGCGACCGCGTGCGGTTCGCGATGTTCGCTCTGTCGTAGCCGCCCAGTATCGGGTGGTCCACCGCGTCGATCGTGTGGAACCCGGCCCGCCGCAGCCGCGTCAGCAGCTCCAGCCGCAGCAACGCGTCCCGCCCGCCGACCAGCACCGCCCGGTCGTGGTCCTCCAGGCCCGCCGCGGCGGCCGTGCACCCGTGCAGGCCCAGCGCGTGGGAGGCACCCGAGACCAGCTCGCGGGCCACGCGGTCGTCGCAGTTCGACGACGTCACGTGCAGCTCGTCGTTCGCGACCGACCGCAGGCCCTCGAACATCCAGTAGTCGTGCGTCTGCCCGATCGGCACCCGCGTCGACGGGTGGTAGCCCGCGATCGCGAGGCACAGTTCCGACGTGCCGACCTCGATACCGCCGCCGTGCGGGGCGAGGACGACGGACGGCGTGCGGGGCCGGTGGCGCTTGAAGCGACGCCGGTAGTCCACCCGTTCCACCAGTCGGGGATCGGCGTAGAGGTCGGAGTTGGACGCGTAGACGTCTAACGCCGCCCACTGAGGCTGGGGTCTCATGGCGGGCGGAAGCCTACCGGGCGTCACCCGGATGGCCGCCGCCCGCCAGGCGTATCACGCGTCGATCTGCTTGGGCGCGTCCTCGCCCGTGCCGATCGCGATCTTGCGGGGCTTCGCGCGTTCCGCGATCGGAATCCGCAGCGTCAGCACACCCGCGTCGTACTTGGCGTCGATGTGGTCGGTGTCGAGCGTGTCACCCAGGAACAGCTGCCGCGAGAACGCGCCCAGCGGCCGCTCCGACACCTGCATCTCGACGTCCTTGCCGATCGGCCTGCGCTCCGCCTTGACCGTCAGCACGTTGCGCTCGACGTCGAGCTCGATCGCATCCGGCGTCACACCCGGCAGATCGAAGCACACCACGAACTGCTCGCCGTCGCGGTAGGCGTCCATCGGCATCGCAGTGGGCCGAGACCACGTACCCGGAGTCCCGAACACCTGCTGCGTCAGCCGGTCCAGCTCACGGAACGGGTCAGTGCGCATCAACATCTGACACCTCCTGTAATCCCTCGTTGGACTGTCAATGCGCTGCACCACCGTTGTAGCATGTCGTCGAAACGATGACAAGTGCCGAGCGTCATCGGAAGGACGACACATGACGAACGACTACGAGACCGTCCGCGCCACCGCCGCCTCACCGGGTGACGCCCGTGAGGTCCTGGCCGCGTTGATGCTGCTCAGAACCCTCCGCGACGAACTGTCGGGCTGGGAACCCCAACTCATCGAAGCCGCCCGCGCCCTGGGCACCAGCTGGGCGGACCTCGCCCCAGCCCTCGGCGTCGCGAGCAGACAGGCCGCCGAGAAGAGGTACCTGCGCGTCCGCCGCACCGGCGAGTCCGGCACCGGCGACGAACGCGTGCAGGCCGAACGAGACCGCCGCGCGGGCGACAAGGCCGTCGCCACCTGGGCCCGCAACAACGCCGGCGTGCTGAGGATGCTCGCGGCGCAGGTCGGGCCGCACGACGCCGGGGTGCAGCAGGCGCTGGGCGAGGAGGACGCGGCCGGGTTGCTCGGGCCGCTCGCCGAGGCCGGGCCTGGGTTGCAGGACGGGCATCCTGGGCTGGCTCGCCAGATCGCGGCTATCGGGGAACAGACCGACCAGTTGCGACTGGACGCACAGAACCGCAGGTCAGGAAGCTGAACAGTGTCCACCCCGTGGCTTTGAGGCGTCTGCAAGTACCACCAACTCATGATCGAATCGCCTGTAACTACACCCATCCTGTTCGACGGACACCGAACAGGATGGGTGTGGTTACAGGCTTGTTGATGTTGGGTTGGTGATACTTGCAGACGCCGTGGCCGACAGCGCTGTGGGCGGCAGAGCGCGCGGCGGCGGGGGTGTGGAACCCGCTGAGCACGTAGCGATGCAGGGGTCCGAGATCGAGGGGACGCCTGCGTCAGCGCGCCTGCACCAGCGTCAACGTCCCCGCCGACGCGTCCAGCTCCGCCTGCACCCCCAGCGGCAACGACCACGACCCCGCGCAGTGCCCGAACCCGAACTCGCCCAGCACCGGCACCCCCAGCGACCCGAGGCGGTCCACCAGCACCGAGGACACGTCACCGCACCCCGTCCAGGACCCCAGCACGATCCCCGACACCGGCTCGAACCACCCCGCCCGCAGCAGCTGCGTCAGGATCCGGTCCAGCCGGTACGGCTCCTCGCCGACGTCCTCCAGCAACGCGATCGCCCCGTCCGGCGGCGGCGCCCACCGGGGTCCGCCCACGCCCGCCGCCAGCAACGCCGCGTTCCCGCCCGTCAGCACCCCGCGCGCGACGCCGGGCACCACAGGCGTTCCGGCCGTCCACGACCGGACGTCCTCGAACAACACCGAATGCAACCGAGCCTGGGCCAGTGGGTCGTCCACGAAGTCCGACGTGCCCGGCATCGGCCCGAACACCGTCGGCAGGCCGACCGCGTTCAGCTCCGTGTGCAGCACCGTCACGTCCGACGACCCCACGAACACCCGCGGCGGCAGGTCCTTCCACGGCACCAGGTCCGTCATCCGCAGGCAGCCGTACCCGCCCCGCACGCAGAACACCGCCGCAACGTCCGAGCACCAGCCCGACACGAACTCCGCGGCCCGCGCGGCATCGGAACCGGCCAGGTACGGCAGCGACCACGGCGCCACCACAGGTGTGGTGACCTCCAGGCCCCACGACTGCAGCACCTGCACCCCTGCCGCGAGCCTCGAAGGCAGGGCCGGGCCGGCCGGTGACACCAGCGCGACCCGGTCCCCGCGCGACAACGAGCTCACCGAGACAGGTCCAGCACCGGCACTCCCGGCGGCTCGAAACCGAACACCTGGCCGTAGAACGACAGTTCCGCCTCCAGCGCGGTCTTGATCGTCTCGGCCTTGCGGAAGCCGTGCTGCTCGCCCTCGAACGTCAGGTACGCGTGCGGGATCCCCGACCCCGCCAGGTCCGCGGCGAAACGGTCGGCCTGCTCGGGCGGGCAGATCTCGTCCTCCAGGCCCTGCAGCAGCAGCACCGGGCCCGACACCGACCGCGCCTTCGTCGACGGCGAACGGTCCCGGTAGCGGTCCGCGGCCTCGGGCAGCGTGCCGACCAGGCCCTCGACGTAGCGCGACTCGAAGTCGTGCGTCTCGCCGCCCTCCGACGTCCAGCCCGCCAGGTCCAGGATCGGGAACGCCACCATGCCGCACCGGTACACGTCCGTCGAGGTCAGCGACGCCGCCGACGTCCAGCCGCCCGCCGAGCCGCCGCGGATGCCCAGCCGCGCCGGGTCCGCCGTGCCCTCCTTCGCGAGCTGCTGCGCCACGAACGCGCAGTCCTCCACGTCCACCACGCCCCACTGCTCGCGCAGCCGCTCCCGGAACGCCCGGCCGTAGCCGGTCGAGCCGCCGTAGTTCACCGCCACCACACCGATGCCGCGGCTGGTGAAGTACGCGATGTCGGTGTCCAGCTTCGGCAACGCACGCCCCGTCGGGCCGCCGTGCACGTGCACCACGTACGGCGGCAGCTCACCCTCGGGTGCGGCGAAGTCCGGGTTCGACGGCGGGTAGACGTAGGCAGGGATCTCCCCGAACACCCGCTCCACCGGCACCGGCAGGTACGCCGCCTCCGGCGACTCCTCGCCGCCGGTCAGGTACGTCAGCTCCCCGTTGGACAGGTCCAGCCGCACCACCGCGAACTCCGACGTCGGGCTGGCCGCGCCGCAGATCACCACGCCGTCGCGCACCGACAGCTCCGACGCCCACGTCGGCAGGTCGGTCTGCACGTCGGTCACCGTCGCGCTGCGCTCGTCGAGCACCGCCAGGTGCCCCGACCGCACCACCAGGTACCGGCCCGGCGAGAGCGTCGCGAACCAGCGGTTGCCCAGCCGCCACATCGGACCGCCCAGCTCCTCCTCGCACGGCGCGAGGTTGCGGCGCGTGCCGTCGGGCGAGATGCGGAAGAGGTTCCACCAGCCGTCGGGATCGGTCAGCGCCAGCAGCGAGTCGCCCTCCCACTCGAACTGGCACACCGCCTCGGTCTGCGAACCGGCCACGACCTCGTGCTCGGAGGACCCCACCGACGCCACGCACAGCTCGGTGCCGTCCCACGGCATCTGCGGGTGGTTCCAGCCGATCCACGCGAACTTCGTGCCGTCGGGGCTGATCTTCGGGCCGGTCATGAAGTGGTGCGAGGCACCCAGCACCCGCACCTCGCCCGCGGCGGTGATCGCCACCAGGTCGCGGTGCACGTCGGTGCGCGCGTCACCGGTGATCGTCTCCCGCACGCACCACACCTCGCCGTCCGGTCCCGCGGACAGGTCGGCGTAGCGCACGCCGTGGTGACGGTCCGGCTCCGGCGTCAGCGGCTCGGGCTGCGGGGAGTCCGGATTGAACACGTACACGCGCTGGTCGTCCCAGTTCGTGAACGCCACCCGGTCCTCGGACAGCACGACGAACGGCCGGCCGCCGTACTCGTGCACCCGGTTGCGGGCGTTCCACGGTGCGGGCAGCACGTCGGCGCCGTCGCGCACCAGCGCCACCCTGCCGCCCTCGGCAGGACGGCTCTCCGCCCACCACACCCGTTCGCCGTGCAGGTCGGCCCACTGGAACCCCCCACCCGGCTTCGACGTGTCGCCTGCCGTGATCGGCGAGGTCCAGGTCCCGTACGAAGCGATCTTCACCACAACCCGACCCTATACGCGGAGTGTTTGGTGGGGGAGGACCTGCCGACGATCTCCGCGTGGCCTAGGGTCGTAGGTGCCATGGCTCGCGTCATTCACGTATTCCGCGCACCCGACCGGTTCATCGCAGGGACCGTCGGGCAGCCCGGCGACCGCACCTTCTACCTGCAGGCCTCCGAGCAGAGCAGGTTGATCAGCGTCGCGCTCGAGAAGCAGCAGGTCCAGGTCCTCGCCGAACGCATCGGCTCGCTGCTCGAGGAGGTGCACCGCCGCTTCGGCACCGACGTCCCCGACGACGCGCCGCCCGACGATCTGGACACCGAACCCCTCGACGTGCCCGTCGAGGAGGAGTTCCGCGTCGGCACCATGGGACTGGGCTGGGACGCCGAGTCCAAGGCCGTCGTGATCGAGCTCCTGGCGATCTCCGAGGAGGAGGTCGACGAGGCCGTCGTGCTCGACGACACCGAGGAAGGCCCCGACGCCGTGCGGGTCTTCCTCTCGCCCTCGGCCGCCCGCGCGTTCGCCGAACGCGCCGACCGAGTCGTCAACGCCGGCCGCAAGCCCTGCCCGCTGTGCGCCGAACCGCTCGACGCGGACGGCCACATCTGCCCGCGGCAGAACGGCTACCGCCGCACCGAAGAAGACTGACGTGGACACCTCCGCGGCCCTGGAGTTGCTGAACCACGGCCGCATCGAGGTCGAGGGCCGTCTCGTCGACGCCTCCAACGCCACCTTGTTCTGCAAGATCTCCCTGGACGGCGTCGACGCCCAGTGCGTCTACAAGCCCGTGCGCGGCGAACGGCCGTTGTGGGACTTCCCCGACGGCACCCTGGCCGGCCGCGAGGTCGCCACCTACCTCATCTCCGCCGCCGGTGGGCTCGACATCGTGCCGCCGACGGTGCTGCGCCCCGGCCCGTTCGGCTCCGGCATGGTGCAGCTGTGGGTCGACACCCGCGAGGAGGACGAGCTCGTCGACATCATCGGCGTCGACGACGTCAAACCCGGCTGGATCCCCGTCTTCCACGCCCACGACCGCTTCGGCGACCCCGCCGTGCTCGTGCACGCCGACCACCCGCGCATCGCCCTGATGTCCGCGTTCGACGTCGTGGTCAACAACGCCGACCGCAAGGGCGGCCACGTCCTGCACGCCCTCGACGGCGCGGTCTACGGCGTCGACCACGGCATCTGCCTGCACACCGAACCCAAACTGCGCACCGTGCTGTGGGGCTGGGCCCGCGAACCCCTGCCCGCCGAGGTGCAGGAGCCGTTGCGACGCCTGAGATCGGAGCTCGACGGAGCACTGGGCGAGGCGCTGCACGACCACCTCACCCGCGCCGAGGTCCGCGCCGTCGCCGAACGCACCGACAAGCTGCTCGCGGCCGGCGTGTACCCGGAGCCGTCCGGCGACTGGCCTGCCATCCCGTGGCCCGCGTTCTGACCTGCGGACCATCACGGTCAACTGCGGAGACGACCAGGAGCAGGCTCGCTAACGTGAGCCCGGTGATCGACGAAGACGCCCGATCCCGGCTCGTCCGGCGCTTCGGCACGGACGTGACCGCCTGGATCGACGCACTGCCTGACCTGCTCGCCACCCTCGCCGCCCGCTGGGACCTCACCGTCGTGAAGCTCATGCCCGGCAGCACCGGCACCACCTTCCTGTGCGCCGACGCCGTGCTGAAGCTGTGCCCGCACCACGAAGTCGCAGCCCTGGAAGCGAAAGCGCTCACCGCGTGGGCCGGCACCGACGCGATGGTGAACTTGATCGACGCCGACCTCTCCCACGGCGCGCTGCTGCTGGAAGCGATCAACCCCGGCACACCCGCGCCCGACCCGGCCAAAGTCGTCCCCGAACTCCACGACGCGGATCCTGCAGGCTTCCCGCCGCTCGCCGCTCGCGTCGACTTCCTCTTCGAAGTCCTGCTGCCACTGCGCACCGGCACCTATCACGCCACCGAACACGACCACGCCCGCGAACTCGCCGGACACAACGTCAAACCCGTCCTGCTGCACGGCGACATGCACCCAGGCAACGTCCTGCAAGGCCAGCACGGCCCAGTCGCCATCGACCCGCGAGCGCACGTCGGTGACCCGGCGTTCGACTGGATGGACCTCGTGTACGACGGCTACGACCTGCACGGTGCCGACGTCGACCTCGACCGCGTCCACGAGTGGCTCACCGCCTTCAAACCGTTCTACGGCTAGGGTTTCCCACCGTGCGTTCTCACGACTACGGCCGCGACATCCTCTCCAACCCGAAACGCAAGAAGGTCCCCGAGATTCCCGCCGAGCCCGGTCTCGTCGTCGAGGATCCCGCCAGCGGCTTCTGCGGTGCCGTCGTGAAGTTCGAACACGGCCAGGTCGTCCTGGAGAACCGCCACGGCCGCCACCGCCTGTTCCCGCTCAACCCCGCCGGCTTCCTCGTCGACGGAAAGCCCGTCACGCTCGTCAAACCGATGCCGCAGCCCCAGAAACCCCGCATCAGCGCCTCGGGTTCGGTCCGCGTCGAGGGCCTGCGCGCCCGCACCGCCAAGGCCAGCCGCATCTGGGTCGAGGGCAAGCACGACGCCGAGCTCGTCGAACGCGTCTGGGGCCACGACCTGCGCGTCGAGGGCATCGTCGTCGAGCCCCTCGACGGCGTCGACGAGCTGCCCCGGCGCATCGCCGAGTTCGGCACCGCACCCCACCGCCGCCTCGGCGTCCTGGTCGACCACCTCGTCGCCGGATCCAAGGAACAGCGCATCGTCGACCAGGTCCGCGACGACAACGTCCTGGTCACCGGCCACCCGTACGTCGACATCTGGCAGGCCGTCAAACCCTCCGCGCTCAGGATCGAGGCCTGGCCGGTCGTCCCGCGCGGCGTGCCGTGGAAGGAAGGTGTCTGCGCGGCACTGGGGTGGGGCGAGACGTGGGAGGGCTGGCAGCGCGTCCTGGGTGCCGTGGGCAGCTACCGCGACATCGAGTCCGACCTGCTCGGTGCGGTCGAGCGGCTGATCGACTTCGTCACGGTGCCCCAGGACTGACCCGCGGGACTCCGCCGGTTGATCGATTTCGTTACGGTCGAGGGCCCAGCACGGTGAATCTCGGCGCCGCACACCCCCGGTTGGTGTATGTATGGGCCATGGCCGCGCTGATCTGGCTGATCGTCGGGATACTGCTCGTCGTCGCCGAGGTTCTCTCCGGTGACTTCGTGCTGGTCATGCTCGGCGCCGCGGCGCTGGCCGCGGCGGGCGTGTCCGCTCTGGGTGCCGCCGACCTGGTGAGCGTGCTCGTCTTCGCGGCCTCGTCGGTCGGTTTGATCGTCGGTGCCAGGCCGTTCGTGAAGAAGCGGCTGCAGCTCGGGTCGGGGATCAAGATGCACCACGAGGCACTGCTCGGCGCCAAGGCCGTCGCGGTGTCGCGCGTGGACGAGCACGGCGGGCAGGTCAAGATCGGCGGCGACACCTGGAGCGCCCGCACCCTCGACGGGTCCGTGGTCGAAGAAGGCGAAGCCGTCACCGTTGTCGAGATCTCGGGTGCGACCGCCGTGGTCATAGCGGCTGTGTGACCCAAGAAGGATGTGAACCGAGTTGGACCCGATCACCGCTGTGGTCGTGGCCGTCATTGCGATCTTCGTGCTGACCATCGCCGTCAAGTCGGTGCTGGTCATCCCGCAGGCGCAGGCCGCCGTCATCGAACGCCTCGGCCGCTTCCGCACCACCGCGGCACCCGGCCTGAACATCATCGTGCCGTTCATCGACAAGGTGCGCGCCCGCATCGACCTGCGCGAGCAGGTCGTGTCGTTCCCGCCGCAGCCGGTGATCACCCAGGACAACCTCACGGTCTCGATCGACACGGTCGTGTACTTCCAGGTCACCGACCCGCGCAGCGCGGTGTACGAGATCTCCAACTACATCGTCGGTGTCGAGCAGCTCACGATCACGACGCTGCGCAACCTCGTCGGTGGCATGAGCCTGGAGGAGACCCTCACCTCCCGCGACCACATCAACGGCCAGCTGCGCGGTGTGCTCGACGAGGCCACCGGCCGGTGGGGCCTGCGCGTCGCGCGGGTCGAGCTCAAGTCCATCGACCCTCCACCGTCCATTCAGGACTCGATGGAGAAGCAGATGCGCGCCGACCGCGAGAAGCGCGCCATGATCCTCACCGCCGAGGGCCAGCGCGAGTCGTCCATCAAGACCGCCGAGGGTCAGAAGCAGTCGCAGATCCTCGCCGCCGAGGGCGCCAAGCAGGCCGCGATCCTCGCCGCCGAGGCCGAGCGGCAGTCGCAGATCCTGCGGGCGCAGGGTGAACGTGCCGCCCGCTACCTGCAGGCGCAGGGCCAGGCCAAGGCCATCGAGAAGGTCTTCGGCGCGATCAAGGACGGCAAGCCCACCCCGGAGGTGCTGGCCTACCAGTACCTGCAGACGCTGCCGCAGATGGCGCAGGGCGACGCGAACAAGGTCTGGATGATCCCGTCCGACTACGGCAAGGCCCTCGAAGGGTTCGCCCGCATGCTCGGCGCGCCCGGTGACGACGGCGTTTTCCGCTACGAGCCGCCCACCGACAACGCCGAGCGGCCGCGCCCCGAGGACGACGACGAGTCGATCGCCGACTGGTTCGACACGGCGCCGGACCCGAAGGTCGCCGAGGCCGTCGCCGCCGCCGAGGCCGTGGCCCGCAAGGAGGTGCCCAGCCCGCTGAGCACCCCACCCCGGTCGGTCGCCGCCGCGTCACCGATCCCGGAGCTGGAAGCGGAGCAGCCGCGTTCCCTGCACCAGCCCGACGAACAGGTCTGACCAGCACACGATGAACGGCGCATTCGTTCACCTCAGGTGGACAAATGCGCCGTTCATAAATTTTCTGGGGGTTCGTGTCGATCGAACGGGGTGCCCGTTCGACCTGGGCGTGAAAGGGTCCACAACGGACCGCACGACCCACTGGGAGAGACCGACATGAAGTTCATGCTGATCTGGCGCGTGACCTCCGACGAGGCCTGGGGCAACCTCGGCGAGATCGACTTCGACACGATGCTCGAGACCGTCGGCAAGTTCAACGAGGAGCTGATCGAGGCCGGCGTCCTGATCGCCGCCGAGGGCCTCGCGCCCGCCGAGGAAGGCGTCGTCGTCGACTTCTCCAGCGAGCCGCCCGTCGTCACCGACGGCCCCTACGGCGAGACCAAGGAGCTGTTCAACGGCTTCTACCTGATCAACGTCCCCACCATCCAGGACGCGATCGAGTGGGCCAAGCGCACCCCGATGACCGCCGCCGGCTTCAAGACCGAGATCCGCCGCGTCCCCACGATCGACGAGTTCCCGCAGGACAACGAGTGGATCAAGAAGGAACGGGCCTGGCGCGAGTCCACCGGCCAGCTCTGATCTCATAGGGACCATGAGCAGCAGTGACCCGACGGGACGCAAGGCCGTCGCAGCGGTGTGGCGCATCGACTCCGCGAGGATCATCGGTGCGCTGACCCGCTACACCGGTGACTTCGCGCTGGCCGAGGACCTCGCCCAGGAAGCACTGGCCGAGGCGCTGGTGACCTGGCCGCGCGAGGGCGTGCCGAACAACCCGGCCGGGTGGCTGCTCACGGTCGGACGGCGCCGCGCGATCGACGCGTTCCGCCGCCGCAGCGCCCGCGACGAGAAGTACGCCGCCCTCGCGCACCACCTGCCGGAGGGCGGCGCTCTCACCGGCGCCACCGAACCCGGACCCGCGCCCGACGACGTGCTGTGGGACCCGGACCAGATCGACGACGACACGCTCGCGCTGATGTTCACCTCGTGCCACCCGGTGCTCTCGCGCGAGGCCGGGGTGGCGCTGACGTTGCGCGTGATCGGCGGTCTGACCAGCGACGAGATCGCGCGGGCGTTCCTGGTGCCGACCGCGACCGTGCAGGCCCGCATCACCCGCGCCAAGAAGACCCTGGGCGCGGCGAACGTGCCGTTCGAGGTCCCGCCCGTCGCCGAACGCCCGGCCCGTCTCGCGCAGGTCCTCAGCGTCGTCTACCTGATCTTCACCGAAGGCTCCTCCGCCAGCTCCGGCGACGAGGTCATGCGCCTGGACCTGGCCGGTGAGGCACAACGGCTCGCACGGATCCTCTCGCGGCTCATGCCCGAGGAACCCGAAGTCCACAGCCTGCTCGCCCTGCTCGAGCTCACCGCCGCGCGGTTCCCGGCCCGCCGCGGACCTGACGGCGAGACGATCCTGCTGGAGGACCAGGACCGGCGCCGCTGGGACCGCTCCGCCATCGCCCGCGGCCGCGCCGCGCTCGCCAAGGCCACCGACGCCGGCCGCGGCTACGGCTACTACGGGCTGCAGGCCGCGATCGCCGAGTGCCACGCGCTGGCCGCCTCGGTCGAGGACACCGACTGGGACCGGATCGTCGTGCTCTACGACGGCCTCGGGCGCCTGGCCCCGTCCCCGGTCGTCGACCTCAACCGCGCGGTCGCGATCTCGATGGCCAGAGGCCCGGCCGCGGCGCTGCCGATCGTCGACGAACTCGCCGCCGGCGACGCGTTCAAGGACTCGCACCAGCTCCCCGGCGTGCGCGGCGAACTGCTGCGGCGGCTCGGCCGGCTCGACGAGGCGCGAGCGGAGTTCGAGACCGCCGTCCGGTTGTGCGGCAACGAGCGTGAACGCTCCGTGCTGACCCGCAAGCTCGACGCTCTGGTGACTCCGGGAAACTGAGCGTGTGCGTTTCGACGTGTTCCGGCCGGGTCTCGGCGGGCGAAAACGGGAACTGCTGACCGACGTCGCGGCCGTCGTGGTGTGCGGTGGCATCGACCTCATCTCGGCGGACGGGCTCGGCGAGGCGGGCTGGGTGATCGGTGCCGCCGGTCTGCTCTCGGTGCGCAGGAAGTTCCCCGCGGCCACGGCGGTGCTGGTCGCCTCGATCGACTTCCTCGCGCTCGGCCACGTCTTCGCGGCGCTGTTCTGCGCCCTGTACACGGTCGGCACCCACGCCCGCGTCGTGTCCGGTTCGCTCGCGGTCGTCGTGGCGTTGGCGGAACTCACGGTTCCGCTGCCGGATGACGACGAGCCGTTCAACGTCACCTTCGTCGCGTCGGAGGCGGTGTTGCAGACCGTGCTTCCGCTCGCGTTCGGCCTCTACATCCGCCGTCACCGGCAGATGGTGGTGATGCAGCGCGATCAGGCCGTGGCGCGGGAACGCGACCGGATCGCCCGCGAGATGCACGACGTGCTCGGCCACAAGCTGAGTCTCATCGCGCTGCACGCCGGAAAGCTCGAGCTCACCGGCACCGCGGACACCGAGACCGCGCAGCTGCTCGGCGGGACCAGCCGCGCCGCCATGCGGGACCTGCGTCAGATCATCGGCGTGCTGGATGCGGAACCGGTGACGGTGGCCGATCTCGTCGAGAGCTCCCGCCGCGCGGGCCTGCGGGTCCAGTCCGCGTTGTCCGACGTCCCGCCGCAGCTGTCCGACGTTGTCCGGCGCGTGGTGCAGGAAGCGTTGACCAACGTGCACAAGCACGCCGGACCGGTCGACGTCGCCGTCGAGTTCAAGATCGTGCAGGGTAGACCGCGGCTGACGGTCCGCAACAGTCCACCGGCACGACCACCCCGGACCCGCGGCACCGGCACCGGCAGGGGCCTGACCACGCTCGCCGCGCAGGTCGAGAGGGTCGGCGGCGAGTTGAGCTGGGGGCCAGCGGCAGACGGAGGGTTCGAGGTGACCGCGGTGTTCGAGGCGGGCGAGTGCGTCCGATGATCTCCGTTGTCGTCGCCGACGACGAGCACCTGGTCAGGGCGGGCATCCGGGGTGTGCTGGAGACCGCGCGGGACATCGCGGTCGTCGCGGAGGCCGCCAGCGGGTCCGAGGCGTTGCGACTGGTGCACGTGCACCGGCCCGACGTGCTGCTGATGGACATCCACATGCCCGGCGGTGACGGGCTGGCCGCGGCCGAGATGGTGTGCAGGCACGTGCCGGGCACCGCGGTCGCGATGCTGACCACGTTCACCTACGACCGGTATGTGCAGGGCGCGCTGCATTCGGGGGCTGTCGGGTTCCTGCTCAAGGACATGGAACCGCGGGCGCTCATCGACGCGGTGCGGGCGATCGCGGCCGGCGACGCGGTGCTCGCGCCCCAGGTGACCCGGTCGGTGCTCACCACGTTCCGCGACCGGGACCCGCGGCGCGCGCACCGCGCCCGAGCCCGGCTGGCGGAGCTGACCGACCTCGAACGCACGGTCCTGCGGCTGCTGGCACTGGGCAGGTCGAACGCCGAGATCGCGCGCTCCTGCGAGATGAGCGAAGGCTCGGTGAAGGCACATGTCAGCCGGATGCTCGTGAAGCTCGGCTGCGGCAACCGCGTGCAACTGGCGACCGTCGCCTACGACGCGGAGGACAACTACTGACGGGATGGCCACTGCCGTCCGGGTGACCAGTGGTGCGGCATCCGGGTGGCCGGTACCGGCTGGACGATAGTTACATCCCCCGGCACCGGTCCCCGCGGGCGTGTCACGTTCGGTTTGTGAAGAAACTTCGCTCGACCGCACGGGCGAGCGTGGCGATCGCGGGCGCGATCGTCGTCGTAGGGCTCGTGCTGTACCTCCTTCCCACCGGCACCGGCAATCGGAAGGACGACAAACCAGAACCCGGCAGGACCGACCTGCTGTCGCAGGTGCAGCAGTTCTCGCAGGGCATGTCCGCCGAGATGGGCTACACGCGGCCGACCCAGGCCGAGCGCACCGCCATCAGCACCGGCGTGCAGCGTGTCCTGGACAACGCGCCGAACGAGGCCAAGGACGTGCTCGCCGCGGTGGGCTACACCATCAGCGAACGCGTCGACACCGCCACGCAACGCACGTACCACGAGATCTCCGACAACGCCGGCAATCCTCGCGGCTGGGGCCGGATCATGATCGACACCTCCGAGAGCGCCCGGCTGGGCATCGAGGTGCCGCACCCCAAGGCCGACCAGGACAGCGAGTCGCTCGGCGTCGAGCTGTTCCGCAAGGCCCCCGGCTCGGTGCTGGTGGTCGCCGGGGCACACCGACGCGCCGCGGAGAACCGGGTGGCCGACATGGCGCACACGACCGCCACCGTCTTCGAGGACCTGCACGAGCTGCTGGTGCGGCGCCGGGTGCCGGTCGTGCAGCTGCACGGGTTCCAGAACGAAACCGCCCCCGACAGCGACGTCGTCGTCTCCGCTGGACCATCGCTGAGCAGCCCGTCCGCGGAGCGGGCCGCACAGCGGCTCGAGTCGGCGGGCCTGTCGGTGTGCAAGCCGTGGGTGACCGGATGTCCCGGTCTGGAGGCGACCACCAACGTGCAGGCGCGGTACTCCGACGAACAGAAGGCCGACTTCGTCCACGTCGAGGTGTCCCGGGACATCCGCGACAACCCCTCGGCACGTGACCAGGTCGCGTCCGTGCTCGCCGGGAAGAAGGGCGACAGATGAGCCGCACGCGTGTTCCCGGCGTGCTGGCGCCCTGGCTCGTCGGGCTGATCCTGTTCTCCCTGCTCGCAGGGGGCGCGACCGCCTACCTGGCGCGCCCGCGCGCGGTCTTGCCGGTGCCCCAGTCGGTGCTCGACGCCCGGCGGGAGAGCACGACCTCGGCCGCGCAGGCCATCACGCGGTCGCTCAACGGCGGTCTGAGCAGCATGGCCGAGGTCGCCACCGTCGTGGACGAGTCGATCAGGCAACGCAACCGCGCACTGCTGATCCCGTTCCGGGCCCGGATCTGGAAGTCGCTCTACGTCCTGGACCAGACCTCCAGGACCGTGGTCGCCCAGGTCGGTGAGCCCGCCCAGCCCGCGGTGCTCGGCGAGCCCCTGCCCAAGGAGGCGGGCATGAAGATCGCCCAGGTCGGCACCACCCACCAGATCGTGCAGTACACCCCCGTCGGCAAACCGGCCGACGCGAAGTACCTCCTGGTCGGGCACTACGACCCGAACCGGCTCAGCGACCTGCTCACGGTGGCGGGCGCGGAGGGCACCTGGCTGGTCGACCGGTCCGGCTCGGTGATCGCCGGCGTGGGCACCGGCACGCAGTTGCCGCAGGGTTTCGTCCCACCTGCCACCGATCCCGGCGAGAACGCCGCAGGCAGCGAGGCACGGCGCACGGGCGACCGGATGGACGTGCTCGCCTGGGCGTCCCTGACCGGACGGGCGCCGTCGAACGGTCTCGGCTGGAGCGTGGTGTCGAACAAGCCGGTCACCGACGTCGCCGTCGCCACCGACGACTCCCGGCGTCGCGCCGTCACCGTCGGCCGGGTGCTGACGGCCGCGGTCGTGGTCGTGTTCGCGGCCCTGTTCCTGTTCGTGCAGCGGCCGATCCGGCGGCTGCGGAAGGTCAGCGGCGAGCCGGAACCCGCGGTGCCCGGACCGAAGTACGGCGAGGCGGGCCGCGTCGCCCAGACGTTTGCACAGGCCCGCACGACCAAGGCCCGCACGACCAAGGCCGATCAATCCGCTGACGAGGAAATGGCGGAGCAGCGATGACCACGCCAGAACGCCCCCGGCGTCACCTCCCGATCGCCCTCGTCGTCTGGACACTCGGCGCCACCGCCTTCCTCGGCCTCGGCGCGGTCGTGGCGACCGCTCCGTCGTCGTGGCTGGTGGAGGACATCCCGCAGAGCGTCATGAGCGAACAGCTGACGCGCACGGCACTGGCCGCCCGTCAGCTGCAACGTGCGCTGGACAGCGGCGCGTCCGACCTCAACGCCGTCGCCGCGGGCATCCGGACGCTGAACGACATCGACACACCGGGCCGTCTGCTCACCCAGCTGGTGGCCACCCGAACCCGTTACCGCGGAGCCGCCTACCTCTCCCCGAACGGCACGGTGGTGGCCAAGGCCGGCGAGGACGTCGACGCGGGCGCGATCGCCGCGTCGGACAAACCGGCGCTCGCGGCCGCCGCGCCCCAGGGCGTGTCCCCGCGGGTCTTCGTCGCGGTGCCGGTCCCCGGTGACCGGGCGGGCCGGATCGTCGCCGAGTTCAAACCCCAGGCGCTGATCTCGCCGCTCGCCCTGGCCGGTCCGGGCAACACGCGACTGCTCAACGCCGACCGGCTGGTGATCGGCGCGACCTCCGGCTTCACCGCGTTCGAACCGCTGAGCAGGCCGGACCTCGACCAGGCCGCCCAGTCCGCGAAAACCGCGGGAGCGGGCGCCGCCCTGCACGACGTCGACGGCCGCAGGCACCTCGTCAGCTGGGCTCCGGTCACCACGACAGAACAGACCCGGCAGCTCGGTCTCACCGTGGTCACCGACCGGCCGGAGACGTCACTGACGCTTCCGCACTCGTCGGAGCGCAACGAGCTGGTGCTGCTCGGCGTGCTCATCGCGAGCCTCACCGTCGTGATCTTCGGCTGGCTCTACGCGGTCGTCATCAGCCCCCTGTGGGCACTGGCCCGCGATGCCGGGCGGATCGCGGGCGGCGACCTCGCCACACCGGTCATCGTCCGCCGCTACGACCACCTCGGCCTGATCGCGCGAGACCTCGAACGCGTCCGCCGCGGCCTGCTCGGGAGGAGCTGACGTGTTCTTCCTGTACACGGTGTACGCCGGCATCCTCGGCGTGCTGCTCGTCGCGGGGATCGTCGAGCAACGCCGGCACCTGCGCACCCTGCGCAGCATCCCCGACCGCATCCTGGTCAACGGCATCCGCGGCAAGAGCTCGGTCACCCGGCTGTGCGCCGGGGCGTTGCGCGGCGGCGGGCTGACGGTCGTCGCGAAGACCACCGGCACGGCGGCCCGGTTCATCCACCCCGACGCCACCGAGGAGCCGGTGTACCGCAAGTTCGACATCGCCAACGTGGTCGAGCAGATCGGCATCGTCCGCCGCGCCGCCGCGGCCCGGCCGGACGTGCTGGTCATGGAGTGCATGGCGGTCATGCCCGCGTTGCAGGAGGTCAACCAGACCAAGCTCATCCAGTCCACCATCGGCGTGCTGAGCAACGTCCGCGAGGACCACCTGCAGGAGATGGGCCCGACGCTGGAGGACGTGGCGCGGTCGCTGTCGCGGTCCATGCCCGTCGGCGGTGTCTGCGTCACGGCCGAACGCGAGCTGCTGCACGTCCTGCAGGAGGAAGCCGACAAGCGGTCGTGCCACCTGATCGCCGTCGACCCCGAGGACGTCACCGACGAGGAGATGGACGGGTTCGCCTACCACAGCTTCAAGGAGAACGTCGCCATCTCGCTGGAGGTCGCCCGCCTGGTCGGGGTACCGCGCGAGCTGGCGCTGAAGGGGATGTGGCAGGCGCCGCCCGATCCCGGCGTGCTCACCGTCGAGTCCTACCGCTTCGGCGCGAAGACGTTGCGGTTCGCCAACGTCTTCGCCGCCAACGATCCGAGGTCCACCGTGATGAACGTGCAACAGCTCATCGAGCGCGGGAAGATCCAGTCCCCGGTCTTCACCCTGATCAACTGCCGGCCCGACCGGGTCGAGCGCAACGGTCAGATGGGGGAGATCGTGCCCGAGCTGCTCACCGACAAGCTCTTCGTGATCGGCCACCCCAGCCGGTCGGCACTGGCCAAGGTGCCGGCGGGCTGGCGGGGCGAGGCCTTCGACCTGGGCGGTGCGAACCGGCCGGTCGAGGAGATCCTGAAGGCGATCGCCGACCAGATCGACGACGAGGCGTCGCTGATCGCCATCGGCAACATCCACGGCCAGGGCGAGCTGCTGCTGCACCACCTCGAACAGGCGGTGGAACGGTGCTGACCGCGACGCTGACGCCCGAGGTGGCGGTGCTGGCCATCGCCATCGGGCTGGTGTTCTCGCTGGGCTGCTACCTGGTGTCCAACCTCTCGCCGGGCGGGATGATCACCCCGGGCTGGCTCGGCCTGGCCCTGATCACCGACCCGCGCAGGCTGTGGATCATCGCCGGAGTCACCGTCGTGACCTACTTCGGCACGCGGCTGCTGCAACGGCTGGTGATCCTGTACGGCAAGAGGCTCTTCGCCACGGTGCTGCTGCTCGGTGTGTTCCTGCAGCTGACGATCTTCCTGTTCCTGGCCGGCGATCGGCCTTTCCTGTTCTCCCACGGCACGCTGGGCTTCATCGTGCCCGGCCTGATCGCGTACCAGTGCGTGCGGCAGCCGATCAAGGCCACGCTGATCTCGACCAGCGTGGTGACGATGCTGTCCTACGTCGTCCTGCTCACCGGTGTCCTGCTCAACTACCTGCCCCACCGCTAACTCCACGTTCGGGTGGCGCACGCGGGGACCTTTCGTACTCTCGG
>NZ_JBHRZI010000015.1:721115-780665 GCF_042649515.1 Lentzea rhizosphaerae | reverse complement strand
GAGCGAACGAAAGCTCCCCGCGTGCGCAGCGGCAACGACGGGGGGTGAACCTTAAATCCGTTAGGGCGACATCTGTGGCACTCGACCGGGTGACGTGGGAATGATGTTGTGATGAACTCGCTGCCCACCACCGTGGCCTCCGCACTCGCTGAGGCCGACAGCGAGAACACCGACTGGCCGGCGCACTGGCAGGCACTCACCGCCGTGTCGATCGAGCTGCAGTCGCTGCTGGTCACCGACCCCGGCCCGGAACTGGTCGGGCTGATCGAGCACATCGTCACCCAGCTGGCCGACGGAGTGGCCGCCAGCCGAAGACACCGGGTCGAACTGGCCGAGCTCGCCCACCGCGTGCTGACCACCCACGCCCGCGCGTGCGCCGAGACCCGCCCGGACCCGATCCGCCTCGCCGACTGGCTGCTCGACCTGCAGCTGCACCACCCCGACGCCCCCGACGTCAGCCTGTCCGCGTACGGCGACGCCCTCGACGACGAGGGCCTGGCCCACTACCGCGAACGCGCGGTGGCGCTGTTCGCACCGCTGCCGGTGATCGGGTTCGGCGAGACGGGCCGCTACGACCGCGCCCGCTGGGCGTTGCTGCGGGTCATGGAGGAGCTCGCCGAGTACACCGAGGACGTCGACCTGCAGCTGCTCGTGCTGTCCAAGGACCTCTCCTCGGGCTGGCACTACCTGCAGGTCGCGACCGTGCTGCGCGACAACGGCCGCTCCGAGGAGGCCCTGGAGTGGGTCGAACGCGGCCTGCGCGCCGTCGGCGGCCGGGGCGCGGCACTGCGGCTGATCGACCTCGCGGTGGAGGAACACCTGCGCCGAGGCCGCCCCGAACGCGCGGTGCAGGTGTGCCGGGAGGCGTTCTTCGCCCGGCCCAACCTCGACCTGTACCTCAAGATCCGCGCGCTGGTCGTGCACACCGACGAGTGGCCGCCGCTGCGGGCCGAGCTGGTCGACCACCTGGTGCGCGACGGCAGCCGCCTGGCCGTCGAGGTCTACCGCCGGATCGTGGAGGTCGAGCTCGCCCGCCGCGGGATCGAGGAGCAGGAGCTCGTCGTCGAATGGCTCGAACAACTGCGCGGTCTGCAGCCCGACGCGTTCGCCGACTACCTGGACCACATCAAGTCCCGGCACGTGGCGGACCGTCAACTGCTCGACGAGTTGTCCAAACGGGGGATGTAGGCGTTTCCGGTTCGGATAGTCCGTTCTCGTACTATCCTATTTCGCATGACCGAGGCCGGAGGGGGTCCGGTCCGCCCACGGCCGAGCACGCTCCAGCTGGGCGGACACCGACAGCAGCGTGCACTCGTCGTGCTGGCGGCCCACCAGCTGCACCGCGAGCGGCAGACCGGTCGACGTGCGGCCGGCGGGTACGGCGGCGGCGGGGTTGCCGACGATGTTCCACAGCGGCAGGAACGTCGTGTAGTGCGCGGCCGCGAGCAGCGCCGTCACGACGTTGCGGCCGTCCCACTCGCCGACGCGGATCGGCGCGCGGGTCAGCGCCGGGGTGAGCAGCACGTCGATCGAGGTGAAGATCCGGTTCGCGTACGCGGTGAGCGTCGCGTCGTCCTTGGCCGCCCAGCGCACCGCGGCGCGCGGCAGCCGTCGGCCCAGCTCGCCGACCGCGCGGGTGCGGGACTCGACCAGGTCCGGGAGTTCCATGCCGGTGCGTGCCAGGTAGGCGTTGTGCAGGTAGCGGGCGGCGAACTGGGTGGAGGCGGTGACGTCGCGCATCGGCGGATCGAGGCGCACCACGTCGTGGCCGAGGTCTGTGAGCAGCGCGGCGGTGTCCTGCACGACGTCGCGGACCTCGTCGGCGAGCGGGATGCCCGGACCCCACGGCCGCAGCGACACCCCGATGCGCAGCCGGCCGGGGTCGGTTCGCGCGGCCTCGGTGAAGCTGGTGCGCGGCGGGTGTGCGACGTGCGCGTCACCGGGAACGGCGCCGCGGATCTGGTCGGCGACCAGCGCCCAGTCCATGACCGTGCGGGTGATCGGCCCCGCCACGACCAGGCCGCCCCACATCTCGCGTTCGGGGGCCAGGGAGATCCGGCCGCGCTGGGGCTTGAGCCCGAACAGGCCCGTCACCGCCGAGGGGATGCGGATCGACCCGGCGCCGTCGGTGCCGATCGCGGCCGCCGCCAGCCCCGCCGCCACCGCCGCGGCCGACCCGCCGCTGGAACCGCCGGGGGAGTGCGTCAGCGACCACGGGTTGCGCGTCGGTCCCGCCCAGCCGCTCTCGGTGTAGGGCCACAGCCCCAGCTCGGGCATGCGGGTCCTGCCGATGATCACCGCGCCGGCCTCACGCAGCCGCGCCACAATCGCCGAGTCCGCGGGCTCCGGTGTGCGGGCGGCGTTGGTGCCCTTGGTGGTGGGCAGACCTTGCAGCGCGATGTCCTCCTTGACCGCGATCGGCACGCCCAGCAGCGGCAGGTCCTCCCCGGCCGCCCTGCGCGCATCGGCCGCCTCGGCCTCGGCCAGGGCCTTCTCGGCGAACACCAGCCGGAACGCGTTGAGCCGCGGATCGACCCGCTCGATGCGGCCGAGGTGCTCGGCGACCAGCTCGCGCGCGGTCACCTCACCGGACCGCACGGCGTGCGCCTGCCTGGCCACCCCGGCGAAACACAGCTCCGTCAGCTCCATGAACCGACCCTAAGCGCCCACAGGTGATCTACGGAATGGGAGTGCACAGCATGAGAGTCCTCGCGATGGCCGCCGCCGTCCTCGTCGCAGTGAGCACGACCCTGGTGTCGACGCTGCCCGCTCGCGCCGCGACCATCAGCCGAGCGGACGTGATCGCCCGCGCGAAGACGTGGCTGACCGCCAACAACGGCAAGCCCGTGCCGTACAGCCAGACCAGCTACTGGGGTGCGGAGGGCTACCGGCAGGACTGCTCGGGCTACGTCTCGATGGCCGCGAAGATCGGCGCGCCTGGCCAGCGCACCGTCGAGCTGTACGACACCTACTCGACCAGGATCGCCGCTGCCGACCTGCGGTGGGGTGACATCGTGGTCGACCCGGTCGGCACCGGCACCACCCGGCACGTCGTGATCTTCGACAAGTGGGCCGACCCGTACAAGAGCGCGTACTGGGCGTACGAGCAGCGCGACGTCTACGGCACGACGTACCGCGTGCTCAACTACGGCCTGAGCGGCACCGACGGCTACTTCCCGCGCAAGCTCAACAACGTCACGGGCTGAGACTCTGCCGGGTGCGGTGGTTGGCGACGGCCACCCGGTTCGCGCACTTGGTCGAGCAGAACCTGCGGCGGCCGTTGCGGCTGGTGTCGACGAAGACGGTGTCGCAACCGTCGCGGTCGCACCAGCCGATGCGCCCGGCGTCCTCGCAGAACAACGCGGCCATGCCCGCCGCCGTGTAGGCCTTGACCCGCACGTCGGTGGGCGCGTCCTCGCGCGCGTAGTGCAGGTGCGGCGCGCGTCCGTCGTGGGTGGAGATGTAGTGCGTGGTCGACGACTCGGCCAGCAGTTCGTTGAGCAGCTCCACGGTGGGGTCGCGGAAGACCTCGCGCAGGCGCTCGATCCAGTCTCGTACGTCACGTTCCTGGCGGGCGTCGAGCGATCCGAGGGGCTTGTAGTCGGATGCTTTCAGCACGTCGAGCAGGTGCGCGGTCTCGTCGGCGTTGACCAGTGTCGCGGCGAGCTCGGCGGCCGCCCCGCCGTAAGGGTTGAAATGCACTAGACCATGACATCAGGCTTGGGGTCATGATCGCCACCTGCCCCGCCTGCCGCTGGCCCTGCTCCTCCACGATCTCCGCTCACGGCCCCGTGTCCTACGTGCGCTGCGTGTGCGGCCTGTTCCTCGTCGTGGAACGCGGGGCGGTCACGGCAACCGCCGGGACCAGCACGTTCGCCCCGATTCACCACGGGTGTGGTGATCTTGCTAGTGTCCCCGACCGTGAGCCGTCGTGATCTTCTGTGCGACACCGCGATCCAGATCCTCGCGGTGGAAGGCGGCCGGGGCCTGACCCACCGCGCGATCGACCGCGAGGCCGGCGTCCCCATCGGCACGACGAAGAACTACTTCCCGACCCGCGAGGCGATCCTGACGGCCGCCGCGGCCCGCATGACCGCCCTGCACCGCGCCGCCGTCGACCGCCTGCGCGAGACGACACCGGCCGACATCAGCGCCTCCGACGTCGCCGAGCTCTACCCGGCCCTGCTGCGCCGCGCGGTCGCCGACGACCCGACCCAGATGCTCGCGATGGTCGAGCTGTACCTGGAGGCCGTGCGCCGTCCGGGGGTGCGGGAGGCGTTGTCCGGGATGGTGCTCGCCAACGCCGAAGCGGCCGCCGCCCTGCAGCAGGCGGCGGGCCTGCCCTCGACCGTGCGCGACACGGGCCTGCTCGACGCCTACTTCCTGGGCGTGGCGATCTCACTGCTCGCGCTGCCGCTGGACACGCTCGAGACCGTGGGCCTGGACGACCCGTACGCGTTGGGGATCGGCGTGTTCTCCGCGACCGCGCCTAGTCCGGGCGAGGCGCCAGCAGAACGGCGATCAGCAGAATCCCGGTGATCACGGCGGTCGCGAAGCCCACGACCGCGAACATCGCGAGCCCGAAGTGAACGGCGCCCTCGCCCTTCGGCGTGGTGGCGAACACCCACGCTGCCGCACCCGCGCCACCCGCCCCGGCCAGGGTGATGGCGCTCATCGCGCTGACGAGGGCTGCGCGGCGTTCGCGCTTGGCCCGGTGCTCCAGGGCGTCCGAGCGGTGCTCGAAGAGCGCGTCGTGGATGGCGAGGCTGTCGTCGGTGTCGGATCCCGAGAAGCTGATCAGCTCGTCGTCGTCGAACCGGACGGCGCACATCAGGTCGGTTCCCCGCGTGGTCACGTCGATCGCGCGGACCTGGTCCCACGTCCAGGCCTGCCGCACACCCGCCCTGACGCGGGCCAGCCCGCCCTCGTGCAGCTCGAAGGTCTCCTTGATCCGGGCGTTGCGCAGCATCACCACGGCGGCGGGCACCGAGATCAGCATCGGGTACGCGGCAGCCAGCAGCGCGAGCTCGGCGCCGCCGAAGTCGAGGACGAACGCCAGGACGATCAGCAGAGAGCAGAACAGCGACACGACCAGCGCGGCCACGCCGCCGAAGTGTCTTCGCGCGACCGGATGCGTGCTCAGCAAGGGACCCATTCGATCAACCTACCTATGGGGTCTGACACTCCCCGAGGATCGCGATCAGGGTTTCGTATGTCTCGTCGACGCTGGTGTCGGCGGTCTGGATGACGGTGGCGTCCGGGGTGAGGTAGGCGGCATCAAGGCTAGGGCCCGTGTCGAAGTCGCCCCCGAGCGCCTGCTGTTTGGCGCGAAAAGCACGTTCGGGCCGATAGATGGCCCGAACGTGCTTTTCGCGCCAAAAAAATATGTCCGGTTTGGCTAGTGGTTGACCTTCACCAGCTGGTCGATCGCGGTCGCCACGAGTGCGATGGCGATGTCGGGTGACTTGCCGCAGCTGGCGGGCCGCGGCGGCACCGGCTTCTCGGTCAGCGTCACCCGCCACTCCCGGCCGTCGGTGTGCCGCACGGTCGCGGCGTCGTGCGTCTCGCCGACGACGGTGAGCACATCGCGGGTCTCACCGAGCTGCTGCCGCACGGCGACCTCGGCGACCTGACCACGCGGGGTGAAGCAGGAGCGGCCCCGGCAGCGGTCGGCGACGATGCCCTCGGTGAGCACGCGCTCGGCCAACTGGTGGTCGAGTCGCCCGTACAGGTGACCGGTGGGCAGCAGGACGCCGGTGGGGGCGAAGCGGTGCCCGCCGGTGTGCGTGCACTCCCACAGGTTCAGCGCGGTGGCGATCGGGCGGCCGTACAGGGCGCAGCACACGTCGCGCTTGCTGTTGGTGCAGATCAGCAGCAACGGGTCGTGGACGGGCGTGCCGAACGCGGTCGAGCGGCCAGCGCCCAGTGCCTCGAAGTCGAGCTCGAGTGCTTCCTCCGGCGCGGCGAGGTCGGCCTGCTCCAGCCAGGACGCGCCGGGTTTCGTCGAGGCCAGGTACACGCGGCGCGTCGCGGGCTGGTGGTCGTCGGCGTGCTTGCCGGGGCGGCGGATCAGCAGGATGCGCACCCCGGTTCCGGCGGCGCGGCGTTGCAGTTCGGCGCCGAGGTCGGGGTCGAGGTGGCTCTCCAGCAGGGCGTCGCGGCCCCACGGGCCCGGCTGCTCCAGGCACAGCCACGCCGTCGCGGTCGCGGCCGTGCCGGCCAGCGGTTCTCCCGCGAACTCGGAGAGTATCGAGCACCTCATCTACACACTCTATACGGCCGTTCGGGTGATGGATTAGGTCACCCTTACCTTCAACGTCCTGAACGGGGTTCACGAAGATCGCCCGCTCAAAACAAGGCTCAGCGTTCGAGTTCGGCGATCCGCTGCCGCAGTGCGGTCTCGAGCCGGGCCCGGTAGCCGATGAACAGCTTGTTCGCGAGGTAGGGAGCCCAGTTGCCCTGTGGTGCGATGTTGTAGACGCGGTGCACGAGCAACGCGCCCTCAGGATGCGGGTGCAGCGAGTCCTCGCCCCGGTACCACCAGTCACCCCAGGTGGCGATCACACCGGCCTCGCGGTCGACGAGCCGGTGCGACCCGGACTCGCCGGCGTCGGCGAACAGGCGCTCACGAACGATCTCCAACGGCGCGTGCACCACGCCGGACACTTCGAACAGCAGTCTCATCGGTGCTTGTCCTCCCAGGCGGTGTACCCGCCGACGGTGCCGTCGCGGGTGGCGGTGGCGAACCAGGTGAGCCAGGCGCGTTCGGCGCGCAGCATCGCCATCCGGTAGTCGAGCTCGATCCACGCCAGCTGCGGCAGCCCGATCCCGGCGAGCCGCTCCAGCAGCACGGCCAGCGCGGTGAGCTGCTCGTCGACCGCCGCGCTGCGCTGCTCGACGGCGGCGAGCGCGTCGTCCGGCGACATGAGGCCGACCAGGGAGATCCCGGCCTCGAACCGCCGGTACTCCTTGGCGGGCACGGCGATGAGCTCGCGCAGCCAGTCGTGCAGCTCGGCGGTGCCGGTGTCGGTGATGGCGTAGACGGTGCGTTCGGGGCGGTTGCCGGCTTTCTGGGTGGCGCTCGCGGTGATCAGCTCGTGGCGGTGCAGCGACTCGACGACGGTGTAGAGCGAGCCGTAGTTGAGCTTGATGACCTCCTCCTGGTGGCGTTCCCGCATGGTCTGCGCCATCTCGTAGGGGTGCATGGGCCGCTCCGACAGCAGCGCCAGCACCGCCAGTGCCAGGGGGTTCGTGCGCTTGAAAGACATACCCGCTCCCGAATACTCGGTACCGAATATAGCGGTTAGGGTGGCGGTCATGACAACGGTGATCACCGGGGGAAGCCGGGGCATCGGTGCCGCGACCGCACGCAGGCTCGTGCGCGACGGGCACCGGGTAGTGATCAGCTATCGCCAGGCCGCGGACGAGGCGCGCCTGCTGGAGAAGGAGCTCGGCGTGCTGGCCGTGCAGGCCGACACCGCGAACGAGGACGACGTGGCGCGCCTGTTCGACGCCGCGGGCGACGACATCACCGGCGTGGTCAACAACGCCGGCATCACCTCACCGTCGGGCCCGCTCGCGGACCTGCGGACCGAGGACCTGCGCCGGGTCGTGGACGTCAACGTCGTCGGCGCGTTCTTCGTGGCCCGTGAGGCGTCGCGGCGGATGACGCGCGGCTCCATCGTGAACGTGTCCTCGGGCGCGGCGACGCTGGGCAGTCCGGGGGAGTACGTGCACTACGCGGCGACCAAGGCCGCCGTGGACGCGATGACGATCGGCCTGGCCAAGGAGCTCGCGCCGCGCGGAATCCGGGTGAACTGCGTGCAGCCGGGCACCATCCGCACCGACATCCACCAGCTCTCCGGTCAACCGGACCGCCCGGACCGCGTCGCCGGGCGGGTGCCGCTGGGGCGCCCCGGTGAGGTCGACGAGATCGCGAACGCCATCGCGTGGCTGCTGTCGGACGAGGCCTCGTACACGACGGGCGCGATTCTGCGGGTGACCGGCGGGACGTGACGGCCGCGGGCCCTCGTGAACGTGCGGACTTTCGCCTCTGAAACGCCCGCACACGAGGCCCCTAAGCTTCTCCGTCATGTCCGCGCCCACGCTCACCGAGTTCGTGCTCACCCACACGACGCTGACCCCGGTGCCGCTGGTGCCCGAGGTCGTCCTGCACAGCGCGGTCGAGGCGATGGACCTGTGGGAGCTCACCCGCCACGACCAGCCGCCGTTCTGGGCGTTCCCGTGGGCGGGCGGTCAGGCCCTGGCCCGGCACCTGCTCGACCACCCCGGCCTGGTGCGCGACCGGAAGGTCTTCGACCTCGCATCGGGGTCCGGGCTGGTCGCGATCGCCGCGGCGCTGGCGGGCGCGGACTCGGTGACCGCCAACGACATCGACCCGCTGTCGCTGGCGGCGGTGGAGCTCAACGCCGCCGCCAACGGCGTCGCGGTCCGCACGCTGGAGGGCGACCAGCTCGACAGCGACGCCCACGGCGCGGACGTGGTGCTGGCCGGTGACGTGTTCTACGACGCGCAGATCACCGCGCTGGTGCTGCCGTTCCTGACCAGGGCCGCCGCCCGTGGCGCGCTCGTGTTGCTCGGTGACCCGGACCGGGCGCACCTGCCGCGCGACCGGTTCGTCCGCAGGGCCCGCTACGACGTGCCGGTGCCGCTGACGCTGGAGAGCACCGAGACCCGCAGCGCCACGATCTGGCGCGCCTAGCTCGTCACCAGGCAGAACGGGTGCCCCGCCGGGTCGGCGTACACGCGGCACCCGGAGTTCTTCACATGCAGCAGCTTCGCGCCCAACGCGAGCACGAGCGGCTCGGACTCGTCGAGGTCGGTGACCATGACGTCGAAGTGGATCTGCTGCGGGTGCTCCTGGCCCGGCCACTGCGGCGCCGAGTAGTCGTCGACCTGCTGGAACGACACCCGCGCGCCGGAAGGCATGCGCAGGGTCACCCAGTCCGGGCTGGTGTCGGCGATCTCCCCGCCGACGACCTTGACGTAGAACTCCGCGAGCACACCGGGTTCCGGGCAGTCGATCACGACGTCGTACAGATAGCCCACCGCCACGGCGGGGTCCCCCTATCCGATCGAGATGGCCTCGAGCTTGGCCTTCAGGTACTCGCCGCCCACCACCTCCGGGTAGCGGCCGTCGAGCGAGACTATCCGGGCGTCGCTGTTGGTGTTGTAAAAGAAGATGAGCGAGACCAGGTCCTCGTCCGGGGCGGAGGCGTCGGGCGGCAGCACGCGGTGCGGGGTGGAACGCCAGCGGTCCGACACCCAGCGGGCCATCAGGTCGCCGATGTTGACGGTGAAGGCGGCGGGGTCGAACGGCGCGTTCTCCCACACGCCGTCGAGGGTGCGGACCTGCAGCCCGCCCACGCCGTGCTGACGGTCCAGGATCGTCACGGTGCCGAAGTCGGTGTGCTCGCCGATGCGGAACTGGCCCGGCCCGGCGGGCCCGACCTGGCGCAGCGGCGGGTAGTGGTTGACGTTGAGCGTGTAGGAGGACCTGGTGGTGTGCCGGGTGAACAGATCGTCGGTCTCACCAAGCGCGACGGCGAAGATCGTGAGCAGCTCGTCGGCCAGCGCCCGCATCCGCCGCACGTACTCCGCCACCGCGGGTTGCAGCCCCGCCACCTCGGCGGGAAAGACGTTGGGGCGGAAGAAGAACGGGTCGTCGCCGGCCGGGTCGTCCGAGCCGAACGCCAGCGTCTCCTTCAGGTCCGGTGGCGCCATCGCCCCGTCGGCGCGTCCGGTCGCCTGCTCGTCGGGCGGCATCCAGCCCCGCCCGCCCGTGCGCACCGCGTAGGGCTGCTTGGCGGTCGTGGGCAGGGCGAAGAACTCGCGGGTCAGCCCCCGCACCCGTGCACGCAGCTCGTCGGGGACGCCGTGCCCGGTGATCAGCAGGAACCCCGACTCGCGCAGCGCCGCGTCCACCCGCGCCGCCACCTCGGCACGCCGCGTGCCGTCGAACCACCCGGACAGGTCCACCAGTGGAACACCCATGGCTGCACTCCTACCGCCACCACGCGACGGGCGCCAGCGATCTAGCCCAGTCGTTCCACCACGAAGGCGGTGAGGAACCCGGCGGTGGTGCACAGCCCGGTGTAGAGGCGGGCGCGTTCGTAGGCCTCGGGGATCATCGTGTCCGCGATCATCGCCAGGATCGCGCCCGCGGCCACAGCAGTGATCACCGCGATGACCTGCGGCGACGCGGCGTCGAGCAGAACGTTGCCCAACGCGGCCGACACACCGCCGGCCACGGCGATCGCACCCCACACCCCGAACACGTACCCCGCCGAGCGGCCGGCCTGCTTCATGCCCGCGACGCTGGACAGTCCTTCCGGGACGTTGGAGATGATCACCGCCGCGAGCATCGCGACCCCGATCCCGCCACCGCCCAGCAGCGACACACCCAGCACGACGGACTCGGGCACGCCGTCGAGCAGCGCGCCGACCGCGATCGCAGTGCCGCTGCCCGCCTGGTCCTGTTCGGACGGCTGGTCGCGGCTGCGCTTGCGGTGTCGGGCACCGCGACGGGCCAGGAGCACGTTGGCCAGCACGTAGATCACCGCGCCGCCGAGAAACCCGGCCGAGGTGGCGAGCAGCCCGCCGTTGCGCTCCGCCTCGTCCATCAGCTCGAACGCCGCGGCCGCCGTGAGCACACCCGCACCGAACGCCATCACGACGGCGACCACGTCCCGCGGCACCCGCACGAACCAGGCGACGAGCGCGCCCAGCACGAGCGCACCGCCGCCTGCCAGTCCCCACAGACCCGCTTCCACCCACTGTGCCATTGCCCGGGGATGTCCTAGATCTTGGCGAAGTACACCTTGAGATCATCGGCGAGCAGTTCCGGCACCTGGTGGCCGGAGTAGTGGCCACCGCTGTCGAACTCCGACCAGTGCACCAGGTTGTGGTGGTCGCGCTCGGCGAAGCGGCGGATCGTCTGGAAGTCGTCCGCGAAGATCGCCACGCCCATCGGGAACGTCGTCGGCTCGGTCGGGGTGCCCTCGCGGTGCGCGTCCTCGAAGTACAACCGCGCCGAGGACCCCGCGGTGCCGGTGAACCAGTAGATCGCGACGTTCGCGAGCAGGAAGTCCTTGCTCACGGCCGGTTCGCCCATCAGCTGCATCGTCCACGCCAGCTGCCCGGCGGGGGAGTCCGCGAGCGCGAACGCGACGTTCTGCGGCCGCGCCTGCTGCAGCTTCGCGAACCCCGACAGGTTCTCCCAGAAGTTCTGCAGCACCCCGAGCCGCCGGAAGTCGTCCTCGGTCAGGCCCTCCATCTCGGCCGGATCACCCGAAGGGAACGAGAAGATCTGCGTCACGTGCACCCCCGCCACGTGCTCGCCGTCCACCCGCCCGATCTCAGGCGCGATGATCGACCCGCCGTCGTTGCCGTGCACCCCGTAACGCCCGTACCCCAGCCGTGCCATCAGCTCCGCGAACGCCCTCGCGACGCGCCCCGAGTGCCAGCCCGTGGCGGTCGTCGGCCCGGAGAACCCGAAACCGGGGATCGAGGGGATCACCAGGTGGAAGTCCTCCCGCAGGTGCTCGATCACGTCCACGAACTCCATGATCGAGCCCGGCCACCCGTGGATCAGCAGCAACGGCAACGCGTCCGGGTTCGTGCTGCGCACGTGCAGGAAGTGCACGTTCGTCCCGTCGATCTCGGTGACGAACTGTGGGAAGGAGTTCAGCCTGCGCTCGACCGCCCGCCAGTCGAAGTCCTGCGCCCAGTACCGTGCCATCTCCTTCACGTCCGCGACGTCGTCCCCGTACCGCGAGCCCGCCCCCGGAACCTGGTCGGTCCACCGCGTCCTCGCCAACCGGAACCGCAGCTCCTCGACGTCGGCGTCGTCGATGGCGATGTGGAATTCCCTGATCTCCGTCATAACACCGAGGCTAGTGGGCATTGCGGCCAGCCTCTGTCCTAAAGTCTGCGCCATGTTGGAAACCTCGGCACGCCTGCTGCGCCTGCTCGCCCTCCTGCAGTCCCGCCGCGACTGGCAAGGCAGCGAACTCGCCGACGAACTGCAGATCAGCCCCCGCACCGTCCGCCGAGACGTCGACCGCCTGCGCGAACTCGGCTACCCCGTCAACGCCACCACCGGCAGCTTCGGCGGCTACCGCCTCGGAGCCGGCGCCGAACTACCCCCACTCCTGCTCGACGACAACGAAGCCGTCGCCGTGGCCGTAGCCCTGCGCACCACCCCCGTCACGGGCCTGGAAGAAGTCTCCCTGCGCGCCCTGCTCAAACTCGAACAGGTCCTGCCCTCCCGCCTGCGCCACCGAGTCTCCGCCCTCGAACACGTCGAGCAGGTACCCCGCGACACCCAGGCCCCGGCCATCGACCCCGACCTGCTCTCCACCCTGGCCGCCGTCTGCCGAGACCACGAAACCATCCGCTTCGACTACAACGCCCACGACGGCACCCCGTCCCGCCGCCGAGCCGAACCCCACCGCCTCGTCAACTGGGGCCGCCGCTGGTACCTCGTCGCCTGGGACGCCGACAAGAAGGACTGGCGCAGCTTCCGAGTCGACCGCATCACCCCACCCACCCCACCCCACGGCCCCCGCTTCACCCCACGAGACTTCGACGCCACCTCCTACGTCGCCTCACGCGTCTCGTCCGCGGCCTGGCGCTTCCAAGCCCGAGTCCACGTCCACGCCCCAGCCGACGCCGTCGCCGCCCGCATCAACGCCGCCGTCGGCACAGTCGAAGCCGTCGACGAGACCTCCTGCGTGCTCGTGACAGGCGCCGACTCCGTCGAAACCCTCGCCGTGTGGATCGGCATGCTCGGCTTCGACTTCGAAGTCACCTCACCACCGGAACTCGTGGCACACGTTCGCTCTCTTGCGGCCCGCTACGCCCGCGCCGTACAAGACTGACCATGGCCATCACCGGACGGGACATCGAGCACCTGCTCTACACCGACACCCCCGACCCGATCCTGGTCCTGCACAACGGGAAACCCGAGATCGTGGCCGCGGCCCGGCTGGGCGGGTTCACCGGCGCGGTGGTGGTGTGCTCGCGGTCGGAGATCCTGCGGAGGGTGGGGGAGAGGGATCTCAGTGAGGAGGATCTTGCGAGTCTGGCTGCCAGTTTGGCGGCGGCCATTCAAGACCCAGCTCAGCGGCAGCCGCTCTGGCCCGCTTGACCAGGTCCGGTCTGAAGGATCTGCTGGTTTCGCGCACGACCGTTCGAAGATCCAGGTGCGCCATGTCCGACGTCACGTCGAGTCCTTGCTCATGCAGCCGCAAGTAGGCATCAAGCACCCACTCGACCTGCGCGCCGTCGAACTCGCCCCCGAACTCGACCAGCAACTCACGATCGTTCCCGCCCGTTCCCAACCGGGCGAAGAACTCACGCTGGAAGACGTCGCTGTCGTCGCGGCCCACGGCCTTCCGCAATCGGACAAGCGCAGGCAGGTATTTGTCCGCAGGCGCCGCCATCAGCCCGATCAACGCCGCCGCTACCTCGACGTCGTGCATGGACACCAGCGGTGTCATCGCGTCCCGCAACGTCACAGCGACCTCGTCCAAGGTCACGTAAGGCTCCGACATCAGCAGCCACTCGGCCTGCGCCTCGCGCTCGCGGTTGCTCAGGCTCACCGCGAAGTGCCGGTAGGCGTCGCGCTCCATCCAGAACCACAGCACCACGCTCGCCCACTCGCTCGACGACAGCCGCGACTTCCAGAACAGCGCGAGCCGTTGCCAGTCGTCCACGCTCAAACCCAGCTCATCGGCGTAGACCTTCTGCCGCAACACCAACGCCAGCACAACCAGGTTCAGGGAGTACTTGGCGTCCCGTTCCGAATCCGTCAGTGTCGCCGGCACGTACCCGCCGCGTGATCCGCGGGTCTCATCCCGCACCGCGAACAACCTCGACACCAAGTCGAACAACTCGTCCGGATCGGGCTTCCCGGCGAACTCCCGCAGGAAGTCCAGCACCGGCTTGCTCGTGGTCAGCGCCATGAACGACAGCACCGAGTACAGCTCGGTGTCATCCACTGTGGACTTCCGCTTGGACCGTGCCGCATCTTCCTTCCGCAGCTGGGTCAGCCTGTCCCAGACGAACCGCGCCACCAGGTACTCGCCGAAGGTGGCGTGCAGGAACTCGTAGGTCCGCAGCTTGGTCCGGTCCTCCCGCACCGCCTCCGTCTTCTGCACGAAGAAGAACCGCCCCAGCACCGTCTCACCAGCAGACAACCGGGTCTGCGCTCCGACCATCCTTTCCGGCGAGTCGACACCCAGCAGCTGCACCAGGTCTGCGGTCACCTCGTGCTCGGCGACCCACTGCACGCCGCGGTTGAACATCGCGAGCGCCACCACCGACAACCGTTCCAGCTCGTACTCGACGTCCTCGTCCAGATCGGCCTCGGACCGGTCGGTGCCGGCCTTGGTCACCTCACGCCGCGCGAACCGCTCGAGCAGACGCTCATACAACTGACCGCGGCTCATGCTCAGGTGGTCGCGCTGGAACGAGCTGTCGACCGCGTCGTACAACGCCAGCATCAACAGCAGCAGGGGTTGTGTCGCGAGATCCGGGTACTGCAGCACGGTCTCGGCGGGCAGGGGAGAGTTGACCGAGTTCCACACGTCGAGCCAGGCCCGCACCTGGTCGTCGGAGAACGGCATCAGCCGCAGCACGTGCGTTCCCAGCGGCAACTCCAGACCAGCGCACACGCTCAGCCTGCTGGTCACCACGAACACCGCGGGCCTGCCCATGTCCTGAAGCTCCTGCTGGAACTCGGAGATCTGGGTGAGATACCGGGTCTGGCTCACGCCGGTGGCCTGCAACAGCTCGTCGAAGCCGTCCAGCACCACCACCGGCACCGCGCCGCTGTTCTGCTTGGTCTGACGGGAGAACTCGGCGAAGGTCACACGCTCGTGCAGCAGCCTGTGGAGCCCGTGCTCGATCTGCCGCACCAGATCGGCATCGGCAGGTGTGCTGCGCAGCTCCACCCGCACCACGGCGAAGTCCGACTCCGGCAGCCTCGCCGCCAGCATCTCGGTGAGCACCGACTTGCCCGAGCCGGGGTCGCCCAGCACCAGCAACGGGGTCGCGAGTGCCTGAGGTGAGGTCAGATAGCCGGCCAGATAGGCGTAGAGATCGTCGCGAACGTCGACGTCGTCCCACCACGCCTGCAACGACGGGGCTCCGCGCCGCTCGGTACCGACCACCACCTGGAAGCGCGGATCCACATAGGCGTCGGCCAAGGTCGGGACATGGACGTCCTCCGGCACCTCGGACGGGTTCACCAAGGGGCGGTTGAGCGCTCCCCGGTACTTGCCCGCCAGTTCCGCAAGGCGCGTCTCCGGCGTGAGGTCCGTCGTGGTCTGCGCGAGAACGTCCTCCAGCCGCGCCAACGCGGCGCGGACCAACCGACCGTCGTGGACCGAACACCAGAACCTGATCTCCGGATACTCGGCGGCGAGCTGGCCGAGCAACTCCTCGTAGCGCTCCACCGCGCGCTCCGGGACAGAGCGCATGACCGCGATATTTGCCCGCTCACGTTGGGTCTCGTTGAACTCGTCCCACACGGCCAGAGTCGTCAACGCCTCGAAAAGGGTGCTGCCGAGAGAGAAGTAGAGCGCTCGCAGGTCCTGGAGATTGTCCTCGTACGGGCGACTGACCGAGGGGAGTGGCAGGTCCAGCCTCCACGGGTTGTAGCTGATGGCGAGTTCCCGGTCCTCGGCGGTCAGCTTCACGCCGAGTCGCTGTTCCTCGAACGCCTCGAAGAACGCCGTCATCACCAGCACCGCGTGCGCCGCGTGCAGCTGCTGCGTGCGCGTGTAGCGGCTCACGCCCCGGCGCTTCTCCGACACCCACGAGATCAGCTGGTTGCTCAGCTTGAGGAAATCCGGCTTGGCGTCGAACAGGTCCAGCACCTGCCACAGCCCCAACGAGCCCGCCAGCAGCGCGCCGTTCAGCAGCTTGTCCATCTTGGCGACGATCGGGTGCTCGCGGCCGCCGAGGATCTTCACGGCCTCGTTGTAGCTGTAGGTCTTTCGCACCCGAAGTGTCTACCTGACCGCGGGCCCGTTCAGCCCGAGAACAACACCAAAAGACCAATCGTGATCAACACCACCGGCAACGCGATGTGGCCCCACTTGGCGAGCGCCTGCGCCACCGGGCGGCGGGAGGCCAGGAACCAGCCCGTCAGGCACCACACGCCCACCAGGACCAGGAACACCGCCACGTAGACCCACAACGAGTCGGCGACGGTGAAGACCGGCACGTAGACGCCGATGTTGTCGCCGCCGTTCGCCAGCGTCACGCCGGCCACCGCCAGGACGCCGGGGGCGGCATCCGGCTCGTCGTCATCGCTGTTGCGCCACAGGGACCAGGCCGCCTTGAGGCCCAGCGCGAGGGGAATCAGGCCCAGCCACGGCCGGAACTGCTCGGGCAGCAGCGATGCGCCCAGGGTGCCGACCACCGCGACGGCCAGGATCCCGGCAAAGCCCAGGTACTGACCCAGAACCACCTGGACAGGCCTTTGCGCTCGCGCGAAGAACAGCGCGAGGAGCACCAGGTCGTCGACGTTCGTCACCGCGAACATGCCCGCCGCCTGGCCGATCACCCCAAGATCCACGGCGGGCATTCTCCGCCACGACGAAGCGGATAGTGCATCCGTATTTGTGCTAGCGTCGTGGGTAAGCGGATCAACTATCCGGATTGAGGTTTGTCATGGCACGCAGAGCAGTGGTCACCGCGGGAACCGGCGGCATCGGGCTCGAGACCGCACTGGGACTGACCCGCGCCGGATTCGCCGTCACCGTCGTCGGCCGCAACGCCGAACGCGGGGCGCGAGCCGTCGAGACCATCAACGCAGGGGGAGGGGAGCCCACACGATTCCTCCAGGCCGACCTCGCCTCACTCGACGAAGTACGCGCCTTGGCCGAACACATCGCCGGCGAAGGCGAGCTCGACGTCCTCGTCAACAACGTCGGCGCCATGTTCGCCGACCACACCGAACTCGACGGAGTCGAAGCCTCCTTCGTCGTCAACCACCTCTCGCCCTACCTCCTCACCGAACTCCTCCTGCCCGTCCTCACCGACCGCGTCGTCAACGTGACCTCCGGAGCCGTCACCCTCGCCAAGAAGACCTTCAACGCCGTCGAACCACCCGGCGGCTACTACGGCTTCCACTGGTACGGCCGCGCCAAGCTCGCCAACCTCACCTACACCCTCGACCTCGCCCAGCGACTCCACGACACCAGCGTGAAAGTCCTCGCCGCCGACCCTGGCGGCGCCGCCACCGACATGACCGACGGCACCATGCGCACATCCAAAATCGTCTCGCCCGCCCTGCGCGTGCTCTGGCCACTCGTGCGCCGCAGGTTCGAACGCGCCACCTCCGGACCCGCCTCGCACGCCGCACGACCCTCGATCAGAGCCGCCACCGACGACACCCTGCCCACCGGCACCCTCATCGGCCCGCAAGTCACACCCACCACACCCATCCGCGCCGCCACAGACCCACGCCTCATCCACGCCGTCCGCACACTCAGCGAGAGGCACGCACCACTCGCACCGGTACCGGATGGGATATCCAATTAGGCTGAACCCATGACGCCGCAGCGGAAGGACGCCGCCCGCAACTGGGACCGCATCACCACCGTCGCCAGGGAACTCGTCGACGAAGGCACCCCGCTGCAACTCAACGACGTCGCCCGCCGCGCAGGACTCGGCGTCGGCACCGTCTACCGGCACTTCCCGACCACCGAAGCACTCCTCGAAACCGTCGCCACCCCCTGCCTCGAAGCACTCACCGACCACGGCCGCCAGGTGCTCGCCCACGACGACGCCTGGCACGCCTTCTCCACCTTCCTCACCCAGCTCGTCGAAGCCCAGGTCACCGACCCGGCACTCGCCAAGGTCTCCGCCGCCGCGAGCGACGTCCTGCCCCGCACCACCGAGCTCAAGCGCCAGATCATCGCCATCGGCACCGAACTGCTCACCCGCGCTCGCGCAGCCGGCACCGTCCGCCCCGACCTCGCCGACGGCGACCTCGTGCCACTCATGTGCGGCATCTCCTACGCCACCTACGTCCACAGCGAGACCCCGGCCGACCGCCTGCCCACCGCGCGCCGCTACCTCGACACCCTCCTACGAGGCCTCAGCGCCTGAACGGCGCGGGACCGGCCGCAGCTCGAGCACCGCACAGAGCGTGACCCTGACCGCCGCACCGGCAATCCGTGGTGCTCACGCCGGCGTTCGACCTCACCAACGCCATCACGACCGCGCCGCCCAGCCGCTCACGGCGGTGATGAACCGCAGCCGGCCACTCCCTCGACACCCCTCCTACGAGGCCTCACCACCCGAACGCGGGGGACCGGCCGCCACGAACGCCCGCAGCTCATCCAGCGCCAGCGCGCCACCGTCGGTCAACATCCACGTCACCCCGGCGTCTTCGTACTCCTTCAGCTCCTCGGGCAACGCCGCCCCCCCCCAGATCACGACATCACCCTCAGCCGGCCCACCCGACGCCACGAAGTCCGCCTTCAACCGCGCAGCCTCGTCAGGCGACAACACCACCAGACCGTCCGGGCCGAACGTCGCCGGCACCACACCCGACGCGTGCTCCGCCGCACGGAACGGCGTCTCCCGCGGCCAGTTCCCGCCGACCCAGATCGGCACGTCCACCGGCGCGAACCGCACACCCGACGCCTGGAACAACGGCCCCCGGTGATCCACCTCCTCACCCGACAGCAACGCGCACAGCAGCCCCACGCCCTCCGACATCGCCTCAGCCCGCGAGACCCGCTCACCGAAAGGGGAGTAGTCCTGCGGCACACCGGCACCCACCCCCAGCACCAACCGGCCGCCCGACAACCGCTGCAGCGTCGACGCCTCCAGCGCCACCTTCCACGGACGCCGACGCCCCAGCGACGTCACCAACGGCCCCAGGCGCAACGACGACGTCCGCGTCGCCACCGCACCCAACGTCACCCACGGATCCGCGACAACCGGCTCGTCCGGCACCACCACGTGGTCCCACAGGAAGAACCCGTCCCACCCCGCCGCCTCCGCCTCCACGGCGAGCGACACCAGCACCGACGGATCACCGAGCGACGAACCGAAGCAAGGTACGTAGATCGCACAACGCATGCCCCGAGTGTGGCAAGCACCCCCGACAAGATCGTTTCAACGCGCCCTGCCAGGCGAAACACCCGTCGCGCCGTCGATCTGCTCCCGCAGGATGTCCGCATGCCCCGCGTGCCGACACGTCTCCGTCAACACGTGCACCAACACGTTGAACAACATCACGTCAGGACGCGGCCACCACGGCACATGACCAGGGGAGTCCACCGCAAGAGAGGAAATCGTCGCGTCCGAATGCGCCCACACGCGCCGATAACGACCAACAATGTCCTCACGCGACTCCTGCTCGGTCGCCCGCATGTCCGAACCACGCGCGGCGACGTCGTCCCACCGCGGCATCGGTTCGGGGAACGGCCGGCCGAACACCTCACCGAAGTACCGCGACTCCGACAACGTCAGGTGCTTCACCAGACCCAGCAGGTTCGTGCCGGAAGCGGTCAACGGACGACGTATGTCCGCCTCGGACAGACCGTCGAGCTTCCACACCAACGCTTCGCGCACCTCACGCAGATCCGAGTGCAGGTACTCCTTGGCGAATTCATCGATCATGAACTCGAGCTTGCCACGCAGGCACATCGCCCCGTATCGCCACGGTGACGAAAGCGGGGAGCGGCCAGGTGGTGGAGCGGGCCCGCAAGAAACCTCCAACGGACCCGCCGAGAGAACGCCACAGCGCCTCGTGCGTCATCGGGATGCCAACCGAGCGCACGGGGCGCCGCCGCACGAGGACGCCGTCGGACATCCGTGCACCGGCCGAAGCACGTCACGGAAAAGCCGGGACTCGGCGAAGCAACGTCACGGGAAGGTCAGGAGAGGCCGTCCAGGCGAGGCCAGATCTCCGTTACTTGACATAATGTAGATTATCGGCGAAACGGTGACCTGCGAAGATCGTTCCCAGAAGAGGTCAAAACCCGTGTTGGCGCGTCTGCAAGCGTCGGCCAACGGGCAGGTCGGCCGGGCTTGCAGACGCCACAACATCCCACACCCTCAGCGGTGCCGGAGCGCGGTCGACACCGACGAGTCATCAGTGAGACGTACGTGGCGGGGCGCCATTACGCTCACAATCCCCGGCAAGTGACGCCACCTGGTCCAGCGCCCGGCGAACTCGGGCGAAACGGACATTTCATGCATAATCGCCATTATCCAGCACGGAACACGGGATTGTCGGTGCCGTGCGGTACAAGATCCATATGCACGTGCTCGCCGCCCAGGACGCCTTCTTCCTCGCTCGCCGGACGCGCAAGGACTCGCCGCACACAACAGCGGCCTACCAGCGCGATCTCGCCGGCGTGAACACACTCCTGGCCGAGACCCTCCTCTCCCCCGTCGAGGACCTCACCACCGCCCACCTCACCGGGTCCAACCTCCGCCGAGCCTTCGGGCTCTTCGCCGACACCCACGCCAAGAGCTCCGTGCTGCGGGCGTGGTCAACGTGGAACCAGTTCCTGACGTTCTGCGTGGCCGAGGACCTCATCGCCGGCAACCCGATGGGCGCGGTCGCCCGCCCCAAGACTCCGCCGCTCGTCCCCAAGCCCCTGCGTGGTGAGGACACGCCTGAACAACTGCTCACGGCGGCCGCGGAAGGCGCTCGGAAGGGGCGTGACCCGTGGCCGGAACGGGACGTGCTGGTCATCGCACTGGGTCTGGTCGCGGGCCTGCGAAGTGCGGAAATGCGCACTCTGACTCTCGCGTCCATCGTCGGACGGGAGGGTGACCGCAGGCTGCACGTGAAGGGCAAGGGCAACCGGGACCGCAGTGTGCCCATCGAGCCGCCGATGGAGCGGATCGTCGACGCGTACCTCAAGAGCTGCAAGCAGCGTTTCCCGCAGGGGCGGTTCGACCGGGACAGCGCGTTGCTCAGGGACCGTCACGGTGAGCCGATCGGCCGTGGCGGGCTGGAGTACCTGGTGAAGTCGTGTTTCCGGTGGGCGGGGCTGAACGACCGCGTTCCCACGGGCGCGAACCTGCACGCGCTCCGGCACACGTTCGCGACGCGGCTGGCCGAGGACGGGGCGAGCGCGAGCGAGATCATGGCGTTGCTGGGGCACGCGAGTCTGGCGACGAGTCAGAACTACATCGAGGCGACGGCGCGGGAGCGGCGGGCGGCAGTGGCGAGCAATCGGACGTACCGGGCGCTCAAGGACATCTAGCGGGGCTCCACCGGTGTGCGGGACCCTCGGTTGAAACGCGAGTGTCGGGGGTCGCTCAGTTGCCGGATCGTTAGGCCAAGTGGGTGACCTGATGGTGCGAAAACCGCATTTCAGGGGTACCCAATGAGAATGAGATCCGTGTGGCGTGGGGCCATCTCCTTCGGGTTGGTGACGATCGCCGTGCGCCTCTACACGGCTGTCGAGGAGCACGACTTCCGTTTCAACCAGGTGCACCGGGAGGACGGCGGGCGCATCAAGTACAAGCGCGTCTGTTCGGTGTGCGGCAACGAGGTGGAGTATTCGGAGATCACCAAGGGCTACGAGTTGGACGACGGCCGCATGGTGATCATGGAGAACGAGGACTTCGAGAAGCTGCCGGTGAAGACCGACAAGTCGATCGACGTTCTGGAGTTCGTGCCGGCGGAGGAGATCGATCCGATCTTCTTCCAGAAGACGTACTACCTGGAGCCGGACAAGGCTGCGGCGCGTCCGTACGTGCTGCTCAGGGACGCGTTGGTGAAGACGGGCCAGCTGGCGGTCGTGAAGATCACGATTCGGCAGAAGGAGACGCTGGCGACGATCCGGGCGCGGGATGACGTGCTGGTGATGCACACGATGTTGTGGCCGGACGAGATCCGCAAGGCGGAGTTCGACTTCCTGGACCAGAACGTCGAGGTGCGGCCGCAGGAGTTGAAGATGGCGACGTCGCTGGTGGAGTCGATGGCCGGTGACTTCGATCCGGACACGTTCACCGACGACTACCGGGATGCGCTGGAGAAGGTCATCGCGGCGAAGGCGGAGGGTGCGGAGTTGCCCGAGCAGCCCGAGGCCGAGGACAAGGGTGATGTCATCGATCTGATGACGGCTCTGGAGCGCAGTGTGGAGAAGGCGAAGGCGGGACGTAAGAGCGCGAAGAAGGCTCCTGCGAAGAAGAAGGCTTCGTCGGCGTAGATGGCCGGGCTCGACGAGTACCGGCGCAAGCGGGATCCGGGGAGGACTCCGGAGCCCGTGCCGGCTGCTGCGGACGAGCTGCCGAAGGGCAATGACGACACGTTCGTGATTCAGGAGCATCACGCGAGCAGCTTGCATTGGGATGTGCGGCTGGAGCGCGGTGGTGTGTTGGTGTCGTGGGCGGTGCCGAAGGGTTTGCCGCCTACGACTGATGTGGTTCGTCTGGCGGTGCACACCGAGGATCACCCTCTGGAGTACGCGGAGTTCTCGGGTGAGATTCCGAAGGGTGAGTACGGCGGCGGCGAGATGTTCATCTGGGATCGCGGCCGGTACGAGACGGTGAAGTGGTCTGACCGTGAGGTGGACGTTGTTCTGCGCGGTCATCGGGTTGAGGGTCAGTTCGTGTTCTTCCGTTCGGGCAGGGACGGGAAGAACTGGATGGTGAAGCGGCGGCACGCGCCGGCGCGTCCGGACTGGCAGGTGCTTCCGGAGCAGGTGAAGCCGATGCTGGCGGTGCCTGGTCCCCTCCCCCAGGACGATGATGATCTTTGGGCTTACGAGTTCAAGTGGGACGGCGTCCGGGCGATTTTGCGGGTCGAGGGTGGCCGGGTGCAGGCGTGGTCGCGGCTGGGCAACGACATCACGGTCGCGTATCCAGAGTTGCAGGGTGTTGGCGAGCAGTTGGGGTCCACGGAGGCGTTGCTCGACGGTGAGATCGTCGCGTTGCAGAACGGGCGGCCGAGTTTCAGTGCGTTGCAGAACCGGATGCACGTGAGCAAGTCCGACGCGGCGCGGCGGGCCGCACGGCAGTACCCGGTGACGCTGTTGCTGTTCGATCTCCTGCACCTCGATGGCACTTCGACGTTGCAGCTGCCTTTTCGGCAACGTCGTGAGCTGCTGCGAGAGCTGGAGTTGAAGGGGCCGAACTGGCTTACTCCCCCGTCGTTCGACGCTGATGGTGCGGCGGTGCTGGCGGCGAGCCGGGAGCAGGGCCTCGAGGGTGTGGTGGCGAAGCGGCTGGATTCGCCTTATCAGCCTGGGATGCGGTCGCCGGTGTGGCGCAAGATCACCGATCTGATGGCGCAGGAGGTGGTGATCGGGGGCTGGCGGATGGGTGAAGGCAAGCGGGCCGGGGTGATCGGCGCGTTGCTGCTGGGTATTCCTCAGGACGGCGGTCTGGCGTTCGCGGGTTCGGTGGGTACCGGGTTCAACGACGCGGAGCTGGCGGTGTTGACGCCGCGGCTCAAGGCGTTGGCGCGCAGGTCGTCGCCGTTCGTGACGGAGATGCCGAGGGAACGGGCGAAGGGCGCGAAGTGGGTCGAGCCGGAGCTGGTCGCCGAGGTGGTGTTCCGGCAGTGGACGCCGGACGGGCGGATGCGGTTTCCGGCGTGGCGTGGTTTGCGGCCGGACAAGTCGCCCGAGGAGGTGCGTCGGGTTGAGCAGTGAGGCGACGGTTCGGGTCGAGGGCCGGGTGTTGAAGCTGACGAACCTGGACAAGGTGTTGTATCCGGGGTTCGGGTTCACCAAGGGTGAGGTGATCGACTACTACACGCGGATCTCGGGTGTGCTGCTCCCCCATCTGAAGGATCGTCCGGTGACGTTGAAGCGGTATCCGAACGGTGTGGACGGGAAGTGGTTCTTCGAGAAGAACGCGCCGGAGCACCGTCCGGAGTGGGTGCGGACGATGCGGTTGGAGTCGCCGGGCAGCTCGAAGGGCAACGAGACGGTCAACTACGTGATGGTGGACGAGTTGGCGACGTTGGTGTGGCTGGCGAACTTGGCGGCTTTGGAGTTGCACGTGCCGCAGTGGACGGTGGGTCCGCGTGGGGGCAAGCGGGATCCTGATCTGCTGGTGTTCGACCTGGATCCGGGTGCGCCGGCGACGGTGGTGGAGTGTTGCCGGGTGGCTGAGCTGGTGCGGACCGTGCTGGATGACGACGGTGTGGACGCGTGGGCGAAGACGTCGGGGAACAAGGGGATGCAGGTGTACGCGTACGCGCCGGCGAAGGACACGTCGGAGTACGCGAAGGAGGTCGCGCAGCGGTTGGCGAAGGAGCATCCGAAGCTGGTCGTGGCGACGATGGCGAAGGCGGCGCGGACGGGGAAGGTGTTCATCGACTGGTCGCAGAACAACCCGGCGAAGACGACGGTGGCGCCGTATTCGTTGCGGGCTCGGGAGCGGCCGACGGTGTCGACGCCGGTGACGTGGGACGAGGTCGAGGACTGCGAGGTCGTGGAGGACCTGGTTTTCACGGCGGACGAGGTGCTGGAGCGGGTGGATTCGGCGGGTGACCTGTTCGGGAGTTGATATTCTGGCCGACTGCCTACGTGGGGGTTTGCCGTGAATGTCGAGTTGTCCGATTACGACGTTGCCTGGCCGGGTCTGTACGAGCGTGAGCGCTCGAGGATTTTGGGTGTGTTGCCGGGTGCTGAGCTGGAGCACATCGGGTCGACGTCGGTGCCGGGGTTGTGTGCGAAGCCGGTGATCGATCTGTTGTTGGTGGTGGAGGATCCGGACGACGAGGCGGCGTACGTGCCGGCGTTGGAGTCGGCGGGGTACTGGGTGCAGGTGCGGGAGTCGGACTGGCATCTGCACCGGATCCTGAAGGGTCCGGACACGAACGTGAACCTGCACGTGTTCGGTCGTGGGTGTGCGCAGGTGCGGCGGCATGTGCTGTTCCGGGACTGGTTGCGGGCGGGCGACGGCGATCGTGAGTTGTACGCGCGGACGAAGCGGGAGCTGGCGGCGCGGGAGTGGGAGCGGGTGCAGGACTACGCGCGGGCCAAGAGTGCGGTGGTGCTGGAGATTCTGTCGCGGGCGTACGTGGGGTCGCGGTTGCCGAGCGATGTGGAGTACGTGACGCCGTCGCAGGTGGGGAACGTGCGGATCACGTTGGAGGAGCACAACCCAGAGTGGGCTGCGTGGTATGCGAAGCAGGAGGCGCGGATCCGGGGTGCGCTCGGGGATCGGGTGTTGCGGGTGGAGCACGTGGGGTCGACGTCGGTGCCGGGGCTGGCGGCGAAACCGTTGATCGACATCGTGCTGGTGGTGCCGGATTCGCACGACGAGGACGCGTATGTGCCGGCGTTGGTGGAGGCCGGTTATTACCTGCGGTTGCGGGAGCCGGGCTGGTACGCGCACCGGTTGCTGAAGGACCACGGTCCGGAGGTGAACCTGCACGTCTACTCCCCTGCGTGTGAGGACGTGGAGCGGATGCTGGTGTTCCGGGACCTGTTGCGTGGTGACGAGGCTGCGCGGGCGGAGTACGAGGCGGTGAAGCGGGACTTGGCGGCGCGGACGTGGGAGCGGGGTCAGGACTACGCGGACGCGAAGACGCGGGTGGTGGAGCGGCTCATTCTGCGGGGGCTGGAGTCGGCTGAGGCCCGAACCTGCGCCGGTACGCCGAGGGGGTGAGGCCGGTTTCGCGGCGCATCAGCGCGCGGAGGTTGGCGGTGGTGCCGAGGCCGGTGCGTCGGGCGACGACGTCGAGGCGGTTCTCTCCCAGTTCGATGAGTCGGCGGGCGAGGGTGATGCGTTCGGCGGTGAGCCACGCGAGTGGTGTGGTGCCGAGCTGAGTTTGGAAGCGGCGGTGCAGGGTCGCGGGGCTGACCGCGGCCCGTGCCGCCAGCTCGGCGACGGTGAGCGTGGTGTCGAGGCGTTGCTGGGCCCAGGCGATCAGGGGTGCGAGGGACTCGTCGGGCAGATCGGGGACGGGGCGTTCGACGAACTGGCGTTGGCCGCCGTCGCGGTGGGCGGCGAAGACGAGTCTTCTGGACACGGAGTTGGCGATCTCGGCGCCGTGGTCGCGGCGGACGACGTGCAGGCCGAGGTCGAGGGCGGCGGCGCTGCCGGCGGAGGTGAGGATGTCGCCGTCGTCGACGTAGAGCACGTCCTGTTCGAGGTGGACGGCCGGGAAGCGGGCGCGGAAGGTGTCTGCCCACTGCCAGTGCGTGGTGGCGCGGCGGCCGTCGAGGACTCCTGCTTCGGCGAGCGTGAAGGCGCCGGTGCAGAAGCTGACGAGGCGGGTGCCGCGGGTGTGGGCGCGACGGAGGGCGTCGAGGACGGCGGGGTCGCGGGGTGTGTCGAGGTCGGTGCGGCTGGGGATGATCAGGGTGTCGGCGGTGTCGGCGACGTGCAGGCCGGCGACACCGGTGAGCATGAAGAACCCGTCGCGCATGGGGGTGTGCGGTTGGGGCGAGCAGAGCCTGTAGTCGTAGAGGTGTCCGCCGATCTCGGGGCGGTGCAGGCCGAAGACCTCGGTGGCGCAGCCGAGCTCGAAGGGGTTGGAGTTCTCTTCGACGATCACGACGACGCGGTGAGAGGATTCTTGCGGCATGTGCGATTCCTAGCACTCACGGTCGTGGTGCGGTAGCGGCGAGGCTGGGTGGGTGAACAGTGAACCCCTTGCCCTGGGCCAGGCTCTGGCCTCGTTCGACGCGTTGTGGAGTCCTCGGATCGTCACGCGGGTGAACGACTACGACGTGCGTGTCGCGAAGGTCTCCGGTGAGCACGTGTGGCACGTGCACGACCACACCGACGAGTTCTTCCTGGTGCTCGACGGCGAGCTGCACATCGCGCTGCGTGAGGCCGCCGGGGAACGGACGGTGGTGCTCGCGCGGGGTGCGGTGTTCACCGTGCCGCGCGGGACGTTCCACAAGCCGTCCGCGCCGGGTGGTGCGTCGATCCTGATGTTCGAGCCGTCGGGCACGGTGACGGTCGGCGATCGTCACGACGAGGTCCCGGCGCACGTGGACGCGACGACCGGGCACGAACTGGCCTCCTGAGGTCGCGCGTTGCGGAACAATCACGCGCTGTGTGGGTCGGGGTGCTGGGGCCGGTCGAGGTGCGGGACGAGTCGGGGGCGCAGGTCGTTCTCGCCGCGCCCCGGCAGCGGGCGTTGCTCGCGATGCTGGCGCTGGAGGCGGGCCGGATCGTCGGTCACGAGCGGCTGGTCGACGGCCTCTACCCCGAACCGCCGGCGGGTGCGGTGAACGCGGTGCAGTCGCAGGTGTCGCGGCTGCGGAAGGCCGTGCCGGGGCTGGTGGTCGAGCACCACCCCGCCGGCTACCGCCTGGTCGCTTCTCCGTCCGAAGTGGACTCGCTGCTCTGCGTGGAGCTGCTGGACGCCGGACGTGGCGCTGAGGCGTTCCGGTTGTGGCGCGGCACCGCGTTGGCCGACGTCAACGCCCCTTTCGCAGCGGACGCTCGGTCCCGGCTGCGTGAAGTGCTCATCAAATGCGCACTTTCCGGCGGGACCGAAAAAGACCTGCACGACCTGCTCGAGCAAGATCCACTGCGGGAGGACGTGCGGGCGGGGCTGATGCTGGCCCTGCACCGCGACGGCCGGCAGGCGCAGGCGCTGGAGGTCTTCGCGCGGGGCCGGGAGCTGCTCGCGGACGAACTGGGGGTCGACCCCTCCCCCGTGCTCGCCGCCGCCCACCAGGAGGTGCTGCGGGCCGCGGCGCCGCACAGGGGCGTGCCTGCGCAGCTGACGAGTTTCGTGGGACGGGACGAGGATCTGCGCAGGGTCGGCAAGTGGCTGCGGGACAACCGCCTCGTGACGCTGATCGGGCCTGGTGGCACCGGCAAGACGCGGCTGGCGGTCGAGGTCGCGCACCGGGAGCCGGGCGAGGTGGCGTTCGTCGATCTCAGTGCCACCACTGACGTCGCCCGCGCGCTGCTCGACGGCGTCGGGGTCCGTGAGGCCGGGCTGCTGTCGGCGGGGGCGGTGAGCGTCGAGGACCGGTTGCGCGCCGCGCTGGCGAACCGTGAGGCGCTGCTGGTCGTCGACAACTGCGAGCACGTGATCGACGAGGCAGCCCGCGTGCTCGGCGGGATCCTGGCCGCGTGCCCTGACGTGCGGGTGCTCGCGACGAGCCGCGAACCGCTCGGCATCACCGGCGAGACCCTCAGCCCGGTCGCCGCGCTGGACGACGAGGCCGCCACCAGGCTGTTCCTGGACCGCGCGCAGGCGGTCCGGCCCGGGTTCACCGCGCCGGCGGACGTCGTCGCCGAGGTCTGCCGGCGTCTGGACGGGATCGCACTCGCGATCGAGCTGGCCGCCGCGCGGGTGCGGTCGTTGCCGATCGGGGAGATCGCGGCCCGGCTCACAGCGAGAATCGATGGTCGCTTCGGGTTGCTGTCCAAGGGCAGCCGCACCGCCGCGCCCCGGCACCGCACGTTGCACGCCGTGGTGGAGTGGAGCTGGGGCCTGCTCACCGAAGCCGAACGCGACCTCGCCGCCCGGTTCACCGTGTTCTGCGGCGGGGCGAGCCTGGCCGCGGTCGCCGGCGTCACGGGCTCCACGGTGTGTGACTCCACTGGGTTTGATTCCAGTGGGTTTGATTCCACTGTCTCTGATTCCACTGGCGACACCCTGGCGTCGCTGGTGGACAAGTCGCTGGTCGAGATCGCCGGTGACCGCTACCGGATGCTCGACACCGTCCGCGCGTTCTGCGCCGCCCACGCACCGGATCTGCGCGAGCGGCACGCGCGCTGGTTCCTGGCGCGAGCCGTGCAGGCCGAGCCGCACCTGCGCGCGCACGAGCAACTTGTGTGGTTGCGCGAGCTCGGTGCCGACCACGACAACCTCACCGCCGCGGTGGCGTGGGCCACCGGTCACGACGTGGAGCTCGCGCTGGAACTGGTCGCGGCGCTCGCGACGTACTACTGGTGCCGCGGCCTGCGCACCGAGGCCGCCCGACAGGCCGAGGCGGTGCTGCGCGCGTGCGGCGAGACCCCTCCGGCGGGGCGGGAGCAGGAGTACGCGATGTGCCTGCTGATCGCGTGGCCGGTGGCGACCGGTGACCAGTCGGCGCGGCAGCGGCAGGCCGACGCCTTGCTGGGCGAGCTGGAAGGGCCGCCGCGATATCCGATCCTGACGATGATGTGGGGCATGGCGCTGGGGGCACCGGAGACCCAGTCGCAGGCCTGGCTGCGTCGTCACCGGCTCGTCGGGTCCGATCCGTGGAGCCTCGCGCTCTCGTTGGTGGGCGACGGGCTGATGGCGTGGCAGCAGGGCGATCCGGGTGAGGCCGCGGAGCTGCTGCGCGGGGGTGCGGAAGCGTTCGAACGGGTCGGTGACCGCTGGGGCGTGGCGCTCGCGGTGAACCAGCTCGCCGAGCACGCGCTGGCCGCGGGCGACGTGGACACGGCACTGGTGCACATCGACCGCGCGTGTGGGCTGCTCGAGGAGCTCGGCGCGACCGAGGACACCGCCGAGGTGATCGTCAACCGTGCCAGGGCCCGGCTGCACCAGGGCGATTCCGGCGGGGCGCGGGCCGACTACGCCGACGCGCTGCGGGCCGCCCGGCGGGCGGGTGCGCCGCTGGTGGAGGCGAACTGCCACCTCGGGCTGGCCGTGCTGGCCCGTCTGGACGGTGACCTGCGCACCGCGTGGCAGGAGTGCGAGCGGGCGTGGGAGCTGTGCCCGGGAGGCTGGTACGGGCCGGACGAGATGCGCTGCCACATCGCGGTCGAACGCGGCCGTGTCGCGAAGGCCTCCGGTGACCTCGGCCAGGCGCGGCAGCACTTCGACGACGCGCTGAGGCGGGCCGCGGGGCAGCGCAACGCCGTGACCGAGGCCACCGTCCGCGCCGAACTCGCCGCCCTGGCCACCTCGTTCTGAGTTCGGGCCTGCGTCGGTACGTCGAGGGGTGACACCACTTTGTCGTGGTCTCCGCGGAGGATGCATTCGCTCCGCGCAGTGACCGGAAGGAAATGCCACCTGCTTCGACCAGGTGGCCAAACCGGCTTCACGCCGAGTTCTGCGCACTCAACGCATCAGAACTGCGTCGACCGCTGCTCTTTCGGGGGAATCGTGATTGCGCATTCTCGAAAGGTCCTCGATTTCGCCAATGTCGGATTCTGGGGGCGGTTTCCGGTCGACCGGCAATAATTGCATTCGTGTCAGGTGAGCAGCGGTGCCCCCTTTGTTTTTGCCGAAACGGGTTCTCATTTGATGAGAAAGAACAAGGTTGTTTTCGCTGGTTTTGCCGCGGCCGCGCTCGTGCTGACCGCGACGCCGATGTCGGGGGCAGTGGCGACGCCGGTCGTGTCGTACGAGCACGCTGTTCCCGGTCTCGCGCCATCGGGCGCGATCGGCGGTGTGTACACGGACGAGAGCGGTGTCGGGCCACGGCTGGTGGAACAAGGGGAACTGCACCAGCGACACCGCCACGGTCAAGACCTTTCTCTACGAGTACTACACCGACGGCACGTGGCGCCGGAAAGCCTGTGGCGAGAACGGCAATCTCAAGCCAGGTGGGGGTAGCGTCAGCCGCGTGCCCGCGCGACGTGATTGCGACACGACGGAAATGACGTCCTGGCGCAATCACGTGGATGTCGACGTCAATTGGGAGGTTGACAGCGGGGAGGTGCGGTACCGTCAGGCGGACGTGGTGTGCCGGATGAATGGGCCCGACCAGTGAGCTGACCCGATTGTGACCAGGCGAGTGGTGAAGTGACGAGCAACCGTGAGGAAATCGGGCCTGGCCTGGTCGAGGGTGCCCGCGGATTCGCGGGCACCCTGTTCGCGGCCCTCTACGGCGATCTGGTCCCCCACGCGTGGCTCGCACCGGACTCGGACCGTGACCTCTACCGGGTGTTCCACGAGAGGTCGGCCGCGCTGGGGTGGCTGCACGAGGCAAGTCCGGCAGGGCTGTGGCAGATGAACGACGCGGGCCGGCAGCACCCGCTTGCCGAGGCGTCTCTCGCCGGGTGGTTCCAGGTCGAAGCCGCACCGGTGCCGGGCGATCGGCCGTTGCCGCTGCAGCCGTTCCTGAGTTGTGCGGGTGACGCGCTCGCCCGCGTCGGTGCTGTGGCGCTGGACGCGGTGCAGGTGCTGCTGCCCGTCCAGTGCCTGGACACGACGTCACGGCCCGAAGCGAGCCGGTCTCCGTCGCTGCTGACCGCGGCCTGGTTCGACGACGTCGACCCGGCGTTGCGAACGCCCGTCCGCGTCACCCTGGACGGCGGGCAGTCCCCAGCCGTCCTGGCAGTCGCCGACCGGCTGGCCGTGATCGACCAGGCGGTGTTCGCCTACGAGGCACACACGACAGACCACACGGGCATCGTGCCGCCGTTCGACGACAGCTTCTGGAACGGCCCGCCCCAGCACGCGATCACCTTCCACGGGACACTCGCGGAATGGTCACTGGACGCCATCGGCTGGTTCGCCGGCCTGCTGGCCGACCTGAGCGCCCGGCACGGTGTGGCCACGCCGCTGCTGTTCACCGCGAGCCGGACGTGAGTGCGCGTCGAGGAACAACGCGGACGTTTCCCCGTGCCCTGAGCGCAACGCCCTAACCGAGGCCGCCGTCCGCGCCGCACTCGCCGCCCCAGCCGTGCCGTGATCCGCCGCCACCACAGCCACGCCGGCAGCTTGTGGTGGGCGATGAACGTCCACAGGTCGTCCTCGGCCACCTCGTCCGGGTAGCGCCGCAGCACCTCCAGGCACTCCCGCGACACCACGCCGTGCAGGCGCGCCACGTGGGCGAGCGCCGTCGCGCCCTGCCGGCGCACCTCGATGCGGTTGTGGTCGAGCGCCCGTGCGACGCGGTGCAGCACGACCAGCGGGTCCGGGTAGGACATCGCCAGGCCGATCACCGACACGCCGACCATGTCCTCGCCGCGGTCGAACGCCGCGTCGACCTCCTCGGGGCGGTCGGTGCCCATCAGCGCCGAGTAGCTGCGCCAGTCCATGCCCTCACCCCGCATCGCCCGGTCCAGCAGGAAACGCTGCCTGCCGTCGGAACGCTCCCCCGTGCGTTCCCAGTCCGCGGCTAAGTACCGCCACACCGCGGCGGTGTCGGCACGGGAGGTGGATGCCAGGATCCGGCACAGCGCGAGCACGTGCTCCGGGTCGGTGGCCTCGGCGAGCTCGCCCAGGACTCCTGGTGGGCGTCCCAGGTCGTTCCACGCCAGCCAGGCCAGCGTCGGCACGTCGTCGACCTCCACCCAGCCGTCGGCCCCGCCCCGTCCGATCTCGGCAGGCGTCAGCGAGGCCCGGTAGCGGGCGTGTTCGATCGGGATCACGTCAGACCTGCGGCACCGCGCGCACCAGGGCGCGCGTGTAGTCGTGAGTCGGGTTGAGCAGGACTTGTTCCACTGAGCCTTGTTCCACGATCTTCCCCTGGTGCATCACCGCGACCCGGTCGGCGATCTGCCACGCCAGCCCTAGGTCGTGCGTGATGATCAATGAAGCAAGGCCCAGTTCGCGGCGCAACCGGAGCAGCAGCGCCACGATCTCCCCGCGCACCGAGGCGTCGAGCGAGGCGACGGGCTCGTCGGCCACCAGCAGACGGGGGTGGAGCACCAGTGCTCCTGCGATCACCACCCGCTGCTGCTGACCCCCGGACAGCTCGTGCGGAAGCGACTGCAGGTACTCCCTCGCCGGACGCAGCTCCGCACGTTCGACAGCGGCCGCGACCAGGGATTCCTCGTCGCCGGGCATGCCGTGCACGCGCAGTCCCTCGGCAACGGCGTCGATCACCTTGTGCCGCGGGTTCAGGGCGCTCGCCGGGTCCTGCAGGACGAGCTGGACCTGCCGGCGGAAGGCCTTGAGCGCCCTGCCCCTGCGGGGCACCTCACGACCGTCGAAGATCACCCGACCGGAGGACGGATTTCGCAGCCCCATTATGGTACGGGCGAGTGTCGTTTTTCCGGAGCCGGACTGCCCGACCAACGCCACGATCTCACCGCGCCCGATCGTCAGGTCCACCCCGTCGACCACGCGCGTCCGACCGTAGTCCACCCGCAGGTCCCGCACCTGCAGCAGCGGCGCCGCCGACGGCACGCGGGGCCCTTGCGTGCGCTCCTGGAGTACGAAAGCTCCCCGCGTACTCTCGCCGGGGCCGGCGAGGCGGTGGTTCGGGTCGCCGATCACCGGGAACGCCGCCGCCAGCGCCGCGGTGTGCGGGTGCCGCGGGTTCGCGATCACCTCCCGCGTGCCGCCGCGCTCCACCAACTCGCCGCGGTGCATCACGGCGAGGTCGTCGCACGTCTCGGCGAGCACCGACAGGTCGTGGCTGATCATCAGCAACCCGAGGTCCTGCTCGGCCACCAGGCGTTTCACCAGACCCAGCACCTGGGCCTGCACCACGACGTCCAGCGCCGTCGTCGGCTCGTCGGCGATCACCAGGCGCGGCCCGCACGCCAGTGCCATCGCGATCATCACCCGCTGCTTCTGCCCGCCGGAGAGCTCGTGCGGGTAGGCGCGGGCCTTGTCCTCGGGCAGCTCTACCTGGTCCAGCAGCTCGGTCACGCTGCCCGGGGTGCCGTGCAGGCGCATCGGTTCGGCGATCTGGTCACCGACGCGCCGCACCGGGTTGAGCGAGTGCATCGCGCCCTGGAACACGATCGACGCCGACGCCCACCGCACCGCCCGCAGCCTGCCCCACGACATCGTCCGCACGTCGTCGCCGTCGAGCAGGATCTCGCCGTCCACCCGCGCGGTCCTGGGCAGCAGGCGCAGCACCGACATCGCCACCGTCGACTTGCCCGACCCGGACTCCCCGGCCAGGCCGAGGGTCTGTCCCGGTGCGAGCGCGAGGCTCACGTCGCTGACGACGCGTTTGTGTCCGTAGTGGACGGTGAGGTTCTTCAGCTCCAGCAAGCGTTCACCTCTCCGGCGTCACGACGGCTTCGAGGGCGCGGCCGACGAGCGTGAACGCCAGCACGACCACCACGATCGCCGCCCCCGGCGGCAACAGGAACCACCACGCCCGCTGCGGCACCGCGCCGTGCAGCTGGGCCTGGTGCAGCAGCGCGCCCCACGAGATCCGCGTCGGATCTCCCAGGCCGAGGAACGCGAGCGTCGACTCCGCCACGATCGCCGACGCCACCGCGAGCGTCGCGTTGACCAGCACCAGCGGCACCACCGACGGCATCACGTGCCAGGCGATGACGTGCCCGTGGCCACCACCCAGGGCTCGGGCGCGTTCGACGAACGGCCGCGCCTCGATCGTCAGCGTCTGCGCCCGCACCACCCGCGCCGTCGACGGCCAGCTCGTCAGGCCGATCGCGAGCACGATCGTGCCCAGGCCGCGGGGCAGCACCGTCGACAGCACGATCGCCAGCACCAGCGCGGGCAGCACCAGGAAGAAGTCCGTGATCCGCAGCAACGCGCCCGCCAGCAGGCCACCGAAGTGACCGCTGACGATCCCCACGAGCATGCCGATAGCGACCGAGAGCACCGCCGCCGTCAAGCCGACGAACAACGACGTTCCCGCGCCCTGCACCATCAGCAGCGCGATCGAGCGTCCGGTGTGGTCGGTGCCCAGCCAGTGCCCCGCGCCCGGTGCCTGCCACGGCGCGTCGGTCACCCGCGTGACGTCCAGCGCGTCCGCCGGGATGAGCAGCGGCGCGACCACGGCGACGAGAGCGGCCACCGCGAGGATCGCCGCTCCCGCCACGCCCGCCTTGTGCTCCAGGAACCTCGCTGTGTTGAACCTCTTCATACGGCCTTCACCCGCGGGTCCAGGACACCGTGCAGCAGGTCGGCCAGCAGGTTCATCACCACGACCGCGCCCGCCGTCACCAGCAGGAGCCCCTGCAGCAGGAAGTAGTCCGGGCCGGTCAGCGCGTCGTAGAACAACAACCCCAGACCCGGCCACGAGAACACCGTCTCCGTCGTGATCGCACCCGCCACCACGAGCCCGAACCGCAGGAACACCAGCGTGATCGCCGGCAGCACCGCGTTCGGCACGGCGTGGCGGCGGCGCACCAGGTCGTCGCGCAGGCCCTTCGCCCGCGCCGTCACCAGGTACGGGGCGTGCATCTCCTCCAGCAGCGACGACCGCATGATCAGCACGTACTCCGCGCACACCACCGCGACCAGCGTGATCGACGGCAGCACCAGGTGGTGGGCGACGTCGAGGGCCTGCGAGACGAAGTCCGGTGCCGTGTCGGTGTCGCGCATGCCCCGCGACGGGAACAGGTCACCCGTCACCATCATCAGCAGCATGCCGAGCCAGAACGTCGGCACCGCCCACAACGTCAGCGACACCCCCGTCGTGGCCCGGTCGAACACCGAGTCGCGCCGCCACGCCGCCCGCACCCCAAGCCACAGGCCCAGCCCGACCGCGATCAGCGTCGCCGTGCCCACCAGCAGCACCGTCGGACCGAGGCGTTCGCCGATCACCTCCGCGACCGGGCGGCGGAACGTGAACGACGTGCCCAGGTCACCGTGCAGCAGCGAGGAGACGTAGCTGAAGAACTGCTCGTGCAGCGGACGGTCCAGGCCGAACTGCGCCCGCAGCTCGGCCTGCATCGCCGCCGTCGTCGGGCGGCCGCGCGTCATCGAGACGACGGGGTCGCCGGGCACCACCCGGAACAGGAAGAAACCCAGCACCGCCACCATCACCAGACTCAGCGCGGCCCCACCCAGCCGACCGGCGAGGCGCACCTACTCGCGCTCCCCGGCCGTCGCCTGACGCCGGGCCGCGCGCGCCATGGCGACCACCGCCACCGACACGACCCCGGCGAAGAGGACACCCCACCCGACCCACGACGTGGCCGACGTCGCCCGAACCACCGGCTCGGCGCCGTAATAACCCCACATGCCGTTCTGCGCCATGATCACGCCGCCCTGCGCGGGCTGGGTCGTGAACCTGGCGAAGCGGTCGGAACGGTAGGCCTCCAGCGCGTTGTCGTACGCGAGCACCACCGACGGCACCTGGTCGTAGAACCGCGCCTGCATCTGCTTCACGATCTCCACCCGCTTGCCCTCGTCGAACTCCGAGAGCTGACGCGCGTAGAGCTCGTCGTAGGTCTTGTCGCAGAAGTAGGAGTCGGTGGTGCCGCCCTTGCCGTCCGCGCCCGGCCGCTGCGCGCACGTGTGCAGCCCGAGGACGAAGTCCGGGTCGATGTTGGTCGCCCAGCCCGAGAACGCCAGGTCGTAGGCCCCCGCCGTGGTCGCCTCGTTGAGCTGGTTGTCCGACACCAGCCGCACGTCCAGCGGGATGCCGATGTCACCGAGCTGCCGCTTGAGGTACTCCGAGGCCTGCTCGTCGTAGGCACGCCCCGCCCGGCCGGTCAGCCGCAGCGGGAACCGCGTGCCGTCGGCCTTGCGCGGGAAACCGGCGGCGTCGAGCGCGGCGTTCGCCGCCGCCGGGTCGAACTTGCGCTCCTCGGAAGGGCTCGGCTGCCAGTGCCACTTGCCGAACACCGGCGGCACCAGCCCGGAACCCTTCTCCGCGTAGCCGAGGCTGACCCGCTGCACCAGCGCGTCCAGGTCGATGGCCTGCGCGATCGCCCGCCGCACCCGCACGTCCTTCAACGCCGGGTTGCCGTCACCGATCGGCTCCCCGGCGTTCGTCTGCGCACCGGGGTTGATCAGCAGCTCGGTGAACCGGCGGCCCTGCGCCTTGTTGCGCGCCACGTCCGCCTTGTCCCGCAACGAGTCGAACTGCGCGGGCGCCATCCGGTTCACCAGGTGGACCTCACCCTTGCCCAGCGCCTGCACCGCGGCGTCGGAGTTCTGGAAGTACACGAAGTGCAGCTCGTCGATCTTCGCCGCGCCGCGCCAGTAGGTGTGGTTGGCCCTGAGCTTGATGAACTGCCCCGGCACGTGCTCGGTCAGCACGAACGGGCCAGAGCCCACGACCGGCATCTGGTCGTTGGCGTAGTCCTTGATGTTGCCGACCTTCTCCCACACGTGCTTGGGCACGATCGGGATGTCCAGCGCCAGCATCGTCACCTGCGGCGCCTTCGTCTTGATCACCACGGTCTGGTCGTCGGTCGCGGTGATGGACGAGAAGTTGGTGACGAAGCTGCCGTTCGCGGTCCGGGCGACCTCATTGGTCAGCATCAGGTTGTAGGTGAACGCGACGTCCTGCGCCGTGATCGGCTCCCCGTCGGACCACGCCTTGCCCTTGGGAACGGTGAACGTCCACGTGAGCTTGTCGGCCGAGGGCTCCCACCTGTTCGCCAGACCCTCGGTGACCCGCTGGTCGTCCGCGGCGTAGGCGGTCAGGTAGTCGTACATCAACCGGCCGATCTCGGTACTCGACTGGAACACCGCGAGGAACGGGTTCAACGAGTCGATCTGCTGCACGATCGCGACCTTCAGGATGTCCGGCCCCTCGGCCGTCGCAGGAGGTGTCGCCAGCCCCAGTGTCGCTGCTATGGCAAGCAACGCGCACAACTTCACCCGCACGAAATACCCCTCTTCCCCAGCAGCCCACCGCTAACTTACCGAGATGTGCGGATCCTGATCTCGGCAGACATGGAAGGCGCCACCGGCGTCACCTGGACCGGAGACGTCGTCCCCGGTACTGAGCAATGGCAACGGTTTCGGCGCCTCTTCACAGGAGACGTCAACGCCTGTGTGGAGGGTTTGGTTGCAGGCGGCGCGACCTCTGTGATCGTCAACGAGGCCCACTCCTCGCAACGCAACCTCCTGCTCGAAGACCTCCACACCTCGGCCCGCCTGCTCACCGGCAGGCACAAGCCGCTGTCGATGATGCAGGGCATCGAGTCCGATGTGGACGGTGTCGTCTTCCTCGGCTACCACACCGGCGCCGGCTCACCCGGCGTGCTCGCCCACACCTACCTCGAGAACTCCATCACCGGCGTGTGGCTCGACGGAGTGCACGCCTCCGAGGGACGCCTCAACGCCGCACTGGCCGCCGAGCACGGCGTGCCCGTGCTGCTGGTGACCGGTGACGACCTCACCTGCTCCGACGCCGAGTCCTACGCGCCGTCGGCGCGCTCGGTCGCGGTGAAGGAGTGCGTGTCACGCTATGCCGCCGTGTGCCTGCCACCGACCGTGGCTTTTTCACACATCACAGAAGCGTCGGCCGCCGCGATGACTCAGGCCGGACGCGTCGCCGGTGCCGTGGCGCCACACCGCATCGAGGTCGAGTTCGACGCCACGCACCTGGCCGAGGCCGCCGCGGTCGTGCCGACCGTGGAACAGGTCGACGTGCGCCGGGTCGGGTTCGACGCGGCGTCGATGACCGAGGCGATGAAGGCGTTCAAAGTCGTCACCCACGTCGCCGCGGGAGCGATCGAGGGCATCTACGGCTGAGGCGGCCAGGCAAACCGCTGTCTGCGGCCTTCCTCGGTGAGGCCATCGCCCAGCGACCGCGGCGAAGCGGAACGGCCTCCGGCGCGGGCTGTGACAATTCCACCCGACACCGCCGGATACGGTGGCCTCATGACGCTGGACGTGGCGCAACTGTGCGCGCAGCTCATCCGTTTCGACACCACCAACCGCGGTGGTGGTGACAGCGAGGGCGAACGCGAGGCCGCCGAGCACGTGGCGGCGATCCTGCACGACAACGGCGTCCCGCCCACGCTGCTCGAACCCGCGCCACGCAGAACCAACGTCCTGGCCCGCGTCCACGGCACCGACCCGTCGCTGCCCGCCGTGCTGGTCCAGTCCCACCTCGACGTCGTGCCCGCCGACGCGCGCGAGTGGAGCTTCGACCCGTTCGCCGGCGAGATCCGCGACGGGTTCGTGCACGGCCGCGGCGCCGTGGACATGAAGGACATGGCCGCGATGACGCTGGCCGTCCTCAACCGCTGGCACACCGAAGGCCGCCGGCCGCGCCGCGACGTCGTGCTCGCGTTCGTCGCCGACGAGGAGGACCAAGGCGTCTACGGCGCGCACTGGCTCGTCGACCACCACGCCGCGCACTTCGCCGGTGTCGAGGCCGCGATCAGCGAGTCCGGCGGGTTCTCCTACGACGTCGACGGGGTGCGGCTCTACCCGGTCGGCACCGCCGAGCGGGGCACCTCGCACCTCAAGCTCACCGCCACCGGCCGCGCCGGGCACGGGTCGCGGCGCAACCCGCAGAACGCCGTCACCGCGCTGGTCACCTCACTGGCCCGCATCGCCGCGCACCAGCACCCGGTCCAGCTCACCCCGACCGTCGAGGCGTTCCTCGTGGGCGCCGGCAAAGCCCTCGGCGTGGAGGTCGACCTCGACGACGTCGACGGCACCATCGCCCGTCTCGGACCCGCCGCGAAACTCGTCGAGAACACCGTGCGCTGCTCGACCACGCCGACCATGCTGCAGGCCGGTTACAAGGTCAACGTCATCCCCGGCACCGCCACCGCCCAGCTCGACGTCCGCACCCTGCCCGGCGCCGTCGACGAGCTCATCGCCACCGTCGACGCGCTGCTCGAGGACGGCGTGACCCGCGAGTTCCTCGAACACCAACCGGCCGTCGAAGCCCCGATCGACACGCCGTGGTTCACCGCGATGGCCGAGGCGCTGCGCGACGAGGACCCCACCGCGACCGTCGTGCCGTACTGCCTGGGAGGCGGCACCGACGCCAAGGCGTTCAGCCAGCTCGGCATCCACTGCTACGGCTTCTCACCGCTGCAGCTGCCCGCCGGGTTCGACTACCGCGCGATGGCCCACGGCGTCGACGAACGCGTCCCCGTCGCGGGCCTGGAGTTCGGCGTGCGAGTGCTGGACCGCTTCCTGTCGAGCTGACCGCTGCGCCGCCAGCTCCTGCACGGCACTGGGCAGCGTGGTCTCGAAGTCGATCAGCTTCGCCCACGCCGGCGTCACCACGATCCGGACCATGCCGTCGTAGAGCGAGCGGACCTCGCGCTCCAGCCGTGCGATGTCCCTGGCCAGCAGCTCCTCGCTCCACGGCCGGTTCAGCACCTCGGTGATCTCGCTCTGCCGCATCGCCGTCTCCTTCGTCGTCATGCCCGGGAGACGGCACCGTCACGACGTTCTCGACATCGACCGGCCGAGATCTTTCAGCGGGGCGGCAACGGCAGCGGAACCGCGGGCAGGCCGTCGATGCTCGCGATGTTGTACGGCTTCTTGTTCGTGTACTCGCGGAACTCCTCGTCGGTCTTGCGCCCGAAGTAGTCCACGTGCAGCTCCCGCTCGCTGCGGTAGTCCATGAACGGCACCGCGAACCCGCACGAGTCACTGATCAGCTCCGCGGTCACGACGATCACCGCCCGCAACGCGGGCCCGTCCGCCTCACCGAACCCCGCCACCAGCTCCGCGAAGCGCGGATCGTCCCGGAACACGGGCTCACCACGGCCGTGGACGCGCACGATGTTCGGCGGCCCCTCGAACGCGCACCACATCAACGTGATGCGTCCGTTCTCCCGCAGATGCGCGATCGTCTCGGCGTGGCTGCCGCCGAAGTCGAGGTAGGCCACCGTGCGGTCGTCGAGAATCCGCAGCGTGCCCTGCCGCCCCTTGGGCGAGAGGTTGACGTGCCCGTCCCCGGCCAGCGGAGCGCTGGCCACGAAGAACACCTTCTGGCTCTCGATGAACTCCCACAGCCGCGGCTCGATGCGCTCGTATTCCTTACCCATGATCGGCAGTATCGATGGCGCCGCCGCCCCTGTCAGCCGTGATTCCCAGCTCCTGAACGGCGGCCTGCCTCTCCGCCGCCTGCCGCGCGGCCTTCTCCACCCTGTCCCGGTACTCCGCCCAGTCCAGCTCCGGCAGGTTCGAGGCCTCGGCCCGCAGCCCCGCCTCCCCGTCCAGGCTCTCACGCAGGATGTCCGCGTGGCCGGCGTGCCGGTTCGTCTCCGCGATCAGGTGCACGAGCAGCACGTGCAGCGTCACGTACTTGCGCTCCTCCGGCCACCACGGCACCACGCCCGGCGCGTCCAGCGGCAGCTCGGAGATCACGGCGTCGGAGAACGACGCCACACGGGCGTAGAGCGACAGGATGTCCTCACGCGTCTCGTCCGCGGTGGCGTACATGTCCGCGTTCGGGTTGTTGTCCTCGTCGTCGAGCCACGGCAGCGTCTCGGGGAACGGGCGGCCCATGCACGCACCGAAGTAGCCCTGCTCGCAGCTCGCCAGGTGCTTGATCAGCCCCAGCAGGTTCGTGCCGGTCGGGGTCAGCGGCCGCCGCGCGTCGTACTCCGACAAGCCGTCGATCTTCCAGAGCATGGTCTGCCTGGCGGCTTTGAGATAACGGTGCAGGTCGGCTTTCGGGTCTGAGGCCATGCCGGTCAGCCTTGCAGAGAGCGGGGTGCGCCGACCGCGATTTTCTCCAGCACCAGCAGATCCAGGTGATCGACGACCGGACCGGTCTCCACCGCGGCCGCCTCGAGCAACCGCGCACGGCCCGCGGCGAACTCCTCAGCAGACAGCGATCGCAGCAGCGTGTCGGCCTCCTGCCGCAGCGTGGCAGCCTTGTCCGCCAACGACGACGCGCTCACCTGAGCCACCGCCTCCAGCCGCGACACCGCGAACCCCGTGCCGGACGCCACCTCGGACACGGTCGGGAACCCGGACAACGCGCGCACCGCCTCCGGGAAGAAGCGGAACAACCCGATGCCCGAATGCCGCTCCCGGAACAACGACCGCAACACCACCACTCCGCCCGGACGCAGCACCCGCCGCAGCTCCGCGCCCGCGGCGGGCAGGTCGCGCACGTGGTGCACCACCGTCGACATCCACACCACGTCCACCGACGCGTCCGGCAGCGGAATCTCGTACGCCGAACCGGCCAGCATCGGCAACCCCGACGCCGCACGCATGTCCGCCGACGGCTCCACCGCCACCACCGGCACGTCCGGGAACCACTCCCGGAACGCCCGCACGAACAACCCCGTGCCCGCCCCCAGGTCCAGCACCGTCCTGCCCGGCAGCAGGTACGGCTCCAGGACCTCCCGCCACGACTCCAGTCCGGCCAGCGAGATCTCCCGGGCCACTCGGTAGGAAGCGGCCTCCACAGCGTCGTAGCGCGTCATCCCACCAGGTAACCCCATACGGATGGCGGGATGACAGTGAGCCTTAACACGGACTACACAGAGCACAGCCATGTCCCTGCCGTGGTCCGAAAGGGTTGCCCTGCATGCGAAAGACTCATCTCAGACCCCTGATCGGGGTCACCGTCGCCGCGAGCGTCGTGTTCGCGATGGGAGGCGTGCCCACCGGTGCTGCTCCCAGCGCTCAGGAAACGTCGACGAACTACCAGGTCAGCGACGTGCGCACCGCTGAACAGCGCTCGAAGCTGGCCAAGTCCGGTGCCGCCATCGACTCGGTCGAGGAGCACGGCATCGTCGTGATCACCGCGACCGAACGCGAGGTCCGCAACCTCAAGGCTCAGGGTTTCGACGTCACCGAGCTGCCCAAGCGGATGGAGGCCAACGCGGAGATCGGCCCGTTCGACTTCCCCGCCGCGGACTCGAACTACCACAACTACGCGGAGATGACCGCCGAGATCAACACCGCGGTCGCGGCCTACCCGAACATCCTGAGCAAGCAGGTCATCGGCAAGTCGTACGAGAACCGCGACATCGTCGCGCTCAAGATCAGCGACAACGTCGGCGTCGACGAGAACGAGCCGGAGGTGCTGTTCACGCACCACCAGCACGCCCGTGAGCACCTCACCGTCGAGATGGCGCTGTACCTGGTCAAGGAGTTCACCACCAAGTACGGCTCCGAAGCGCGTCTCACGGACCTCGTGAACACCCGCGAGATCTGGATCGTCCCGGACGTCAACCCCGACGGCGGCGAGTACGACATCGCGACCGGCACCTACCGGTCGTGGCGCAAGAACCGGCAGCCCAACGCCGGTTCCAGCAACGTCGGCACCGACCTCAACCGCAACTGGGACTACAAGTGGGGCTGCTGCGGCGGTTCCTCCGGCAGCACCGGCAGTGAGACCTACCGCGGCCCGAGCGCGGCGTCCGCACCCGAGGTCAAGGTCGTGTCCGACTTCGTGCGCGGCCGCAACGTCGGTGGCAAGCAGCAGATCACCGCGTCCATCGACTTCCACACCTACAGCGAGCTCATCCTGTGGCCGTGGGGCTGGACCTACGACGACATCGCGCCGGGCCTGAACCAGGACCAGCTCGACACGTTCCGCACCATCGGCCAGTCCATGGCGGCGAGCAACGGCTACACGCCCGAGCAGTCCAGCGACCTCTACATCACCGACGGGACCATCCCCGACTGGCTGTGGGGCACGCAGGGCATCTTCGCCTACACCTTCGAGATGTACCCCGGCAGCTCCGGTGGCGGCGGCTTCTACCCGCCCGACGAGGTGATCCCCGCGCAGACCTCCCGCAACAAGGAGGCCGTGCTGCAGCTGCTCGAACGCGCCGACTGCCCGTACGAGGCCATCGGCAAGGAGGGGCAGTACTGCGGTGTCACCCCGCCGCCGGGCAAGTACTTCGAGAACGCCACGGACTTCCAGATCGGCGACAACACCACCATCAACTCGCCGATCGCGGTGTCCGGGGTGACGGGCAACGCCCCGTCGACCCTCAAGGTCGCCGTGGACATCAAGCACACCTACCAGGGTGACCTGAAGGTCGACCTGGTCGCCCCGGACGGCACCGTCTACACCGTGCACAACCGCTCCGGCGGCGGCACGGACAACATCAACACCACCTACACCGTCAACGCCTCCAGCGAGGTCGCCAACGGCACCTGGCAGCTGCGGGTCAACGACAACGCCGCCCAGGACACCGGGTTCCTCGACAAGTGGAGCCTGCAGTTCTGATCGGTCCTGCAGTTTGATCGAGTGAGCCGTCAGGGCGCCGGTACGCCGGCGCCCTGACGCTCGTAGTCCTTCACGTCCATCGAGTCGTGCAGCCGGATGCCCTTCGAGTTCAGTTTCGCGATCGGCCGCACCATCCACGACGGCAAGGACGTCACCAGCTGCATGCCGCGCACCAGTGCCGTCACACCGAGACGGGTCGTGGGGATCAGCGTCTTCGCCACCCCCAGCGCGAACGCCCTGCTGGCGTGCACCAGGTCCCGCATCTCGTTCTCGTAGCGCGCGAACGCCGCCTCGTGGTCCCCGCCCGCCGCCAGCTCACCGGCCAGCACGTAGGCGCCCAGCACCGCGAGGCTCGTGCTGCCGCCGATCGCCGGGCCGGGGCAGTAGGCCGCGTCGCCGACCAGCGCCACCCGCCCGCGTGACCAGGTGTCCTCCCGCAGCTGCGTGATCGAGTCGAAGTAGAAGACGCGGTCGCTGTCGAGGTAGGTCATCCACTCGTCGACCTGCGGGTGCAGCCCGGCGAACGCCTCGCGCAGCAGCTGCTTCTGCCGCGGCACGTCCCGGTGGTGGTACTCGAGCTCGGGCGAGCGGAACAGGAACACCGCCCGCGCGTCGTCGATGTGCCGCGCCCCGTACACCTGCGCGCTGCGGCCCGGCCCGATGTGCCCGCTCATCGCTCCCGGCACACCCAGCTCCCGCGGCACCGACAACACCGCCAAATAGGCGCCCACGAACGTCTTCGCGACCTCCCCGAACACCAGCCGCCGCACGTTCGAGTGCAACCCGTCCGCGCCGATGACCAGGTCGAACCGCCGCGGCGCACCCACCTCGAACGTCACGTCGCCGTCCTCGCCGACCGAGGTGATCGAGTCGCCGAACACGTACTCGGCGTCGGCGCGCCCGGCGTCGTAGTAGATCTCGCTCAGGTCGTCGCGCATGACCTCGACGTGCCGGTCCGACGCGGCCGCGAAGATCTTCGTGACGTCGCCGGTGATCGGCTTGCGCGTCCCCTCGCGCAGGAACGACAGCTGCTGCGTGCCGGTGGCCAGCGACTCGATGCGCGGCAGCACGCCCATCTTCTCCGAGATGTCCATCGCCGGCCTGAACAGGTCCACCGCGTGCCCGCCGGTCTTGCGCAGCACCGGGGAGCGCTCCACCACCGTCACCTCGTGCCCGTACCTGGCGAGCCAGTACGCCAGCACCGGACCTGCGATGCTCGCCCCTGAGATGAGAATCCGCACGTCAAAGCCCCTTACTTAACGGTCGGTAAGTCCCCTGCCGCGAGCCTACACCCAGTTTTACCGACTGTTAAGTAAGATTTGGCCCGTGGTCAGACCGTCCGACACCAAGCAGCGGATCCTCCAGACCGCGCGCGAGCTGTTCGCCGCCAAGGGCGTGCAGCAGACCAGCCTGCAGGAGATCGCCGACCGCCTCGGCATCACCAAACCCGCGCTCTACTACCACTTCTCCTCACGCGAGGACCTCGTCCGCAGCATCGTCACGCCGCTGCTCGACGACAGCGAGGCGTTCATCGGGCGCATGGAGGCACAAGACGACCTGCCGCCGGCCATCGAGATCATCGAGGGCTTCTTCGACTTCCACCACCGCCACCGCGGCGACGTGCTCCTCATCCTCACCTCGATGACGACACTCGCCGAGCTGGGCGTCATCGACGTCGTGCTGTCCTGGCGCGCCCGTCTCACCCGGCTCGTGTACGGCCCGGCCCCCACTCTCGAACAGGAAACCCGGGCGGTGCTGGCATTCGGCGGCATTCAGGACGTCACCATGCAGTTCCCCGACGCGCCCGTCGACGAGCTGCGGGCCGCGACCATCCGTGCGGCGCTGGACGCGCTCGGGATCGGCTGATCGGCCTCTGCCGATCAACGCCCCGATCGACGACCATCACGCGAGTGCCCCTCCGCCACGCCTGGGTGCTGCCGCTGACACCCACCGCCGTCGTGCTGCTCCTCGCGATCGCCCTGATCCCGGTGACCGCCACCGGTTCCGACGAGCGCCCGTGGCTGCTCGGCCTCCTGATCACCGCCGCCGTGCTCGCGGCCGCCGTCGGAGGTGCGGCCGGACGACTCTCCGGAGAACCCGCAGGACGGCCGTGGATGATCGCCGCGGCGACCGGACTTCTCACTGCCGCAACACCGTTCGCGGTCAGCGGCCTGCTCGGCGGACCCACCGGCGCACTGATCGTCCTCCCGTGGCTGATCTTCGGACTGGGCGCCGCCTGCTGGCAGCTGCACCTGTGCGAGGGCACGCGATCACGACCGCTGCACGCCGCCATAGGATTCAGCTACACCTTCGTGTTCACCGCCGTGACACTGCTCCTGGCAGTCGTCTCGGCACGACTCGTCGACTAGTGAGAACCCTGTCTCGAAACCGGTCTCGCTTCACGCCGGACGCGGGGTAGGGTCCGGACACCGAAATCACGCGGGGAGAGAAATGCGCGCCGTCGAGATCAGACCTGGGGTTCGGATCCGCTGGGTCGAAGTACCGGGCGCCTCGCCCGCCCGCGTCTACCTGCACGGCCTCGGCGCCTCCTCGGCGCCCTACTACGCGGAAGCCGTCGCGCACCCGCTGCTCACCGGCCGCCGCAGCCTCATGATGGACCTGCTCGGGTTCGGCATCAGCGACCGGCCCAGCGGCTTCGCGTACTCGCTGGAGGGCCACGCCGACGCCCTCGCCGTCGCGCTGGCCAAGATCGGCCTGCGGCGCAGCGAGATCATCGGCCACAGCATGGGCGGCGCCGTCGCCATCGTGCTCGCCGCGCGCCACCCCGAGATGGTGCGCTCGCTCGTCCTCGTCGACCCCGACATCGACCCCACCACCCCCGCGCTCGGCGCTCCGGGCAGCCGGGGCATCGCCGCCTACGGCGAGGCGGACTTCCTCAGCCACGGCTTCGAGCGCGTGCTGCGCGACGTCGGCCCGCACTGGGCCGCCACCATGCGCATGGCCGGTCACGAAGCCCTCTACCGCAGCGCCGTCGACCTCGTCCGCGGCACGTCGCCGACCATGCGCAAGCTGTTGCTGGAACTGGAGATCCCGCGCGTCCTGCTGCACCCCGAGGACGCACCGCCCACCGGCGGCCGCGAGCTCGCCGCGGCCGGTGTCCAGCTCGTCTCCGTCCCACACACCGGCCACAACATCATGATCGACAACGTCGAGGGCTTCGCTCGCGCGGTCGCCCAGCAGCGCCTGTCGGTCTAACCGAGCTCACGGCCGATCGCGCCGGCCAGCAGCTCCCGCGCGCGTTCCAGCGTCAGCGACCCGCTGTGCCAGCGTTCGCTCAAGCCCTCGACGAGCGCGGTGAGGCGTTCGGCGGCCGCGAGCGCGTCGAGGCCGGGATTCGCTTGGCGGACAAGGGCTGCGACGTCGGCGTTCCACGTGTTGGTGGTCGCGAGCAACGTCGGGCGCAGCTCCTCGTGGAACGCCGCGCTCGCCCGCAGCTCACCCCACACCACGCTGGTCTCCCGCACGACGCCGGTGTCCTGCAGCTCGCCCAGCAGCATCTGCTCCAGCTGCGTGCGCGGGTCGTCCGACGTCGTGTCGGTGCAGGTCTGCGCGCGGTGGTTCACGTGCTCCAGGGCGGCCCGCAGAATCCCGGCGCGGTCCTTGAAGTGGTAGTAGATCAACGCCGTCGACACACCGGCCTCGGCCGCGAGCTTCTCGACGCGCAGCCCGCGCACACCGTCCTGGGCGATCACGCGAACGGTCGCCTCGAGCATCTGGATTCTGCGCTCCGACACGAAGTCCTCACCGTGTAGTTCTCGGGGTAGTTGTCATCGGGGTTGCTGCTGGGTCGTGCAGTGGATGCCGCCACCGCCCGCGAAGTCCTCGCGGCCCGACCGCACCTGCGACGGGGCTTCGATCACCTCGACCCGCAGCGGCTGACTGAAATTTCAGTCAACGCATTCTCGCTGGTCAGCGCAGCTTGGTCGTGTGGGAGCTCCCGCCGTCCTCGTCGTTGAGGCCGCCGACGAGTTGTCGGCGTGCGCGACGCCGGGAGCGAGCACGCCCGCCAGCACGCCGACGACGACCAGTAGCGCCTTCTTCATGATCAGCACTCTGACAGCGGGCGCTGACACCGCCCTGACAGGCAGGTCAGCGCCGTCGCGCGGGAACCGCCGTCCAGTGCGCCGGACGCGACAGCGCGGCCGGCAGCTTCGTCCGCGCGGTGCCGCGCGCGGCGTTGACCTGCGGCTGCGTGAGGAAAAGGCAGGTGCTCAGGTCCGCACCCGACAGGTCCGCGCCGCGCAGATCAGCACCGATCATGTCCGCCCGCGACAGGTCGGCGTTCGTGAGGTCGGCGCCGATGAGGTAGGCACCGCGGAAGTCCGCGCTGCTCAGGTTCTTGTTGCGCAGGCGCGCGCCGATCAGGTCCGCGCCCCGGTAGGACTTCGCACTGCTGCGCAGCCGTTCGCTGGTGCGCAGCAGCAGCACGTTCACCTTCGCCCGGATCTCCGCCACGTCCAGCCGCAGGATGTCGTCCGGCTCGGCCGTGGTGTGCCGCTCGACCTCGCCGTAGGCCGCGCCGAGGTCGTCGTGCGGGTCGAGCCGCCGCGCTTCGGCCAGGTACCACAACAGCTCGTGCAGCTGCCGGACCACGGGGAACACCGCGAACATCTTCTGCCGCTCACCCGTGCGCCAGTCGGCGCCGCGGAACACCGTCTGCGACACCCGCTGTCCGGCACCGAAGCAGTCGTAGACCGTGCAGCCGGGATATCCCTGCTGCCGCAACTGGTCGTGGATCCCGCACCGGTAGTCGGCCAGCAGGTTGCGGCACGGCGTGCCGGCGTCCTTGGTGGCCGCGAAGTCGGCGGACTTCGCGAACGGCAGCGCGACGCAGCACAACCCGAAACAGTTGGCGCAGTCGCCTTTCAGCTCGTCCATCGCGATCAGCCTACTGCGCCGCACCGACCGGGATCTCGCCTGTTCCGCGCCGGACGACCGTGCTGGGCAGGGTGACGGTGCGGGGAGGACGGGCGGGGTCGCTGATCCGCTCGATGGCGAGCCTGGCCGCGTGCCGGCCTATCTCCTGCGGATCGCGCACGATCGCCGACACCCCGAGACCGATCGACAGGTCGTGCTCGTCCAGCGCGATGAACGCGTACCGCCGCTGCCCGGCGATGCGGTCGAGCAGGACGCCGGTGCTGATCCCGAGGTTGAGGGCGAGCACGGCCGTCGGCGGGGCGGGCAACGCCGCCAGATCGGCCATGACGGCCCGTGCCTGCCCGGGACTCGTCAGACCCGCGACGACGAGGCCGTCGTCCGCGGTGACACCCCGGCGGGCCAGGCCCGCGTGGAAACCGGCCAGCCGCTGTTGCGCGCGAAACGAGTCCGGACGGCCCGCCAGCACGGCGATCCGCGTGTGCCCCAGATCCACCAGGCCCGCGACGGCCTCCTCGACGGCGCGGTCGTCATCGGTCATCACCACGTCCGCGGCGAGGCCGTTCGCCGGACGGCCGACGAGCACCACCGGCGTGCCGAAGAGGTGCTCCGCAGCGAGAAAACCCCGCTCGTCACCGTCGGGCATCATCATCAGGGCGCTGACCCGGCGGTCCACCATCGCGCGCGCCAGCTCCGGTTCCCGTGCCGGATCGTCCTCGGTGGAACCGATGAGCAGCTGCAGACCGGCGCCGCGCAGCTCCCGTTCGGCGCCTGCGGCGACGCCGGCCTGGAACAGGTTCGTGAACCCCGCCGTCACCAGGCCGACGGCACCCGCCGGACGCCCGTGCCGCAGCTCGCGTGCCATCGGGTTCGGCGTGTAGCCCAGGCGCTTGACGGCGTCCATGACGCGCGCGCGGGTCTCCGGAACGACACGAGGCGAGTTCTGCAGGACGCGGGTCACCGTCGCGGTGCTCACCCCGGCTTCCTTCGCCACCTCGCGCAGAGTCACCCGCTGATGATCGAACTCGCTCAACCCGTGCCGCCCTCCCGCGCGCGTTACGCCTGTCGCCTCCGAATGTAAACGTTGACATGGCCAGAAGTCATATCCACAATCGCCCATGTTGACGTTTACATGCAGGTAAAGGAGATGACATGGGCGCACGCTTCTTGGCGGTGATCCTGGCGGCCGCCTCCGCAGCGGCCGCTCTGACAGGCTGCCAAGCCTCCAGCGGTGCCAACGCGAACCCGAAGGTGCTCACCTACTGGGCCTCGCAACAGTCACCGAGCCTCGACAGGGACAAGCAGATCCTGGAGCCCGAACTGCGCCGCTTCACCGAGCGCACCGGGCTCAAGGTCGAGCTGGAGGTCATTCCCTTCACCGACCTGCTCAAACGCATCCTCACCGCGACCACCAGCGGCAAGGGACCCGACGTGGTCAACATCGGCAACACCTGGACGCCGTCCCTGCAGGCCACCGGTGCTCTGCTGGAGTGGGACGGCGCGATGATGGCCAAGATCGGCGGCGCGGACCGGTTCGAGAAGGTCGCGCTGGAGACAGCGAGCGCGGAAGGGACCACGCCGGTCGCCGTCCCGCTGTACACGAAGGTCTTCCAGCTCTACTACAACAAGAAGCTCTTCGCCGAAGCCGGAGTGGACAAGCCGCCCGCCACCTGGACCGACCTCGTCGACGCCGGCAAGAAGCTCACCAAGGACACCACCGGTGACGGCAAGCCCGACCAGTGGGGCCTGGGCCTGCGCGGTCAGGCCTACACCACCGCGCTGCACTACGCCTACATCCTCGGCTCGGCCCGCGGAGCGCGGTACTTCACCGACGGCAAACCCGCGTTCGACTCCGCCGAGGCCGTCAGCGGGATCGAGCAGTACCTGTCCTGGATGGGCAAGGACAAGATCGTGAACCCGTCCGACGCCGAGAACGCCGACTGGGCCGACGTGTACGAAGCGTTCTCCAAGGACCGCGTGGCCATGATGCTCGTCCAGACCCTGGGGCAGACGCTGAAGGACTACGGCCTGTCCGAGGACCGCTACGGCGTCGCGCCCGTGCCCGCGGTCACGCCGGGAGGCAAGGACGTGGCGTCGTTCCTGGGCGGCACCAACGTGGCGATCTTCAAGAACACCGACAACCTCGACGGTGCCACCGAACTGGTCCGCTTCCTCACCAGCGTCGGCGAGCAGACCGTCCTCAACACCGCCTACGGCACCATCCCGCCCGTCAAGGACGCGGGCGACGCGGCGTTCCAGACCGACGAGGCGAAGGTCGCCCGCCAGACCATGGCCGATCGCGCGATCCCGTTGCCACGCGTGGCGCAGGAGGCGCAGTTCGAGACGCTCGTGGGCAACGCGGTCACGTCCTGGCTGGCCGCCACCGCCACCGGCAAGCAGCCCAGCGCCGAGCAGATCCGGTCCGAGCTCGCGTCGCTCTCGCAGAGGGTGGCGTCGGGCGGATGAGCATCAGGACCGACGTGAAGCCGGAGACCCGCCGTCCCCCGACGGCCTCCACCCCGGCCCCGGCACCACGCCGCCGGCGGACCTGGAGCCCGTACCTGTTCCTGCTGCCCGCACTCGCGCTGGAACTCGTCGTCCACTTCGGACCGATGCTCGCGGGCCTGGTGATGAGCCTGCTCAAGCTCACCCAGTACCAGCTGGCGCGGTGGTGGGAAGCGCCCTGGACCGGGTTCGGCAACTTCGAGGTCGTGCTGGACGTCGACCAGCCGGTGGGCGCGTCGCTGCTCAGCTCGTTCCTGATCACCCTCGCCTTCACGGTCATCGTCATCGCGGTCTCGTGGGTCATGGGAACGGCCGCAGCGGTGTCGCTGCAGAACGCGACGGTCGGACGAGGTGTGCTGCGCACGCTGTTCCTCGTCCCGTACGCGCTGCCCGCGTTCGCGGCGGTGATCACCTGGCGGTTCCTGTTCCAGCGCGACAACGGGATGGTCAACCACGCGCTGGTCGACCAACTCGGCGTCCTCGACGAGAACGCGTTCTTCCTGCTGGGGTCCAACGCGTTCTGGGCGCAGTGCGTGGTGGCGGTCTGGCGGCTGTGGCCGTTCGCGTTCCTGATGCTGATGGCCGGTCTCCAGTCGATCCCGGGCGAGCTCTACGAGGCCGGCACGCTCGACGGCGCGGGCCCGTGGCGCCAGTTCCGCGAGATCACCCTCCCGTTGCTGGCACCGGTGAACCAGGTGCTGGTCCTGGTGATGTTCCTGTGGACGTTCAAGGAGTTCGAGACCCCGTTCGTGCTGTTCGGCGGCAGTGCACCCGAACAGGCACGGCTGATCAACGTCGAGATCTACCAGAACTCGTTCGTGACCTGGAACTTCGGTCTCGGTGCCGCGATGAGCGCCGTGCTGCTGCTGTTCCTGCTGCTGGTGACCGGCGTCTACCTGCTCGCCACGAGGAGGAAAGTCCATGAGGCGTGAGACCTCCGGCTACCGGATCTTCCGCTGGAGCACCCTGACCGTGCTGACGATCTTCGTCTGCGCCCCGCTGTTCGTCATGGCGAGCACCGCGATCAAACCGCTCAACCAGGTCCAGAGCGACTTCACCTGGCTGCCGGCCGAACCCACGCTCGCACCGTTCGTCGACATGTGGTCCACCGTGCCGCTGGCGCAGTACTTCGCGAACTCGATCATCGTCGCCGGCTCGGCCACCGTGTTGTCGGTGACGGTCGCGATCCTGGCCGCGTACGCCATCAGCAGGTGGCGGTTCCGGGGACGCGAGGCGTTCCGGCTGGCCGTGCTGTCCACCCAGATGTTCCCCGGCATCCTCTTCCTGCTGCCGCTGTTCCTGCTGTTCGTGCTGGTGGACCGGTACACCGGTCTCGGCCTGGTCGGCAGCCGCACCGGACTGACGATCACGTACCTGACGTTCTCGCTGCCGTTCGCGATCTGGATGCTCGTCGGCTACTTCCAGACCATCCCCCGCGAGCTCGACGAGGCCGCGAAGATCGACGGAGCAGGACCGCTGCGGTTGCTCGTGGGCATCCTCGTCCCGGCGGCCAGGCCCGCCATCGTCGCGGTGTCGATCTTCTCGTTCATGGTGGCCTGGGGCGAGGTGCTCTTCGCCTCCGTGCTCACCGACGAGCGCACCCGCACGGTCGCGGTGGGGCTGCAGGCCTACGCCAGCGAGTCGAACGTCTACTGGAACCAGGTGATGGCGGCCTCGCTGGTCGTGTCCGCCCCCGTCGTCGTGGCGTTCCTGCTGCTGCAACGACACATCGCCTCAGGAATGACCGCGGGAGCCGTGAAGTGACCCTGACCGATGGCAGGCTGGGCGCACGCCCGGCCCGATCGCTGGTGGACCACGTGAACGCCGTGGAACTGACCGACGAGCTCGACGCCGTGCGCGAGTTCGTGCTCATCGACCTCGCCCACGCCCTCATGCTCACCCAGCAGGACGTGTTCACCCGCCACCACGGCCGATCCGTCGTGGCGGCACTGCTCAAGCTGCTCGACCACGACCCGCGGACCCTGCTGGCGTCCGACCCGGCGATCGGCACGATCACGTTGCAGCTGGAGCGCTACCTGCACGACGAGTGCGGCCCGGCCGGGCTCGACATCCAGCGGGCCCGCAGCCGCATCGACCAGAAGGCCACCGGTGTGCGCATGGCCGACCGCCGGGCGCTGCTGGAGGTCGTGACCGAACTGCTGCGACTGGCCGAGACGCTGCTCGAGTGCGCGGACAGCTACGACCAGGTGATCGTCCCCGGCTACACCCACCTCCAGCACGCCCAGCCGACATCGCTGGGCCACTACCTCAACGCCCACTACTGGACCACGTCGAGGAACCTCACCCGGCTGCTGCAACTGCACGAACGCCTCAACGAGTGCCCGCTGGGCGGCGCGGCCTACAGCGGCACGGCCTGGCCGATTGACCGGGACGCGACCGCCGCCTACCTGGGGTTCTCCCGCCCGGTGCGCAACGCCCGCGACGCCGGGCTGGCCTCGATGGACACGTCCGCGGAGCTGGCGGGCGTCCTCGGGCTGGTGCTGTCCGGCCTGAGCAGGTGCGCGTCGGACCTGTACTACTGGTCGTCCTCCGAGATTGGATCGGTGCGCCTGCACCCGTCGCTGTGCGGAACGTCGAGCATGATGCCCCAGAAGCGCAACCCCATCGTGCTTGAACGCATCCGCGGCCTGGCGGGCGACGCGGCCGGGTGGGGCGCGAGCAGGTTGGGGCTGCTTCACTTCGCCACGTCCACCGACGCCGACCAGGGCTACGTCCACAACCGGATGCCCGAGTACTGCCGGGAAACCGCGGGCGCGGCGGGTCTGCTGCGGGAGGTGCTCGCCACGCTCGAGGTCGACGCCGAGAGGCTCGAGTCCTCGGCGGGGCGTCACTGGTCGTCGGCGAGCGCGCTCGCCGACGACCTCGTGAGCACCCGCGACCTCAGCTTCCGCGCCGCCCACGAAGTCGTCGCCAGGTTCATCGCCGCACACGAGGCCGCCGGTGTACCGGACGGTGCCGTGCGGCCCGAACTCGCCGAGGAGCCGTTGCGGCAGTACTCCGCCGCACGGCTTTCGTCCGTCCTCGACGCGCGGTCGTTCGTGGAGAGCAGGACCAGCGCGGGAGGCACCTCCACCGCTCGCCGGCGAGAACTCGCCGCCGAGGCCGCCGCCGACCTCGACGGGCACCGGTCCAGGGTGAACGCCCAGCTCAAGGGCATCGACCAGGCGACGCGCCGACTCCTCGCCGACGCCAGGGAGCTGGTGGACAGCGACTGAGGTGTCGCGGGCGGCTCACTTCGGTGTCGCCGCCCGCAACGCCCGCAGCTCAGCCATCGCCTCGTCCAGCTGCCTCTCGGCACGCTCGGCGCGGGTCACCGTCTGCGCCCGCGCGTCCTCCACCGCGGCCAGGGCTTGGCGCACCGTCGCGAGCTGCTCGACGCCCTCCTGCTTGGCCTGCGCAAGCCGCACCTCGAACTCACCGCGCGTCCGCTCCAGCTCGGCGCGGGCGTCGGCGGCAGTCTGCTCGGCACGTTCCGCACGCACGACGGCGGCATCGCGGGCCTTGGCCGACCGGCTGACCGTGTCGGCGGCGTCGGAACGTGCCTGCTCAGCGGCCTGCACGGCGGCGTCGGCCACGGACTTGGCTCGCTCGACCTCGGCACGCGCCTGCTCGATCTCAGCCGCAGCAGCGGCTTCGACCCGTTCGACTTCGGCCGCGGCACCAGCTTTGACCTGGCCGATCTCGGCCGCGGCAGCGGCACGCACCTGCTCGACCTGAGCCGTCGCTGCCGAGTTCGTCTGTTCGATCTCCTTCGCCGCCTGCCTGCGCGCCTGCTCGGCGTGCTTCACCGCATCGGCCCGCGCCTGGTCCGCAGCCTCCAGCGCCTGGCGCACCTTCTCGTCCGCCTCGGCCCTGATCTCCTCGATCACGGCCGCCGCCTGCACCCTGACCTCGGCGATCTCCGCCTCGGCCCGCTCGGCCGCATCCTGTGCGGCCTGCCTGGCCTCGTCCCGCTCGGTCAACGCCCTGTCGGCGGTCTCGTCGGCTTCCTCCGCCGCCCGCACCGCCTGTTCGGTCGTCTCCTCGGCGGCCTTGCGCGCCTGCTCCGCGGCGTGCCGGCGACGTTCGGCGGACGCCAGCTCGGCCTGCGCCTCGGCGACCCGTCGCGCGGCCTCGGCTTCTGCCGCCTGGATGTGGCTCTCAGCGACACTCGGGTCCGCCATCGCGTTCAGCTCGCCGACGGCCCGTCCGAGCGTCTGCGTCATCTGCTCGGACAGCACCCGGAAGCGGTCGAGGAGCTCTTCGGCCCTGATCTTGGCGGTACCGGAGACCCTCGGGAGATTCGTCACGGTGACGACCTCCAGGTTTTGCTCGGGCTCCGTGGCCAGCCGCTGACGCTCCCTCCACGCCCGCCACCGCGTGTGCTCCGGCAGGTCGCAGTACTCCGAGGGCCTGCCCGGCCCGCCACCTCGAAAAACGGGGCGGTCACAGCCGGGGAAGTTGCAGCTCGTCTCCACCGCAATATCGTAGCAGCATTACGTGTGCAGTTACGTTAACCAACGCAACGCTACTCAATTGGGCACCCGAAATCTGACCTCCGATAAGTGAACGTTATCGGCGGTCAGATCCGGCGAGGTTCCGCCGCCGGGTGCACGCTCTACCGGAGAGACCTGCCGCCCGAGCCTGGAATCTGACCGAAGTGCGGCGCGGGTGCCGCGCCTGGCCCATCCCGGTTCACCAGCCACTAACGTCACGGTGACGCCATCTGGCGGAGCGCCGACACGGGTTACGAGACTCCGCCGGGCCGCGGTAGTGACTGTGCAACACATCCGCGTGCTCTTGCGCGGACGGGACCGCGTCGTGCTCGTGTTCACCGCGATCGGGGAGCCGAGGAAGGTCGCCGCTCGCGGCGGTCTTCTAGTCCTCGGATGTCATGATCCGGCTGGATCGTTCACTGACACCTGCGATGCGCACGGGTTCGATGCGCGCCACAGGTTGGCGCTCGGCTGTGCCGGTCATTTGAGGCACGATCAGAACGTGACGACTCCCGAGCTTGTCGGCAGGGACGAGCTGCGATGAACGCCATGAGAACCGTGGTCTCGACGTTCGGTGTGCTGGTAGGTCTGGCCGGCATCGAGCACGGGGTCGGAGAGGTGCTTCAGGGCCCGGTCGGTCCAGCAGGACCGGTCATCCAGTCATGGCCGGACTCGAAGGCCTTCGCCATTCTCGGTGGTGAGCCCGCTCTGACGGTCATCCCGAACCTGCTGGTGACTGGGATCGCCGCCATCGTCGTCGCAGTTGCGGTCCTGACCTGGTCGGTGTGGTTCGTCGATCGGCGACACGGAGGTCTGGTGCTGATCCTGCTCTCGGTGCTGCTGCTCCTGACGGGCGGAGGATTCGGCCCGCCGTTGATCGGAATCATCATCGGCATCGGCGCCGCCAGGATCGGCACCGCACCCCGTCGGCGTCCGGGACGTGTCGCTCACGCGGTGGGACGGGTCTGGCCGTGGGTTCTGGGAGCTGCGGTGCTCGGATACCTGTCGCTGGTGCCGGGCACCATCCTCCTCAGGCAGTTTCTGGGAGTGGAGAACTCCTGGCTGGTGGCGGCGCTCACCGTCTTCTCCTTCGCGGGACTCGTCCTGGCGCTGGCCGCCGCCCACGCTGACGATCACGCGCGAGCCGCCCGCGAAAACTGAAGGGTTCGCCGAGACGATGCGTCTCGACGAACCCTTCGTCCAGCAGGTCCCGCGCGGGGTTCGGGCCGCCTCACAGGGACAGGACGGCGACTCGTCCCCCGCGCGGGTCGGTGACTACCGGTGCGACACCGCACCGTGGAAGACACCGGCGTGGTCAGCGAGTTCGACCATCAGCATCAGCAGGATCGATCCCATGAACACCGCCAGCAGAACCTCCGCGGCCGCGGTCTCGGCCAGGAACAGGGTGACAACGCCCAACGCCAGCACCAGAACCGCCAGCCCCATCTCGGCCCAGCCGAAACGGTCGAGCGCGTCTCCCCACCGCACCACCAGGAAGGCCGCGACGCCGAGCACGAGCCCGACCGCAGCCATCCCCCTCGGATCCTTGACGAACGGCATCTCGCCGTTGATCAGGTACCCGACGTACGGAATCGCGATGAGCGCGACGAGAACCGTCGCGACAACGTCCTTCACTCCGAGCCTCATCGATCTCACCTCCTTCCACAGCACACTCTTCACCCGCCATCCGGCGGCGGGCAGGTGCGCAGTGCTCCTCGTCGTCAGGACCAAGGCCACCGGCTGACCGGGCAGTGCGTAGCGCGTGAGGTGACCAACTCAATGCGTGCGACCCCCTGCATGCCCCGGCAGTACGTCCGCGCCGCATCCTGACCGCGCTGGGACAGCGGAGCCCGTCCGATCCCCCGGACCGTGTCTGCTGTGGAGGCCCGCGAGCACACCGCCCTGGGGCCATCCGTCCCGAGCCGCTGGTCCGAGCAGCATGCGAAGAACCCGGACCCGTTAGGCCGAACGGGCGTCATTGGGGAAATCGGACTAACGCACTGCGGAGGGTGGGCGAGGCAGTAGTACGACAGAAACGGGGGGACCGTGACCACAGTGCTGCTCGTCCGCCACGCGGACATCGACCTGCCGCCGAGCTCCGACGACCCGCCGCTCAACGAGCCCGGCCGCCACCGCGCCGAGTTGCTGGCGCGGATCGTGGCCGAGGCCGGGGTGACCGCCATCGTCACCTCGGTGTTCCGGCGCACCAAGCAGACCGCACAACCCCTCGCATCACGAACACAGCTGCACCCCGTCGTCGCCGGGCCGGGGCTGGCCGACCAGATCCGTTCCGGATCGCTGGGCGAGGTCGTCCTGGTGGTCGGTCATTCCAACACCGTTCCCCCGCTCGTCGGGGAGCTCGGTGGCACGCCGAGCCCGATCGGCGAGAGGGAGTTCGACAACCTCTTCGTCGTCACGGTGGACGCGGGCGGGGTGCGGCTCAAGTACGGAGAGAGGGAACCCTGATGGTCTGCTTCATCCTGCCCACCCACGTCCTGCTGGAACTGGCCGAGGCCGGCGAGATCGACCTCCGCGAGGCTGCCAAGGCCGCCGTCGCCTCCGCGGGCATGCACGCACGTCGTGCCGCTGTGACCGCTCTTGTGCAGAGCCTCGGGGTCGAGGCCGAGCTGATGCCGCCGCCGCAGGAGAGGAAGTTCGTCTTCGACGCTCAGCACGGCGTCGATCTCCCCGGCGTGCTGCGGCGCGGCCCGAACGACGGCCCCCACGCGGACAAGGCGGTCAACGACGCGTTCGACAACGCCGACAGGACCTACGACTTCTACCGCGACGTGCTCGGCAGACACAGCGTCGACGGCAACGGTGCCGACCTCATCTCGACCGTGCACTACCGCCGCAACTTCGACAACGCGTTCTGGGAAGGCACTCAGATGGTGTACGGCGACGGCAGCGGCAAGATCTTCAAGGTCGGCAGCCTCGCCGCCGACACCTCCGTGGTCGCGCACGAGATCACCCACGGCGTCGTCCAGTTCACCGCCGGGCTGGTCTACAGCAAGCAGTCCGGCGCGCTCAACGAGTCGTGGGCCGACGTGTTCGGCTCGGTCATCAAGCAGCACACGCTCGGACAGACCGCCGACCAGGCCGACTGGCTGCTCGGCGAGGGCATTCTCGGCACGCAGCTGCCGGGCAGAGCGCTGCGGTCGATGAAGGAACCGGGTACGGCGCACGACTTCGACCGCCAGCCCGCCCACATGGACGATTACGTCGACCTGCCCGACAACGGCGACCCGCGCAACGACAACGGCGGTGTGCACATCAACTCGGGCATCCCGAACAAGGCGTTCTACCTCGTCGCCACCTCTGTCGGCGGGCACTCCTGGGAGAAGCCCGCCCTGATCTGGTACGACGCGCTGGCCACGAGGTTGCAGCGGAACTCGCAGTTCAAGGACGCGGCGGAGGCCACTGTCGCGTCGGCGAAAGAGCTGTACGGTGACGATGAAGCCGGCATCGTCCGCTCGGCATGGCGGGAGGTCGGGGTCCTCTGAAGGTCACAGTCGTTCGCGGCGGCGGGCTCGCGGGACTCGTGAGCTCGACCGCCGTCGACACCTCCACACTCGCCTCGGCCGACGCCGCGGCGCTGCGAGCACGCGTCCTCCGCGCCTCGCTGGCCGACACCCAGGCTGGCGAGGCGCAGCCGGACCGCGAGCTCGTCGAGATCCTCATCGAGGACGACGAGGGTGTCGTGACCGCGATGAACGCCGACGAGCTCTCCCCCGGCGTGCGCGAGCTCATCGAGTGGGTCGAGTCGGCTCCTGACCGGACCGAGCAGCTGGGCCCTCCGGGACTCGGTCCGGCGTAGGCAAGCGGCGCGCACCGGAACCGTCGCGTCCCAGCACGTCGCGCGGGTTGGTCAGGTCATCGCGAAGCGCGTGCAGCTGCGCGATGCGGGTGTCACCAACGACCAGTGGAGCACCTGCTGCCGTGTTTGGCGCGAAAAGCACGTTCGGGCCGATAGATGG
>NZ_JBHRZI010000015.1:697930-721082 GCF_042649515.1 Lentzea rhizosphaerae | reverse complement strand
GAGGCGACACGCTGGCGACACGCCGAGACGCCTCAGTAGCGGCGCTGGTTGCTCGTCGTCCGGGTGCTGCGGATGAGGCCTTTGCGCTCACGCGGAGATGGCGACGCCGCTGCGGTCGGCGACCTACCCGACGGTGAGCTCGTGGAACGTGGGCATCGAAGTTGATCTTAGCGCTTGACCTCAACCTCGGTGAGGCCAGAGGATGTGCGGTCGCCCGAGTCGGTTGCCCGCCGCCGGGGCGCGGCTCGCCACCGGCGACCTGGCCGACGCGCAGGCGCTCGACAACGCCGCGAAAGGCGTGGACGCGATCTTCGGCCTGTCCGTGCCGTTCGGATCCGGCGGGAAGGACGAAGAGGTCGCCCAGGGACGCCTCCTGGTCGACGCGGCCTCACGGGCCGGCGCGCACCTCGTCTACTCCTCGGTGCGCGGGGCCGGGCGGTTGGCGGCGACCGACATCGACCACGCCGACAGCAAGCAGCTCGTCGAGGCGTACCTGCGGGACCAGCCGGTGCGCTCGACCGTGCTCGGGCCGGTCTACTTCATGGAGAACGTGCTGAACGTCGGCTTCAGCCGCCTCACCGACGGCGTTCTGGCCAACCCGTCGACTGGGACGCGTTCTGCAGTCCTCAGCGAGCTAGCACGTCGTTCGAGCGCAGGGTCGCCACCACCAGGGCTTGCGTCACGGTGACGATCTCGCTGACGCTGACCTGCTCGCGGGGACCGTGGGCGAGGCGGACGTCGCCGGGCCCGTACTGCAGCGTCGGAATGCCCGTCCCGGCGTAAAGCCGCAGGTCACTGCCGTACGGGGCGCCGCGTTCCTGGGGTGGTGCGGCGCCGGTGACGTCGGCGTGCGCGGTGCCGACGAGGAGCGCGAGCGGGTGGCCGGAGGCGAGCCGCCCGCTCGCGAACTGACCGCCCGGCCACGTCACGACGGCGGGGTGGGAGCGCAGCCACGGGTCGGCCGCACACGCTTCCGCCACGCAGGCCTCCAGTTCGGCGCGGGCGTGAGCGGGGTCCTCGCCGAGCTGGACGCCCAGCCGTCCCTCCGCCACCAGCAGGTCGGGGACGCTGCTGGCCCAGTCGCCGGCCTGGACGGTGCCGACCGAGAGCGGGTACGGGATCGGGTACTCGGACATGAGCGGGTCGACGCGTGCGTTGCGGCGGGTCTCCAGCCGGGCGAGCGCCTGGTGAACGGGCAGGTAGGCGTCGATGGCGCTGACGCCCGCGTACCGGGTGCTGCCGTGGGTGGCGCGGCCGGGCACCTCGATGCGGAACGTGAGAGCGCCCGCGTTCGCCGTCATGAGCGCGCCGCTGGTCGGTTCGGTGATGATGCAGGCGTCACCGGTGTGGCCGCGTTCGAGGGTGCCGAACGCGCCGAGCCCGCCGTCCTCCTCGCTCACGACGAAATGCGCGGACACCCGGCCGCGCGGCTTCACACCGGCCGCGCGGATCGCGGCGAGCGCGGCCAGGATCGCCACGACACCGGCCTTCATGTCGCACGCACCTCGGCCGTGCACGACGTCGCCGGTGACCCGCGGGCGGAACGGGTCTCCCTCCCACCGCGCGAGGTCGCCGGGCGGGACGACGTCGACATGGCCCTGCAGGATCAGCGTCGGCCCGTCGCCGCGCGTCTCACCGACCAGGCCCCACGCCTCCGAGCGCGGTGCCTCGCCACCGGGAAAGCGTTCGTGCGCGCGCAGTTCGGGCAGGTTCATCGACCACAGGTCGACGTCGAGGTCCAGGCGTTCCAGGTGCCCGGCGAGCACGTGCTGCAACTCCGACTCGGCGGCACTGCCCGTCACGCTGGGCACCTCGAGCAGCTCCAGCAGGAGCCGCCCGATCGCCGCCTCGTCCACCGCGGCCAGCGCCGCTGCTTCGACATCGTTCGTGGTCACAGGCCGAAGACTAGGGTCGAGTCGACAGTGCAAACAATTGCCATTTGCGGCGAACTACAGCGTCTTTTTTGCAAAGAAGCCGCAGGTATGGCGGATTTTTGCGCCATGCCGGACGCTCCCGGCATGGACTCCATCGACGAGGCGATCATCCAGTGCGTCGTGCGCAACGCCCGCGCCACCTACGCCGAGATCGGCAGAGCCGCCGGACTGTCCCCGTCCGCGGCCAAGAGACGCCTGGACCGCCTGGTCGCCACCGGCGCGATCCGCGGCTTCACCGCGCTGGTCGACCCGCAGGCCCTGGCCTGGCACACCGAGGCGTTCGTGGAGGTCTACTGCGCGGGCAACCCCACCCCGGCCGACCTGCGCGAGGCCTTGGACGGCATCCCCGAGGTCATCGAGGCCTGCACCGTCTCCGGTGGCGCCGACGCGATGCTCTACCTGCTCGCCAGGGACATCCCGCACCTGGAGCAAGCCATCCAGCGGGTGCGGTCCACCGCGCCGATCCAGCGGACCGAGAGCGCGATCGTGCTTTCCCGGCTGCTCTCGCGGCCGCGCCTGTGATCGAAGGGTCGGCCGGTGGGGGTGGAGCCGCGCAGGTTCCACCCCCACCGAGCGAACTACGCCGCTACGACCGCCCACCGCGAGCACGCCACGCAGGCAACCGGGCTTGGCCTGGTCACGCCGGTGCCGCGCAAACGGCACCACCCGCAGTGTTGATCACCGTCCGGTCGTCCCCGGAAAAGCGTTTGGACGAATAGTGGCCCCATCAGCGCCAGGCGGTCGCACGGCACAGTCGCGACGCACACCTGCACGAGTTGTCGCGCCGCCCCGACAACCTCACCGACCCAGCGGCGACTCACACGACCGGGTGACAAACTCAGGGGTCATGGTCGTTTAGAGGGCGCCTGACCAGACTTGAGCAGAAATGAACGGCATCAGGTGGAGGTTGAAGAATGAATTATCGCTCGTCCGGCGCTCCGGGTTCACGCCGACGAAGTCCCGGCTCCGCCTGACCGCGACTTTTCACTTCACGTCCCCCGGCCTGCCTGGCCGGCACGAACCCCACCGAAGGAACACATGGTGCAGGGCCCCCGTCGAGGCGGACGCCATCTGCCTGCCGAGGCCGGCGACTACGTCCGCCTCGACCACTTCGCAGCCGTGCTGTCGCTGGAGCTGGTCACGGCGCTCAAGACCCGCCACTCGTCGTTCAGCGACTTCCTGCGGAGCTGCATGGCGGAGCCGGATGCGCCGTCATGCATCGCCGGTGACCCAGCCGAGCGGCTGACCTTCGACAACGCCAAGCGGGCCATGAGCACGCGGCTCGGCCGGCTTGCGACCGAGGTCGCCGAGTGGGAATTCGTGGAGTTCCTCGTGCGGCACTGCGGCCCAGAGGACACCGATGAATGCCGCGCGCTGCGCACCCGGCTGGCGGGCTTCTGGCTGGCGTCGCAGCGGTATCCGCCGCCGGGTTACCGAGGGCCGATCAACCTGCCCGACGGCGCGCCGCGTCCCTACACCGACGCCGACGAGGCTCCCAGCGACAAGATCCGCGTGATCATGCTGCGGGACCAGTTGTCGCAGGAGCGCGTCAACCGGCGGCGGGCGGATGACTGCGAGGGCCCACGGACGCAACCGGGCGTTCTACGAGCGGCAGAACCCCGAAGTGCGCAGCGGCCTCAAGCACCGCAAGGCGTGCGAACGAGTGCCGACAAGGATCATCGCGACGCTGGTCACGAAAGGCGACGATGAGCGCAGCGATCCGGAACGGAGGCGGCACGAGGACGCGATCCACCTGCGTCGCCAGGTCGAGGAGGTCACCGAGCGGCTCAACCGGGAACAGGCGGCGCACAACCTCACCGCGACCAGGTTCGCGGCGTGCCTCGGCCCGGATCCGCTCGACTGGCTGCGCACCGCCGACTTCCCTCTCGCCGCGAACCTGTACGCCCACCGTCACAGGCGCGCCACCGGGAAGTCGAAGTAGGTGTCCGGGTACGGCTCACCGTTGAGCGTGAAGTGCCACCACTCCTCGGGCAGGTTGCGGAACCCGGCCCGCCCCATCGCCGACTTCAGCAGCTGGCGGTTGTCCCGCGCCTTGCCCGTCACCCGCGGGTCGTCGGTGTGCGAGAGCGTGTCGAAGCAGTCGTACCCGGTCGCCATGTTCACCGTGTTGTCCGGGAACCGGTTCGGCGCGAAGCAGTGGACGAGCTTCTCCCCCGGCACGTACGCACGCTGGTGGCGCGGCGGCAGCTTCACGACCGTCAGGTCCAGCGTCGACCCGCGGCTGTGCCCGGACTTCTCGGCGATGTAGCCGTCCTCGAACAGCCGCGTCTTGTCGACGTTCGGGTAGAACTCGGCCTTCATCCGCTGGTCCGCGAGATCACGAGCCCACCGCACGAAGTGGTCCACCGCGCGCTGCGGGCGGTAGCAGTCGTAGACCTTGAGCGTGAGGCCCTGCGCGAGCATCTCCCGCTGCACCTTCCGCAACGCGAGCGCCGCGGGCCTGGTCAGGATGCACAGCGGCGCCTGGTAGCCGTCGATACGGGTGCCGACGAAGTTGTGGGCGGTGTCGTAGCGGATGTCGTGCAGGATCGTCGGATCGACGTCGCGCAGGACGACGAACCCGCTGGTCGCCTGCGCGGGCATGGCGAACGACATGGTCAGCAGCACGGAGAGCAGCAGGGCGCGCATGGAGTTCATCCAAGCAGTGCGGGCGTTCCGGTCGCAGCGTCCAGACCGGTCACCGGAACGCGCACTAGGCAGGCCAGGACCTCAGCAGCGAGTCGAGCCCGTCGAGCGCCCGCGTCCACGAGGCCTCCACTCCGCGCGGGTGGCTGTGGAACGCCCCGGCGCGCTCCAGCGAGACGTAGCCGTGGAACGTGCTGTGCAGCAGCCGGACGGCGTCGGTCTGGTCGGGTTCCCACAGGTCGTAGCCCCGCAGGATCGCGCGGGTCATCTCGGCGTGTTTGCCCGCCGCGCTGGTGGCCGCCGTGTCCGGGTCCAGCGCCATCTGCGTCGCCGTGTACCGGCCGGGGTGTTCGTGGGCGTAGCGCCGGTACGCGTTGGCGAACGCCACCAGCGCGTCTTTGCCCGAACGGCCGGCCAGAGCGTCCGCGACGCGGTCCGCCAGCTCGGCCAGGGCCAGCACCGCGAGGCGGACGCGCAGGTCGTGGGCGTTGCGGATGTGTGAGTAGAGCGACGCGTCCTTCACGCCGAAGTGGCGGGCCAGCGCGGACACCGTCACGTTCTCGAAGCCGACCTCGTCCGCCAGCTCCGCGGCCGCCTGCGTGAGGCGGTCCGCGGTGAGACCCGCGCGTGCCATGCGTCACCCTTCCTAAGGTCCTTAATAATTTGCCTAGGACCTCTAGGCAAGCCTAGCGTTCCTCGACGTGAAGCCGCTGACCGAACCCGACATCCGCGCGTCCTTCGTCAATTCCACCAAGGGAGAGGCGAAGCGCATGCACGTGCCCAAGGATCTCGCCGAACGGCCGTGGGACGACCTCGACTTCCTCGGCTGGACCGACCCCGCCGCGCCCGACCGCTCCTACCTGGTGGCCGACCTCGACGGACGGCTCGTCGGCATCGCGCTGCGCCGGGCGACGCAGACCGGGCGTGCGCGCAAGACGATGTGCGCGTGGTGCCTGACCACGCATTCGGGGGACGGCGTGTCGCTGATGACGGCGCGCAAGGCCGGCAAGTCGGGCCAGCTGGGCAACTCGGTCGGCGCGTACGTGTGCGCTGACCTGCAGTGCTCGCTCTACCTGCGCGGGAAGAAGAGCGCGGGACCCGGCTCGCGTTTCCACGAGTCGATCTCGCAGGACGAACAGGTCGCGAGGATCGTCACCGGGGTGGCGGCGTTCCTCGCGCGGGTGGAGTCCTGATCAGAGCTCGAGCACCAGTTCGGCCGTGCAGGCACGGGCGCACGGCCACGGGTCGCCGCACTCGGTGCAGCCGGTTGTCGCGGGCAGGTGCGTGTCGAGCACCTGGACCGCTCTGGTCCGGTAGCGCTCCAGGTCCGACTCCCAGTTGTGGCGGGAGGACGCGGTCGCACTCGTCATGGTCATCAGTCCTCGGGTTGAGCTGCTGGACATCAGCATGCACCCGAGACGCCGTTTTGTGACGTGCATTACGCGAATCAAGACCGTGTTGCGTGAAATTCGGAAAAACGGGTAGCAAGGCAACCGGATCTGGACGACGTCGGGCGGCATCATGTCCACATGGACATACCGGCGTCGCTGGCCGCGGCCGCGCGTGGTGACCAGGCCGCGTGGGACGCGCTGGTCAGGCAGTTCAGCGGGCTGCTGTGGTCGATCGCCCGCGCCCACCGCCTCAGCGACGCCGACGCGGCCGACGCCGTGCAGTGCACGTGGATCAAGCTGGTCGAGCACCTCGACGGCATCGCGGAACCCGAACGCCTGGCGGGCTGGTTGTCCACCACCGCGCGACACGAGTGCCTGCAGCTGCTGCGCCGCGCGGGCCGCCTGCCCGAACCCGCCGAGGAGATCGCCGACTCCCCCGGCCCCGCCCCGGACGTCGACCACGCGATGCTCGTCGGCGAACGCAACGCCGCGCTGTGGCGGGTCTTCGAGGAGCTCCCGGACCGCTGTCGGCGTCTGCTGCGCGTGCTGATGGCCTCGCCGCCGCCCGCCTACGCCGACGTGGCCCTCGCCCTGGACATGCCGGTCGGCAGCATCGGCCCGATCCGCCAACGCTGTCTGGGCCGGTTGAAAGCGCTGGTCAGGGGCAACGAGGTGCTGGAGGAGCGGTCATGAACGACGACGAGTTCCTCGACGTGCTGCGGGCCGCGGCCGACGAGTTCGACCCGGTCCCGGCAGGCGTGCTGCGTGACGCGAGCGCCGCACTGGCGCTGCGGTCGCTCGACGCGGAACTGGCCGAGCTCGTCGAGTCCGAGGCCCTGGTGCGCGGCGACCAGCCGGTGACCCTCGCGTTCGAGTCCGAGCACGTCACGCTGAACCTGGAGATCAGCGACGGCGTGGTGCGCGGGTTCGTCACCGGCGCCGAGGGCGAGGCGGCGGTGGAGACACCGCGCTCACGCCGTGCAGTGCCGATCAGCGACGGTTGGTTCACGGCGGCCGACGTGCCGTCCGGCCTGGTGAGGGTCAGGGTGACGGCGGTGGACGGCACTCCGGTCGTCACGGAGTGGGCGCGCGGTTGATCCCCGTCCTGTGGCTGTGGGGGCCGCCCGGCGCGGGCAAGACGACCGTGGGCTGGGAGGTGTTCGAGCAGCTCGGCTGTGAGGGCGTCGCCGTCGGTTTCGTCGACATCGACCAGCTCGGCATGTGCCCCGCGCCGCCGTCGGATCCCGATCGTCACCAGCTGAAAGCCCGCGCGCTCGACGCCGTGATCACCAACTTCCGCGACGCGGGCACCCAGTGCGTGGTCGTGCCGGGCGTCACCGACCCCGTGCGCGGGATCGAGCCGGTTCCGCACGCCGACCTGACGACGTGCCGGCTGCGGGCGTCACCCGCGGAGCTCGCCCGGCGGATCACCGTCCGCGGTGGTGCGACTGATCTCGCGGAGGCACTTCGGCACGCCGAGGCGGTCGACGGCGCGCCACACCACGCCGTCGACACCACCGGCCTCTCCGTCGCCGAGGTCGCCCGCCTGGTCCGCGACCAGACAGGCTGGCCGGATCCACCCGCGCCCACGCGAACGGCCCTGCGGCCGTCGGAGGAATCCGGCGAGATCCTCCTGCTCTGCGGACCGGCCGCCGTCGGCAAGTCGACCGTCGGCTGGCACGTCTACCAGCAACTCCTGCGAGCCGGTCGCACCGCCGCGTTCGTCGACCTCGACCAGATCTCCTTCAGCCGCCCTCAGCTCGGCCACGACCTCAGGGCCGCGAACCTCGCCGCGCTCTGGCGCACGTTCCGCGACGCGGGCGCCGACTGCCTGGTCGCGGTCGGCCCGCTCGACCAGCCGGAGGACCTCGCGGCCTACCGGGCCGCGCTGCCCGCCGCCACGATCACGTCCTACCTGCTCGACGCGAGCCGGGACGTGCTGCTCGACCGCGCCACCCGCCGGGCCCGAGGGGAGTCGCCCGCGCCGGGTCTGGCCGGTGACGTGCTGCTGGCGCAACCACCCGACCGGCTGGCCGAGATCGCGGACCAGGCGGCACGGACCGTCGACGCCCTGCGCGGCACGGGCGACCTGCACGTGAACACCGACCACCTGCCCCCGGCCGAGATCGCCCGGCGGATCACCACGGGTCGGGGAGGCCCCGCCCTGTCGTGATCAGGCTGTGCAGGCTGCCGCTGACGTAGTGCCGCCACCCCGTGGAGCACGCGCCGTAGCACTCGACGTCCGGCACCAGGCCGACGTGGGTGAACCGCAGCTCGGTGCCACCGTCCACAGCGGCGATGTCGAACACGATCTCGCTGCCGGTCCACTCGTCCGGCACCGAGACGAACGACAGGTTGCTGTCGGTGACCTGCCAGACCACGCGGCGCCCCGGTTCGAGCTCGGTCACGCGCTGCCGGCTGTAGTGCTGCGGGGGATGCCGGTACGTGAACTCGGCGCCCACTTCGTCCGTGCTGCCCTCGACTTCGCCCGTCCACCAGGAGCGGACGTCCAGGACGGCCGCGTAGACCTCGTCCGGTGACTGCTCGACGGTGTACGAGGTCGAGTAGCCGCGATCGGTGCGTGTCGTCATGAGATTTCCCCCGTCTGTCGTTGGATCCGCTCGGCAATGCGCTTGATCCGCTGCAGCCGGGCGTCCCAGGTCGCGCCGACCGAGGACAGCTGCGCGACCGCGCGGGCCAGCTGTGCTTCGTCCACCTCGTAGCGGCGCTCCCGTCCCAGCGGCGTCGCGTGCACCAGGCCGACGCGGTCGAGCACGCCGAGGTGCTTGGCGACCGCCTGCCGGGTGACGGGCAGCTGTTCGCTGAGCGTGGTCGCGGTGCCGCCGCCGTCGACGAGCAGCAGGTCGAGCATCCGCCGCCGGGTCGGGTCACCCACCGCCGACCACAGGTCGTCGTCGATCACGGCCGCGCGACCAGGCTGTTGGCCCGGGCGACGAGGCGCGGCAGGAAGTGGTCCCAGCCCTGGACGTGATCGGCGTAGGCCTGCTCCAGCACGGCCGCCTCCCACCCGCGCTCGCGGAAGCCGGTCTCCTTGAAGCGCAACAGGGTTCCGTCACCCGACGCGATGATGTCCATCGTGACGAGCAGCGAGTTGTCGTCCTCGTAGACCCAGCGGAACGCGAACCGGTGGGGCGGGTCGGCCTCCACGACGGTGAGCCGCTCGACCTTCGCGTCCGGCGAGTCCGGGTCGCCGAAGACGATCCTGCCGGTGCCGCCGGGCACCGGATCGAGCTCGGCGTCGTCGGGCCACCACTCGCGCAGGTGCTCGGCGGAGCTGACCACCTCGTAGACCACCTCCGGGGTGGCGTCGATGTGCAGCTCGCGTTCGATGCTTCCGTACTCCACGAGATCCTCCCTTGAGTGCAACCATCGGTTGCACGTCAACGTAGCCGGGCGGGATCGTTCGCGCAACCTTAAGTTGCACGTGTATTTGCGCGGCGACCCGAGTCCTCCTCTCCGGGTACACGGGGAAACAGAAGGGGGAAACGACTCATGACCTGCTTCATCCTGCCCGCCCACCTGCTCATCGAGCTCGCGGAAACCGGCGGCGTCGACATCCGCGACACCATCCCGACCCTGCTCGCCTCGGCCTCCCTGCGCGTCCAGCGCGACACGCTCACCGAGGCGATTCAGTTCCTCGACCTCAACGCCGGTCAGCTGCGCGGGCCCGCGAGCGAGTTCAAGGCCGTCCACGACGTCCAGGGCGGCGACGAACGCGCCCTGCCCGGCGTCATGCGGCGCAAGGAAGGCGACGGACCGGTCGGCGACCCTGCCGTCAACGACGCGTTCGACAACGCGGACAGGACCTACGACTTCTACCGCGACGTGCTCGGCAGACACAGCGTCGACGGCAACGGCCTCAAGCTCGTGTCGTCTGTCCACTTCGGACGCGGCTTCGACAACGCCTTCTGGGACGGCACCCAGATGGTCTACGGCGACGGCAGCGGCAAGGTCTTCCAGTCCGGCGCCCTCGCCCGCGACCTCAGCGTCGTCGGGCACGAGATCACGCACGGCGTCGTGCAGTACACGGCCGGTCTGCGCTACCGCAAGCAGTCGGGCGCGCTGAACGAGTCGATGGCCGACGTCTTCGGCTCCCTGGTCAAGCAGTACGCGCTCGGCCAGTCCGCCGACCAGGCCGACTGGCTCATCGGCGCGGGCATCCTCGGCACGCAGCTGCAGGGCGTCGCGCTGCGGTCGATGAAGGACCCCGGCACCGCGCACCAGCTCGACCGGCAGCCCGCCCACATGCGCTCGTACGTCGACCTGCCCGACGACGGCAACCCGCGCAACGACAACGGCGGCGTGCACATCAACTCCGGCATCCCCAACAAGGCGTTCCACCTCGTCGCGACACGGCTCGGCGGCAACGCGTGGGAGCGCGCGGGCAAGGTCTGGTACGACGCGCTGGCCACGAAGCTCCGGGTGAACTCGAACTTCGCGGAGGCAGCCGCGGCGACCACGGCGTCGGCACACGCGTTGTTCGGGAGCGCGGTCGCCGACGTGGTGCGATCCGCGTGGAACGACGTCGGGGTCGATCAGTAACCGATACAGTCCCGCCATGGACGGCGTACGGAACGAAACGAACGACCAGCCCTCAGTGGTGATCCAGGTCCGCGACCTGCTCGCGAGCCGGGGGGCGCTGACCCTTCCCGCCCAGCCACCACCGCTGGCCGTGACGCCCAGTGTGGCGTGGGCGAAGGAGCGCTACGGCATGCACGCCGTGGTGAACACTTCGATCGCCAAGGTGCCGCGCGGCGGGGGCCTGCTGGAGATGAGCCGGTTCCTGCACGACCACGAGGTCGTGACGCCGCCCGACAACACCCGGCTCAAGCTCCTGGTCGAAGGCACCCGCGAGCAGGCCGTCCTGCTGACGGACCTGGTTTTCGCGGTGCGAGCCCGCCGTCCGGCGGCACCGGCTCCCGGCATCGAGGTCTTCTCGGCGCAGCTGTTCTACAAGGTCGAGCCGAAGTGGTTCTACGCCGACCTGACGAGGCAGGACCGCGTGCCGGTGCGACCGAACTCGGCACGCGGTGAGCGCGGCGAGTTCCCGTACTCGGTGCACCGCAGGGAACCCGAGCACTTCGCGGTCGACCTGGAGCTGGGAGACCAGGAGGTGGAGTGGGTGGCCGAGCTGCACTGGACCTGTGAGGGCATCTCGGGAGCGCTGGAGATCAGCAACCAGGGAGCACCCTTCGTGAGTCGCCCAGCCCTGGGGCGGCCGCGGTACGACTGGGACTACAACACCGACCAGTGGCGTCGCGTCTGACCATCAGGAGCCCGCGAGCTCGGCGTGGATCGTGTCGCGCGTGACCGGCTGACCGCAGTGGCGGCAGACGAGGTCGACTTGGACCGGCTGCCCGCACGAGTGCCGGCGGATCAGCGCGGGACTGTCCACCGCCCACCGGTCGCCCCACTCGGTCAGCGCGAGCATGACCGGGAACAGTTCCCGCCCCGCCTCGGTCAGGTGGTACTCGTGCCGGGGCGGGTGCTCGCTGTAGAGCCGGCGTTCGACGACGCCCGCTGCCTCCAGCTTGCGCAGCCGGTCGGCCAGCATGTCGCGGGACGCGCCCGTGTACCCGGCGATGCGGGCGAAGCGGTGCACGCCGTAGCCGATCTCCCGCACCGCCAGCAGTGACCACCGCTCGCCGAGGACCTCCAGCGCCGCCGCGAGTGAGCAGGGGCGGACACCCAGCGGCAGGTCGCCCATTCGCACGGGCTGCGGTTCGGTCATCTGCCCAGCGTAATCCAGTGTGTTGTGTTTTCCAACTCACTGCCCTACCGTGACGTCCAGTCGGTTGGAAAACACAACACACTCGTCGCGAGGTGCAGATGAGCGCGCGAACCAGCGATTCCCGGATCAGCATCCCCGGGACGAGCAGCCACTTCCTCGAACCAGGCCGGCTGCGGTATCTCACCGGCGGCAGCGGCCCGCCGCTGGTCCTGCTGCACACCGTGCGCACCCAGGCAGAGCACTTCCGCCACCTGATCCCGTTGGTGCAGCAGCGGTACACCGTCTACGCGCTCGACCTGCCGGGGATGGGCTATTCGCAGATCGTGCCCGGCGCCTCCTACGACGAACCGGCCATGCGCGCCGCCGTCACCCAGCTCGTGACGCAGCTCGATCTGCACGACGTGACGCTGCTCGGCGAGTCGATGGGCGCCGTCCTCGCACTCACCGCGGCGGCCGACCTTCCCGGACGCGTCCGGCGGGTCGTGGCGGTGAACGCCTACGACTACGCCGGCGGCATCGCCAGGTCCAGCCTTCTGGCGAGGTTGATCATCACCGGCGTGATCGCGCCGGGGGTCGGCCCGTTGCTCGCCCGGCTGGAACCCCGGCCCGTCATGCGCGCCATCCTTCGCGGCGGTCTCGGCGACCCGGCCGCACTGCGCGACGACTACCTGGACGAGCTCCTGCGCGTCGGCCAGCACGCCGGTTACCCGGCCGTCGCCCGCGCCGTCTACCGCAACCTGCCGAGCCTCGTCGCGGCGCGCTCCCGTTATCCCGAGGTCACCGCGCCGATCCACCTCGTCTACGGGGAGAAGGACTGGTCGCGTCCCTCGGACCGGCAGGCCAACAGGCAACTGCTGCCCGGCGCGTCGTTCACCGAGGTCCCCGGCGCCGGCCACTTCCTCGCTCTGGAACGGCCCGACGTGCTGGACGCGGTCGCATGAGCGCGCTCCCGGCGAAGCTGACCACCCACCCGTCGGTCCAGGCCGTGCTCGCCCGCCCCAGGACGACCCCGCCGACCGTGATCGACGCGGCCTGGCTGCGCGACCTGTGCCTGGCGGCGGGCGCCGACGACGCGGCAGTGGTCAGCCTCGACCACCCCGACCTGGCAGGCGAACGCGAGCACGCGCTGACCGCGTTGCCCGGCACCCGCTCCCTGATCGCGATGGCGTTCCGGATGAACCGCGACAACCTCCGCTCCCCCGCCCGCAGCGTCGCGAACCAGGAGTTCCACCAGACCGACGAACAGGCCAACCACGCCGCCCGCACCGTCACCCAGGCCCTGCAGGACGCCGGCTACCGCGCCCTCAACCCGTCGGTCGGCTTCCCGCAGGAGATGGACCGCTACCCGGGCCGCATCTGGGTCGTCGCGCACAAGACCGTCGCGGTCGCCGCGGGCCTCGGCGTGATGGGCCTGCACCGCAACGTGATCCACCCGAAGTTCGGCAGCTTCGTACTCCTGGCCACCGTGCTGGTCGACGCGGAGGTGAGCGAGTACGGCCAGGCGCTGGACTACAACCCCTGCATCGACTGCAAGTTGTGCGTCGCCGCGTGCCCGATCGGCGCCATCCGCAAGACCGGGGAGTTCGACGCACTGGCCTGCGCCACGCACAACTACCGCGAGTTCATGAGCGGATTCACCGACTGGGTGCAGACCGTGGCCGACAGTGAGGACGCCGCCGACTACCGCTCACGCGTCACCGACTCCGAGAGCGCCTCGATGTGGCAGAGCCTCGCCTCGCCGCCGGGGTACAAGTCCGGCTACTGCCTGGCGGTGTGCCCAGCCGGGGAGGACGTGCTCGGGCCGTACCTCGACGACCGCAAGGCGTTCATGGACACCGTGTTGCGGCCGCTGCAGGAGAAGAAGGAGACGCTGTACGTGCTGCCGGGGTCGGCCGCGCAGGAGTACGCGGAGCGCCGGTTCCCGCACAAGCCGACCAAGGAGGTCAGCGGGGGCTGGCAACCACCAGCCGCAAGAAAGTCGTCCACTGGTGAGGCGTGAGCGGGAGTTCGATGGCGGGCGACTTGCTGTCCCGGATACCGACGCCGCGGCCCACTTCGACGCAGTTGCCGTCGCTGGCGCTGTAGCTACTCTTGCGCCACCTGGTCATCACGAGCCTCCTCACCGATGATGTCGGTGATCAGCTTCCTCGTCTCGACTTCGTCCAACGCCGTCCGATCGAGTGACTTCAGCACTGTCTCGTAGCGGCCGACGGAAGCTTGATCCTCGAGGAAGACGTTGGCCCCTTCGCTCTCGAGGTAGACGATCTCCGGGATCTTCTTGAACTTCAGCAGGTCGAAGTCACCCGCGAGGCCGGCATGTGGGCCGAGCGCGGTGGGAACCAGGCGAATCGTGAGATAGGGCCGCACGGACAGGCGGAGCAGGTGGTGGAGTTGTTCCGCCATCACGCTCGCGTCTCCGACCGGCAGCCGAAGAGCCTGCTCGTGCATGTAGATCTGGACGGTCCGGTTCCCGTCGAGCACCGATGTCTGCCGGATGACCCGGTTCTCGACGACCAGCCGCGCGTCCAGTTCCGGCAGCGGCTTGGCGAGGGCGAGGTGCCAGGTGTAGTCGGGCACCTGAAGGAGGCCGTGCACGACGTTCATCGACCAACCAGCGATCCCGGAGGCGATCCTCTCGTGCTCTCGCAACGTGCGCACCCGATCCGGAACGCCAGAACCGTTGGGCTGCAACCAGTCCCTGATGTGGGCGTCGTGGTGCAGGCCCATCAGGTGGTCGAACTCGGCCGGCGGCGTCCGCAGCAGACCGAGCAACTTGGCCAGCTCGACGTCGGTCGTGCCTTCCTTGCCGTTGACCAGCTCCGAGACTTTGGCCTCCTGCCAGCCCAGCAGGTCGGCAGCGGCCCGGTTGGTCAGGTCGGCCGCCCGCAACAACGCCCGTATCGCGTCACCGAACTCGCGGCCGCGCACCGTTGATCTCCGCAATGGCATGCGGGGACGGTAGAACCGCACTTCCGTTTGGCTCCACCCATTCGCCGCAGGTCAACCTGAAAGCATGTTGTTTGGCGGTCTTCCAAACTCACGGGCCGTGCCGGGGCGACAGTGCGGCGAACGCTGTCGCACGTGAAGCCCTACTCGGTGACGGCGGGACCATCCCAGTCCTCGTCGTCCTGGGCGTGGTCCCGGGCCGGCCGCGGCCGCGGCGGGGTGTCGGGAGCCGGCGCGGGGAAACGTCGCCGGTACAACGACACCAGCGCTTCGGCGTCTCCCGGGGCGTCCACGCCGGCCTCGGTCACGATCTCGGACACCGCGTCCGCGATCCGCGACTGGGCGCGGTGCAGGGTGGTCATGATGGACGCCGCGAGCGTCGCGCCGGACACCCCGCGCGCCTGGTCGGAGATCTCCAGGTCGCGCAGCACGCCGGAGGCGCCCACGGTGACCTTCACCAGGCCGTCCCGGGACGCCTCGTGCACGACGGCCTCGGTCACCCGCGTGCTCACCCGCTGGTACTTCTCCGACTCGGCCGCGACGGCCGCCGCCCACCGGGCGGACTCGGGATCGGTCATCGTGCGCCCCTCTCCAGCCTCACGAGTACGCGGGACGCAGCACCGACACCCGCGCGCCGCGGGCGGCGAACCAGTGCTCCAGCTCGGCGCCGTCGAGGCTGTGGCCGGGCGCGGGCACGACCGGGCCGAAGACGGTGCCCGTCATGCCCGTCACCACAGCGCCGGCCACAGCCGAGTTCTCCAGGACCGTCTTGTCGACCCTCGCCCCCGACAGGTTCGCGCGGGTGAAGTCGCAGCCCACGAGCATCGCGTCGGTGAGGTCCGCGCGCCGCAGGTCGGCCTCGACGAACCGGACGTCCAAGCCCTCCACGCGGGTGAGGTCGGCGCCGATCAGCACCGCGCGCACGAAGCTCGCGCGGTGCAGGCAGGCCTTCACGAAGTCCGCGTCGGTGAGGACGGCGCGGATGAACCGGGCTCCCTCGCAGTTCGCCCGCCACAGCTCGACGCCGCGCGCCGCCACGTCGGCGAGGTTCGCGTGCCGGAACGACGATCCGCCGAACGGCCCTCCGGACAGGTCCGCGCCGCGGAAGTCCAGGTCGTCCGCCGCGACGGGTGCGCTCCGGTCGCCGGTCAGCCAGCCGGCCAGGGCGTCGGCCGCTTCCGACGACCAGGGCCATCGCAGTGGCCGCCACTCGTCACGGGTACCAGATGACACGGTTTCTCCAGCGGGGGTCCTGCACGGTCTGTGCCACCTTGTCGATGGTCTCCTGGGCGACCTCGCGCGTGTCGATGACGACGTGGCGACCCTTCGTGCCGATCTGGGTACCGAGCACCATCCTGAAGTCGTTGTCGTCGTACGGCTCGCGCGGGCGTTTGATGTCCCACTTCTTGCCGTCGTCGATGAAGTCGCCGATCCCTCTTCCGGGCGGCCGCTCGTAGTTGTCGGTGAACTGGCCGCGTTCTCGCAGGTCCAGCGCAACTCTCGCCTCGTCCTCGGAGGACGGGCTGATGCGTCCGCCGTTGTCCGGGTCACGGATGGTGTTGTTGAACTTCTCCGGGTGCCTGGCCTCCAGCTCGTTCAGGTGGTCGCTCAGCCTGGCCCGTTCCGCTGAGGTCAGCTCCCGGTGCGGCTTGTCGAGGTCCAAGCGCCGGCTCGGCGGTCTCGGCCGTCCACCGGGGCCGGGTGGAGGATTCGTGCCTCCGGGTGGTGGCGGGTCTCCCTGACCGCCGCCTCCTCCGGCCGGGGGCTGGTCGACCGCCTGGTTGCCGCCACCGCCCGCGCTCGACGTGGACGTGTTCCCGCCGGTGCCGCTGGGCGTGGTGACGCCGGACTGATTCACCGCATCGGGAAGCTTGATGTCGCCACCGGTGTCGGTCTTGCGCAGGTTGCGCAGCCCCGTGCCGATGATCTCCCAGATCCCGGTCAGCCGGCTCATCAGCGGGCGCAGTTTGTCCAGCGAACGCGCCAGTTTGACGGTCACGGCGGTGATGTCGAGGACGGTGCGCTCGACGAGCGTCGTCACCTGCGTCGCGACCGGGACGGTGGCGAAGAGTACCGGCACGCTCGCCGCCGCCGCCCAGAACGGCACGCGCACGATCAGCGTGGCCACGGCCCGGGAGATGATGTCGCGCACGGCTTCCCGGACGACGCCGACCAGCGCGCCGACCACTTCCACGGTGGCGCCGATGGTCGAGGCGCACACCTCGCTCGCCGAGAAGAACGCGGCGTGCTTGGCCATGGACTCCCGGTACTTCTTGCTCGCGTCGCCGCGCCAGGCGGCTGCGCTCCTGTCGACCTCGGCCGTGAAGTCCGCCCTCGCCTCGGCCACGGTCTTGGCGACCGCCTGCCACGTGCCCGCGTACGCGGTGATCCGTCCGACGTCGCCCGCCAGCCAGTCCAGCCACCGGCGCAGCGGACCGCAGTGCTCGATCACCCACGAGAACGCGTATTCCGCGAGCGTGCCCAACGGGTCGACGGCGAGGGACAACGCCTCCAGACCCGTGCTCGCGAGGGCCAGGCCGCCCTCCACCCAGGAACCGTTCGCGATGCCGTTGCGCAGGTCGATCGCCGACTCGACGATCCCGATGCCGGTGAACGCCTCGCCGGAGAGCTGCGCGGCCTGCGGCGGGGCGGCGGTGTTCACCGCCCGTTGCCCTTCATCGCGCTCGCGCCGCCCTCGTCCACGCCGTCGTAGACGTCGGCCGTGTCGCGCACGTTCTTGATGATGTGGTCGATCGAGGCCCCGACCTCCACCAGGGTCTGAATGCCGACGTCGCCGACGGCCCGCACGATCGGCGGGAACATGGTGGCGACCTTGCCGAAGGCCTCGGTGGGCAAGTCGCCTGCGCGGGCCTGCCGCAGCGCGCTGTCCACCTTGCTCTCGACGCCACCCAACCGGTTGGCGTGCGCGCGCAGTTCCGCGCCGTCGAGATCCAGTCTGCCGCTCATGAGCAACCCCCTCACTCCATGACGGACGGGCCTTCGCGGTCGTCGTCGTGCACCTGTCGTCCGCGTGCCGCCAACGGGTCGGGTGGCTGTTCGGGGAACTGCCGCCGGTAGCCCGCGACCATCGCCGCCGCGGCGGCCGGGTCGTCGGCGGCCAGGTCCGCGGTGAGCCGTGACATCTCGTCCGCGATGCGGGCCTGCGCGCGGCGCATGGTGGACAGGACGTGCGCAGCGAGCGTCTGACCGGAGAACTCCCTGATGCGGTCGGAGAGCTCGAGTTGCCGGAGAACGCCGGAGGCGTCGACGGTGACCCGGACGACGCCGTCGCGCGAGGTCTCGGTGACGGCGACCGCGGCGACGTCGCGATCGAGCGCTCGGAACCTCTCGGCCCGCGCGCTGACCTGGGCCGCCCACCGCGCGATCTCCTGCTCTGTGCGTGGCGGTTCGTCGTCGTGAAGGACCGGACCGGTCAAGGGCACCCCCCACCCCTCGTCCCCGCCGACCCTAGGTCAAGGAGCAGACCTCCCGACAGGTCAGGATGGCGGGCAGCCAGGAAGCCGAAAGACGTTGCGCCAGGCCGGTTCCGCTACAGCGACCGGCGTAGCGCACACGTCGGCTCAGGCATACCGGACGTATTTTTTGGCGCGAAAAGCACGTTCGGGCCGATAGATGGCCCGAACGTGCTTTTCGCGCCAAACGGCAGGCGCCCGACGTCACAGTTGCTCAGCTGTGCTAATTTTTGCTCATGCGAGCAAAGTCGGTGACGGAGCAGGCCAGGCGGGCGCAGATCGTGTCGGCGGCCATCGCCACGATCGCGGAGCTGGACTACGCGGAGACGTCGTTCAAGGCGATCGCGGCGCGGGCGGGGCTGAGCAGCACCGGGCTGATCTCGTACCACTTCCGCAACAAGCAGGAGCTCGTCGACGTGGTGTTCGCGGACGTTCTGGAGCGGTTTCAGTCGTTCGTGAACGCACGCATGGGGCAGTCGAGCGCGCGCGCCGAGCTGGAGGCGTTTCTCCGGGCCAACGTCGCGTTCATCCGCGAGCACCGCGCCGACATGCTCGCGTTTCTGCGGATCAGGGCACACGCGGCGGTGACCGACGGAGGCATCGCCGACTCCGATCACGTGGCGCTCGCCGCGCTGCTGCGGCAGGGGCAGCAGGCCGGCGAGTTCCGCGCGTTCGACCCGGACGTGATGGCGGTGTTCGTCCTCGCGATGCGCAACGGCGTCGTGCAGCGGTCCGGGGCACTCGATCTCGACGTCTGCGAACAGGAGCTGGTCGCCGCCGTCGAGCTGGCAACAGGGGGTTAGTCGTTTTGCGTCGGGGGATGTTGTTGGCCGCACTGCTGCTGGTGAGCGCGTGCGGGAAGGGGGATGCGGTGCTGTCGAACGTGGTCGCGACCGACACCGGGCAGGTGCGCGGTGAGATCAGGCCGTCGCACGCGGTTTTCCGGGGGATTCCGTACGCCCGCGCGGCGCGCTGGGAGCCGCCCGCACGCGCTGCTGCGTGGAGCGGTGTGCGGGACGCGGTGCGGCCGGGGAGTTCTTGCCCGCAGGTCGGATCGAGCTACTCGGCGGAGAAGAGCACGGACGAGGACTGCCTGTTCCTGAACGTCACCACGCCTTCCACGTCCGGGCGCAAACCGGTGCTGGTGTGGGTGCACGGCGACGGTGCGGTCGGGGCGGGGCACTACTTCAACGCCGAACGCCTTGCGCGGCAAGGGGATGTCGTCGTGGTGACGATCAACTACCGGATGGGGGTGTTCGGCGGGTTCGGGTTGCCGGGGCTGGAGCATTCCGGCGAGTTCGGGTTGCTCGACCAGCAGGCCGCGCTGGAGTGGGTGCAGCGCAACATCTCCGGCTTCGGCGGCGATCCGGGCAACGTGACGCTGTTCGGCGTGTCCTTCGGGGCGACGGCGGTCTCAGCGCATCTGATCGGGCAACGGCCGTTGTTCCACAAGGCGATCATGCACAGCTCGTTCACCCTGGTGGACGTGCCGAAGGGTGCCTGGTTCCCGGATCTGGACGCGCTGCCGTCACTCGCGTGGCGGCCGGTCCCCGAGATCCAGGAGATCGGCACGATGGTCGCCACCGGGCTGGGCTGCGCCGACGTCGAGTGCCTGCGGCGGCTGCCGGTGGAGAAGCTGCTGGAGTTCCCGCAGATCATGAACATCTTCCAGTCGACGGGGTACGGCGGTTCGGTGCTGCCCAAGCCACCGTCGGAGTCGCTGGAGGCCGGCGAGTTCATGCCGGTGCCGATCCTCGCCGGGGCCACCAGGGACGAGCACAACAGCTTCGTCGGGCTGTTCCGGCCGGGGCCGATGTCCACCGAGGACTACGCACGGCTGCTGCGGGAGGCGTTCCCCGAGCGTGCCACCGAGATCGAGCGCGAGTACCCGGTGAGCGCGTACGCGTCGCCGAAGCAGGCGTGGGCCGCGGTGCTGACGGATCGTGTGTGGGCGACGGCCACGTTCCGACAGAACACCTTGTACGCCCAGAAGGCTCCTGTGTACGCGTTCGAGTTCGCTGATCGTGCGGCGTCCACGAACCCTGAGTTCCCGGCCGAGCTGCACGGCGCGAACCACTCGTCCGACATCGGTTACCTGTTCCCGGACCACGACTTCGCCGAGGACCGCGGGCTGTCGGACCACATGATCAGGGCGTGGGCGGACTTCGCCAGGAGCGGGTCACCGGGGTGGCCGCGGTTCTCCGAGGGCCGGTACGTGCAGTCGCTGGCGCCGGGAGCGATCGGGCCGGTCGACTACGCGGCACGGCACAAGCTCGCGTTCTGGTCTTGATCTCCACTTTGGTCGAGCTTCTAACGTGGGTTGCGACCCGAGTTGATCGAGGTAGGGGGATGTGGTCGCAATGCGTGCTGTGCGTGTGCACGAGTTCGGCGGACCGGAGGTGCTCGTCGCGGACGAGGTCCCGGAGCCCGTCGCCGGTCCTGGCGAGGTGGTGGTGGGGCTCGAGGTCGCCGACGTGATGTTCCTCGACACGCTGTTGCGCAGCGGCTGGGGGCAGGAGTACTTCCCGCGGACGCCTCCGTACGTGCCCGGCGGGGGCGGAGCGGGGCACGTGCTGTCGGTCGGTGACGGCGTGGATCCCGCGTGGGTCGGTCGTCACGTCGTCGCGCGCGGGTCCGAGGGCTACGCCGAGCGGCTCACCTACGCGGTCGAGGAGCTCGTCGCGGTTCCGGAGGGCCTGAGCTCGGCCGAGGCGGCGGCGATGATGCACGACGGTGTCACGGCCCTGAGCCTCTTCCGCCAGGCGAAGATCACGGAGGGCGAGGTGGTCCTCATCGCCGCGGCCACGGGCGGTGCGGGCTCGCTGCTGGTGCAGCTGGCGCGGGACGCCGGTGCACGCGTCGTCGCGGCAGCTCGTGGTGAACGCAAGCTCGCGCTGGCCCGTGAACTGGGCGCGGAGGTGACCGTCGACTACTCGCTCGACGGCTGGCAGCAGCGCGTCCGGAACGAGGTCGGCGGTGTCGACCTGGCGTTCGACGGTGCCGGCGGTGCGCTCGGCAGGGAGGTGTTCGAGACCGTCGCCGCGGGCGGGCGCTTCGTCACCTACGGCAGCGCGGGCGGGTTCGCGGACATCGATCCCGAGGTGGCGAGGCAGAGGGACGTGGACGTGCACAACGCGCTGGCGGCCGGTCCGCCCGACGTCGCGACGGTCAGCGAACTGATGACCGAGGTGCTCGCGCTAGCGGCTCAGGGGCGGCTTCGTCCGTTCATCGGGGCGACCTATCCGTTGGAGCAGGCTGCGGATGCGCACCGGTCGCTGGAGGAACGGGCGACGCTCGGCAAGTCGCTGCTGCTGATCTGAGCCACTTCGCCCGGCGCAGGCCGCGACTGGCTACGCTGGACGGCGTGCACGGCACCCGCAGCTCGCGAACCCGCGCGTATCTCGCGCGGGTTTTCGCCGTGCTCGCGCTGGTCGCCGGCGTCGCGATGATGCAGGGCACCCCGTGTGAGACCGAGTTCGCCTGGACCGCCCAGTGCCCCACGTCGAGCACTCACGTCGTGGCGCACTCCGACCAGTCCGACGACGCCGGACTGATCGAGGGCATTCTCGTCGCCGGCGCCTGTCTCGTGGTGGCGCTGGCGGTGCTGATCGGTTTCGCGGGGCTGCGGCGGTCCGGGTCGTTCCGGGCGCAGCTGGTGCGTCTGCCCGTGTGGTCTCGTCCTTCACGTCGGCTGGAAGTGCGGCTGGCGCAGCTCTGCGTGCTGCGCGCCTAGACCGAACCCGTTCTTCGGGTCCCGGTTCCGTCAGCCTTCGTGGAGTTCTGCCATGTCCAAAAACGCTCGTCTGTCCCTGATCATCGTCGCCGTCGTCGCGGTCGTGATCGCAGGGTTCGTCCTGTTCTCCCGCAACAACAACACCACCGCGGCACCGCAGTCCGGCGGTGGCAAGGTGACCGTCGTCGAGTACCTCGACATGGAGTGCCCGTCCTGCCGCGCCGCGTTCCCCGGCGTGCTGAAGCTCAAGTCCGAGTACGGCGAGCGCGTGACGTTCGACGTGCGGCACTTCCCCATTCCCAGCCACCGCAACGCCGAGCTGGCCGCCGTCGCGGTCGAGGCCGCCGGGGCGCAGGGCAAGCGGGACGAGATGTTCAAGCTGATGTTCGAACGGCAGCAGGAGTGGGGTGGGCAGCAGACGTCCCAGCGGGCGGCGTTCGTGACGTTCGCCGGGCAGCTCGGGCTCGACACCGCGGCGTTCGAGACGGCGCTGGGCGACTCGGCGCTCAAGGAGCGGGTGCTCGCTCAGCGGACTGAGGGCGGCAAGGCCGGGGTCACGGGCACGCCGACGTTCTTCATCAACGGCACCAAGTTCACCGGCGCACCCTCCTACGACGCGCTGAAGTCCGCGATCGACAAGGCGTTGTCGTGAACCGGATCGTCGCGTGGGTGCTGGCGGTCGGCGGGTTCGTCGGGCTGGTCGCCTCGTCCGTGCTGACGGTCGAGAAGATCGCGCTGCTCAAGAACCCGTTCTACGTGCCGACGTGCAGCATCAACCCGGTGCTGAGCTGCGGCTCGGTCATGAAAACCGCGCAGGCGGAGGTGTTCGGTTTTCCCAACCCGTTGCTCGGCATCGCGGGGTTCGCGGTCGTGACGACGCTCGGCGTGCTGCTGGTCGCGGGTGTGTCGCTGCCGAACTGGGTGTGGATCGGGCTGCAGGTCGGTGTCACGTTCGGCGTGTTGTTCGTGCACTGGCTGATTTTCCAGTCGCTGTACGAGATCGGCGCGTTGTGCCCGTACTGCATGGTCGTGTGGGCGGTGACGATTCCGATCTTCTGGTACACGACGTTGCGCAACATCCGGCCGGCGTTCCAGTACCACAGCGTCGTGCTGATCCTGTGGTACCTGGTGATCGCAGGGGGTGTGTTGCAGGCGTTCTGGTTCTACTGGTCGTCGCTCGTCTAGCGCCTGTATCGAAGTAGAGCGCCTCAGGCCTACCGGACATATTTTTTGGCGCGAAAAGCACGTTCGGGCCGATAGATGGCCCGAACGTGCTT
>NZ_JBHRZI010000015.1:613101-697920 GCF_042649515.1 Lentzea rhizosphaerae | reverse complement strand
CCAAACAGCAGGGGTTAGATCCGGGCCCCTGGGCCGAGGACGTTGAGCAGAGCCAGCGCCTCGGCACCAGGGGATCCCTGTGGTGCGCTGTAGAGCACCAGGTTCTGGTCGCGGTCGGTGAGCGCGAGCGAGTCGCAGTCGACGGTGACCTCCCCGACGACCGGGTGGTGGAACGTCTTCGTGAGCGTCGGCGAGGGCTGCACGTCGTGGCGCTCCCAGAGCCGAGCGAAGTCGGGACTGCCGGCGAGGAGCTCGTCGATCAGCCCGGTCACCGCGGGATCCGCCGGATAACGGGCGAGCGTGACCCGCAGCTGCATGACGGCGTGGTGGCGGAACTCGGCGCCGTCGGAGATCCCGTACGGCGGCCGGTCCGGTGGCCTGAGGAACGCCAGTCGCGCCAGGTTGCGGTCCTCGGGGGCGAGCAGGGAGAAGTCCTCCATCAGCGCGGCCGCGAGGTCGTTCCACGCGAGCACCTCGAACATCGCGGACGTGACGAACCCGGCCGTCTGCGGCAGTCGTTCCAGGAGCGCGAGGATGCTCGGTCGCACGTCGCGGCGGTGCAGTCGGGCACGGGTCGGTGCGGTGCCGGCGAGCAGGTGGAGGTGGTCGGACTCCGCGTCGGTGAGCCGCAGCGCGCCCGCGATCCCGGCGAGGACGTCACTCGACGGCCACGGCGCCCTGCCCTGTTCGAGCCGGACGTAGTACTCGGTGGAGATGTGCGCGAGGACCGCGACCTCCTCTCGGCGCAGACCAGGTGTCCGGCGCCGAGGGCCGGATGGGAGGCCGACGTCTTCCGGTCGCAGCCGTTCGCGGCGGCTGCGCAGGAACGACCCGAGCTCGTGCTTGCTCATACCCCGAGTCTGCCCGCCGCGCGCCGGCGGATCCTGGTACAGCCTGTACCTGAATGCGCGACGGCGATCGGGCTGAAGTTGTCGTCATGACCAACGACATCGCACCCGCCGGTCTGCTCACCGGCAAGGTCGTCCTCATCACCGGCGCGAGCCGCGGCATCGGCGAGGCCGCGGCCAGGCTCTTCGCCGCCGAGGGCGCCGCCGTCGTGCTCGCCGCCCGCGGCACCGAGGCCCTCGACCGGATCGCCGGCGAGATCCGCGACGGTGGAGGCGTCGCCGACACCGTCGCGCTGGACCTCGCCGACCGCACGAGCATCCGCGCGGCCGTCGACCACGTCGAGGAGCTGCACGGACGGCTCGACGGCGCCTTCAACAACGGCGCGGCGCTCCAGCAGCCCGGCCCGCTCGACACCACCAGCGACGAGGACATCGACGTGCAGTTCGCGGTGAACTTCCGCGCGCACTGGACCGCCATGACCGCCGAGGCCGCACTCATGCGCCGCACCGGCGGCGGGGCCATCGTCAACACCTCGAGCATCGGCAGCCGCCGCGCGAACCCCGCCCTGCCCGCGTACGGCGCGATGAAGCGCGCGCTCAACAGCATCACCGAGACCGCCGCCGTGACGTGGGCCCGTCAGGGCATCCGGGTCAACGGCATCACACCCGGCGGCACCGCCACGGAGATGATCGACGCGTGGGAGGCGGCGTCCGGCGGCATCATCGACCACATCGTCGCGCTGACCCCGCTCGGTCGCATGGCCGAACCGCGCGAGGTGGCCGAGGTCGCCGCGTGGCTGCTCAGCGACCGCGCCTCGATGGTGACCGGAGCGATCGTGCCGGTCGACGGCGGTGCCGGGGCCTGAGTCAGAACCACCGGGACCAGCCGGAGCTGGCGAAGATCGTCAGTCCGGGGCCGCCCGGCAGGATGTTGCGTTCGTCCAGGCGGGGAGCGTCCCAGTCGAGGACCATGCCGTCGTCGAGGTACAGCAACCCGAACGCTTCGGCGACCAGGCAGTCGGCCTCACGCGCCTGCACCGCCCAGTACTGCCCCTCCAGCCACTCGGGGTCGGCCTGGTGCAGGCGCGTGGCCAGGAACGCCACCTCACAGCCGACCTTCACCGCCGTGTCGCGGAAGAAGTAGGCGAACGGCAGGGCGGGGTCGCGCGCGAGGCCCGGTGTGGACTCGTGGTCGTCTCTCAGGCCGAAGAATTCGTGCTGCGAGAACCGCACCGTCGCGCAGGTGTGGTCGTCGAGCCGCATCACGTGCGCGTTCACGTTCCTGAAGGGACCCCACGCGTCTCCGGCGACGCCGAGCATGTCGAGGCTGATCTCCGTGGGCGAGTAAAACGCGGCCGCCAGCAGTTTGCGGCCCATCAGCCCATGTCCGCGCGGCGCAGGTGATCGACGAATTCGGCGAGCGTCATCATCTCCCGCGACGTCAGGTAGTAGGAGCGTTCCATGGTGCGCCGCAACTCTTCCAGCGGCGCCGGGTACCGGTACTGGTCGTACGGGGTGTACATCGCCAGCACCTTCTCGACGTCGAACGGTTCCTTGCCACGTTCGGCGGCCTCGGCCTTGGCAGTGGCCAGCTTCTCCGCGACGTCTCGCTCGTGCTCCGCCTTGATGCGGTCGAACAGCTCCCAGTCGTCGCGTCTGTCGTCGGTCACGGCGGCACTGTAGCGATCACACGCTGGGGTGCGGCGCGGATCGGCTCCGCCGGTGACGGCCGGCCTGAAGACAAGCCCGGAGGCCGTCGATCCCCGTGAAGTGATGCCCGCGCATCCCCTCGCGTTCGGCCGCCTGCACGTTCTCCAGCCGGTCGTCGACGAACAGGATGTCGTGGTCGCCCAACGCGTCCCGGCACCACTGGAACGCACCGGGCTCGGGCTTGGCGTGGCCGATGCGGCACGAGAAGGCACGCACCTCGAACAGGTCCAGCCACGCGTAGGTGCGCTCGAAGTTGCGGGCGTGGTCCTCGGGGATGTTGGACAGCAGGGCGATGCGCTGCCCGGCGCCGTGCAGCTCGTGCAGCAGCGCGACCATCCGGTAGTCGACTCGGCTCCAGCTCTCGACGTCCTTTTCGACGAGCGGCGGGTGGCCGACGCGGGCCCAGTACTCCTGCGCCGTCACGTCACCGCGGTCGTAGGCGGGGCGGTGGGCCCAGTAGGCGTCCCAGAACGCCGGATCGGTGCTCATCGTGGCCATGACCTCGGGCGACTGGTCGCGCGCGATCACGCCGAACATGTCGAACAACACGATCATGCCGTCACCACCGTCACGCCCGCCGCCTCCAGTTCCTCGTCGCCCACCGCGTCGGTGACCACCGCGTCCAGCGCGGTGGCCGGGGCGACGAACGCGAGCGCGGTGCGGGTCAGCTTCGACGCGTCGACGGCGGCGATCACGCGCCGGGCGGAGGCGATGGCGGCCCGTTTGACCGAGGCGTCCTCCAGGTCGAACGCCGTCAGGCCCTGCCCCGCCGACAGGCCGCAGCAGCCGACGATCGCGGTGTCGAAGCGCAACGCCTCCAGCGAGGCGAGCGTCAGCGGTCCGGTCAGTGCGAGCTCACCGGGGCGTGGGCGGCCACCGGGCACCAGCAGCGTGAGTGACGCTGACGACGACAGCGCGTTCACAGCGTGCAGCGACAACGGCATGACGGTCAGCCGTCGGTCGTGCAGCAGGCGAGCGACCTCCAGGCACGTGGTGCCGCTGTCCAGCACCACCGACTCGCCGTCCGTGATCATGTCCGCGACGGCTGCGGCGATGCGGCGCTTGGCGTCGGTGTTCTCGTCCGAGCGGAGCGCGAACGGTGGTTCGGAGCCGCGCAGCAGCAGGCTGCGGGCGCCGCCGCGGAAGCGTTCCAGGACGCCTTGGGCGGCGAGAACCTCCAGGTCGCGGCGGATGGTCATCTCGGACGCGCCGGTCAGCGAGGCCAGTTCGGCCACGCCCAGGGAGCCGGCGTCGCGGACGGCCTCGGTGATCTGCTTCAAACGGGACACAGCGCGATTGAACATGACTTATGTGCGAAACTCAAGCTATCGAACACACCGGTTGTTCGTTAGCGTGATGCGTGTGAACGCTCTCAAGGCCGCGCGGGTGGCCACCTTCACGTACTTCGCACTCAACGGGTTCCTGCTCGGGCTGTGGCTCGTGCACATCCCGACCGTCGAGGAGCGCACGGGCATCGACCACGCCGAGCTCGGCCGGTTGCTGCTGCTGCTCGGGCTGGGCGCGTTCCTCGGCATGCGGTTCGGCGGCAAGATCACCGACCGGGTGGGCGTGAAGCTGGTCCTGCCGATCTCAGGCGTGTTCTGCAGCGTGTCGGCCGTGCTGCCCGGTCTGGCGACCGGTCAGTGGACTCTCGGTGCGGCGCTGCTCATCTTCGGCTTCGGCAACGGCCTGATCGACGTCAGCATGAACGCACACGCCGTGGTGGTGGAGCGGCACTACAAGCGTCCGGTGATGTCGGCGTTCCACGCCACGTGGTCGCTCGGTGGCGTGGCGGCCGCGTTGACCGGAGCGCGCACACTCGGCTGGGAACTCTCCCCCGCCACCACGCTCGGTGTCGCTGGTGCGCTCGGTGTCGTCGTCAGCATCGTCACGGCGAAGGCGCTGCTCGACGAGAAGGAAGAGGCGCACGTCGTGCAGGCGGCGGGCAAGCGCAAGGTGCCGCGCCGCATCTGGGTCATGGCGGGACTCGCGGGCATGATCATGCTGAGCGAGGGCTCGGCGAACGACTGGAGCGTGCTGCACCTGCAGGACGTCCTCGGTGCCTCACCGCAGGTCGCGGCGCTGGCGTACGGCGCGTTCGCGACGACGATGACGACCGGCCGGCTGCTCGCGGACCGGATCACCGCGAAGGTCGGGCCGGTGGCGGTGCTGCGCTGGGGATCCGCGATCGGAGCCGTCGGCATCGCCACGGCCGCGCTGTCGCCGTGGATCTGGCTGGCGCTGGTGGGCTGGGCGATCGCCGGTGCCGGTCTCGCGGGCACGGTGCCGCAGCTGTTCAGCGCGGCGGGGCACGCGGAGGCCGGTGCGGCCGCGGCGAACATGTCCCGCGTGGTCGGCATCGGGTACGTCGGCGTGCTCGCGGGACCTGCGGTGATCGGCTGGCTGACGCACCTCGTGCCGCTCAACGTCGCGTTCCTGCTGCCGGTGGCGTTCTGCGTGATCGCGGCGTTCTCCGCGAACGTCCTGAAGACACAGGAGCACGTGACGGCGTAAGAATCTCCGCATGGATCTCGCCGAACTGGATCTCACCACCGCACACCTGGCCGACGCCTGCATCCGGGCGAACATCCCGGTCCGCACGGCCACCCTGACGCCGGTCATCCCCGGCACCAGGACCTCCGGTCGCGTCCTGCCGGCCCGTCACGCGGGCAGCGTCGACGTCTTCCTCGAGGCCATCGACCGCAGCCGTCCCGGTGACGTGCTGGTCGTCGACAACGACGGCCGCACCGACGAGGCCTGCGTGGGCGACCTGGTCGTGCTCGAAGCGAAGGCGGCGGGACTCGCCGGTGTCGTGATCTGGGGCCTGCACCGCGACACCCACGACATCCGCGCGATCGGGCTGCCGGTGTTCAGCCTCGGCGCCAACCCGACCGGGCCGTTGAGCCTGCGCGACCGTGCGCCGGAAGCTCTCTCGACGGCCGAGGTCGGCCAATGGACCGTCACGGCCGATGACATCGTGTTCGGTGACGACGACGGTGTGCTGTTCGTGCCGGCCGCGGAGGCCGACGCGCTCGTCGCGAAGGCGAAGAGCATCCGCGACGTCGAACGAGCGCAGGCCGACCGCGTGAGGCAGGGTGAGTCCCTGCGCAGCCAGCTCCGGTTCGACGAGTACCTGGCCGGCGGACTCACCTTCCGCGAGCATCTGCGCAAGATCGGCGGCGCAGTCGAGGAGTGAAGCCCCATGTCGATTTCGGCCAGGTACCGGGCACGTGCGGACGCGTTCGAGATGAAGGTCGCGAACGTGCGTGCGGACCAGTGGGACAACCCCTCGCCGTGCGCCAAGTGGACCGCACGTGGGGTGGTGGACCACGTCATCGACATGCACGGCGTGATGCTCGGCCAGCAGATCCCACGCACCGATGACCCGCTCACGGACTTCCGCGAGGCACGCCGTCAGGTGCAGGAGGCACTGGACTCCGACCGGGCCACGACCGAGGTCGCCACACCCGCCGGTCCGATGACGCTGGAGGACCACATCGACCAGGTCGTCAGCGACGACCTGGTGCTGCACGGCTGGGACCTCGCCCGCGCCACCGGCCAGGACGAGACCATCCCGGCCGACGACGTCGAACGCCTGTGGGCCACCGCGACGGCGGTGCCACCCGAGCTGATGGAACGCTTCCGCACGCCCGGCGCGTTCGGTCCCGGCATCGAGGTCTACGGGCCGGAGGTGGACGTGCCCGAGGACGCCGCGCTGCAGGACCGGTTGCTCGGGTATGTGGGCAGGGACCCCGTGTCGAAAAGTTTCTGAGCGCTTCGACGAGTCCGTGCAAGGCAGCCGCCAGAGAGGAACCACGGACATGGACTGGACCCTGGAAGTCATCGTCGTACCGGTGTCGGACCTGGACCGGGCGAAGCGCTTCTACGAGGAGCAGCTCGGCTTCACGCTCGACCACGACACGACGTTCAACCCCGACACCCGCGTCCTGCAGCTCACGCCACCCGGCTCCGGCTGCTCGATCGTGATGGGCAAGGGCATCGTGAAAGGCGAGCCGGGCTCGTTGAAGGGGGTCCAACTGGTCGTCTCGGACCTGGAGAAGGCCCGCGCGCAGCTGGTCGAGCGCGGCGTCGAGGTCGGCGAGATCGTGCGCATGAACGAACAGGACGGTGGGTCGTTCATCTTCTTCGACGACCCGGACGGCAACAGCTGGGCCGTGCAGGAGATCAAGGCTCGCGCAACCGGTGGGGAGTGGAAGTGAAGTACATGCTGGTGAGCTACGGCGGCAACCAGGAGGACTGGGAGGGCCTCGCCGCGTGGTCGGACGAGGACATGCACCGCATGATCGCTTACATGCGGGACCTGGACGCCGAGCTGCGCGCCTCCGGTGAGCTGCTCCAGTCCGAGGGCCTGAGCGGGCCCGCGCGGGCGTTCGTGGTGCGAGGCGGTGACGGAGACGGCCCGCCGATCGTGGTCGACGGGCCGTTCGCGGAGTCCAAAGAGGTCATCGCCGGGTACTGGGTGGTCGACGTCGAGAGTCACGAACGACTGCTCGAGGTCGCCAGGAAGTGCTCGGCCTGCCCCGGTCCCGGCGGGAAGATCCTCAACCAGCCGATCGAGGTGCACCCGATCATGAGCGCACCCGACGTGGACCCGGACACCCTGGCGCCGTACCAGAAGTAGCGGTGAGGGGCCGGACCTGGCCCGGCCCCTCACGCCGTCACTTCAGGTCGTACGCGCGGATGATGGTCTGCTGGACCTCACCGCCCGCGTCCGCCGCCCGAGCCTTGAACGACACGTTCTTGGCGCCGTGCGGGTGCAGCAACGTGACCTGCCAGCCGGTCCGCGTCTTGTGCAGCGGCACCGGCTTCCACGTCTTGCCCTCGTCGAAGGACACCTGCACCGCGGGGTCCTTGATGTTCGTGACCTTGCCCGTTCCGTTGCGGTCCACCGTGATCGGCACGGTGACCACCTTGCCGGCCCGGTTGAACTCGTCGAGCTTGGGCGAGAACCGGACCGCGAGCAGCGGGATCGGCTTGTACTCCTCGCCCGCGACGTGCTCGGACGTGAACGACCAGTCCGTGGTGATCCGCGACGACTGCGAGTCGCGGGTGGACTCGGTGTGCACCTGGTAGCGCTTCTTCTCCGCGGGCGCGTCCTGCAGGTAGGCGTATCCGGAGTACGGCTGGTCGGCGACCACCTTGCCGTCGACCGTGATGGTGGTGCGGCCGGACGTCTCGGGACCGCTGCCGCTCATGCCCTCGGCGCTGTGCATCGGCACGCTCACCCGCAGCAGGTTGCCCAGGCGACCGGCGAACCGCACGTAGCGCGGGTCGTGGGGCAGGCCGGGGCCGAACACGGCGCTGTTCCAGTGCTCGGTGACGGTGCGGCCGAGCTTGAACACGCGGCCGAAGCCGCTGTACTGGCTGCCGAGGTTCGGGTACTCGCCGAGCTTGACGAACTCCGACAGCGAGCCGTCCCACGGCGTGTCGGGCGTGTAGAACTCCTTGAGCCGCAACGGCAGCGGGCCGGAGGCGCCGTTGTCGCGCTGACCGATCGAGCCCGGCACACGGGCGTGCGTGACGGAGTCGACCCTCGCGAGCTCGCGGTCCTTCACGGCCCGTTGGAGGTTCTCCGGCACACGGCCGTTCTCCATGATCCGCACGTGGTACTGGTACGGGCTGCCCGCGAAGCCGCCGTTGCCGTCCGGCTTGGCCATGACGCTCCCGGCGTGGAACGTGAACTTCGGCCACGACGTCTTGGACGGGCGGACGCGGATCGACTCGAAGTCGTTCAGGTACCAGGTGCCGCCCGTGTCGCCCCAGTTGGCCTTCATGTCGAAGGCGAGCTCCGAGCTCGCGGCCGTGGCCTCCTGGTCGACCTTGATCGACGGCTGGATGCCCTGCCGTGCGTCGAACACGATCTCGGTGTCCTTGGTGACCTCGATCGCGGGCTCGGTGAGGACGGTCGTGGTGCCGCGCTTCGTCGGATCGGCGCTCGGGGTGTAGATCGACCCGTCGAGGAAGAACGCGCCCTTGGGCAGGCGCTGCACGAGCGTGGAGCCCGGCACCGTCCGGAAGTAGGCCTTGGGCTGGTTCACGTCGACGAACCGGTAGGTGTAGTTGTTCGTCGGATTGCCGTCGCCGTCGAGGAACGAGACCTTCACGTCGTAGCTCTCGACCTCCTTCACCAGGCCGAGTGCCGTGCGGGTGCCGTCGGAGGCGACGACGGCCGCGCCGTAGATCGCGTCCGGCACGTTCGCGCGGGTGTCCGCGGTGACCGTGGCGTCGGCGGTGCCGCCGGCGGGGATCGTCAGCTTGGCCGGGGACACGCTGAACAGGCCGTTCGCCGCGGGCTTCACGTCCGTGACGGCGAGGTCCAGCGTCACGTCCGACGAGCCGGTGTTGCGGTAGGTCAGCTTCCGCGTGATCGGCTGGTCGTCGCCGTGCGGCCACTGGGCGGTGCCCAGCGTGAGGCCGCCGTGGTCCGTGGAGATCGAGGTGGAGGCGGCGCGGCCCACGTCGAGGCGTCCGGCGCCCTGCTCGTAGACGGTCAGCGTCGGGTTGGGCTTGGCGCTGTTCATCAGCGCGGCCTTGATGTCCTCCGCCTTCCACGTGGGGTTCTTGGAGGCGATGATCGCCGCCGCGCCCGCCACGTGCGGCGTGGCCATCGACGTGCCGGACAGCGAGATGTGTCCTTCGTCGACGGGCGTGCCGATCTGGCTGTTCTTCGCCTTCGCGGCCACGATGCCGACGCCCGGCGCGGTGATGTCGGGCTTCATCGCGTTGTTCACCCAGCGCGGGCCGCGCGAGGAGAAGTCGGCGAGCTTGTCGTCGCGGTCGACGGCGCCGACGGTGAGGGCTGAGTCGGCGGCGGCGGGCGAACCGATCGGGCCACCGGAGTTGCCGGCGGCGACCACGAACAACGCGCCGGTCTGCTCGGTGATCCGGTTGAGCGCCAACGACATCGGGTCGGTGCCCTCGTCGGGCCACGAGCTGCCGAGGCTCATGTTGATGATCTTCGCCTTGGTCGCGGCCCACTCCATGCCGGCGATGATCTCGCTCTCCCGGCCGCCGCCGTAGTCGCCGAGCACCTTGCCGTTGACGAGCTTCGCGTCGGGCGCGATGCCCTTGTACTTGCCGTCACCGGTGACCGTGGAGGCGACGTGCGTGCCGTGACCGAAGCGGTCGTCGGTCGTGTCGCTGTCGCTGAAGTTCTTCGACTCCACGACCGCGCCCGCGAGGTCCGGGTGCGTCTCGTCGACGCCGGTGTCGAGGATCGCGACGGTGACGTCCTTGCCGGTGAAGCCCTTCTCCCACGCCTGGGGTGCGCCGACCTGCGCGGCGCTGCGGTCCAGCGACGCGGTGACCTTGCCGTCGAGCCAGATCCTGCCGGTGCCCGCCGCCCGAGCACCGGCCCAGAACCCGCCGTTCTTGTCTGCCGTGACCGCCTGAGCGCCGATGCTCGGCAACGACCGTGCGTTCGCCGCGCTGATCCCCTGCCCCTGCACGATCAGCGGAATGGTCTTGCTGGACGCGTCGTCGTAGCCGGATCTGGCCAGCAGTGAGACGTCGAACAGGCGCTCGTCGAGCTCACCGGAGTCGAGTCCGGGCTGGGCGTCGAGCGGGATGACGTGCAGGTCGCCCTGCGGGTCCTTGAACGTGCGGAACCCGACGTTCTCCCTGCCCCGGGCGCCGCGAGCGCGGACCTTGCCGCTCGCGACGGTGACCTCGTCACCGGTGATGAGCGTGACCTTGGTGGTCAGCCCGTCGGCACGTACCTCTTGCTGCGGTGCCGCCGAAACAGGAACGGCTGCCGTGGCAGCGACCACGGCAGCCGTCAGACCTGCGGCGATGTGTGAACGTTTCAACGTGAAGTCCCCTGGTTCACCTTGGAGTGTGTTAGCCCTCAGTGACTAAGACTGTTCCCAGGGTGTTCACGCTGCCTGGCGCTCACATCAACATGTTCACAGAATTGCCCGGTCGACGGCCGCCTCGACGTGCAGGCGCGTGGTCGGGAACACCGGAAGCGGCACGTCGGCCTGGGTGATGAGCAGTTCGATCTCGGTGCAGCCGAGGATGACGCCCTGCGCGCCCTCGAACCGTGCGATCACGTCCTGGTAGGCGCGGCGGGAAGGCTCGCGGACGATGCCGAGGCACAGCTCGTCGTAGATGATCCGGTGCACGGTCGCGCGATCTTCCGGAGACGGCAGCAGGACCTTCAGGCCGTGCGACTCCAGGCGTTCGCGGTAGAACGGCTGGTCCATCGTGAAGCCGGTGCCGAGCAGGCCGACCGTGGTCAGGCCCGCCTTCTTGATCGCGGCGGCGGTGGTGTCGCCGAGGTGGATCACCGGGATGTCGACAGCCGCCTGGACCTGGTCGAACACCTTGTGCATGGTGTTCGTGCAGATCAGCAGGAAGTCCGCGCCGCCTGCCTGCACCTGCGCGGCACCCTCGGCGAGCGCCTTGCCGGCGTCGTCCCACCTGCCCTCGACCTGCATGCGTTCGATCTCGGCGAAGTCCACGGAGTGCAGCACGATCTTCGCGGAGTGCAGGCCGCCCAGGCGTTCCCGCACCAGCACGTTCGCGAGCCGGTAGTACTCCGCACTGCTCTCCCAGCTCATCCCGCCGAGCATCCCGATGGTCAGCATGCGGTCCAGTCAAGCACTCCAGCGCGGGTCGCGGCCGGTCCGCGCCAGCAGCCGCTGCATCGGCGAGGCGTCCGCCGGTGCGTCGACGGCCGCCTTGAACACGTTCCACTCGACGGCCATCGGTCCCATCTGCTCGACGAGCTTCTCGACCTCGGCGAACACCTCGGGGTCCGGCTCGAAGTCCTGACCGGTCGCCTGGGCGAGGTCGCTCGCGTGGATGGTGAGGTCGAGCAGCGCCATGCCGCCGACGGTCTGCGCGGGCATGTTCATGCTGCCGGCGACGCCCTCGTCCGCACCGGGCTGTCCCCACGCCTCGACGAGCTTCGCCGTCTCGGACGGGAACTGCGCGCGCCAGGCCGGGTAGTTCGGCGTGTGGCTGAAGTCGGCGTCCTGCTTGACGGCGAGCTTCTGGAACTCGACGACGACGTGCAGCAGGTGGTCGAGCAGGGCGCGGACGTCGTAGTCGGCGCACGGGGTGGGCTTGGTCAGGTCGTCGTCACCGATGTTCGCGATGACGGGCAACGCGTGGTCGCGGGCGCGGTCGAGCAGAACGCTGAGCTTCATGCCGTTGACGCTATTTGTGTGTGGTTCCGCGTTCTTGAAAAAACGCGCCAACCTAGGATCTGGGCTGTGCAGGGGCCGCGTCGTGACACCCGAGGAATCGTGGACGCGCGCGAGTTGTTCGCCCGCGTGCGGTTCCGCCGCCGTCTGCCGTGCGCTCAGTTGCAGCCGTACCTGGAGCACTACTGGCTGATCGACGGTGAGCTGGACGCGCCGTACACCACGCACGTCGTGCCGCATCCGTCCGTGAACATCGTCTTCGAACACGGGTACGCACAGCCGGAGATCTCCGGTGTGGGGCTCGGGTTGTTCACCCGCGTGCTGGACGGGCGGATCCGGGTCGCGGGCGTGCAGTTCCGGCCCGGCGGGTTCCGGCCGTTCCGCGCCGAGCCGGTGTCGCACTGGACCGGGAGGCACGTGCGGCTCGACGTGCCCGCGTCGGACGTGCTGGACGTGGACGACGAGGACGAGCAGGTGGCAGCGCTCGACGCGTTCCTGCTCGGGATGGGACCTGTGCCCGATCCGCAGGCGACGCTGGCGATGGAGCTCGTCCAACGGATCCGTGACGACCGCGAGATCCAGAAGGTCGCGGACTTCGCGCGCGCGGAGGGCGTTGCGGTGCGGACGCTGCAACGGCTGTTCGCGGACTACGTCGGCGTGAGCCCGAAGTGGGTCATCCTGCGATACCGCATCCACGAGGCGTTGGAGCGCGCCGAGTCCGAGGTGGAGTGGGCGCGGTTGGCCGCTGACCTCGGTTACAGCGACCAGGCGCACCTCGTGCGCGACTTCACCCAGACCGTCGGTGTCTCTCCCACGGCTTATGCGCGGGCTCTCAGCTGAAGTACTCGCACAGCTCGATGAGGATGCCCTCGGGTCCGCGGACGTAGCAGGTCTTCAGGACGTCCTGGTAGGTCTCGACGTTCCTGACCACCTCGGCGCCGTGCGGTCGCAGCCGGGCGAGGGTGTCGTCGAGGTCGTCCACCACGAACGCGACGTGCCGCAGGCCGAGGGCGTTGATCGGGGCGTAGGAGCTGCCGTCGATGCTCTGCGGGGTCTCGAACTCGCTGAACTCGACCCGGTACCGGTCGTCCGGCGTGCGCATCATCGCGATCCGGCTGCGGGAGCCGTCGAGCCCGATCACGCCGTCGACGAAGGTGCCCTCCATGTGCGCCTCGCCCTCCAGCTCCAGGCCGAGCTCCTGGAAGAACGCGACGGTGGCGGCGAGGTCGGTGACGGTGATGCCGACGTGGTGCATGCTCTTGATGGTCATGCCCCTGGGACGGTACCGGCCGCGGATTCTCGACGCCGGAAGTGGTCCAACTTCGCGAGCGAGTTTTGGCTCTGTCAGCTGGACCGCTTGGACGGGATGGTGAGCGGCATGAGCCTCGCCTTCCTGATCACGACGTTGATCGCGGTCGCCACTCCCGGCACCGGTGTGCTGTACACGTTGTCCGCCGGTCTGTCCCGCGGCCGCAGGGCGAGCGTGATCGCCGCGTTCGGCTGCACCCTGGGCATCGTGCCGCACGTGCTGGCCACCGTCACCGGCCTCGCGGCATTGCTGCACGCCAGCGCGCTGGCGTTCGAGATCGTGAAGTACCTCGGCGTCGCGTACCTGGTGTACCTGGCGTGGACCACGTTGCGGGACAAGAGCGAGCTCGTCGTGGACACCTCTGCGGCACCAACGTCCGCGAAGAAGGTCGTGGTCTCGGCGGTGCTGATCAACCTGCTCAACCCGAAGCTGACGATCTTCTTCGTGGCGTTCCTGCCGCAGTTCGCGACCGGCCTGAGTCAGATGGTCACGTTGAGCGCGGTGTTCATGGCGCTGACGTTCGTGGTCTTCGCCGTCTACGGCGTGTTCGCGGCGTCGATGCGGGACCGCGTGCTGGCCCGGCCGCGCGTGATGGTGTGGCTGCGCCGGTTCTTCGCCGCGTCGTTCGCGGCGCTCGGCGTGAAGCTCGCCCTCACCTAGCCCCGGTCCTGAAGTTCACCTCTCGTCACCACATCAGCCGATGCTGCCACTCCTCGTTTGAGGGCAAAATACTTGCATGCACTCGCACGTCCCTGCAGTGACTGTGCTCGGCATTCGGGTGGCTTGCCTGCCCAGGAACCAGGTGCTCGCCGCAGTCGGCGAGCTCATCGACTCGCCGGGCCCGTCGTTGCTGGCCTATGCGAACGCTCACTCGCTCAACGTGGCCAGCGTCAACCCCGCCTACCGGAGAGTTCTGGACAGCGCGGCGCTCGTGCTGAACGACGGATCCGGGCTGGCGATCGCCGCGAAGGTGCAGGGGAAACGCTTTCCGGACAACCTCAACGGCACCGACCTCACCCCGAGAATCCTGGAGCTGGCAGCGGAGCGTGACGCACCGGTGTTCTTCCTCGGCGGAGAACCGGGGATCGCGGAGGCGGCTGCGAAAAACCTCACCACACGGATCCCCCGGCTCCGGGTTGCGGGCTGCCGGCACGGGTTCTTCGGCCGCGCCGACGAGGCCGGGATCCTGCGCCAGATCAAGGAGAGCAGCACCAAAGTGCTCATCGTGGCGATGGGCAACCCGAAGCAGGAGTTGTGGCTGGACCAGCACCTCGGGGCCACCGGCGCCTACCTGGGGGTCGCGGTCGGCGCGTTCCTGGACTTCGCCGCGGGCAAGGTCTCCCGCGCTCCCGAGTGGATGCGGAAGGCGGGGGTCGAGTGGGTGTACCGGCTGCTGCTGGAGCCGAAGCGGCTGTTCCGCCGTTACGTGCTGGGCAACCTGCTGTTCCTGGGGCGGGTCGCCGTTGAACGGATCTTCACCCGCCGATGACCCGTGGCTCGTCGCAGTGCCGTGTCCCGCGAAGCTGTTGCGCGTCAACGACCGTGCTTCTCGAGTTGCCCCGTCGTCAGCCCCGGCAAAAGCCAAAACCGGGACCAGCGCCTGTATCGAAGTCCGCACCAAGCCCCTGCTGTTTGGCGCGAAAAGCACGTTCGGGCCGATAGATGGCCCCAACGTGCTTTTCGCGCCAAAAATATGTCCGGTAGGCCTGAGCCGCTCTACTTCGATACAGGCGCTAGCTCGTTCGTCTCGACTTCGCTGCGACTTTCGTCGTTTCACCACAGCACCTGGCCTGCGCTGACCTAACGTCCCCGCCATGACGGAGGAACGATCGGCTGTCGTGGTGCGGGACGTCCGCAAGAGCTACGGCGAGCTGAAAGCGGTGGACGGCGTCTCGTTCACCGTGGCCGAGGGGGAGTTCTTCGGGATCCTGGGGCCCAACGGCGCCGGGAAGACGACTACGCTGGAGATCATCGAGGGGCTGCGCGAGCCCGACGGTGGCGAGGTGCGGCTGCTCGGTGAGAGTCCGTGGCCGCGCAACGTGAAGTTGTTGCCGCGCATCGGTGTGCAGCTCCAGGCGTCGTCGTTCTTCGAGAAGCTGACCGCGAAGGAGCAGCTGCAGACGTTCGGCTCGCTCTACGGCGTGAGCCACGGGACGGCCGCGGACATGCTCGAGCTCGTCGGGCTGGCCGACAAGGCGAACGAGCAGGAGAACAAGCTCTCCGGCGGCCAGCGTCAGCGGCTCTCGATCGCCTGCGCGCTCGTGCACGACCCGGACATCGTCTTCCTGGACGAACCGACCGCCGCGCTGGATCCTCAGGCGCGTCGCAACCTCTGGGACGTGCTGCGCGCGATCCAGGAGCGCGGCAAGACCATCGTGTACACCACGCACTACCTCGACGAGGCCGAGATCCTCTGCGACCGCGTGGCCATCATGGACAACGGCAGGATCCTCGCGCTCGACCCGCCCGCGGTGCTGGTGCGCGGCTTGGACGCGCCGACGCACGTGACGCTGCAGAAGGGCGTGCTGTCCGTCGTGGACGCCTCCGCGCTCGAAGGTGTGGAGGAGGCGCACGAGGACGAGGTGTCGCTGACGATCTCCACGCGCCGGCCGGCACCCGTGCTGTCCGCGCTGGCCGAACGGGGCGCGCTGGACGGCCTGCAGGTCCGCACGGCCACCCTCGAAGACGTGTTCCTCAACCTGACCGGGCGGGAGTACCGCGCATGACCGCGTTCAAGACGCTCTCGCTGGCGATGTTCAAGGGGTTCATCAGGGACAAGGTGACGCTGTTCTTCACCTTCCTGTTCCCGTTGATGTTCCTCGTCATCTTCGGCCTGATCCTGCGCGACGTCGGCGCGGACAAGACCAAGATCGCGGTGGTCGGCGACGGTCCGGTCGTGTCGGCGTTGCGGGACAGCGGTGTGCTGGAGCTGGAGCCCTACAACGACGCCGATGCCGCGGTGCAGAAGGTGAAGGACGGCGATCTGCCCGCCGCGCTGATCGTGCACGGCCAGCAGCTCGACGTGCGGTTCGCGCAGAGCGACCAGGTCAAGTCGGCGACCGTGCTCGGGATCATCAACGGGTTCGTGGACAAGGCGAACCTCGCCGCGACCGGTCAGCCGCCGCGCTTCACGTTCGCCGCGGAGAAGGTCGAGGACGCCTCGCTCAAGCCGATCCAGTACCTCACGCCGGGCATCCTGTCGTGGGGCATCGCGGTGTCCGCGGTGTTCGGTTCGGCGCTGACGCTCGTGTCGTGGCGGCGCAAGCAGGTGCTGCGACGCATCCGGCTCGCGCCCGTCTCGGCCACCTCGGTGCTGTCGTCGCGGTTGCTGGTCAGTGCCGGCGTGGCGCTGGTGCAGGGCGGGGTCTTCGTCGGTGTCGCGTCGCTGCCGCTGTTCGGGCTGAAGCTGTCCGGGCAGTGGTGGCTCGCGATTCCGTTGCTGATGCTGGGAACCATCGCGTTCTTCGCGCTCGGCATGCTGGTCGGCGCGTTCGCGAAGACCGAGGAGGCGGCGTCGGCCGCGGCGAACATCGTCGTGCTGCCGATGGCGTTCCTGTCCGGGACGTTCTTCCCCGTCGACCAGGCGCCGGCGTGGTTGCAGACCGTGTCGAAGATCTTCCCGTTGCGGCACATGAACGACGGCATGCTCGACGTGCTGGTGCGGGGCAAGGGGATCGAGGCACTGGCGGTGCCGGCGGCGATCCTGACCGGGTTCGCTCTGGTCGTCGGGTTCCTGGCCTCACGCGTCTTCAAATGGGAGGAATAGGACACCCCCAGGTGCGTTGTGCTCCCTGTCACGGTTCATGATGGGGAGCCATGACGTTCTCCACCGCGGTTGGACGGTTCCGCATCTTCGCCCTGGCCGAGGCGATCTCCTGGGCCGGCCTGCTGCTCGGGATGTTCTTCAAGTACGTCGTCGTGCAGAACGAGATCGGCGTGAAGATCTTCGGCCCGATCCACGGCGTCATCTTCGTCGGCTTCGTGCTCGTCACGCTGATGGCGAAGGAGCCGCTGAAGTGGGACGGCCGCACGCTGCTCCTCGGCCTGCTATCGAGCATCCCGCCGTTCGGCACGGTGATCTTCGAGCGCTGGGCTTCGAAGACCGGCCGTCTCAACGAGGCAGCGCCCGAACAGCTCTGAGCTCGGTCTCCGGATCGCCCTCGTGGTAGATGCGCTCGGAGGCCTCGATGTTGTCGAGGAACTCCTGGTACTTCACCGCGTTGTGCAGGCGTGAGGCCCGGCGGGCGACGTCGAGCGCCGCGAGCGGCTGACTGTCCGGCAGGTGGGCGAGCCACGCTTCACTCCACACCCGGCCGATCGCCTCACTCAGCTGCGGGTTGAACTCCATGAGCCGGCACGCGTCGAGCGCCGGGTGGCCCCAGCACGCGTCGGACCAGTCGATCACCACACCGCTGTCGCGCCAGTTGCCGGAGTGGAAGTCGCCGTGGGTCAGCGTGTCCGGCAGCCCGAACGACGGCATCGGCACCGTCGTCGGCCGGAGCTGCGGCTCACCCGCGAGCGCGTGCTGCACCGCGACCCAGCGCGGCACGACCTGCTCGACCATCTCCTCGGTCAGGCGCCAGCAGTTGCCGCTGCCGGCCTGGCTCAGCAGCACGCGGTTCGGTGCGCTGGCGAGCACCTCGGGCACCAGGGTCGGGTCGTGCGCGGCAACCATCTTGATCACCGTGCCCTCGTCGGCGAAGAACGGCGGGACGGCCTTCAGCCACACGGGACCGTCCGCGGTGGGCAGCCGGTGCACGCTGGACAGGTTCCAGGTCCTGACCTGGACGGCCGGTCCGGTGCGGGTGATGACCGCGTCGGCCCAGTCGACCAGCTCCGACGGCCCGCCGAGCCGGGCCCACGGCAGCCTGTGCTCGGCGTCGGGTTCCGGTTCGGCGGCGGGCTTCAGGTGCGTGCGGTCGGGTTCGCCGTGCGCCTCGACGTGGTAGGTGACGACGCCGCCGAACGGGGCACTGCCGCCGTCTACCGACACGAGGCGCAGCACGCTGGTCGGCACGCCGAGCAGGTCGCGCAGGACCGCGTTGACGGGCTCGACGTGGTTCCAGTCCGAGGTGTCGACGGGGATCGGGTCGGTGCGGCCGGCGAAGCCGCTGGGGGCGCTGACGAGGGCGATGATCGACCGGTCCGGGCGTTCCCAGTGCATGAACCCATCAGGCCACAGTGCGCGGCCGGTGCCCAAACGGTTTTCAGTCCTCGAAGTCGCCGCTGGCCCTGCGGACCTTCGCCAGCAGCTCGGTGAGCTGCTCGGTCTGCCGGTCGGTGAGGCCCTTGAGGCCCAGGTTCACCTCGACGACCGCCGCGGTCGCGTCCTCACGGCGCTTCAGGCCGGCGTCGGTGATCTCGACGAGCGTGGTGCGGCGGTCCGTCGGGTGCGGGGTGCGGCGGACGAGGCCGTCGCTCTCCAGCCTGTCGACGATGTTGGTCACGCTCGTGGGGTGCAGCTGGAGGCGCTCGCCCATGACCCGCATCGGCAGTGCGCCCTTGCGGGAGAAGTAGAGGAGCACCAACGCCTCGTAGCGCGCGAACGTGAGGCCGTGCGGCTTGAGGGCTGCGTCCACGGCGGACTGGATGATTTGCTGGACACGCATGACGCTCGTGACGGCGGCCATCGACGTGGAGGAACCCACCCGGTCGTCCCACAGCTCGGCCGCGCGGGCGATCGGATCGAACGGCAGCGGTGTCATGGGCACCGAAGCTACCAGTCAGTACCACCGATGGATCATCAGGAGGCACGTGTGCTTGTCGCGTTCAGCGTCGCTCCGTCCGGTTCGGACTCGTCGGGAAGCGTCGCCAAGGCCGTCGCCGAGGCCGTGCGGATCGTGCGGGAGTCCGGCCTGCCCAACGAGACGAACGCGATGTTCACCTTGATCGAGGGGGAGTGGGACGAGGTGATGGACGTGGTCAAGCGCGCGACAGAGGCCGTCCAGGCCAGTGCTCCGCGCGTGTCCCTCGTGCTCAAGGCGGACATCCGGCCCGGCTACACCGGCCAGTTGGCGGCCAAGGTGCAGCGGATCGAGGAACACCTCTCCGACTCGTCGTGAGGTCTCGGATGGCCGAACGCTCTACGCCGCCCCGGTGAGGGGATCCGTGCGCGGGCGTTCACTGGGTTAGCGTGTCGGGCGTGGACGCGAGGCAGCTGTGGTTGAGGTTCGAGCCCTACCACGACGTCACGTACTTCACGCCCGAATCCCGCGCCGCGACCGACGCGCTGGGCTGCAAGGGCGGCTGGATGGGCTACTTCGGCATGCGCGCGGCACCGCTGGGCGCGGCGCCGCCGGAGCTGGTGACGGCCGTCTTCTACAACTTCGCCCCGCGCATGGTCTCCCGCGCACTGCCCGACGCGTGGGCGGTGGCGTCGCCTGCCGAGTACCTGCGCGTGCGGCTGGAGGGCGTGGACGGGGCGTTGCGCCGGATGCTGGGCTCCGTCGACACACCGGAGATCGCCGAGGCCGCAACGCTTGCTCGGGCCGCGGCTCTGGCCGCCCCTCTGGCCGGACGTCCGCTGGCGGCCGCGAACCGCGCGCTGCCGTGGCCCGCTGAACCTCATCTGGCCCTGTGGCACGCCTGCACGATCCTGCGCGAGGCCCGCGGTGACGGCCACGTGGCCGCCCTGGTCGCGCACGGCGTGGGCCCGTGCCAAGCGCTTGCGCTCTACGCGCGGGAACATTCCCTCGATCCGGCATACATGCGGGCCGCGCGTGGTTGGACAGTCGAGGAGTGGGAGGAAGCCGACGTTCCCGGCGACCTCGCCGCGGTGGAGCGCGCAACCGATGCTGCTGCTCTCGCACCGTGGGAGGCGCTGGGCGCGTCTCGAACTTCGCGGTTCATCGACCTGATGACGCCGCTCGCTCTCCGCATCGCTTCGGCCAACGAGGCGATGCGCGTCAACCCGATGGCCCTGGACCCGGTCCGGGAACTAGCCGTGCCAGGATGGAACACGTGACAAGGCCTGATCCTCGCAAGACCGCCGCTCTGTCCGCCGCGCTCTCGGGCGCTGTCGATCTGGGTGCCCTGAAGGCGCGCGCCGACGCCGCCCGCCAGGCCGCCGCCATGCCCGCTGCTCCCGCGGGTGGGCCGGCTGGGCCGGGTGGGCCTGGTGGGCCCGACAACGGCTCCGCGCCGTGGATCGTGGACGTCACCGAGGCCTCGTTCCAGGCCGTGGTCGAGCAGTCCCTGCAGGTGCCCGTCGTGGTGCTGCTGGGGGCCTCGTACAGCCCGGAGTCGCAGCAGCTGGCTGCTTCGCTGACTCGGCTGGCTACCTCGTCCGGTGGCTCGTGGATTCTTGCTCGGGTCGATTTGGAGCAGGCGCCTCGGATCGGGCAGGCGTTCGGGGTGCAGTCCGTGCCGACCACGGTGGCTGTTGCTGCTGGTCAGCCCATTGATGCGTTTGCTGGGCCCATTGCTGATGCGGAGTTGACGCAGTGGATTGCTCGGTTGCTGGATGCTTTGCGGGATCGGTTGCCCGGGATTCGGGCTGGGGAGGCTCGGGCTACTGCTCCCGTTGAGGAGGAAGTGGTCGAGGACCCTCGGATCGTTGCTGCTGAGGAGGCTTTTGAGCGGGGCGACTACGCGGCTGCTCAGTCGTTCTACTCGCAGATTCTGGCTTCTGAGCCTGGGAATGAGTTGGCCAAGGAAGGGTTGGCCCAGGCTCGGTTTGCTGAGCGGGCCGAGTCGGTGGATCCTGCTGTGATCGCCAAGGCTGATGCTGCGCCTGAGGATGTTGAGGCTCAGTTGGCTGCTGCGGACGCTCAGGTCGCGTTGCAGCAGGTCGACGAAGCCTTCAAGCGGCTTGTCGATGTGGTTCGGCGGGTTTATGGGGATGATCGGGATCGGGTTCGGCAGCACTTGGTCGGGCTGTTCGAGTTGTTCCCTGCGGATGATCCTCGGGTGGCTGCGGCTCGGCGGAACCTGGCGTCTGCTCTTTACTGATTGCGTCGGTTTTGTTGGTTGTCTCCCTGGTGCGTTGGCGGCTGCCGGTTTTGTGTTCGTAGGTTGGTTGCGTTTGGGCGGGTCTGTTCCTGTTTCAAGATTTCTGGGAGCTCCGCCCCAGACCCCGCCAATCTGATCAAAGACCGGCCAGCGCCGCGCGCGGGTTGGTGGCACGCCTGTTGCTTTGGGCGGCTGCCGGTTGCGTAGGCGTGCGGTTCGGCTTCGCCTTTTCGCAGCGCCAGCCACTCCGCAGGCGGACAAGGTAGGCCAGGTGGTGTGGCAGAGGCACCTTCCCCTCTACCGGCGGACCGAACAACTCGCTGCGGCAGGGCTCAGTGAGTCGTGGCGGCGACCCTCGACGGTCCCGAGCCAAGCAAGCTTGAACCGCCTCGTACACGCGCGCGCCGCCTAGGCGTATTCGGGTTGTGCCAGCCTGACGGCTGCCACAAACGCTTCGTTTCCGCCGCGCGCGCCGGAATGTCATCGAATAGGATCCCGCTTGGTCGGATGACGAAGGGTGGCCATCATGTCTATCTCTGGTGGCAGGAGAAATCGCGCTCGTTCTGGTGGGCGCGAACCGCTAGGTCGGCATCAGGCCACACTTGAACTCATTCTTAAATTCGCTGCTGCACCTGGCATAATCTTGTTTGCCACCCTGTTTATCGCCTACCGGCGTTACTATGCGACATTGGGTGTCACGCCTGAGGATGTTGGGATCACCAATGCCTACGTGTTGAGTCGATCTGTTGGACTTGTCTTGCTTGTGCTCCTTTTTGTGGCGATCACAGCATTGTCGTCATTTATTGAGCGGAGGGAGAGTGGTTTTGGGAGGGGGCGACCGTCGGGTTCGGGTCTCAACCGACTCTTGAGCAAGGTGTGGGCGGTTCTCCCGTTGATTCTCCGAGCATTTCTGACTGCTGTCACCGGCCTGCTGCTGGCGAGGCTGTATCCACGGACGGTGCATTATGTCATATTGATCTTTGTGTTGATTTTGGTAGGGGTCATCACCTTGACCAGCGACAGGTTCTATGACCGCTTCGGGTCGTTTGGGCGAACCTTCAGGCTATTTGTGACGGCCCTTGCTGGCGCGATAGTTCTAGCTACAGCGCTCAACAGTTTTGCGCACTACCAGGCAAATGGGCGTGCACTCCGCGGATGTAGTGTTGAACCGTTCGATTTCTACGGCTTGACAATTCTGGACATCTCGGCGGATTATGCGCGAATAGATTGGATTGGGCCACCTCAGCAGGCTCCAGCGATGTTTGTGGAGAGTTCAGGTCAGCGTTCGGTTCACGGCTTGGTCGTTGGACGAGGTAGTACCTTGAGTTTCGTCAAGCGCGTAGAAGGTCAGGTTGTCGTCCTTCAGGTACCAGCTGCTCTGGTGACCACCGAGAGTGACCCGAAAACGCCGAAAGATCTGGATGAAGCCGCGACGGCCTCATGCAAACCGAGCCGCTAGGTCACGAACGTCAGCCGATTCGGCAACCCTGACGGATCTGGCAATATGTGCCCCCGCCGATGAGGGTGCCGTAAGGTACAACCTTGACCCCGACTGGCCTGCATGTCGCCGCAGTAAGCGTCAGCACCATGAAGATGGTCGCCAATGCGACGAAAGATGCGGATCGAGGCCTGAACGTCTCACGGTGAAACTTCTTGTTTGTGATCATGGCGGTCTCTGTTCTTGCGCGAGCTGGAAGACGCAAGGCGGCGCCGGGAAGGCGTTCGTCTCAACACGTACTCGCAATCACAAGCCGAGGTGTTACCTGGATCACACGAAGTTGCCTCAGTGGTACGGCGGGTCACATCGACAGATGCACGACCGTGACGACTGCAGGCTCGTTTTGCCCACAAGCGTCTGTAGGGGCTGTAGTTCACCTGCTCAAGCCCGGCGGCGCTCCAGCAGCACTGTGTCTCGCCATTGGCCGTGGTGCTGGGCGATGCGTTCTCTGACGCCCACAGTGCGGAAGCCTGCCCTGTGGTGCAGGGCGATGCTGGCCCGGTTCTCCGGGAAGATCACTGCTTGCAGCGTCCACAGGTCGTCTGCGTCTGCTGCGGAGACCTGGTGGTGCAGCAGGGTTTTGCCCACGCCTCGGCCCTGGTGGGCGTCCCCCACGTAGATGGACGTCTCGGCCACGCCGGCGTAGCACTCGCGGGCTGAGACCGGGGTTGCTGCCGCCCAGCCCGCGATGGCGCCGTCCAGCTCTGCGATCCAGCGGTGGTCTGGTAGCCACTTGGATTCGAGCGTGCGGCGGGATGGGACTTCGGTTTCGAACGTGGCGTTGCCGGTGGCTATGCCCTCGCCGTAGATGCGGCGGACTTCTGGCCAGTCCGAGGCGGTCATGGGGCGGATGGTCACGCCGGAGACCGGGGTTACCGAACCCGTGCTGAGGGCGCCCATCACTGCGTCTGCGGCGTGGGGGAGGCCCGTGCAGCACGCTGGGTTGACCGTCACGAGGGTGGTTGTGCCCTCGCGCTCCAAGCGGACGAAGCCGACCTCTGCCAACTTGCGGACGTGGTGGGAGCAGGTTGACTGGCCCACGCCCAGGAGGGTGGTCAGTTCGCCGACTGTTACTGCGCCGGGGGCTGAGGCCACGTGGTGCAGCAGGCGGACCCTGGTGGGGTCGGACAGGGTCGAGAACCACGAGGCGTAGGTCGCGGCTTCATCGGTCAGCACGGGGGAAGTATCGACGGGCGTCGATGCTGGAATCAAATTGAATACTTCTTCACGCAGATCGAGGAGCCTCGGAAGAAGCCGTCTCCGAAGGCTTCCACCCTGGCGAAGCCCGAGGGGACGGCTTTGCCGTTCACGTCTGCTGCGATGAGGCTGTCGTCTGCCAGGAGTTCGGCCACTGCCTCGTCGAGGTCTCCTGGGGAGAGGCGTAGGCCTGCGGCCGGGTCTGGGCGGTTCGTCAGGCCTGCCCAGGCTCCGGTCAGGCAGGCGGTGCGTTGGCCTGCTGCGTCGTCGTCGAGTTTGAAGCCTGTGGCGTGCTGGATGGAGAGGGAGAAGCGGGAGGCGATCACGGCGAACGCTGCGAAGTCGCCGATGCCGCCCTTGGTGCCCTTTTTGGGCGGCGTGCCGATCTTCACCAGGGACGGGAGGTCGAGCTGGACCTCGTTCACCGCCGGGCAGTAGGAGGCGGGGGAGGTGGTTTGGGCGTCGTTGCAAGGCTTGATGCCTGCCCTGTCGAAGGACGGGAAGGCTGCGCCGCTCGACTTGTACGCGTCGCGGAGGGACTCCTCCAGGGCCTTCAGGTACTTGTCCTGGTCGATCCTGGCGTTGCCGCGGCCCTGGCCCTGGTCCTTGTCGGAGAGGTCGAAGGGGCGTTCGGTGATGCGCTTGTTGATTTCGGCCTCGTTGATCTCGGCGCAGCGGGCGGCGCCTCGGGTGAAGCCGAACTGGAAGGCCGAGACTCGGTCGAACGCGCTGCCGTGGGCTCCCTGCTTCTCGAAGGAGGTGCCTGCGGAGTCGCGGATGAAGAACATCGTCTGCAGGACCTGGTTCAGGCCCTCGCCGGTGGAGAGTTCGAAGTGCTTGGACTTGTTCTCGGCGATCCAGCGCATGAAGACGCCGGTGTAGCAGTCGGCCTGCTGCTCCTTGACGATCGACGGGGTGTTGGCGCCGATGTTCGAGGCCGGGCCCAGCTTGTACTGGACGGCGTGGCCCATCTCGTGGGCCAGGACCGTCACGACGGCCATCGGGCCGAAGGCGTCCTTGAGCATCGGGAGGAGTTCGCCTCGGTCCCACGTGATGCTGTCGTCCAGGGCGCAGTAGAAGGCGTTGGCGACGCCGGTGGTGTTGAGCTTGCAGACCTCGACGCCCTTGCCGTTGGAGTCGTAGGAGATGAAGCGCTTCACGGGCTCGAAGGTCTTGCCCGCGAACGACTTGGGGATCTCGGCGGTCCAGAACTCCTGGACGTCGGCGAGGGTGTTGATGGCCAGGCGGTCCATCTCGCCGCCGTCGCCGTTCTCCACGCTGAGGTCCGCGTCCTGGACGCCCTGCTTCGGGCCGGAGGGGCCGTTGGAGATCTCCAGACCGGCGACTTTCGTCGGGTCGGGGCGTTCGCCCTTCGGGTCGCCCTCGACCACGGAGGCGCAGGCGGTGAGCGCTGCGGTTGCGACCAAAGCGACGGCGATTCGTCCGATCCCCATGAGGGCGAACCCTACTAAGCGTCGTTCGGCCGTGTGCGCGAAGGACCAGGGCCAAACGTGAAACCTTCTCACCCTCCGGGGTGATTTCAAAACTGCGCGGACTCGTTTTCGTTGTCCTGCCTATGTTTCGAGCGCACAGTCGCCCTCGCAAGCCTTCGGTGTGGAAGGAGTAAGGCGGTATGGGTAGAACGCGCTGGGCACGGTTCGCAGGGGTGCTCGGTATCGGTGCAGTGGGTGTCGGTGCCCTCCTCTTCGGCATGTCCCAGGGAGCGCTGGCCGCCTCGTTCGCGGTGTCCGGCCAAGATTTCAAGGTGTCCGCGGACTACCTGGACGGCAAGGGATTCGTTCAGTTCGGCGGGATCGACGCGGGTGCCGGGCAGGTGCACGTCGTCGCGGTCAGCGGCTTCAAGACCGCCTCGTTGAACAAGTTCTGTCAGTCGGTGTTCGTCGCCAACATGCCGATCGTGGGCGACGTGACGATGCGCATCACCGCTGACGGCGTGGGCGGCATGTCGGCCGACAACCTGGTCGTCAACCTCACCGACCTGTCCGGTGACCTGGAGCTGGGCGCTCCCGACATCGGCATCGACGCGAGCAAGGTCAACAAGGGACCGGAGAACCTGAGGGGTCTGCCGGGCTCCTTCGGTCTGCAGGCCGACTCGGCGAAGATCACCGGCCTCAAGCAGACCGCGTGGTCGACGACGGCTCAGACCATCAGGTTCAAGGGCATGAAGCTGTCGATCCGCCAGGGGAAGCAAGAGTGTTTCTGAGGGCCTGGCGCGCCTTCACCGCATGGCGACGTGGCCGGCCCTTCTGGGCCGGCCTGTTCGTGGCGGTCGGCGCCGTGATCATCCTGTCTCCGCCGTTCGCCACCCTGAAGTTCGGCGACATGGTCATCTCGATCAACACGCTCGGCGGCGTGTCCGCGTTGCTGATCGGCGCGGTGCTGCTCGCCTGCGCGGTGGCGTTGTGGGTGGCGCCGAGGTTCCGGCTCGCGGCGGGCATCGTCACGGTGCTGCTGTCGCTGGTCGCGGTCGTGGTGTCCAACCTCGGCGGCTTCGTCGTCGGCACGCTGTCCTGCCTGCTCGGGGGTGCGCTCGCCGTGGCGTGGACGACCGAGCCCAAGAAGCCGAAGGCCGCGAAGCGCAACGACGGCGCCGAGCCCGAACAGACCCAGAGGGTTCAGCCCACATGATGCGAACGCCGCCGCTGGCCGCGGTGGCAGTGGTCGCGGTGCTGGCGTTGCAACCGCCGTCGAGCACCGAACCTCCGCCTCCGTCGAGCAGCAGCTCACCGGCCCCGACGACGACGATCTCGGAGCCGCCGCCCACCTCGAGCAGCAGTTCCACCCCACCGCCGACGTCGTCATCCGTGCAGGAGCCTCCGCCGAGCACGGTGCCGCCATCGACGCCGGCGCCCCCGCCACCGGCCCCTGCCCCGGTGGCGGGCGGAGGGCGTGAGTGGACCCTCACGGCCTCACGGCTGGAGCTCGGAGGCCTCAACTTCGCGGGGATCGTCGACACGGTGGTGAACGGTCAGGTCATCAAGGTCCTGAAGTTCACGACGACCGACATGAAGATCAAGGACCTGGTGCAGTCCGGTGAGATCTCGCCGGGGACGAAGCTGATCACGGCAGCACGGCCGGGCAGCACGTCCACGGTGTCGTCAGGCCGGATCGAACTGTTCACGGTGCAGCTCAAGGGCAACCTGGACATCCTCGGGATCAAGATCCCGGTGGACTACTCGGCCGCCCACCCGCCACCGCTGAACGTGCCGTTCGCGGTCTTCACCGAGGTCACGGTCCGCAACACGGACCTCAGGGGCGGCACGCTGAAGATCCCCGGCGCACGGATCTCCGTCGTGTCCGACCAGGCACCGGTCGGACGGCGCTGACTCAGGCCCCGCACTTCTTCGCGCCTTCGAAGACACCCTCGCGGAACCGGGCGACGCGCTCGAAGCCCGGATCCACCGCGTTCGCCCCCTTGGCGTCACGGGCCGCGTAGTCGAAGCGCAGCAGCACGGTCACGGCCTCGTCGAAGTCACCCGGCGAGAGCCCGAAACCGTCCTGGCGCTGGAACACCGCGCCCGTGTACGCCCCGGCCAGGCACAGAGCGGCCGCGGAGGCGCCCTCGCCCTCCGTCGGCTTGCCCTGCACGGCCAGCTCGGCCATCGCGTACCTGGTCGCGATCAACGTGCCAGTCGCGTAGTCGCCGAGCTCCTTGTGCAGGATCGGCAGCTCTTCGTTGGTGTCGATCTTGATGGTCTTGTCAGACGGGCAGTACGCGACCGGGCCCTGGTCACCGGAGCAGGTCGGTTCCTTCGGAGAGGACTCCGCACGCGGCGAGGACCAGGTCTTGCCCGCGGCCGTCGCCAGGCCCTTGAAGTACCCGTCGAGGTCGGGCGTCACGGACTCGAGCATCTCGGAGAACGGCAGGTTGCCGCCGTTGGCCCGGTCACGCGTGTTCGTGAACGCGCGCTGCGTGAACGTGCGGTTCTGGACCGACATCGCGGCGCAGAACTTGGCGCCCTGCTCGTAGCCGTCCTGGAACGCCGCCACGCGGTCGAACGCGCTGCCGTGCGCCTGCTCGTCCTCCGGCGACGTGCCGACCGGGTCGCGGAACGTGATCAACGCGCCGAGCGCCTTGTCCAGGGCGTCCGTGCCGATGTCGAGGCGCTGGGACTTGCCGTCGGTGATGTTGCGGACGAACGCGCCCGCGAAGCAGTCGGCCTGGGCCTCGGTGAGAATCGTCGGGTACTTCTCGGGGTCGCGACGCTCGGCCTCCGGCGTGATGCCCATGCGGTTCTGCACCGCGTGACCGACCTCGTGCGCGAGCACGACGACCACCGCGGCCTCGCCGAAGCGGTCCTGCAGCACCGGCAGCAGGGACGCGCGGTCCCAGGCGATGGCGTCGGCGGCCGGGCAGTAGAACGCGTTGCCCTCCACGTCGGCGGCCTTCTGCGTGCACGGTGGCGGCTTGGCCGTCGCGTCGGCCGTGTCGACCGAGTAGTACCCGCCGGTCAGCGGCTTCCACGGCTTGTTGAACGTCTGCTGGAACGAGGTCTTCCAGAAGTCGTCGATGTCCGTGAGGGCGGTCGCGGCCAGCTTGTCGATCGGGCCGTTGTCCGACCCGCGCACCTGGACGGTCTCGGTGGAGGCTTCCTTCTTCACCACCTTGGCGGCACGGGGACGCCCCGGGATCTGGGCGGTGCAGCCCACCGCCAGCAGGGCGGTGGCGACGATCAGCGCGATGCTCCGGTGCCGCATGAACCCATTGTGCCTGCCGGTCGGCTTGAGGGGCGTCCTACTCGTCGAACTCAGGCGCATACAGAGGCCAACGTGTGGCGGGCTGATCAGGTTCACCAGCCCGCCACACGCCTCAGTCCGCCTCGCCCAGAACGCCGGGAACCTCCGGAACCAGCCACAGCACACCCGCGGGCGGCAGCTGCAGCACCGCGGAGTACGGCCGCCCGTGCCACGGCCTGGCCTCGGCCTCGACGCCACCCATGTTGCCCACCCCGGACCCGCCGTAGTGCGCGGCGTCGGTGTTCACGAGCTCCTTCCACCGCCCACCGGCGGGCAGGCCCACGCGGTAGTCGTGGTGCGGCATGCCGGCGAAGTTCGCCACGCACGCCAGCGTCGACCCGTCCTCACCGACGCGCAGGAACGACAGCACGTTGCCGCCGGCGTCGTTGGCGTCGATCCACTGGAACCCCTCGGGCGTGACGTCGTGCGAGAACAACGCCGCCGCCGTCTTGTACACCGAGTTCAGGTCCCGCATCAGCTTCTGGATGCCCTGGTGCAACGGCTCCTGCTCGACCAGGTGCCAGTCGAGCGACCGCGACTCCGACCACTCCTGCCGCTGCCCGAACTCACCGCCCATGAACAGCAGCTGCTTGCCCGGATGCGCCCACATGAACGCGAGCAGCGACCGCACGCCGGCGGCCTTGTTCCAGTCGTCACCCGGCATCCGGCCCCACAGCGAGCCCTTGCCGTGCACCACCTCGTCGTGCGACAGCGGCAGCACGAAGTTCTCGCTCCAGGCGTAGACCAGCGAGAACGTCATCTCGTTGTGGTGGAACGACCGGTGGATCGGCTCACGCGACAGGTAGTGCAGCGTGTCGTGCATCCAGCCCATGTTCCACTTGAACCCGAACCCGAGCCCGCCCAGGTGCGTCGGCCGCGTGACGCCGGGCCACGCCGTCGACTCCTCGGCGATCATCACCACGCCGGGGTGACGGCGGTACACGGTGGCGTTGAGCTCCTGCAGGAACCGCACCGCGTCGAGGTTCTCGCGCCCGCCGAACTCATTCGGCAGCCACTGGCCCTCCGGCCGCGAGTAGTCGAGGTAGAGCATCGACGCGACGGCGTCCACCCGCAGTCCGTCGAGGTGGAACTCCTCGATCCAGTACAGCGCGTTCGCGACCAGGAAGTTGCGGACCTCGTTGCGCCCGAAGTCGAAGACGTACGTGCCCCAGTCGAGCTGCTCACCGCGGCGCGGGTCGGCGTGCTCGTACAGCGGCGTGCCGTCGAACTTCGCGAGCGCCCAGGCGTCCTTCGGGAAGTGCGCGGGCACCCAGTCGACCAGCACGCCGATGCCGCGCTGGTGCAGCGTGTCGACGAAGTACCGGAAGTCGTCCGGCGAACCGAACCGCGAGGTCGGCGCGTAGTACGAGGTGACCTGGTAGCCCCACGAGCCGCCGAACGGGTGCTCCGCCACGGGAAGCATCTCGACGTGCGTGAAGCCCATGTCCTCGCAGTAGTCCGCGAGCTCCGTGGCCAGCTCCCGGTAGCCGAGACCCGGCTTCCACGAACCGAGGTGCACCTCGTAGATCGACATCGGCGCGTTCGCCCACTGCGTCGCCTCGCGCCGGGCCTCCCACTCCGCGTCGTTCCACTGGTACTCGGACCGCGTGACGACGGAAGCGGTCTGCGGCGGGGTCTCCGTGGCGAACGCCATCGGGTCGGCCTTCTCGTGCCACACGCCGTCCTGGCCGAGGATGCGGAACTTGTACCGCGACCCCACGGGAACGTTCGGCAGGAAGACTTCCCAGACACCGCTGGAACCCATGGAGCGCAACGGGTTCGCCCGCCCGTCCCAGCCGTCGAAGTCACCCGTGACGCGCACGCCGCGCGCGTTCGGCGCCCACACCGCGAACGAGACACCGGTGATGTCGCCGGTGATCGTTTCGTAGCAACGGACGTGCGCGCCCAGCACGTCCCAGAGCCGTTCGTGCCTGCCCTCACCGATCAGGTGCAGGTCCAGCTCGCCGACCGTGGGCAGCCACCGGTACGGGTCGTCGACCTCGACCGTGTGATCGCCGTAGGACACCAGCAGCCGGTAGTCGCCGGGAGCTTCCGGCAGCTCGCCCTCGAACAACGCGTCGGCGATGCGTGGCAGCTCGACCTGCTTGTCACCCCACGACACCGCCACCGAGGTCGCGCCGGGCCGCAGCGCCCGCGCGATCACCTGATCGCCGACGGTGTGCACACCCAGCACCGAGTGCGGGTCGTGGTGCGCACCTGACAGGAGCCGGTCCAGGTCGGCCTTCACGGCTTACTCTCCTCCGCTGGTCATCCGGGCGATCGACGACAGCGGAACCGTCAACCACTCCGGCCTGTTGGCGTGCTCGTAAGCGACCTCGTAGACCGCCTTGTCCAGCTCGAACGCGCGCAGCAGGTGCGTGTTGTCCCGCGGGTCGGCCGCCACCTCGGCGTAGCCGTCGCAGAACGCCGCACGGTTGCGCTTCGTCCACTCCATCGCGCGGTAGGCGAGCTGGTCGTCGTCGGGCTGACCGATCAGCAGCTGCCGTGCCGCGTAGTCGAACGACCTCAGCATCCCCGCCACGTCGCGCAACGGCGACCGCAGTGCGTTGCGTTCGGCGACACCGGCGGCCGGCTCGCCCTCGAAGTCGATCAGCAGCCAGCCGTGCACGGTCCGCAGCACCTGACCGAGGTGCAGGTCGCCGTGGATGTGCTGGATCGGGATCTTCCCGATGTGCTGGCGGGCTTCGTCGAACGCGGCGCGCAACGGTTCCTCGTACCGGGTCAGCTCCGGCACCGCCTCCAGCACGGTGTCGAGCCGCCGCTGCATGCCCGCGATGGCCTGGGCGATCGCGTCGTCGTCGGCGAGCCGCGTGCCCAGCGCTTCGGCGAGGTCGGCGTGCACCTTCGCCACGGCGTGGCCGAGCCGTTGGGCCTCACCGGCGAAGTCGCCGCCCACCTCGAACGCGTGCAGGTCGGCTTCCGCCATCAGGTCGCGCACCGAGGTCTTGGCCATGTCCCAGCCCTCGACGGCGTCCGGCAGGAACTCCTGCAGCATCGCGAGCGTCACCGGTTCGCCGTCGAGCTCGGTCGAGATCGAGCCGAGCGGCAGCGCGATGTGCTCGCAGCCGACGGACCGCAACGCCCGGTGCAGCACCAGGTCGCGGTTCTCGCCGCGGGAGAGCTTGCGGAAGATCTTGAGGATGTACTGCTGGCCGTAGATCAGCGAGGTGTTCGACTGCTCGACGCCGATCGGCCGGCCGCGCAACGATGTGCGCAGCTCGACGCCCGGCTCGTGGGCGAACGTGATGCCGCCGACCTGTTCGCCGGCGGCGATCTTGGTCAGCAGCAGGCCGTTCCGCTCGGGATCGGACGTGGCGTCGTAGCCGTCCGAGTGCTCGCTGATGATCAGCTGGTAGGCCTCGGTGCGGCCGGGCTGCTCGACCTCGACGATCGCGTGCGCGATGTCCTCGGCGAGCGGCGTCGTCCGCAGTGGACGGACAGCGGTGATCGGACGGTCCTTGCCTCCGAACCAGCGCAGGGTCGGGAGGACGTCGGGCAGGGTGGTGACCAGCTTGTCGGTGAGCTCGTCGGGGTCGATCACGCGCGATTCACCTCATTTCGCTGTCGTCGCCCGCCTCTACCAGCTGGAACCAGTAGAAACCGTGACCGGGAAGGGTCAGCAGGTAAGGGAGTTCCCCGATCGCGGGGAATTTGACACCTCCGGTGAGCTCCAGCGGCGTGTAGTCGCGGTGCTCGGAGAGGTCAAGCTCGACCGGTTGCGGGAAGCGTGACAGGTTGTTCACGCAGAGCACGATGTCCTCGCGCCCGTCCGGCCGCTTCCACAGTCGCTTGTAGGCGAGCACGCTGGGGTTCGAGCCGCCGAGCTCGCTGAAGTCGCCCTCGGCGAACGCGTGGTGCTGCTTGCGCACCTCGATCATGCGGCGGGTCCAGTTGAGCAGCGACGACGAGTTGTTGAGCTGCGCCTCGACGTTCAGGCCCTGGTAGCCGTAGACCGGGTCCATGATCACCGGCAGGTAGATCCGGCCGGGATCGCACGCGGAGAAGCCCGCGTTGCGGTCGGGAGTCCACTGCATCGGCGTGCGCACGGCGTCGCGGTCGGCGAGCCAGATGTTGTCGCCCATGCCGATCTCGTCGCCGTAGTACAGAACCGGAGAGCCGGGCAGCGACAGCAGCAGCGCGGTGAACAGCTCGTGCTGGTTGCGGTCGTTCTCCAGCAACGGGGCCAAACGCCTGCGGATGCCGATGTTCGCCTTCATCCGCGGGTCCTTGGCGTACTCCGCGTACATGTAGTCACGTTCTTCGTCCGTGACCATTTCCAGCGTCAGCTCGTCGTGGTTGCGCAGGAAGATGCCCCACTGCGCGTTCTCGGGGATCGACGGCGTCTGCGCCAGGATCTCCGAGATCGGGAACCGCGACTCGCGCCGCACCGCCATGAAGATGCGCGGCATCAGCGGGAAGTGGAACGCCATGTGGCACTCGTCGCCGCCGATCTCCGGGTCACCGAAGTACTCGACCACGTCCGACGGCCACTGGTTCGCCTCGGCGAGCAGCACCCGGCCGGGGAACTCGTCGTCGACGACCTTGCGGCAGCGCTTGAGGAACTCGTGCGTGCGCGGCAGGTTCTCGCAGTTCGTGCCTTCCTCCTCGAAGAGGTACGGCACGGCGTCGAGGCGGAACCCGTCGATGCCGAGGTCGAGCCAGAACCGCAGGACGTCGAGCATCGCCTCCTGCACTTCCGGGTTCTCGTAGTTGAGGTCCGGCTGGTGGCTGAAGAAGCGGTGCCAGAAGAACTGCCCGCGCACCGGGTCGTACGTCCAGTTCGACGACTCCGTGTCGACGAAGATGATCCGCGCGTCGCTGTAACGCGAGTCGTCGTCGCTCCACACGTAGTAGTCGCCGTACGGACCCTCTGGGTTCTGCCGCGACTCCTGGAACCACGGGTGCGCGTCGGAGGTGTGGTTGAGGACCAGGTCGGTGATCACGCGGATCCCGCGCCGGTGCGCTTCCTCCAGCAGGTACACGAAGTCGTCGACGGTGCCGAACTCCGGCAGCACCGCGCGGAAGTCGCTGATGTCGTACCCGCCGTCGCGCAGCGGAGAGGCGTAGAACGGCGGCAGCCAGAGGCAGTCGACGCCGAGCCACTCCAGGTAGTCCAGCCGGGAGGCGAGTCCTCTGAGGTCACCCGTCCCGTCGCCGTTCGAGTCGCTGAACGCGCGCACCAGCACCTCGTAGAACACGGCGCCCTTGAACCAGCTCGGGTTCGCCGACGCCGGCTTCGCCGACTTGAAGTCCTCTGACTGGGGTTCGACGAGCATTCCCTGGGCGTCGACGGCCTCACCGGTGTGCGGGACGCCTTCCAGCCCCAGCGCCGCGTCCGGACGGGTGTCTTCGTTCATGATCTCCCACCTCGTCGGGGGTTGGTCTCGATGAACGGCGCTTTCGTTCACCTCAGGTGGACAAATGCGCCGTTCATCGATCAGCTGAAGCGGCGCTGCAGGCTCACCACGTGTGCGGTGGCGCGCCACGGTTCGAGGCGGACGTAGTTGGCCTGTCCCCAGTCCCAGGTCTCGCCGGTGACCTCGTCGTGCGCGATCACCCGCTCGTGCCAGTCGAACCCGAGCTCCGGCAGGTCGAGGTACAACGTCCCCTCCTGCGCGTTGTGCGGGTCGAGGCTGACCACGACCACGACGGTGTCGCCGGTCTCCGGATCGCGCTTGGAGAAGGCGAGCATCGCGTCGTTGTCGGTGTGCTGGAACTTCAGCGTGCGCATCTGCTGGAGTGCCGGGTGCGCCTTGCGGATGTGGTTCAGCTTGCGCAGCCACGGTTCGAGCGAACGCCCGTCCGCGAGGGCACGGGCGTAGTCACGAGGCCGCAACTGGTACTTCTCGGAGTTGAGGTACTCCTCGCTGCCGGGCTTCACGGCCTCGTGCTCGAAGAGCTCGTAGCCGCTGTAGACACCCCAGCTCGGCGCGAGCGTGGCCGCGAGCGCCGCACGAAGCCCGAACATACCGGGACCTCCGTGCTGCAGCGACTCGTGGAGGATGTCGGGGGTGTTCACGAAGAGGTTCGGGCGCGCCTCGTCCCAGTGGTCGCGCAGGTCCTCGCCGAACTCGATCAGCTCCTGCTTGCCCGTCCGCCACGTGAAGTACGTGTAGGACTGGGTGAAGCCGAGCTTCGCCAGCCCGTAGAGACGGGCGGGCCGGGTGAAGGCCTCGGACAGGAACAGCGTGTCCGGGTAGACCTCCTTGACCTTCCAGATCAGCCACTGCCAGAAGTCCGGCGGCTTGGTGTGCGGGTTGTCGACCCGGAAGATCCGCACCCCGTGCTCGGCCCAGTGCAGCATCACGCGCAGCACCTCGTGGTAGAGGCCCTGCGGGTCGAGGTCGAAGTTGATCGGGTAGATGTCCTGGTACTTCTTGGGCGGGTTCTCCGCGTACGCGATCGTGCCGTCCGGCCGGGTGGTGAACCACTCCGGGTGCTTGAGCACCCACGGGTGGTCCGGCGCGCACTGCAGCGCGAAGTCGAGCGCGACCTCCAGGCCGAGCTCGTGCGCACGCTCCACGAGCGCGTCGAAGTCCTCGATCGTGCCGAGCTGCGGGTGGATCGCGTCGTGCCCGCCCTCGTCCGCGCCGATCGCCCACGGCGAGCCGGTGTCGTCGGGACCGGCGACGAGCGTGTTGTTGGGGCCCTTGCGGTTGACCCGCCCGATCGGGTGGATCGGCGGGAAGTAGACGACGTCGAAGCCCATCGCCGCGACCCGGTCGAGCTCCTTGGTGGCCGTGGCGAACGTGCCGTGCACCGCCTGGCCGGTCTCGTCGATCCCGCCGGTGCTGCGCGGGAAGAACTCGTACCACGAGCCGTACGCGGCCTTCTTGCGGTCGCACCAGATCTTGTGCGTCTTGCCCTTGGTGATCAGCTCGCGCACCGGGTGCTCGAACATGACCTTCTGCACTTCGTCGGCGAAGGCCTGCGCGACGCGTTCGGTCAGCGGCCGGTCCTCGTCCCGCAGCGCTTCCGCGGCGGACGTGAGCAGTGCTCGCTCTTGCCTTCGATCGGGTCGACGTGCCACCCGATCGAGTAGCTGCGCACCGATTTCGAGGTCGTTTGCGAGATCACCGGGGCCTTGGCCGGCCGCGATCTTCACCTCAACGGCGTGGTTCCAGGTGCCCCAGGGGTCACTCCACGCATCGATCCGGAACGTCCACGCGCCCTGGTGGTCGGGAACGATGGTCGCTCCCCACCGGTCGAGGCCGATGCCGACCTCGTGCATGCGTGTCTGGCGAGCGACTCGGTCGTTCGGCCCGCGCCACGTGACTGTGGCCGCGAGTTTGTCGTGTCCCTCGCGCCACACCGTGGCCTGAACCGGAATGTGTTCTCCCACAACGGCTTTGGCTGGATACCGTCCAGCCGAGACCACCGGGGATACGTCGTCGATACCGAGCCGTCCACTCATCGGCAGCGCCTTTCCGCCGTGTCGCTCCGCGTAGCTCGCAATCCTGCCTTGCTCGATCAAGCACCCTGTCAGCGGGTTACCCCATCCAGATCCGTACCCCTTCGGTGTCGATCGCACACCTTGAGCCGCACGTGTGTCCAGGGTCTCGGCCCACGAGGTGTCGAAAGCATTGGACCGTTCCCAGGCAACTCACATCGTTGCGAACGTGCTACAGGTAGCCTCCCGCGCGTGAACAAGCTTGGCGACCGTTACGTCCTGCTCGACCAGCTCGGCGCCGGAGCGATGGGCGTCGTGTGGCGAGCACGCGACGAACTCCTCCACCGGGACGTCGCGGTCAAGCAGCTGCTCCTCAACGAAGTGCAGCCGAACGAGTTCCACGAGGCCGTCCAGCGCGCCATGCGCGAGGGCCGCATCGCCGCGCGCCTGCAGCACCCGAACGCGATCGCGGTCTACGACGTCGTCGTCGACAACGGCAAGCCGTGCCTGGTCATGGAGTACCTGCCGTCCCGCAACCTCTCGGCCGTGCTGGACGAGCGCGGTCCGATGCCGCCGATGGAGGCCGCGCGGATCGGTTCGCTCGCGGCGTCGGCGCTGGCCGCCGCCCACGGCGCGGGGATCGTCCACCGCGACATCAAGCCCGGCAACGTCCTGATTGGACGTGACGGCGCCGTCAAGATCACCGATTTCGGAATTTCGCGTGCTTTGGGCGATGTGGCCGTGACGAAGACCGGCATGCTCGCCGGCACGCCCGCGTACCTCGCGCCGGAACTCGCCCGCGGTGCCGAGCCCGCGTCGCCCTCGGACGTGTTCTCGCTCGGCGCGACGATCTACGCGATGACCGAGGGCGAGCCGCCGTTCGGCAAGAGCACCAACGACCTCGGCCTGCTGTACAAGGTCGCGCGGGGCGAGACGCGCCCGCCGATGCGCTCCGGTCCGCTCACCGGGTTGCTGGTCCGCATGCTCGCCAACGAGCCGTCGCAGCGCCCGACGGCGGCCCAGGCGGTGGAGGAGCTCAAGGCGATCGCGTCCGGCGCCCCGGTCCCGGTCACCAGGGTGATCCCGCCGCGGCCGATGACGCCGCCGTCCGGCACGGCCGTGATGGGAGCGTCGGGACCGGGCACGCAGGGGCCTCGCCCGGTGCCGCCCCCGCCGCCGCGCACCCGGCCGCCCGCGCCGTTGATGGAGCCGGAGCCGTACGAGCCGGAGCCGGAGCCGAAGAAGAACCGCGGCCTCGCGATCGCCGCGGCCGTCCTCGCGGTGCTGCTGGTCTCGGGCATCGCGTACGCGATCATCGACCGCAACCGCGACGACACCAGCGCGAACCCCGGCACCTCGACGCCGGAGACCTCGTCCCAGACGCAGGACCCCAGCCCCACGAAGGACACCAGCGCCCCCACGACGACGACTCAGAAGCCGACGCAGTCGCAGACCTACCAGAGCCCGCCGCCGTCGTCGAAGCCCGCCGGCAGCAAGTTCACGACCGCCCAGGTCACCCAGTTCGTGAAGCAGCACTACGGGAAGTTGCCGCAGAACCTCGACGCCGCCCGCGCGGACTGGGACCCGGACCAGGCACCCAGCCCGTCCACCGACAAGGAGTACTGGGGCAACTACACCAAGGTCGCGATCAAGGGCACGCCGCTGGTCAAGGCCAACGGTGACAGCTTCACCGTCACGACGGCGCTGCAGCTGACCGAGGCGGAGACGAACAACAACACGACCGAGGAACACACGCTCACGATCTCCGGCAAGGGTGAGCAGCTGCGGATCATCGGCGAGGAGAAGGGCTGACGTGCAGACCTTCGCCGGCCGGTACGCCCTGCTCGAACGCCTCGGCAGCGGCGCCATGGGTGTCGTGTGGCGCGCACGCGACGAGCTGCTCCACCGCGAGGTCGCGATCAAGCAGCTGCTCCTGCCCGAACTGGAGCCGAAGCAGGTCGAGGAGGCCTGCCAGCGGGCGATGCGCGAGGGCAGGATCGCCGCTCGGTTGCAGCACCCGAACGCGATCGGGGTCTTCGACGTCGTGGTCGAGGACGGCCGACCGTGCCTGGTGATGGAGTACCTGCCGTCCAGGAGCCTATCGGCGGTGCTGGCCGAGCGCGGCACGCTGCCGCCGGAGGAGACCGCGCGGATCGGAGCGGAGGTCGTCGCCGCGCTCGCCGCGGCGCACGAGGCGGGGATCGTCCACCGGGACGTCAAGCCCGGCAACGTCCTGATCGGACACAACGGCAAGGTCAAGATCACGGACTTCGGCATCTCGCGTGCGGCCGGGGACGTGGCGGTCACCAGGACCGGGATGCTGGCGGGCACGCTCGCCTACCTCGCGCCGGAGCTGGCTCGCGGCGCGGACCCCGATCCGGCGGCGGACATGTTCTCGTTCGGGGCCACGCTCTACGCGATGATGGAGGGGCAGCCGCCGTTCGGGCGCAGCGCGAACGAGTTCGGCCTGCTCTACAAGATCTCGACCGGGCAGCTCGTGCCGCCGACCAGGTCCGGACCGCTGACGCCGCTGCTGACCCGGCTGCTGGCCATCGAGCCGGCGGAGAGGCCGACCGCCGCGCAGGTCGCCGAGGAGCTGGCGGCTCTCACCGGTCCTGCGTCCGCCACCGTGTCCGCCACCGCGATCCAACCCGTCCGCCGAGCGCGCCGGGCCGGGGCCCTGGCCGCTGCGGCCGTGTTGCTCGTCGCGATGGTCGTGACCGCGTCCTTCCTGGTCAACCGCTACCAGGCCGTCGGATCGGGCACCCCGTCGACGAGTCAGAGCACGACGGCATCCCCCGCCGCCCTCACCACCAAGGACGTGGACGCCTTCGTCCAGCGGCACTTCGCCAAGCTGCCGAAGGACCCCGCGGGTGCGCGCCAGGACTGGGCTCCCGAGTTCCGGCCCGCCGAGCAGGCCGACGACCAGTACTGGAAGCAGTACGAGGTGGTCGCGATCTACGGCGAGCCCCGGATCAGCGGCACCGCGCAGGACGACGAGAGGTTCGCCGTCGAGCTCGACCTCACGCTGCGCAAGCACGGCGCCCCCACGAGCGACTTCCCGGGGAAGAACGTGTCGATCGTGGGTTTCCGGCTGGACCTGGTGGTCCGGGACGGCGAGTTGTTCATCGCCCACTCGCGCGAACTGGCCAATTGAGCCGCAAGTCGTTGCAGGTGTGACCGGGAACGTTGTCAGGCCCTCGGGGGTGGCAGGTAAGTTCGCTCGTCATGCGAGCACTTCGCCGGTTCACCGTCCGAGCCAGCCTGCCGGAGCCCCTGTCCGCGCTGAGCACGCTCGCCACCAACCTGCGCTGGACGTGGCACCCGCCCACGCAGGACCTCTTCGCCTCGATCGACTCGCGCGTCTGGTCCGAGGTGGGTGGCGACCCCCTGCGCCTGCTCTCCGTCGTCGACGCCGGGAAGCTGGAGTCACTCGCGAGAGACGAACAGTTCCTGCTCAAACTCCACGCCCTCGCTTCCGACCTGGAGCGATACGTCAACGGGCCGCGCTGGTACCAGCGGCGCCAGGACGAGATCTCCGGTCGCAGGGAGCGCGGGTCGAGCGACACACCACTGCCCACGAGCGTCGCGTACTTCTCGATGGAGTTCGGCGTGCACGAGGCGCTGCCGAACTACTCCGGCGGTCTCGGCATCCTCGCCGGCGACCATCTCAAGGCAGCCTCTGACCTGGGCGTTCCGCTGATCGCGGTCGGTCTGCTCTACCGGTCCGGGTACTTCCGCCAGTCGCTGTCGCTCGACGGCTGGCAGGTCGAGCACTACCCGGTGCTCGACCCGCGCGGCCTGCCGCTGGAACTGCTGACCGAGCCGTCCGGGCTGCCGCTGCTGGTCCACGTGGCCATGCCGGGTGACCGGATGCTGCGCGCGAAGATCTGGAAGGCGCAGGTCGGGCGCGTCCCGTTGCTCCTGCTCGACTCCGACGTGGAGCAGAACGACGACGACCTGCGCGGCGTCACCGACCGGCTCTACGGCGGCGACCAGAACCACCGGATCCGCCAGGAGATCCTCGCGGGCATCGGCGGCGTGCGGGCCGTCCGCACGTTCTGCGAGCTGACCGGGCACGCGCAGCCCGAGGTGTTCCACACGAACGAGGGCCACGCGGGCTTCCTCGGACTGGAGCGGATCCGCGAGTACATCACCAACGACGGCCTCGACTTCGACCAGGCGCTCACGGCGGCCCGCGCCGGTGCCGTGTTCACCACGCACACGCCGGTGCCCGCCGGCATCGACAGGTTCCCGGTCGACCTGGTCCAGCACTACTTCGGCGCCGAGAACCTGGTGCCGGGCGTGAACACCCAGCGCATCCTCGCGCTGGGCGCCGAGGACAACCCCGGCATGTTCAACATGGCCCACATGGGCCTGCGGCTCGCCCAGCGCGCGAACGGTGTGTCCAAACTGCACGGTGAGGTCAGCAGGGACATGTTCCGCGGCCTCTGGCCGGGCTTCGACGCCACCGAGGTGCCGATCGGCTCGGTCACCAACGGCGTGCACGGGCCGACCTGGGCGGCGACCGAGATGAGCAAGCTGCTCGGAGCGTCCGAATCAGACGCAGTGGACAACAAGATCGGACTCGGCATCGGCGCGTTCGAGCCGGTCACCGACGCGGGCCTGTGGGAGCTGCGGTCGACGTTGCGCGGTCGCCTCGTGCAGGAGGTGCGCAGGCGTTTGCGCGAGTCGTGGCTGCAACGCGGTGCGTCCGCGCTGGAGCTGGGCTGGACCGACTCGGTGTTCGACCCGAGCGTGCTGACCGTGGGCTTCGCACGGCGCGTGCCGACGTACAAGCGCCTCACGCTGATGCTGCGCGACCCGGAACGGCTGCGTTCGCTGCTGCTGCACCCCGAACGGCCCGTGCAGCTCGTTGTGGCGGGCAAGTCGCACCCCGCCGACGACGGTGGCAAGGCGCTGATCCAGCAGATCGTGCGCTACGCCGACGACGCGGGCGTGCGGCACCGGATCGTGTTCCTGCCCGACTACGACATGTCCATGGCCCGGTACCTGTACTGGGGCTGTGACGTGTGGCTGAACAACCCGATGCGCCCGCTGGAGGCCTGCGGCACGTCCGGCATGAAGGCGGCGCTGAACGGCGGCCTCAACCTGTCCATCCGCGACGGCTGGTGGGACGAGCTGTACGACGGGTCGAACGGCTGGGCCATCCCGACCGCGGACGGCGTCAACGACCCGATCCGCCGGGACGACCTCGAGGCCAACGCCCTGTACGAGCTGCTCGGCTCGCAGGTGGCGCCGTTGTTCTACGACCGCGGGGAGGACGGCGTGCCGACCCGCTGGATGTCGATGGTCCGGCACACGCTGGCCTCGCTCGGGCCGGTCGTGCAGGCGTCCCGGATGGTCCGCGAGTACGTGGAGACGTACTACGCGCCGGCCGCCGCGTCCGCGCAGAACGTCGTCGGTGAGGGCTACCGGGGTGCGAAGGAGCTGTCCTCGTACCGGCACCGGCTGCGCGCGTCGTGGACGCGGGTGCGGGTGCTCGACAGCGACCTCGTGCTCGGTGGCTCGTCCGTGCCGGTGCTGGGCGCGCCGGTCATCGTGCGGGCACGGGTGGAGCTGGCCGGGCTGGAGCCGTCCGAAGTGGACGTTCAGGTCGTGCTCGGCAAGGTGTCCCACGACTCCGACGAGCTCAAGGACGTCGTGACGGCGCCGATGAACTACGCGGGCAACGGCAACTACGAGGCGGAGGTGCCGCTGCCGCACGCCGGTGCGCTCGGTTACACCGTGCGCGTGCTGCCCCGGCACGGCCTGCTGGCCTCTCCCGCCGAGCTCGGCAGGGTCGTTCTGGCCAGCTGACCAGGTCAGTTGGATCAACACAGGGCATCCAGTTCGCCTTCAAACGGCGGGCTGGATGCCCTGATGTGTTCGTCTTCTTTGTTTCCTGTTAACTGCTCGTGACCTCGCTCAGGCGCGTGCACGATTCAGGGCCTTCCCTCATTCGAATGAGCACTTTTTCGAGTGGGTGAATTCGCGATCTCCGCTGGTAGGGGTGCGTGCCCGGGCTTACGCTTCATCGCATGGAATGAACCGCACCAGAATTCCCGCTAGGCATTTCCGGCGCGGCTCCAGCGAATTGCGCATTGAGGAAGAAGGTAGCCGTGAAGAAGACGATTACCGCACTCTCGCTCGTCGCAGCACTGTTCACCGCCTCATCAGTCCCGGCTGCCAGTGCGACGCCCGCCGCGCCAGAACTCCCAGCCGCCTGCGCCGCGATCGTGACCGATCTCGCCGGGAAGCTCACGAAAGTCGTCAGCAGCCTGTTGCCACTTCCGAACGTCGGCGCGGTGACACCGTTGATCGGTGACCTGCTCGGCCTGGTGACCGCGCTGCAGAGTTCCGGGTGCCTGCCGGCGTTGCCGACCAGCGGGCTGCCGGTGCCGGTCCCGGTGAAGGGCGTCGCCTACGCGGGCCCCGTCGACCAGTGCCTGCCGGTCGTGATGAACCTGATCTCGTCCATCGCCGGTCTGGGCGGCACGATCCTCGGCGCCGCGAGCGGTGGCCTGCCCGACGTCGGCAAGATCACCGGAATCCTGACGACGTTGCTGAAGACCGTCACCGACCTGCTGCAGAAGTGTGGTCTGCCGGCTCCGCCCGGTGGCCTGCCCGCGCTGCCCGGCCTGCCCTCGCTGCCGGTCGAGAACAGCTGATCTGAAACGCGGGGTGGAAAAGGGCCCGTCACCGGTCTCGGTGACGGGCCCTTTGCCGTGCGCGGTGCGTAGTATTCCGGGCTGCGCGGAATGTCGGTGGCGAGCTGGCCGGTCACCCGTTCGTTGCGGTTCAAGCCTTTTCCGGGAATGCACACAATGGGGCGACCGATTCGTTTTCGGTCGTGAGGTGTGGTTAGCCTGCGGATTGGTGGCGGCGGCAACTGTCCGGGGTCAGCTGATCTCCAGACGGGCGCGGGTCGCCGCCACCCGCGGGCTCCACCCGGCGAGGGCGGTCGCCTCGGCCGTGAGCTCGCGGGCCTTCGCGTTGTTGCCGTCGGCCATCCACGCCCGCGCGATCGTGATCAGTTCGTCGGCGCGGTCCAGCGCGTTCTCGCTCGACTCGGCCGCGTAGCCCGCGAGCTGCCTCGCCTTCGCGGTGTCGCCTTCGATCAGCGCGATGACCGCGAGCACCCCGTTCGACCGGTGCTTCGGATACCCGGCCTCGTAGGCGTTGGCGAGCATGCTCTTCGCCGTCTCCAGCCCGACGTCGGCGGGGAACTGCCCGGCCTCCACCGCGGCCGCGGCGACCGCGGCCGTCGTGGCCATCACGAACGCCAGCTCGCGCGTGCCGAGGTCCTGCCGCCTGCTCAACCCGACGACGGTCTGCAACGCCTCCAGGTACCGCTCGCGGGCGCACGCGGTCACGACCTTGAGCCCGACCACGGTGAGCAGGTCGGGGTGGTCGCGCACCAGCTCCTCGTGGATCCGCTCGGCCTCGTCGATGTCGCCGCGGTGGTAGGCGTCCATGCCGGCGACGACCTGCGGCCGCGCCTCCAGTTCGCCGAGCCGCCGGCCGGTGAGCTTCGGCAGCCCGAAGACGAACCACCCGAGGCTCGTGTGGCCAGGCTTCTCGACGGGCACGAGCTGGAGCAGGAAGCACGCGGTGGCGGCCAGCGCCAGGCCCTTGCCGAACGCCGCACCGGTGGCGAGCCACGTGGCCGCCGCGACCACCGCACCGAGGAGGATCGCGAACGCTCCGGTGAGGACGGTCCGCCTGCGCACACCCGGCTTCAGCCCGGTGATGCCGATCGTCGCGAGCACCGGCAGGGTCCGCAGCACGATCCGCTGGTGCGTCCTCGTCCACGACTTCAGCTCGCTGCCGATGCCGATGATCACGTGCGTGACGCGGAGTCCGAAGAGGACGGCACCGAGCGCCAGCCCGGCCTGCGCCAGCGTCAGCTCCAGCAGCAGTCCCACCAGTGCCCCGGCGAGTCCGGCGAGGAGGTCGGGGTAGGTCCAGGCGATCGTGCCCGCCACGACCAGGGCCGTCACGACCCAGCGCACAACTGTCACGATCACAAGACGCTACCGGCGTGACAGCGGTTCCACGGTCACACGACGGCCTGCGTGCCACCTTCCCTGATCGGCAGTCCCGCCGCGCGCCAGCCCCGGTACCCGCCGACGAGATCCGTGGCGTTGGGCAGGCCGATGCGCTGGAGGTCGCGGGCGGCGAGCGAAGAGGCCCAGCCCTCGTTGCACACCACGACGACCGTCGTGTCCGCGGTGAAGCCGGGCAGCCGCCACTCGCCGGCCGGGTCGAGCCGCCACTCCAGCACGATCCGCTCGACCGCGACGGAGTTCTCGATCTCGCCCTCCGCCAGCCGGTTGTGGTGCGGCCGGATGTCGACGACGAGAGCGTCCTCCAACCGGTGCAGCTCGTGCGGTTCCAGCCGCTTCAGGTGGGACCGCGCCTCTTCGAGGATGATGTCGACGGTGCTCACGGGCCCTCCTGGTCGGCCAGCTGACGCAGTTCGGACAAGGGCAGGCGCTGGGCGGGCAGCGGCGGGATCGAGTCGGGGATGTCGAGCAGTGACGCGTACTCGCGGGTCGGCACGAGCGGCGGCGAGTAGGCGTGCACGGTCGCGGCAGGCACCTCGAACGGGTTCAGCACCTGGTGCGCCCGCCCGGAACCGAAGCCCAGCGCGTCACCGGTCTCGCGGACGGCCGACCGCACCGGGCCGGCGGGGTAGCGGTAGTCCTCCCGCAGCCGGCCGGTCAGCACGGTGAACGACCCGGCGGACCCGCCGTGGTCGTGCGGCTCGGTGCCCTGGCCGGGCAGCCACGACAGCAGCCACAGTTCCACGCCCTCGGTCAGCCCCAGCCGCGCCCACCAGCGACGTTCCGGGGAGTAGTCGAGGATCTCCAGCAGCCCGGTCGTGAGCTCGCTCGCCACGAACGAGGTCAGGTCGCGCAGTTCGCGCGGCGTCCACAGGGATCGGGACGGGTGGATCACGTCACGCAGCAGCTGACTGTCCAGCCGCGGGTGCAGGTCGAATTGATCTTGCTCGGCAAACGTCGAAGTCACCGGCTCGCTCCAGATCGCGTTGGCTTTGGGTCGACACGCTTTTTGTCGACCCAAAAGACGGCCCCATGATTTGGGGGTGTCACTGATACGGGGTAGCGATCAAGACGCAACGCAGCTGCTCAGCGCATGCGTCGCGTCGAGCTACACCCGCACGACGCCACGAGCACGAGGTCGATCGTGCGGTCGGTCCAGCAGTAGACCAGCACGCCGTGATGGTGCCAGACGTTCTCGGAGAGTGGCTAGAGCGTCCAGTGGATGATCTGTGGTCCACACCAGTGCTTGTTTCGCCCGGTGACGCGCAGTAGGCACCAGAGCATGGAGCTCAGCCGGCGCAAAGCACTCGCTCTCGGTACCGCCGCGGCCCTGCTGCCCACCGGCACCGCGGCCACGGCCCGTCCACCCGCGATCTTCTACTCGCCGCACCAGGACGACGAGTCGCTCGCGATGGCCGGGTCGATCCGCCGGTGCAGAGAGGCGGGACGGCGGGTGGTCCTCGTGCTGCTCACCCGCGGTGAGAACGGCGGGTTGCTCGACATCCGAACCTGACCCCACAAGGCGTGCCGCGAGGCAGCGGAGGGTCTGCCCGGGCTCGACTTCCGCTTCCACTGGGTCTACGGCTACACGTGGCCCCAGGAGCAGCGGACGGCCGACCAGGTGATCGCGTTGAGCGACAGGCAGTTCGCCCGCAAGCGGCAGGCGCTGGCCGAGTACGGGCGCTGGGACCCGGAGCGCGGCAGGTACGCGCTCGGCCACCACAGCGTCGGCAAGCTCATGATCGACCCGGCCGCGGCGGACCCGCACGAGTACGTCGATCTACCTCGGCACGCGCAGAAGTAGCAACGAGCGCGCTTCCACCGTCACCTTCGCGCGCGGCGGCAGCGAACCGGGGGCGGCGGGCGAGCCGTCCGCCGTCGTCGTGTCCAGGTACGGGTCGTAGGACGGCCCGTACCGCTCGTGCGGCAGCGTCACGGTGATCGGGTCCGCACCGGCGTGCATCAGCAGCAGCCACGAGTGGTCCGACACGAGTTCGCCTTCCCGCGTGCGCGACAGGCAGTTCGAGCCGTCGATGAACATGCCGAGCGTGCGGCGGCCCTCGTCGAACCAGTCGGTCTCGGCCATCTCGTGCCCGTCCGGCCGGAACCACACCAGGTCCGGGTTGCCGCTGGGCGTCGTGCGGCCCTCGAAGAACTCCGGCTGGCGCAGTGCGGGGGAGGAGGAGCGCAGGTCGATCAGCCGCTGGGTGAAGCCGAGAATCGCCTTGCTCGCGTCGGTCTCCTCCCAGTCGACCCAGGAGACCCGGTTGTCGAGGCAGTACGCGTTGTTGTTGCCGCGCTGGGTGCGCCACATCTCGTCGCCCGCGACCATCATCGGCGTGCCGGTGGACAGCAGCAGCGTCGCGAGGAGGTTCCGCGCCTGCTTGGCCCGCAGCGCGAGGACGTCCGGATCGGACGTCTCGCCCTCGGCGCCGCAGTTCCACGACCGGTTGTCGTTCGTGCCGTCGCGGTTGTCCTCGCCGTTCTCCTCGTTGTGCTTGTCGTTGTACGACACCAGATCCCGCAGCGTGAACCCGTCGTGCGCGGTGATGAAGTTGATCGACTGCCACGGCCGGCGCAGGTCGTCCGCGTACAGGTCCGACGACCCGGAGAGCCGGTACGCGAGGTCGCGCACGGACGTGTGGCCGCGCCAGAAGTCCCTGACCGTGTCGCGGTAGCGGCCGTTCCACTCCGCCCACTGCACCCCGAAGTCGCCGACGCGGTACCCGTCGCCCGTGGCGTCCCAGGGCTCGGCGATCAGCTTCGCGCGGCACAGCACCGGGTCCGTCGTGATGGCCGTCAGCAGCGCGGAGTCGCGGTCGAAGAACCCGCCGCCCGGCCTGCCCATGGTCGACGCGAGGTCGAACCGGAAGCCGTCCACGCCCATCTCGTCCGCCCAGTACCGCAGCGAGTCCGTGACCAGCCGCACGACCTGCGGCGACCCGGCGTCCAGCGTGTTGCCGCACCCGGTGATGTCGACGGTGCTGCCGCCGCCCGCGTGCAGGTAGTACCCCGGCGCGTCGAACCCGCGGAAGCAGATCGTCGGCCCGTCCGGCCCGCCCTCGCAGGTGTGGTTGTAGACGACGTCGATCAGCACCTCGATGCCCGCGGCGTGCAGGGCCGAGACCATCGTCCGGAACTCCTGCACCTCGTTGCCGGGCTCGCTCGCGTAGCCCGCGTGCGGAGCGCAGTACCCCAGCGGCGAGTAACCCCAGTAGTTGACCGCTTTGCGGCCGATGAGCGACGGCTCGTCCTGGAACGCCTGCACGGGGAGCAGTTCGACGCTCGTGACGCCGAGCCGCGTGAGGTGCTCGACCGCCGCCGGGTGCGCCAGGCCGAGGTACGTGCCGCGCAGCCGTTCGGGGATGTCCGGGTGGTTCTTCGTGAAGCCCTTGACGTGCAACTCGTAGATGACGGCCTCTTCGAACGGCACCTCGGGCTTCACGCCCGTGTCCGCGCCGCCCGGCGAGCTCACGACCGAGAGGGGAACGCTGCCGAGCGAGTCGACCGCGGACGGCGGCCCGTGCATCGGGTCGCCCACGTACCCGAGGGCGGCCTCGACGTCCGTGATCCGCCCGGTGATCTGCCGCGCGTACGGGTCGACCAGCAGTTTCGCCGGGTTGCACCGCAGCCCGCGCCCCGCGTCGTACGGGCCGTGCACCCGGAAGCCGTACTTCTGGCCGGGCGTCACGCCGGGGACGAGGCCGTGCCACACGCCGAACGTTCGTTCGGTCAGTTCGACCCGCTTCTCGGCCCCGTCGTCGTCGACGAGACAGACCTCGACCGCGTCGGCGACGTGCGACGTCACCGCGAACCGGACACCGCCTGCTTCGGCGTGTGCCCCCAGTGGGAACGGTCGGCCTGCCAGCACCTCGGACTCCGGTCGCATAGCCATACCTCCGATCTTGGCATCCGGCACCGACAAAAAACTTGAGAGTTCACACAGGCGGCGCAGCCCGGAGTGCACGCGGGGAGCTTTCGTACTCTCCTGGCGCACGTAGCGTCCCCGCGTGTCGTCTGGAGACCCCCGATGGAGGGGTTGGGGAAGGCCGTTCGGAACAATGGAGGCGTGGCGGACGTCGACGTGACAGATCTGGTCGTGCACATGGCGGGCGTGTCGGTCCGCCGAGGGAAGAACACGCTGGTCGGCAACATCGACTGGAGCGTGGAACTGGACGAGCGCTGGGTGGTGCTGGGCCCGAACGGTGCCGGCAAGACGACCCTGCTACGGCTCTCCAGCGCGGAACTGCACCCCACGAGGGGCAAGGTCCACCTCCTGGGTGAACGCCTGGGCAAGACCGACGTCCAGGAGCTCAAGCCCCGCATCGGTCTGTGCTCGGCCGCGCTGAACGGCCGCGTCCCCGGTGACGAGAAGGTCGTCGACCTGGTCGTCTCCGCCGGTTACGCGGTGCTCGGCCGGTGGCGCGAGGAGTACGGCAAGGAAGACACCGACCGCGCCCGCGAGCTGCTCGGCACACTGGGGATGGAGCACCTCGCCGACCGCCTGTACGGCACGCTGAGCGAGGGTGAGCGCAAGCGCACGCTGATCGCCCGCGCGTTGATGACCGACCCCGAGATGCTGCTGCTCGACGAGCCCGCCGCCGGCCTCGACCTGGGCGGCCGTGAGGACCTCGTCGCGAAGCTGTCCGAGCTGGCGATGGACCCGGACGCGCCCGCGATGGTGCTGGTCACGCACCACGTCGAGGAGATCCCGCCGGGCTTCACCCACGCGTTGCTGCTGCGTGAGGGCTCGATCGTGGCGCAGGGTCTGCTCGACGACGTCCTGACTGAGGAAAACCTCTCAAAGACGTTCGGGCAGGACCTGGAGCTGCAAAAGTCGGGGGACCGGTTCTTCGCCCGCCGGAAGGTCTGAGAAGCTACCGCCGGGTAACGTGAGGCTGATTGAATTCGCGAGTTCGTGTCGGTCGTCCGGGTTCCTCTTCGGGTCAACCGCCGCAGGCGATTCGGGCCGAAGCGGAGCCCGGACGACCGACTTGAAGACGAACTCGCCGCCGTCTGCGGAGCAGCGGCCGAGGATACGGAGGGCGCTGCGTGGCTGAGTTCGTGAGGCTCGAGGTCGAGGACGGGATCGGCACGATCCGGCTGGACCGGCCGCCGATGAACGCCCTGAACCGGCAGGTGCAGTCCGAGCTCCAGGCCGCCGCCAAGGAGGCCTCCGAGCGCTCGGACGTCTACGCGGTGATCGTCTACGGCGGCGAGAAGGTCTTCGCCGCCGGCGCGGACGTCAAGGAGTTCGCGCAGATCTCCCACGCCGAGATGACGTTGCGGGCGAAGGGCCTGTCCGACGCTCTCGGTGCACTCGCTTCGGTGCCGAAGCCCACGGTCGCCGCGCTGACCGGCTACGCGCTGGGCGGCGGCTTCGAGGTCGCGCTGGGCTGCGACCGGCGCATCGCCGGCGACAACGTCAAGGTCGGCCAGCCCGAGATCCTGCTCGGCCTGATCCCCGGCGGTGGCGGCACGCAGCGCCTCGCCCGGTTGATCGGTCCGTCGAAGACCAAGGACCTGCTCTACACCGGCCGGTTCGTCGGCGCCCAGGAGGCGCTGGAGATCGGCATGGTCGACGAGGTCGTCGCTCCCGACGACGTCTACGCGGCCGCGGTGCGCTGGGCGAAGCAGTTCGTCAACGGCCCGGTGCTCGCCCTGGCGGCGACCAAGGCGGCCGTCGACGGTGGCCTCGACACCGACCTGGAGTCGGGTCTGAAGCTCGAAAGCCACCTCTTCGCGGCCCTGTTCGCGACTGAGGACAAGAAGGCCGGTGTGGAGTCGTTCATCGAGAACGGCCCAGGGAAGGCGAAGTTCAGTGGCAACTGATCCGGCACCGAACCCGCACGCGACCGCGGAAGAGGTCGAGGCGGCCTACAAGGACACCAAGCTCGCGCAGGTGCTCTACCACGACTGGGAAGCGGGCACGTACGACGAGAAGTGGTCGATCTCCTACGACGACCGCTGCATCACCTATGCGACGGACCGCTTCCGGGCCGCCGCCGGTGACGTCGGACCGTACGAGCACGCCCTGGAACTGGGCTGCGGCACGGGTTTCTTCCTGCTGAACCTCATGCAGGGCGACGTGATCAAGAAGGGCTCGGTCACCGACCTGTCGCCCGGCATGGTCGAGGTCGCGCTGCGCAACGCGAAGCACCTCGGGCTGGACGTCGACGGCCGGGTCGCCGACGCCGAGCGGATCCCGTACGACGACAACACGTTCGACCTCGTCGTCGGACACGCGGTGCTGCACCACATCCCCGACGTCGAGGGTGCGATGCGCGAGGTGCTGCGCGTGCTGAAGCCGGGCGGCAAGTTCGTGTTCGCGGGCGACCCGACGAACATCGGCAACTTCTACGCCCGCAAGCTCGGCCAGGCGACGTGGTGGCTGACCACCAACATCACCAAGGCCGTGCCCGCCCTGGGTGGGTGGCGTCGCCCGCAGGAGGAGCTCGACGAGTCCTCCCGGGCCGCGGCGCTGGAAGCCGTCGTCGACCTCCACACGTTCGACCCGGACCAGCTGGAGGCCACGGCCCGTCGCGCCGGTGCCGTCGACGTGCACGCGGTGACCGACGAGCTGTCGGCCGCGTTGTTCGGCTGGCCGGTGCGCACGTTCGAGGCCGCGGTGCCGCGCGAGAAGCTGGGCTTCGGCTGGGCGATGTTCGCCTACCGCACCTGGCAGAACCTCTCGTGGGTGGACCAGAACGTGCTGTCGAAGGTCCTGCCGCGCGAGGTCTTCTACAACGTGTCGGTCACGGGCAAGAAGTCTTCCTGAGTTGGGCTACGCGTTCACCCCCGCCGACGTGGCGTTCCTGCGTTCCGGCGCCGGAGCCGCCGCGCTGGCGGAGGTGGACGCGTTGCCGTTCTCGGACGCTTCCCGGCTGCACGACGTCGGTGTGGCCCGCAAGTTGCTGGGGGAGTCGTTCGCCCCGGTCGTGGAAACCGTGCTGCTGCGCCGTCGTGCGGTGTCCAAACTGGACTCTTCTGGTTCGTGGCTCTTCACCGACGACGCTCTCCAGCAGGCCACGGCTTCGGCCGTCGCCCGTCACCGCGCTTCGCGGTTCGCCGGCCGGGACGTTCACGACGTCACGTGTTCGATCGGCGCGGACCTCTTCGCCTTGAGCGCTGTGGCCTCTCGCTGCATCGGCTCCGACCTCGACCCGGTCCGCCTCGCCATGGCGCGCAACAATGTTCCGGGTCAATTGGTGGTCCAAGCCGACGCGTTGCGGCCGGTGTCGCGGGCCGGCGCGGTCACCGCGGATCCCGCTCGCCGTGACTCGTCCGGCCGCCGCAAGTGGCATCCCGCGGACTTCGTGCCGCCGCTGGACGAGCTGGCCGAGGTCTACGCGGGGGTGGATCTCGCGGTGAAGTGCGCGCCCGGCCTCGACTTCGCGGTCGCGCCGTGGGCGGACGAGATCGAGGTCGTGTCGCTGGACGGCGCGGTCCGCGAGGCGTGCCTGTGGACGCGAGGCCTTGCCACGCCCGGGGTTTCGCGCCGTGCCACCGTTCTGCACGGGGGCGCCTCGTGGAGCGTGACAGATGCTGAGCCCGACGACTGTCCGGTCGCTGCACCCGGCGCGTGGCTCATCGACCCGGACGGCGCGGTGGTGCGCGCGGGTCTGGTGCGGCACTACGCGGCGCGACACGGCCTGTGGCAGCTCGACGAGCGCATCGCGTACCTGAGCGGTTCCGAGCCGCCTCCGGGCATCCGGGCGTTCCGCGTGCTCGAACACGGCCACTACACGGAGAAGTCGCTCAAGTCGCTGCTCCGGGCGCGCGGCATCGGCAGGTTGGAGATCCTGGTGCGCGGCCTCGACGTCGACCCGAACACGTTGCGCAAACGCCTGAAGCTGGCCGGTTCTCTTGAGCGCACGGTGGTGCTGACGCGGATCGGGTCACGGCCGTTCTTCGTGCTGTGCGAGGCTGAGCGCACCTAGCAGGAGGTCGAGCCGGGTTTCGTCGAGTTCCGGGCGGAGTCTCTTGCCCTGAACGAGCGTCGCGATGCCGTGCAGCGAGCTCCAGAAGACCTCCGTCAACGCTTCCAGGTCTCGTTCGCCCCGGACGGGTTCGACGGCGGCGACGAGCTCCCCGAAAGCGTCGAGCAACTCCTGCGGCACCTCTCCCGTGCCCCACGGGATGTCGGACTGCTGCACGAACATCGCGTCGTAAAGCGCAGGCCTCTCTCTCGCGAACCGCAGGTACGCCTCCGCCGCGACCCGCAGCCGCGACTCCCCTCGTGAGGGACGGGCCTTCCGCAGCAACCGCGCCAGCTCACCGCACCCGTCGATCGCGACCGCGCGCACGATCGCGTCCTTGCCCTTGAAGTGGCTGTAGAGCACCGGCTGGCTGTACTCGACCTTGTCCGCGAGCCGACGCGTGGTGACCGCGTCCCACCCTTCGGCCTCGGCCAGCTCCCTGGCCGCGTCGATGATCAGCTGATGCCGTTCCGCGCGTTCACGTTCACGCCGGTTCTGAATGCTCACGCTCCCAAATCTAGCACCGCTAGACATTCAAGCGCTTCTAGTGTTAGCGTCGCTCCCATCGCTAGCAACGCTAGAAATCCTGGAGGGCGAAATGCGTTTCACCACGGTCATGGCCTGGCTCGTCGTCGTGGCGGGTTTCTACTTCGGCCTGAGCTACCTGCTGAACGGTGAGGGCTCCGCCGCAGGCTTCGGCATCGTCGACCCGGCCGGCTACTACGTCGTGAAGGGCGTGCGAGACCTCGCTTACGCCCTGACAGCCCTGATCCTGCTGGTGATGAAGCAGCGCCGAGCTCTCGGCTGGGTGGTCCTGGCCGACGCGATCATCCCGATCGGCGACTGCCTGGCCGTGATGACGCACGGCGGCACAGTGGCCTACGCCCTCATGGTGCACGGCTCGGCCGCAGTCCTGGTGCTGCTCACGGCGTGGCTGCTGCTGCGGGAAAAGGCGCCCGCGCAGCCGAAGCCGGCACCGGTGGGCTGAAGGCAGCGCCGAGGCGATCTCAGGCGGTGCCGGCGGGCAGCGGTCCAGAGGACAACGCGCAGCTTCAGCCACCGCTGGCCGGTGGTCTCGAAGCAGCACCCACCGCGCACCTCGAGCGCTGGTCCCGAAGGCCCCCACACTGCGCGCTCACGACCCGAGGCTCACCTCCGCACGCCAGGCCCCAACCCAGCGCCACGCCCCAGCCCGGTCGCCGCACCCTCCCCTCAGTCCCGCGCACCAACCCCGTCGGCCAACGCGCGCACCACCTCCGCCACCCCCGAGTCCTCGATCTCCCCCACCAACAACCCGGTCAACACCTGAAAAGCCCGCCCCAACTCCTCAACCCGAGTGGACAACGCAAGCGTCCCCGCAAACACCTCCACCTCCGGCACGTCATCCACCCCGCGCCCCTGCACCGCATTGACCCCGCAACGCAAGCACCACAACGACATCACGTGATCCCGCATCCCGTTGAGCATGTACAGCGCCTGCCACACCCGCCCCCGCGCGAGCGCCGACCGCACGTGCAACCCGTACAACCAGGCGAGCCCAACGAGCTCATCCCGATCCGGCTGACCCGCGGGCGGCAACGAGTTCGCCTCACCGAACAGCAGCCGGAACGTCGGCCCGGTAGCACCGAACTCGGACGAGGGCCAGAACGCGACGTCCACCTGCAACGTCGACCGCATCAGGAACACCCGGAACAGCACGGCCCCGCGCCGCACGTCGAGATGGCTGACCGCCCCGCGCGAGTACATCAGCGCGGTCCAGTCGCTCACGATCGGGTCCAGCGAACCGTCAACGGACAGGGCGAGGTCGATGTCGGACCAGCGGTCTTCCTCGCCCACCGCCAAAGACCCCGTCAACGCCGCCCCGACCACACGCGGGTCGGACTCGGCGGCGGAGACGAGGTCGCGGCGCAGCTGGTCACGTTCGGAGACTGTGAACACAACCCGACACTATTGGCCGCGACTCGCGGGGTCGACACGGGCGAACCGTCGCAGGTCGAGCCGAACTCGCGCAGTTCCGGCACCGAGTCGAGCACCGGGATGCCCGTCGCCCTCGCGACTGACTGTCCGGACGGCGGCGTTGTCTCCCTTGAGGTTCGCCCGGTGGGAGGACCTCGCCATGCTGTGCCCGAACCGGCAGCACGCGCCTGTCCTCGACGTCCGCGGACGAAGAACCATGCAGGGAAAGCGAAACTCTCACGCCACGTCAGCTCGGCTTGCGCACCAGGTTCGTGTACCCGGCCAGCGCCAGCGTCGCCAACCCCCACACCGCGAGCTGCACCAACCAGACCGCGGCCGTGAACGCCTGCCCCCACCCCGTGCCGGTGTCGAGATCGCACCTCGTCCGCATGCCCGTCATCGCGAGCGGCAGCCCGCGATCCAGCCCGAGCCCGACCAGTTCCACCGTGGAGCAGGGAATTCCGGCCGCGGACGTCGAAGAGGTGACGCGTTCGGCGGCCAGGTGCCCTGGACGCGTGGTGACCTGGCCCGCCCACCAGCCGAGCACACCGGCCGTGGCGAGCACGAGCACCAGAGCCAGCGCGGTGCGGCGGGCCTGGTAGCCGTAGCCGGCCAGCACTCCCCACAACCAGTGGAAGAGCCGCGTGAGCCGGTTGCTCAGGGCGTCCGGGTTGCGGCGGCGCAGGTCGGTCTGCTGCGCCATCAGGATCCGGCGCACGGTGCCGTCGTGCCCGGCGGCCCGCTCGACCGCGGCCAGGCGCTGGTAGGCGGAGGCGTGATACGCGGGCGTGTGGCAGCGGATCAGGTGCAGCCACTGCCGCCAGTCCGTTCCCTCGCCGAGGTTGCCGTACGTGAACTCGTCGAGCCGCACCAGTCTCTTGTTCTCGCACGTCGTGCTGATCCCGTTCTCGGGGCACACGAGGCCGGGCGGCAGGTGGACGGTCGTGCCCACGGAAGTGTTGCGCAGATCGAGAACCAGACCGGATCCCGTGGCGATCCGCACGTCGGCGTCTGCGCTCCTGATGCCGAACGCTCCTCCGACGTGGGTGTCGCGCAGCAAGACCGTGCCGCTGGCGTCGTTGCCGGAGAACTCGACTCGCTTCTCCAGGTAGACGCCGACCTCGACACGTGCCCGAACCATGCAGAGCGCAGGCCCGGTCGTGTTCGTGATCCGCACGTCCTTGAACTCGATCTCCTGGTGCAGCGCGGCACCGATCAGGTCGATCGCGCCACGGGGACCCTCTCCCGAGAGCTCGATCCCGTCGCGGAAGAAGACGCTGCCGGTGACGTCGATGCCGTTCAGGTAGAGGGCGGGTCCGTCGGAATTGGTCACCTCCACACCGCGGTACAGCGAGAAGTACTTGGAGATCCTGGCGTTGAGCAGGTTGATCCCGCCGAACCGGCCGTGCCCGGCGAACCGGGCGTTGTCGCGTGCGGACACCGCGCCGTCGACGCGCACGTCCTCGCAGTCCCAGGCAGGCCCCGCGTTGTTGCGGACCTGCACGTCGTTCAGTTCGAGCTTCCCGCCGATGTGGGCGCCGATCATGTTGATCGCGCCGAGCTCGCTGTGCCCGGTGATCCGTGCCCCGCCGCGTACGAACATCGAGCCGTCGACGCGCAGGCTGTCGGCTTTGACCGCGGAGCCCGTGGTGCAGGTGACCTCCACACCCTCCAGGTCGAGATCTCCGCCGATGTGCGCGGCGTGCAGCCGGATCACGGCGTCGTCGCCTCCGGCGAACTTGACGCCCTCGCGCAGGTACAGCTCCCGGCGAACGCGCGCGGCGCCGGCGTACAACCCCGCGAGCTGCCCGCCGATGATCATCAGGTGCGGTATCTCCGCGTCGTAGGCCAGAATCGGCCCGTCGAACACGCAGTCGGTGAAGAGCATGCCGACGACCACCTTCGCGCTGTCGAGGTCGAGCGTTCCCTCGATCCGCACGCCCTCCAGCCGCAGCCCGCGCGGGTGCAGGTCGCCGTGGTGGCCGAGCAGCAGCTCTCGCAGCTGCTCGGCGCGCACGACCTGGTCAGGCGTTGTCCCGGTGAAGCGATCGCCGTTCTTGGCCGCCTCGATCAGCTGCTGCTCCGACTCGATCACAGACCGATCATGCCCGTTGCGGCCCACCCGCGGTTGACGAACTAGCCCAGCGCCACCGCGAAGACGTGCAGGTCGCCGTCCTCCGGCAGCACGATGCTCGCGAGCGTCTTGCCCTCCGGCGCCACGTACGTCTTCGTCGCGAAGATGTGCGTGGCGACCTTCTCGTTGCCGCCGCCGAGCTGGTTGCGGTACGGCGTGTTCGCGACGATCACGTTGCCGTAGCTCGGTGTCTGCCCGCCGCCGCCGAGCGTCCAGTCGCTGAAGCCGATCTCGACCGGCGCCGTGGTGCCGTCCGTGAACGTCACCGTGGCGGTCCTCGTCCGCCCGCCGTTGGCCGCCGAGCCGAGGAACGCGAGCCGGGTTCCGGACAGGGCAAGCGTTTGCTTCGCCCCGGTCGCGTTGTCCGGCCTGCCGGCGGGGGAGTTCGGCCACGTGAACGTCAGGCCGTCGACCGTGCCCGTGCCGCCCGGCGCGAGCCCCGCCGTGGCGAGCGCCTCGCGCGAGTAGCTGTAGCCGCCGCCGTCGAAATCGCCGTCGCCGTCGGCATCGGCGGACGCACCGACGTTGTTCACGGCGGCGAGCATGCTGCCCGCAGGGGCGACCTTCACCGTCTGCGGCAGCACGACCGGCTTCGCGGCGCCCTCGACGTTCACCGTGACGGTGAAGTCGTAGAAGCCCTGCGCGGTACCGGCTTCCGCCGAGATCGTGAACTCCGACGGCACGGCACCGGTGGTGGGCGTGAACTTCAGCGCCTCCGGTCCGGTGATCGTGTAGGTCGCCTTGGGGTCGCCGTCGTACAGCTTGACGGCGTTGACCTTCGCCGTCACCGACTTGCCCGGCTCGACCACGAGCTGCCGCGGCTCGACCGTGAGGTAGTAGGGCTGGTCGTGTTCGATCGGCTGCTCGCCGTCGCGGAACGACGGCGGCGCGTCCGACGCACCCGTGCCCCACGCGGCGGGCGACTTGCCCAGCACGAAGTCCAGCTTGCCGCCGCGCTCCACGAACGACTCGGGCAGCCAGGTCTTCGACGACGCGCGGCCGTTGACCTTCAACGACTGCACGTACTTCGTGACGGTGTTCGCCTGCGGAGCGTTGATCGTGATGTCCTTGCCGGCACCGCGGTTGATCTTCACCGACGTGAACAGCGGGCTGCTCAGCACGAGCTCGGCGCGCGACGGCACCTGCGGGTAGATGCCCATCGAGGTGAAGACGTACCAAGACGACATCGCGCCGAGGTCGTCGTTGCCGGGAATGCCACCGGGGGCGTTCTTCCACAGCGTGTTGATCGTCTCGCGCAGCGTCTCCTGCGTCTTGGCGGGCTGGCCGGTGTAGTTGTAGAGCCACGGCACGTTCACCGACGGTTCGTTGTCCAGTTCGGACTTCGCACCGCCCTTGCCGGTCAGCGCCCAGCTGCCGTCGGCGTTGTGGAAGAAGTCGTCCAGCCGCTTGTTCGCGCGTTCGCGACCGCCCAACGACTCCACGAGCCCGGCGACGTTGTGCGTGACCATCCACGTGTACTGCGCGCTGCTGCCCTCGACGAACCCGTTGCCGGTGTCGGGAGTGAAGTCCTTGACCCAGCTGCCGTCGGCGTTGCGGTTGCGGATGTAGCCGCCGGTCTTGTCCGCCACGGGGTCGAAGTTGTTCTGCCACCACTGCGCGCGTTCGGCGAACGTCTTTGCGGTCTTCTTGTCGCCCGTGCGCGCGGCCAGCTGGCTGATCGCGAAGTCCGCCGCGGAGATCTCCAGGGTCTCCGCCGCGCCACCCCACGCGTTCGACACCGACGGCATGTACTGGTGCTTCAGGTACTTGTCGAGCGACGGCCGCTGCCCGACCGACATGACGGCCCAGCCGTCCTTGCTCAGGTCGAGCGCGGTGGGCACGGTTGCGGCCTTCACCAGGGACTTGAGCGACGACTTGATGTCGTACTTGTCGCCGCCGAACGCCGCGACGGCGGCCAGCGCGATGGGCGCCGGGTCGCCGTTCATCACGTGTGTGCCGCCGCCGTTGTGCGTCCAGCGGTCCCACACGCCGTTGTTCTGGTCGGCCTGGTTGAGCAGCGACTGCGCGATGTCCGAGCCGATCTGCGGTTCGAGCAGCGTCACGAGCTGCAGCTGCGAGCGGTAGACGTCCCAGCCGGAGAAGGTGCCGTACTGGGCCTTCTGCCTGCGCTTGTCGATCTTGTGCGTCTTGCCGTCGAACCCGGCGTACTCGCCGTTGACGTCGCTGAACAGGTTGGGGTGCAACAGGGAGTGGTACAACGCGGTGTAGAACTTGGTCCGCTCGTCATCGGAGCCGCCGCCGACCTCGATGCGCCTGAGCTGCTTCTGCCACGCGATGTACGCGTTGTCCCTCATGTCCTCAATGGACTGACCCTTGTTCTCGGCCTCGAGGTTCTCGCGCGCGTTGTCGAGGCTGACGTAGGAGATGCCGACCTTGACGCCGACCTGCGAGCCGGGCGCGAAGCCGAGGTAGGCGCCGGAACCCTTGCCCAGCACCGGCCAGCCGTTCGTGCCGTACGTCGTGCCGCCCTTGGAGGAGGTGGAATCGGGCGTGACAACGTTGTCTTGATACGTGCCGACCTCGGTGAAGTCCTGGTCGAACTCCGCCACGAAGTGCAGCGTGTAGTAGCTGCGGCGGCCGACCTGGTTGATGTAGCCGCAGAAGTTGCCGGACGTGACGCTGCCGGTGATCGTCCGCTTGGCCCTGTCGATCACGGTCTGCGCGTCGGTGCTGCCGACCTGCGACTTCGACGTGTTGATCAGCACCGTCGCCGGCTTGCCCGCGGGGAAGCTGAACCGCGCCGCACCCGTGCGTTCCGTGGCGGAGAGCTCGGCTTTGGCGCCCGACTTGAGGGTCACGTCGTAACGGCCGGGCTTGGCGACCTCGTCCGCGTGCGCGAACTCGCTCGCGTAGACCTCGTCCTTCGCGTCCGTCGTCGGGCTGGTCGTGACGGTCCCGACGTGCGGGAAGATCGGGATGTCACCACTTCCGCCCGCGCATCCGGTCCCGGACATGTGGGTGAGGCTGAAGCCGCGGATCTTCGTGGCGTCGTACCGGTAGCCGCCGGGAGCCGCGGCGCGCAGGGTGTTGCCGCGGGACGCCTCGGGGCTGAAGGAGAACATGCCGAACGGCACGACCGCGCCGGGGAAGGTGTTCCCGAGGTTGGTCGTGCCGATGAACGGGTTCACGTGTGCCGCGGGGTCCGGCACCACCTGGATCTGGGGCTGAGCGGAGGCAGGGACCACTCCGAACGTCATGGCCACCGCCACCGCAGCTGTCGTGAGGACTCTTCGCTGCATGGTCGCGGACCCTACTTTCCGTGCCCGCCCAACCCCAGAGAGCGACGCGAAGTTGTCGTCAAACGGACAACCGCTGCTCCATGAAGGCCCTCAACGCGGGCCAATCGGTGTCCTCCGCGACCTCTACCTGGTGGTTTCCGTCGACGAGCGCACCTTCGTCGTCGACGTCGAGCCGGTGGGTCTTGGTCTTGAGCGCACCGGGAACGATCGCCTCGGCCACCGCGACCGCGTCGTGGACGTAGATCCCCTGGTTCTCCGACCGGTTGGCGAGGTACGCGCGGTAGGTGCCGGTGAAGTTGCTCAGCACGGGGTCGACCTTGGCGAGGAACTCGGTGTCGGCGATGCAGCGGTGCGTGAGGTTGAGCGGCACGACGACCGGGTTGCCCTTGCGGATCACGGTGCGCGCCGCGGCGGGGTCGGCCCAGAAGTTGAACTCGGCGCGCTCGGTCGTGTTGCCGACGTCGAGCCCGCCACCCATGACGATCAGCCGGGGGAACACGATCCCGGCGTCGAGCGCCCTGGCGATGTTGGTCTGCGGCCCGATCGCCACCACCACGGTCTCCGGCGTGAGGTGCTCGCGGTAGAAGCCGGTCACGTCGTCACCGAAGAGCTCCCGGCCGTTCTCGGGCAACGTGTGCGCCTGCCCGCCGAGCCCGTCCTCGCCGTGCACGTCCGCCGCCCCGCTGGGCCCTTCCGCCCCCTTGGCCACGGGCACGTCCGTCCGGCCGAGGTAGGCGAGCAACCGCTGGGCGTTGCGGGTGGTGAGGTCGAGCCCGACGTTGCCGAACACGGTCGTGAGGCCCACGAGCTCGACCTCGGGGCTGCGGGCAGCGAGCGCGATCGCGAACGCGTCGTCGACGCCGGGGTCGGTGTCGATGATGAGAGGAGTCGCCATGCCTCCAGGGTGCCTCAGTTGAAGAACAGCATCGTTTCCAGGCGCGCCTCGGTCACGTCGTCGAACTCGCCGCTCAACACGACTTGCAGCATTCCGTTGCCGTGATCACGAGCAACCGACAGCGTGATGCCTTCGATCGCATGCGCGAACCACGATGGAGCGTGCGCGTTCGAGGCCGCGGCGCCCGCCTCGATCGGCCCGGTGTCGAAATAGCCCCACTCGTATCCCACGAGCAAGGAGACGTACAGGGCGACCTGCTGCAGGTTGCCCTCGTGGATCCAGCCGCTCACCTCTCGCACGGTCCGCATGATGCCGCATGGCGCACACGATTTAGAGTTTCAGCCCATGACTTCGATGTGGGGAGCACCCGTCTGGACTAGATGGGCCAGGTCGCGCCGGGACCCGCAGCAGGCGCGCTTTCTCACGGTCGCCTCCCTGCGCTGGGTCCTGCGCCACCGCGCCTACACCCCGTGGTACCTCGTCCGTTACTACCGCCTGCTGAAGTTCCGCCTGCTCAACCCGCACGTGGTGCTGCGCGGCATGGTGTTCTTCGGCAAGCGCGTCGACGTCATGGCCCGCCCCGGCTACGGCCGCCTGGAGATCGGGCGCTGGGTGCACATCGGTGACGGCAACGCGATCCGGTGCCACGAGGGGTCGTTGCGCATCGGCGACAAGGTCGTGTTCGGCAAGGACAACACGGTCAACTGCTACCTCGACATCGAGATCGGCGCCTCCAGCCTCGTCGCGGACTGGGTCTACATCTGCGACTTCGACCACAAGACCGAGGACATCACCCTGCCGATCAAGGACCAGGGCATCGTGAAGTCGCCGGTCCGCATCGGGCCCGACTGCTGGCTCGGGGCCAAGGTGACCGTGCTGCGCGGCACGCGGGTCGGGCGCGGGTGCGTGCTCGGGGCGCATGCGGTGGTGCGTGGGGACGTGCCGGACTTCAAGATCGCGGTGGGCATGCCGGCCCGGGTCGTGCGGGACCGGCGTGCCGACTACGAGGCCGATGCCCAGCGGCGGGCGGACATCGCGGACATGGCGCGCAAAGCCAAGGAGGCGCTGGCTAAGCGAGCGGAAGAAGCGTCGGACGCTTCGGCCTGAACCCGTCGCCCGGCTGCCGGCCGATCAGCTTGTTGCGCGTCCGCGTGTACGCCACCGGCAGCACCTGGTCGCGCAGCCACCGCCAGTGGTCCAGCAACGACGCCGGCGCCGCGGCACCGTCCAGCGGCGCGAGCCACGAGGAGGCGAACGGGATCTCCAGCGCCGACAACAGGTGCCCGGCCAACCGTCGGTGCCCCAACGACGACAGGTGCAGGCGGTCCGGGCCGAAGTAGCGCGAGTCGTGCACGCACTCGTCGGCCTCGACGTCGACCAGCAGAGCGCCGTACTGCACAGCAGCAGCACGAACGGCCGCGTTCAACGCCTCGATCCGGGGCCTCACGCGCCAGCCGAACGGCATGCGGTGCGAGACGTCGCTCAACGTGAACACGGCGACGGTCGGCGCGAACGACGTCACGGCACGAACGAGCGCATCCACCCGTTGCTCGATCTGAGCAGCGGACGCGCCGGACATCACGTCGTTGCCGCCGCCGAACACCGCCACCAGGTCCGGCTTCAACGCCGCGGCGGACGGGACCTGCTCCACCAGCATCTGGTCGAGGCGACGGCCGCGCACGGCCAGGTTGGCGTAGCGGAAGCCGGGCGCGTCCAGCACGGACGCGACGCGGTCAGCCCAGCCGCGGTACCGGCCGTCGGGAAGCAGGTCGTCCAGGCCCTCGGCGCAGCTGTCTCCGATGGCCACGAAGCGTTGGTATTTCATTCGGTCCTCGGTCACCTGTTGTTCACGGGACCGGCGACTGTAGCGGATCTAGGTGAACAGATTTCCGGTCGCGATCTTGGGCCGGCCGAGGACGCGTGGCTCGCGCACGACGGCGGACGCGTAGACCTCCGCCGTGTCGGACGCGATGCTCGCCCAGTTGAAGTCCGTGGCCAGCCGGGCTTTCGCGGCGCGGGCGCGGGTGGCGGCAGCGGTCGGGTCGGACAGCACGTCGCGCACGGCGCGAGCGAGACCGTCCACGTCACCGGGGGCGAACGACAGACCCGTCACGCCGTCCAGGACGACCTCGCCGAGGCCTCCGGCGGTGGACGCGACCAGGGGCGTTCCCGCCGCCGCTGCCTCCAGGGCCACGATCCCGAACGGCTCGTAGCGCGACGGCAGCACGACGGCGTTCGCGGCCGTGAGCAACGCCGCCAATGCCCTGTCGGAGAGGTGCCCGACGAACTCGACGGCCCGCAGCACGCGGTGCTTGCGCGCCTGCTCCTTGAGCCACTCGGTCTGCGAACCTCCACCGGCCACGACGACGCGGGTGCCGCGGAACGTCCGGCGGATCCGGGGGAGCGCGGCGATCAGGTCCTGGATGCCCTTCTCCCACTCGATCCTGCCGAAGAAGAGCAGCAGCGGATCACCGTGCGGTGAGTATGTGCGCCGTGCGGCACCGACGTCCTTCGCGCGCACCTTCCAGCCGCCCGGCTCGATGCCGTTGTGCAGCACGGAAACGTCGGCGGTGTCCACATCGAACAGATGCGCCACCTCACGCCGCATGGCCGACGAGCACGTGATCAGCGAGTCCGCGCGGTTCGCGAGCCACCACTCCACCGAGTGGACCTGCTGGTTCAGCGGGTGGGACAGCCAGCCGGAGTGCCGTCCGGCCTCGGTCGCGTGGATCGTGGCCACCAGCGGCACGCCGAACGCCTCCGCCAGCGCCACCGCCGGGTGCGTGACGAGCCAGTCGTGCGCGTGCACGACGTCCGGCCGCCACGAGCCCAGCGAGAGCCCCGCGCGGGTCATCGCGTGGCCCATCGCGAGCGTCCACGCCACGAGGTCCTTCTCGAACACCAGGTGCGCGGGGTCCTCGGCGACGCGGATCAGCCGCACGCCCTCGCTCACCAGGTCGGTGGTCGGGTGCGTGACCGCGTCGGTGCCGGCCTCCTGACGGCAGAGCACGACGACCTCGTGCCCCTGCGCGGCCAGCTGTGTCGCGAGCGCGTGGACGTGCCTGCCCAGTCCGCCGACGACCACCGGCGGGTACTCCCACGACAACATCAGCACGCGCATCCCGTTACCTCATTCCTCGCGCGTCCAGATGCCCGAACGGGCCGTCCGCCGCGCGGAGTTCCGCCGCTCTCGCACGTCCACGACCGCTCCGCGTCAACGCCGCGAGCTCGCTGAAGCGATCGCTGTGAATCTTCGCGCGGTAGCGGGCGTAGTCGGCGGCCGAGTCCTTCGTGACCATGAAGGCCCAGTCGCTCGACAACGCCAGCAGCGCCTCGCGCACCGCCTGGTCCAGCACCGGATCCCGCACCTCGGAAGAGAAGTCCAGGCCCAGCAGTTCCCGTTGCACCGACTCGTTGAGCGACACGATGTCCGACACCTGCGCGCCGTCCCACACCCGCCAGTCCTTGCCGCTGCCCCACGACGACGCCGGCAGCTCGACCGGCGCACCCACGTGTCCGGCCTCGACCGCGCCCCGCAACGTCGTCACGCGCACGCCCGCTTCCGGCAGCGCGCGCAGCACGGCCTCCAGCCACAACGGACCTTCGTGCCACCAGTGCCCGTAGAGCTCGGTGTCGTACGCCGCGACGACCAGTCCGCCGTCGATCGCCCGCAACCGCCGCACGACGGTCTCGACGAAGTCCTCGACGTGCCGATCGATGGCCTCGCGTGCCAGCAGAGGGTCGTAGGGCCGCTTGTCCTCCGGCGCCACGTGCTTGCCGGTCACCCGCGACGGCTTCAGGCCCGTGGGGTGGTCGTAGGTGTGAAAATCCCGGTACGCGGCATCGCCCGGATAGCCGACCTTCGGCGACCAGACCCGGTACGAGACCTCGAGATCACGCCCGAACGCCAGCACGTCCGACGATCCGACGGGATGTGCCGACGAGGTGTCGCCGTGCAGCGCGGGCCCGTCGACCATGAACCGCCGCACGCCCGCCGCCGCGTACCCCGCCTCCATGCCGGGCGAGTAACCGCACTCCGGCGCCCAGATCCCTTCCGGCGCACGGCCGATGCGCAACGCGGTGTCGTCCAGGCCGGTCCGCAGTGCGAACGACCGCACTTTCGGGTCCAGCAACGGCTGGAAGGGGTGTGTCGCCGGCCCGCCGAGCAGCTCGATCGTCGAAGAGTCCACAAGGGACCGGAGCACGGGCGAGAACCCGTGGCGCCACTGGGTTTCGAACTTCTCCAACGCCCAGGACGACGCGCGGTGCTCGTACGTGGACAGCTCCGGCAGCCGTTCTCCCGCGTAGTGCGAGCGCAGGTGCCAGTTGCCGAGCCAGTCGTGCATGCCGCGTAAGCAGTACGGGTCGTCCAGCTGTGCCGCCAGGATCGGCGTGACACCCAGCGTCAGGACGTCCGAGCGGCCCTCGTCCGCGAACCGGCGCAGCATGTCCACGACGGGCAGGTACGAGTGGGCCCACGCCTGGTAGAGCCACTCCTCGCCGACCGGCCACGCGCCGTGGTGCGCGAGCCAGGGCAGATGGCTGTGCAGGACCAGGCAGAACGTTCCTTCTGTTTTCTGTCGGGTCACGCGCGCACCGCCACGGCCACGAGGTCGAGGCTGGTGTCCATGTCCTCGGGCGTGATGTCGAAGTCCTCCACCGTCACCGACTCGACAGCCTCCTTCAGCTCGGCCGGCCACGGCGCACCGGACAGGGCGACTTCGACCTGTGCGTCGATGATCTGTCCGTTGAGGAGAGAGTCAAGCCTCTTTCCGTGACGCAGCCCCGTCAGTTCGTCAACCCGGAAACCAGCCTCGCGCAGCATCTCGTCCAGTTCGGACGGTGCGAGCTCCCTGGTGTGGAACGGGTTCAGCGGGGTGTCCTGACCGGGGGAGAACGTCAGTCTGTTCGGGGTGGTCACGATGAGCGTCCCGCCGGGACGCAGCACCCTGTGGCACTCCGCCAGGAACCCCTCCTGGTCCCACAGGTGCTCGATGACCTGCAGGTTCGCCACGACGTCGACGCTGCCGTCGCGCAACGGCAGCGTCGCGAGGTTGCCGCGCAGCACGTTCAGCTGCGGGTACGCGCGGGCGACGTGCTGCGAGGTGAGCTCGTCGTAGTCGAGCGCGACCACCCGCCGCGCGACCGTGCGGATCAGCTGGGCGCCGTAGCCCTCGCCGCAGCCCGCCTCCAGCACGACGGCGTCCGCGCAGTGGCCGATGAGGTGCAGGTATGCGGCCTCGTGGCGGCGGAACCAGTAGTTCTCCTCGGCGATGCCGGGCACCGTGCGTTCGCCGGTCAGGGGGAGGGTCACGCGGCCAGGTTACTTGCCAGTAGAGCGCCTGCGAACTACCTGGTGCGCGATGGCTGCCGCGATTGAGGTTCCGGCGAGCAACGCGGTCGTCGCCGGGTTCATGTACTTCGACAGGCTCGGCGCCTCGCTCGGCCCGGCGAGCCACATCGTCAGCGGGGTGGCGCAGGCCAGCGCGAGGGCTCCCGCCCACCAGCGCAGTGCTGTCGAACGGCGGTCGCGCAGGCTCGCGACGAGCACGACGGCGATCGGAATGCCGGAGAGCAGGCCGAACTCGCCGATCACCACGACCGGAACGGCCCAGGCCGCGACCAGGGTCGACGTCGACGGAGTAGCGGAAGTGCGGATGTTGACAGACATGGTCTCCCCTTCGTTACGGGCGGTCGCTGTAGTTATAGCCTCTAACTACTGTGATAGGTTGAAGCTAGGCTGACGCGCCTGTGAGTGTCAATAGCGAATGTGAGAGGGTCTAACCATGGCGGAGTCGGTGCAGAAGCCGCGCGAGCGCTATCGGGCTCAGGTGCGCGATGAGGTCAAGCGGCACGCGTGGGCGCAGATCGCCGGAGCAGGGGTGACAACGTTGTCGCTCAACGCCATCGCCAAGGAGATGGGCATGAGCGGGCCGGCCCTCTACCGGTACTACTCCGGTCGCGACGAGCTGATCACCGAACTCATCCGGGACGCCTACCGCAGCCTCGCCGACACCGTTCGCGCCGCGTTCGAGGCCGGCACCACCGTGGTGGCGCTCGCCGCGGTGATCAGGAAGTGGGCTCTGAGCGACCCGCACCGGTACCTGCTGATCTACGGCACGCCGGTGCCCGGCTACCACGCGCCCGACGAGATCACCGCGATCTCGAACGAGATCCTGGCGGTGCTGCTGGAGGTGTGCGCGGATCCGTCGGACCAGCCGAAGACGCCGTTCGACGTGCTGCTCAGCACGAACCGCGAATGGGCGAGCGCTCTCCCCGCGTCGTCGCCGACCGTGCACCGCGCACTGTCGTTCTGGACGCGTCTGCAGGGCGTGCTCTCCCTGGAGCTCGCCGGTCACTTCGGGCCGATGGGCTTCGACCCCGGACTGCTCCTCGCGGAGGAAGTCGCAGAGTTGTCTTCTGGGTTGTCTTCTGGGTTGTCTTCAGGTCTGTGATCAGAACGGCGAGATCGTCACGGCCAGCGCGCCCGGCCCCACGTTCGCGCCGATCGCCGCGCTGACCTGCGTCAGGACGATGTCGCGCGCGTGCGGGATCCGCTTCTGCAGCAGCTGGAGGAGCTGGTGGCCCTCCTTCTCCGCGGCGAAGTGCTCCACCGCGAGGTCCACGTCGCGCCCGTACGCCAGGGCCGCGGCCTTGTCGACGAGCTTCGCCAGCGCGCGCTCGCGGCCCACGACCTTGTCGAACGGCTCCACCTCGCCGTTCACCACGGTGAGCAGCGGCTTCACCGAGAGCGCGTCGCCGAAGAGCTTCGCAGCCGCGCTGACCCTGCCCGCCTGACGCAGGTACTGCAGCGTGTCGACGTAGATCAGCACGTGGGCGTCGCGCCCGCGCTGCTCGGCGACGCTGCGCGCGTGCTGGACGTTGCCGCCGGTCTGCACGATCCGCGCCGCCGCGAGCGCGGCGAACCCGAGCGTCATGCCCGAAGAGTGCGAGTCGACGATGAACACCGGCACGCGCGACTTGGCCGCTGCCACCTTCGCCGCGTCCGTCGCGGGGGAGAGTTTCGGCGTCACGTGCACCGACACGATCGTCTCCGCGCCCTTGGCCCACGCGTCCTGGTAGGCCCAGAAGAACGCGTCCGGGGCCGGCGGCTGGGTGGTGATCGGGATCTGCGCCTCCATCGCCTGCAGCAGGCGGTCCGTCGGCACGTAGGCCTCGTCGATCAGCTCGGACCCGATCTTCAGCTGCATCGGCACCGTGATGATGTTGAACCGCTCCGCCAGACGGGTCGGGAGTGACGCGGTCGAGTCGGTGACGACGGCTACTCGTGAGGGCACGAACGAGAAGGTTAACCAAGGGTGATCGAAGTAGCCACGACCGATCGATGGCAATTCGTGTGATCTACGCCTGGATGGTTGCATTCCGTACACGGCGAACGCGCGGAGTGATCCCCTCGGAAAGGCGTCCTACTTGACACAATCGGGTGACTGCCCGTTGTTTGGAGTTGATCTTAAACTGCCTTGTTTGTGCAGGAAAGGGACGTTATTCCACGTGTTACAGGTACCCGTTCCGTCCACTGTCGACGCTGGTTGGCGGTACCGGCCGTGGGTAAGCTCGCACAATCTTCAGCCTGGTTGAGTGAGTAGGTGACCATGGGTGCAAAAGAGCAGGAACTAGTTCCGCTGCACGCCGCTTTCGACGTTGTGTACCGAGGTTTTCATCGACGTCAGGTCATCGAGCACATCGAGAATCTCGAGGAGCAGCTGCGCTTCACGAGTCTCGACCGGGCCGAAGCTCTGGCGCAGGCGGCCGATTTGCGCAAGCTCCTGGAAATGACGCGTCAGGACCTCGAGGAGGCGCGCGCCAGGATCGAACGCCTGGAACAGACCTCCGGCTCGCACGCCAGCGCCACCGAACGGATGCACCGCATGCTCCGCCTCGCCGAGGACGAGACCGCGGAGATGCACCTGCAGGCCGAGCGCGAGTGCAACGACCTCCGCGCCCGCACCGACGTCGAGCTGGCCGCGTTGCGCGCCGAGGCCGAGCGCGAGGCGGCCGCGATGCGGTCCGAGGCCGAGTCCGAGCTCTACGCGTCCCGTCAGGACTGCGCCTCCCGTGCTGCCGCGATGGAGCGCCGTGAGATCGAGATGGAGCGCCGCTGCGCCGATCTCGAAGCCCAGCACCGCCAGCGCGCCGACGAGGTCGAGCGCGAGTGCACCGAGGCGGTCGCGCAGGCCCAGGCCGACGCCGACATGCTGCTGCGCGAGACGGCCCTGCAGTGCAACTCGCTGGAGGCCGACTCCGAACGCAAGCGCGAGAAGGCCCAGCAGTTCTTCGAGCTCACCATGACGCGCCGCCGCAACGAGGCCGCGCAGCACCTCCAGGAACAGGAGGCGCTCGCGAAGGCCCGCGCGGAGTTCGTGGTGAAGGTGGCGTGCCGCGAGGCGAACCGCCGCCTGGCCGAGGTCGCCGAACGGACCGACGAGCTGCACGAGCTCCGTCGCGTCGTCCACTCGCAGCTGTCCGCAGCCCGCGCGGCCCTGTCGGTGGCCGCCGACCGCGTCGCGCCGGTGCACATCCCGGAACAGGTGGCCGCGTCGTGAAGCGCTGGGTTCCGCTGGTCGTCGGCGCGCTGATGGTGCCCGCGTCGGTGACGGCGTTCGGGTTCTCCGTGTACGGCGAGGAACTGGAGACGGCGCTCTCGTCGTCTCCCGCCGTGCCGGCCGTGCGCAGCGGCCCGGTGCAGATCTGGGACTCCCTGCCACCGCAGCGGATGCAGCCGCCCGCACCTGTGCTGGTGCCGGCGGCCACCGCGCAGCAGAACGTGCGCGACCTGTTCACGTCGCACGCCGTCAAGGGCATCACGTTCGCGCCGGGCACCGCGTCCCTCGTGGGCCGCGGCGAGGACGTGCGCCGGAGCCTGGCCAGCGTGCTGCGCAACGTCTCCGGCGGCGCCGTGACCCTGGTCTCCCACGCGTGGAACGGTGAGACGGCCTCGCACCGCTGTGACGTGCTCGCGATGGAGCGCGCCGGCCTGGTGCGGGACTACCTGGCCGCGCAAGGGGTGGAGAGCGTCATCACCACTCGGGTGATCGTGGACCCCGTCTGGGGCCCGCCCTCGGACTTCGGACCTCAGGTCGACGTCCTCGTCAGCTAGGAGCCTTCGCATGGCAGGGGCCGTCGGAATCGTCTTCGGTTTGTGCGTGCTGTCCTTCACGTTGGGGGCGGCCCTCATGTACGTGGTGCTGAGACGCCGCGAAGACGCCGCATCGCCTTCTCCTTCGGACGCGCCGGTAGAGCGGACGTGGGTGGAGAAGCCCGCGCTCGTGGAACCGGTGGAGGACGACTACGACTCGCGCCCGATCCACCGCAACCCGGTGGTGGGGCTGCCGCAGCTGGAGCCGGCGCTTTCGGTGCTGGCGGTGCCGGTCGCGGAGCCGGAGCCCGTGGCTGAGGTAGAGCCGGTGGCCGAGCCGGAGCCCGAGGCGGTCGAGGTCGAACCGGAGGCCGTTGAGGTCGAGAGCGAACCGGAGCCTGTTGAGGCGGAGGTTGCCGAGGTCGAGGAATCCGAACCGGAGCCTGACGTCGTCGTGGAGGCGACGCTGCCTCCTCCCGCCGAGCCTCAGCCGGTCGAACACACGACGTGGGTGGAGCGCGAGGACTTCCGGCAGCGCTACCTGCGCACGTTCGAAGAGGTTCGCCGCAAGGCCGGCAGCAACTAGTGTCCGAAAGTCTTCGGTTCCCGTCCGAAACTCGCCGGACTTTCACCGCCACGTGCTGATATCACTCGATCATGACTTCTGCCGCTGACCGCACCGCGCTCTTCCACGCCCTCCACCAGCCCGGCCCGCTCGCCCTCCCCAACGCCTGGGACGTCGCCTCCGCCCTCATCGCCGAGGCCGCCGGTGCCAAGGCCGTCGCCACCACCAGTGCCGGCGTGGCGTGGACCCTCGGCGCGGCCGACGGCAACAAGGTCGACCGCGACCTCGTCATCGATCTCGTCGCCAGGATCGCCAAGGCGGTCGAGGTTCCGGTGACGGCGGACATCGAGTCGGGCTTCGGCGACACAGCCGAAGAGGTCGGCGCGACCGCCAAGGCCGTCACCGAGGCGGGGGCGTCCGGGGTCAACATCGAGGACGGGCTCGGCGGCGTGCTGCGGGACGTCCAGGAGCAGAAGGAACGGCTGCAAGCGGCACGTGAGGCCGCGCCGGACCTGTACATCAACGCTCGGATCGACGTGTACCTGCGCGGCATCGGCGAGCCCGAGAACCGCCTCAAGCACACCCTCGACCGTGCCGAGGCCTTCCTCGAGGCGGGGGCCAGCGGCATCTTCGTGCCGGGCGTGACCGACCTCGAGATCGTCACCGAGCTGGCCAAGGGCATCAACGCGCCGCTCAACGTTCTGGTGGGGCCGGGCGCGCCCGCCGTCGACGAGTTGGCGAAGGCGGGCGTCGCGCGGGTGAGTCTCGGGTCAGCGGTCGCCGAGGCTGCCTACGCCGTCGCAAAAAAGGCAGCCGAAGAACTGTTGACCAGCGGCACGTACGGCAGTGTCGAGGGTGGCATCGAGTACGGCGAACTCAACGCCCTGTTCAACTAGTGCTTCCTGCCGCGGAGCTTGCGCAGCAGCTGCTCGGCCTGCGCACGCTTGCGCGGGTCCTGAGCCATCTGCCGCGCCTTGGCTTGGAGCTTGTGGCCCTGCGGGCTGCGCAGGAACCTGGTGATCTTGTCCATGAACGAGGCCATCTGAGGTCCCTCCAGGTGTCCGTTACGTCCAGTTCAACGGACGCAACAGCACCCGGAGTTCCCGAAGATCAGACCGGCGAAACCGTGATGCCCAGCGCACCGGGGCCCACGTGGGCGCCGATCGCCGAGCTGACCTGCGTCAACATGAACTGGCGGACGTTGGGCACGCCCTTGCGGAGCTTGCGCAGCAGCCGGGTGGCCTTCTCCTCCGCGTCGAAGTGCTCGACGGCGACGTCGACGGGGTCGTTGCCCGCGCGCTTGATCGCGATGTCCAGCATCCGGTTGAGCGCGCGGTCGGCGCCGATCACCTTGTCCAGCGGGGTGATCTGGCCGTCGGCCATGGTCAGCAGGGGCTTCATCGACAGGACGCCGCCGACCAGCGCCGCCGCGGCACCGATGCGGCCGCCGCGCCGCAGGTACTCGAGGGTGTCGACGTAGATCAGCTCGGTGGATCTGTCGAACCGGCGCTGGGCGGTCGCGAGCACTCTCTCGAGGTTGCCGCCCGCCTCGGCCACCTTCGCGGCGGCTTGCACTGCGTAGCCGATGCTCATCCCGCAGGTCTGGGTGTCGATGACGTGTACCGGCACGCGGACCTGGGCGGCGGCGGTGCGGGCCGCTTCCACGGTCGCGGACTGTCGGCTCGACACGTGGATCGACACGATCGAACGGACGCCCTGTGCGGCCAGCTCGTTGTACGTCCAGAAGAACGCCCCGGGATCGGGCGGGATCGTCGCCACGGGCACGTTGGCACGCATGGCGGAAACCAGCTCGGGGACCGGGATGCGGGACTCGTCGTCGGTGTGGTCGCCGATCCGGACCTGGATCTGGACCACTTCGATGCCGAGTTGATCAGTCAGCTGCGCCGGGAGACAGGCCGTGGAGTCGGTCACGATTGCAACTCGCCGGTACATGTCGGCGCAGCCTAGTCGCCCGAATGGGTTACGTCTCAAAAGGTGTCGTCAACGGGTGACAACTGTCACGCTAGCGGGGTGCTTGCTGCCGTTTGCAGGGGTGCTACTGGCGGGTAACATCCGGGTGATGGCAGGGTCGTGAACACCCGGCGGCGCAGTCCCTAGAGTCCTCCGCGCAAGCGTCGCCGCCCGTCCGCAGGAGGTCGAAGAGGACCTATGAACATTGTTGTCCTGGTCAAGCAGGTGCCTGACACCTGGTCCGAGCGCAAGCTCACCGACGCCGACCACACCCTTGACCGCGAGTCCGCGGATGCCGTGCTCGACGAGATCAACGAGCGCGCCGTCGAAGAGGCCCTGCAGCTGCAGGAAGCCCACGGCGGTGAGGTGACCGTGATCGCCATGGGTCCCGACCGCGCCACCGACGCCATTCGCAAGGCGCTGTCCATGGGTGCCGACAAGGCGATCCACGTGAGCGACGAGGCGCTGCACGGTTCGGACGTGCTGGCCACGGCGAAGGTCCTGGCGAAGGCGATCGGCACGGTCGAGAACGTCGACCTGGTCATCGCGGGCAACGAGGCGACCGACGGCCGCGCGGGCGCTGTGCCGGCGATCCTCGCCGAGCTGCTCGGCCTGCCGCAGGTCACCCAGCTGCGCAAGGTCACCGTCGAGGGCACGACGATCAAGGGTGAGCGCGAGACCGACGAAGGCGTTGCGTTCCTCGAGGCGTCGCTGCCGGCCGTGGTCTCCGTGACCGAGAAGATCAACGAGCCGCGTTACCCGTCCTTCAAGGGCATCATGGCCGCGAAGAAGAAGCCCGTCTCCACCGTCACGGTGGCGGACCTGGGCATCGACGCGTCCGAGGTCGGCCTGTCCGGCGCGTACACCCAGGTGCTGGAGGCGGCCCCGAAGCCGCCGCGCAGCGCGGGTCAGCGCGTCGAGGACGGTGGCGACGGCGGATCCAAGATCGCCGAGTTCCTCGTCGGCCAGAAGCTCATCTGAGGGAGGGGAAGTCATGTCTGAAGTTCTGGTTCTGGTCGACCACGTCGACGGCGAGGTCAAGAAGGTCAGCTACGAGCTGCTGACGGCAGCGCGCCGCCTCGGCACGCCGTCCGCGGTGGTCGTGGGTGCGCCCGGCACCGCGTCGAAGATCCGCGAGTCGCTCGGCAAGTTCGGCGCCGCGAAGGTCTACGCCGTCGAGTCCGACGACGCCGTCAACTTCCTCACCACCCCGAAGGTCGACGCCCTGGCCGCGCTCGCCCCGAACGCGTCCGCGGTGCTCGTCTCCGCGACCGTCGAGGGCAAGGAGGTCGCGGGCCGGCTCGCCGTGCGCATCGACTCCGGCTGGCTGGTCGACGTCGTGGACGTCGAGGCCGACGGCACCGGCGTGCAGTCCGTCTTCGGTGGCGCGTTCGTCGTCAAGGCGAAGGTCAGCAAGGGCACCCCGGTCATCACCGTCCGCCCCGGCGGCGTCGAGGCCGAGGAGTCCCCCGCGGACGCCGTGCTGGACGAGTCGGTCTCCATCTCGGTGGACACCGCCAAGGCCGCGAAGGTCACCAGCCGCGAGGCCGTCGTCGGTGGCGACCGCCCGGAGCTGACCGAGGCCTCGGTCGTCGTCTCCGGTGGTCGTGGCGTCGGCTCGGCGGAGAAGTTCTCCGTCGTCGAGGAGCTCGCCGACTCGCTCGGTGCCGCCGTCGGTGCCTCGCGCGCCGCGGTCGACTCCGGCTACTACCCGCACCAGTTCCAGGTCGGCCAGACCGGTAAGACGGTCTCGCCGCAGCTGTACGTGGCGCTGGGCATCTCCGGTGCCATCCAGCACCGTGCGGGCATGCAGACCTCGAAGACGATCGTCGCGGTCAACAAGGACCCCGAGGCGCCGATCTTCGAGATCGCCGACTTCGGTGTCGTGGGCGACCTGTTCAACGTCGCGCCGCAGCTGACCGGCGAGGTCAAGAAGCGCAAGGGCTGAACAAGGCCGTAGTTGTGAAAAGGGTGTCAGGATTCGGTCCTGACACCCTTTTTCGTTGCCGGAACTCGGGCCAGAGCAAGATCGATTCGACTGTTCGGCGGTACCTCTTGCCGTCGTGACCCGGAATTGTCGCATCTGCATTGTTGTGGGGGCGATGCTCACTGGGGTCAATTCTGGGGTGTCTTCCTCGCGCAATGCTTCATCCGCACCTGTTCGGTGCGCTACTGGGGAAAGACTGAGGGAGAACACACTCCATGGGGAACAGGAAGTCGTCGTTCATCGCGGCAGCCGTGCTGGCCGTGTCGGCACTGATCACGACCACCGGGGTCGCGTCGGCGGCCGAGGAGGCCGAGTCCGCGGCGCCGTCCGTCGTCGACAGCGCGCAGCCGGGCGAGCTGGAGATCACCGCGGTGTCCGACGGTGACGGTCTGAGCGCACAGGCCGTGATCACGTGCCGTGGCAACACGGACAACCCGCACAAGTCGCACACGGACTCACGCAGGGCGAACGTGCACGTCAACATCACGTGCACGTCGAGCGTCCCCAGGATCGCGGTGCGCGGTGCGATCTACCGCGACGGCAGGCTGGCCGGCACGTCCGCGCGCAACAGCGTGGCGACGGGTCGCAACAAGGCGACCAACCACGCCAACACGGCCTGCGTCAACAACCGCGTGTACGACAGCTGGGTCGGTGGCGAGATCACCTTCCCACCCGGCTACCGGCCGGCACGGGGCAAGATCAACGCATTCGGCCGCAGCGCCCGCATCACCAACTGCTGAGACGATGAGGGCATGACGACAAGTCCCGTTGGCGGCGCACCGAAGCCGGCACCGGCGGCGACAGCTCACGCTTCCGCGTGGGTTGTCGCCGGTGTCCGAAACTTCGACGGCACGGTCGGATCGATTGTGCCGTCGGTTTTCCCGGCCTACGCACGCGTGTTTCACCCCGCGTATCGCAGAATCGCGGAAAACGGTGTCGAACGGGTGCGGTGGAGCGAAATAGCAGAAGCGCACCAACGGGTCATGCATCCACTCGCGCAGTGGCGGCAGATCAATCCGCCGTTGCCGGGCGAAACGACGAATCCCGAAAAATGGGGCAGAGACCTCAGCAGCCTTCCCGCCCGCACGGGGGTGTGGGACGACGAACCGGTGCTGGGTGCGATGCCGACCTCCGTTGCCGCCCGCCTCGCCACGCTGCTGACCAGGCACACCGGTACTCCCGGCCGGTGCTGGCTGGCGGTCTGGGAGGGCTACGGAGACCTGGCCGGGCGCTGGACCGCCGGGCCTCGGTTCGACGTGCCCGACCGCGGTCTGCACCTGCTCGTGGGCCCGGTGGCGTCGGCTGCGTTCCCGCTGGCCGACGAACGCTGGCCGGTCGCGGAACCCGATCGCCAGCTGCACCCGAACCTGTGGTGGCCCGCGGACCACGCGTGGTGTGTCGCCACGGACGTCGACATGATGACCACCTACGTGGGCGGCAGTGCCGGAACCGTCGCCGCCGTGCTGGCCGACACCGGGCTCGAGGCGCATCCCGTCACGGCCGACGACGCCGTCACGTGGGACTCGGACACGATCAACCGCACCACGGGTTAACCCGACTGCCACTGAGGCGTCATCGTTCTGACCTGCTGTCATTCGCCTGCCCGGCTTCACCCTGGTTCGCATGACGCAGCCGCAACTGCTTGTCAGCACCCCCGCCCAGCAGGGCGAGGACACCCCTCACTACTCCCTCCTCGTCGCCCGTGACAGCGAAGAAGTCGTGGCCGCGCAGAAGCTGCGCTACGAGGTGTTCGCCGGCGAGATGGGCGCGACGCTGCACACCGCGGTGCCCGGTCACGACGTCGACGAGTTCGACGAGCACTGCGACCACCTCGTGGTCCGCGACGACCGCACCGGCCAGATCGTCGGCGGCTACCGGATGCTGCCGCCCGAGCGCGCGCGGGAAGCCGGGCGGCTCTACAGCGACGGCGAGTTCGACCTCTCGAACCTCGACGGCATCCGCCACACCACGGTCGAGACCGGACGTTCTTGCGTGCACCCCGACCACCGCAACGGTGCCGTCGTCAGCCTCGTCTGGGCGGGCATCGCGCGGTACATGCTGCTGAGCGGCCACAAGTGGCTCGTCGGGTGCGCCTCGATCCCGTTGCAGGACGGCGGCAGCCTCGCGGCCGGTGTGTGGGACGCGGTGCACGCCAAGCACTACGCGCCCGAGCAGTACCGCGTCACGCCGCACCACCCGTGGGACGTCGACGCGATCGCGCGGCCTGCGAAGACCGTGATGCCGCCGCTGCTCAAGGGCTACCTGCGGCTCGGCGCCAAGATCTGCGGACGGCCCGCGCTCGACGCCGACTTCGGGGTCGCGGACCTCTTCATCCTGCTCGGCATGGACCACGTCGACCAGCGCTACCTCAAGTTCTTCCTGGGGGAGACGGCATGAGTCACGCCTGGATGCCCTCTTCGCCGTGTGGTGACGGCTGTGTCGGCGGCACGGTGGAAGAGGTCGGCAAGATCAGACAGATCTGGCGGGTGGTCACGGCGGTCACCGCGCTCCTGTGCGGCGCGGCGATCGCGGTCGCGCTGCTGTTGCCGGGCAAGCAGCGGGAGAACGCGATCCGGCTCTGGTTCCACGCCGTGCTCAGGGCGTTCGGCGTCAGGCTGGAGATCCACGGCGCCAGGAAGTTCCAGGAGGTGCCCCGACGCGGCGTGCTCGTCGCGAGCAACCACGTGTCGTGGCTCGACGAGCTCGCGATCGACTCGGTGCAGCCGATCAAGCTCGTGGCCAAGAAGGACATCAGGAGCTGGCCCGTCCTCGGCCCCGTCATCACCGCGGCGGGCACGGTCTACCTGGACCGCGAGAACCTGCGCGAGCTGCCGCGGACCGTCGACGAGCTGGCGGCGACGCTGCGCGGCGGCAGTGCGGTCGGCATCCACGCCGAGGGCACGACGTGGTGCGGGCTCGCGTCCGGGCACTACAAGCCCGCGCTGTTCCAGGCCGCGCTCGACGCCGGTGTGCCGGTGCGGCCGATCGTGCTGCGGTACCGGATCGGCGGCCACGTCACGACGCACCCAGCGTTCGTGGGCAGCGACACGCTCGTCGACTCGATCAAGCGCGTGCTCAGGGTCAAGGGCCTGGTCGTCGAGGTCCACGTGCTCGACGAGATCGCTCCCGGCCGTGCCGCGACGCGTCGGGAGCTCGCGAAACTTGCCGAAGAGCAATCAATCCGCTTGACCTCGACCGAACTGGAGATAGCACCATCTACGGGTGACTCTCACCGCCCCCGCTCCATCACGCCTCTGGTCGCCTGACCGCCGCTGGCCCACGACGGGCATCCTGCTGCTGGTGACGCTGTTCGCCTTCGAGGCGATGGGCGTCGGCACGGCGATGCCCACCATGGTCCGCGAGCTGAAGGGCGAGGCGCTGTACGCGTGGCCGTTCCTCGCGAACCTCGCGGCGAGTGTCATCGCGACTGTCTTCTCCGGGCGGCTGTCCGACCGGCGTGGGCCGAAGCTCCCGATCCTGATCGGCGTGGTGCTGTTCCTCGTCGGACTGGTCGTCGCGGGCGTGGCCGGAACCATGACCGTCCTGCTCGTCGGCCGCGTGCTGCAGGGTTTCGGTGTCGGGTTCCTGATCGTCGCGATCTACGTGCTGATCGCCCGCGCCTATCCCGAGAGCGACAGGCCCGCGGTGTTCGGCGCGCTGTCCGCGGCGTGGGTGGTGCCGTCGCTGGTGGGCCCGGCGGTCGCGGGCTGGGCGACCGAGCACCTGACCTGGCGGCTGGTGTTCATCGGGATCATCCCGCTGGTGCTGATCGGCATCGTGCTGCTCGTGCCCGTGCTCAAGGGCCTGCCTCCGCACGACGCGACGCCGCCGCAACGCAAGTACCTCCCGCTCGCCGCAGTGGCGGCCGGGCTCGGTGTGGCGAGCCTGAGCTGGGCGTTGCAGCACCGCACGTGGTGGCTGCTCGCGGTGGCGCTGGTGTTGCTGGCACCGGCGCTGCGGATCCTGTTGCCGAAGGGCACTCTGCTCGCCCGGCGAGGCCTGCCGGTGACGATCCTCGCGCGCGGCCTGCTGGCGGGCACGTTCTTCGCGGTCGAGAGCTTCGTCCCGCTCACGCTGACCGTCGTGCACGGCTACTCGCCCCTCGCGGCGGGCATTCCGCTCACGCTGAGCGCGCTCGGCTGGGCCGGTGCGTCGATGTGGGCGTCGCGGCACCCGAAGATCGAGCGTCACACCCTGGTGCGGACCGGCTTCCTGTTCACCGCGGCCGGCATGGCGGCCGTGACGTTCATCGCACCGTCGTGGGGTCCTGCCTGGCTGACGCCGGTCCTGTGGGGCATCGCGGGCGCCGGCATGGGCATGGCGACCTCCAGCGTCGGCGTGCTGATGATGGCCGCGTCGCCCGAGGAGGACCGCGGGTTCAACTCCGCGGCGCTGCAGATCTCGGACATGCTCTTCTGCGCGACCATGATCGGACTCGGCGGCGTGGTGGTCGTGGCCACCGCACCGACCGCGGGCGTGGTGGTGCTGAACCTCTCGATGGCGGCGTTGGCGGTGGTGGGAGCGGTTCTGACCGGGCCACGCATGCGGGCTACCCTTGAGTCCTGATGGCTTATCTCGACCACGCTGCCACGACCCCCATGCACCCGGAGGCGGTCGCGGCGATGACCGAGGCGTTGTCCACCACGGGCAACGCCTCGTCGCTGCACACCTCCGGCAGGCGGGCGCGGCGTGCGATCGAGGAGGCCCGCGAGAACATCGCCGACGCCCTGGGCGCCCGGCCGTCCGAGGTGCTCTTCACCGGCGGCGGCACGGAGAGCGACAACCTCGCGGTCAAGGGCGTCTACTGGGCCCGTGAGCGGCGCCGGGTGCTCGCGTCCGCCGTCGAGCACCACGCCGTGCTGGACGCCGTCGAGTGGCTGGAGCAGCAGGGCGCGGACGTCACGTGGCTGCCGACCGACCGCTTCGGCCGGGTGTCCGCGGAGGCCGTCGCCGACGCCCTGGACGACGACGTCGCGCTCGTCACGACGATGTGGGCGAACAACGAGGTCGGCACCATCAACCCCGTGCACGACATTGCACGCGTGTGTCGTGAGCGCGGCGTGCCGTTCCACACGGACGCCGTGCAGGCCGTGGGCGCGGTACCGGTCGACTTCGCTGCTTCGGGCGCGTCCGCGTTGACCATGACGGGCCACAAGGTCGGCGGCCCGTACGGCGTCGGTGTGCTGCTGCTGGCGCGTGACGTGAAGTGCACGCCGTTGCTGCACGGCGGCGGCCAGGAGCGGGACGTGCGGTCCGGCACCCTGGACGTGCCGTCGATCGTCGGCCTGGCCCGCGCGGTGCGGATCGCGGTGGAGGAGCAGGAGGCTCGTGCGGCCGAACTCGTCGCGCTGCGCGAGGAGCTGATCGCCTCGGTGCGCGCGGTGGTGCCGGACGTGATCGTGAACGGCGACCCGGTGGACAGGTTGCCCGGCAACGCGCACCTGACGTTCCCCGGCTGCGAGGGCGACAGCCTGCTGATGCTGCTGGACGCGCGCGGGGTCGAGTGCTCGACAGGGTCCGCGTGCACGGCCGGCGTCGCGCAGCCGTCGCACGTGTTGCTGGCGATGGGCGTGGAACCGTCGCTGGCTCGTGGATCTTTGAGGTTCTCGCTCGGGCATACGTCGACCCGCGCGGACGTTGAGAAGTTGGCGACCGTGATCGGCCCGGTGGTCGAGCGCGCGCGTACGGCAGGACTGGCAGGCATGAGACGTTCCCGGAAGGTGGTCAAGCAGTGAAGGTCCTCGCGGCGATGAGCGGTGGTGTCGACTCCGCGGTGGCGGCGGCACGCGCCGTCGAAGCGGGACACGACGTGACGGGCGTGCACCTGGCGTTGTCGGCCAAGCCGGGGACGCTGCGGACCGGCGCCCGTGGGTGCTGCACGATCGAGGACGCGCACGACGCTCGTCGTGCTGCCGACCTGATGGGGATTCCGTTCTACGTCTGGGACTTCGCTGAGCGGTTCACCGAAGAGGTCGTCGAGGACTTCGTCGCTGAGTACGCGGCTGGGCGGACGCCTAACCCCTGCTTGCGGTGCAATGAGCGGATCAAGTTCGAGGCGTTGCTGGACAAGGCGATCGCGTTGGGGTTTGACGCGGTTTGCACGGGGCACTACGCGCGGCTTGAGGTTGTGGATGGGCGACCGGAGTTGCGGCGGGCGGTGGACATCGGGAAGGACCAGTCGTACGTGCTGGCTTCGTTGACGTCCGAGCAGCTGTCGCATGCCATGTTCCCGTTGGGGGACACGGTGAAGGACGACGTTCGGGTTGAGGCTGCTTCGCGTGGGCTGTCGGTGGCCAAGAAGCCGGACTCGCACGACATCTGCTTCATTCCGGATGGGGATACGCAGAAGTTCTTGGCCGGGCGGATGGAGACTCGGCCTGGGTTGCTCATCGATGATGAGACCGGGGCGGTGCTTGGGCGGCACGCTGGGGTGCATGAGTTCACTGTGGGGCAGCGCAAGGGGCTTGGGATTGACGGGCCTGCTCCTGATGGGCGGCCTCGGTATGTGCTGGCGTTGGAGCCGGTGTCTGGGAACGTTCGGGTTGGGTCGGTCGAGAAGCTTGCTGTGACTGAGATTGTTGCTTCTTCTGCCGTTGCTCATGTCGAGTTCGACGGGCCTGTTGAGTGTGTGGCTCAGGTTCGGGCGCATGGGGGGACTGCGCCGGCTGTTGCCGAGCTCGTCGACGGAGGGTTGCGGGTTTCGCTGCGGGAGCCGTTGAAGGGTGTGGCTCCTGGGCAGGCTGTGGCTGTCTACCGGGACGATCTTGTGCTTGCCAGTGCGACGATTGACTCGACCCGGTAGGGGCGCGTCGGTCGTGCTGCGGCTAAATCGGTTGTTGTGCCTGGTTGTGCTGTCTAGCTTCGTGTCGTGACGTTCACGGACATTGCGTTCTACGACGGGCTTGTCGCTGAAGCACGTGTCGCGTTCCGGTGCTTCGTTGCGCAGCGGAGGTCGTTGCGGGGGATCAGGAACGTGCTTCGGCCCGGCGGTGACTCCCGCCGAGCCGAGCTGCCGATGTGGGCCGTGCCGTTGCACCGGAGGGTGCACCGGATGCGGGCTAGCGCGGTTGCCACTCCGAGTTCGCTCCGCACAGGATCACGGCGGGCAGCTCGCCCGGCACATCGCCCCTGAGGAAGCTCGCGAAGGCGGCGGCTCCGGCTGGTTCTACTGCCAGCCGGAAGTCTGCCCAGAGGCGGTCGCGTGCCGCGAGGATTTCCTCGTCGGACACCAGTGCGGACGTGATGTTGTGGCGTTGCAGGATTTCCAGCGGCACTGAGCCTGCCTGGGTGGCGCCGAGGGCGTCTGCGGCGATCGAGTTCACGGGTGAGTCGACGGGCTGTCCTGCCTTGAGGGCGTTGTGCATCGCGCAGCAGTTTTCTGGCTCTACGGCGATGACGTGGCGTCCGCCGGAGGCCAGTGCGGCTCCGGCGACCAGTCCTCCACCGCCCACAGCCACGATGATCGAGTCGACGTCGGGCGCGTCCTCGACGATCTCCCGGGTCACCGTGGACTGGCCGGCGATCACGTCGGGGTCGTTGTAGGCCTCGATGTAGGGGAGGCCGAAATCGCGGGCCGCTGTGGCGGCTTCGGCGTAGGTGGTGCCGTGGCGGATCAGTTTGGCGCCCAGGGCCTCGATGCGGGAGGTCTTGGTTTCTGGGGCCGTCACGGGGACGAAGACTGTGGCGTGGGCGCCCAGGAGTTGGGCGGCTTGGGCTACGGCTATGCCGTGGTTGCCGCCTGAGGCGGTTACCACCTCTGAGACGTTGAGGGAGAGCAGTTTGGTGACTGCGCCGCGGATTTTGAACGAGCCGGTCAGCTGGAGGTGCTCCAGTTTGAAGACCAGAGGGCGGCCGTCTGCGGTGGTGCGCATGATCGGGGTGCGGCGGACGTACTGCGACAACGTTCTCATGTGAACAGCTTCCACAAGAACTGGGCGAGAGTCACGATGCCCAGTAGGAAGCACACGACCACGAAGGTGCCGCCGACCATGACTATCAGGCAGGCGCCCCAGGACGTCTCCTCGTGTGGGGTGGCGTCCAGTTCTCGTTGGAGCTCGATTCGGGCTTCCAGGTAGAGGGAGGCCAGGCGGGTTCTTGCCGTTTCGGTGGGAGCCTCGTCCACCCGGCCCTGCCAGCTCAGGGCGACCAGTCTTGCCTCGGCTCGGCGGTAGGCGCGTTCGAAGGCCAGGGTTTCTTCCGGGTCGCGGTCGTCGGAGAGGTAGGTCCAGCGGCCCGCTTGGGCCGGCTGGCCCAGGATTCGGTAGACCTCGGCGAGGCGTTCGCGCAGATCCAGCCGGTGCGGGTAGGTGCCGACGAGTCCGGCGACGCGCTGACGTGCGCGAAGCACGTTTGCGAGGTCGCCTCGCCGCAACTCCTCGGCCGCTTTGTGGAGCGTCAGCTCTACCGGCATGAAGATTAGTTTCGCAGGTAGGGCTAGCTTTGACCCGTGTTTGGCCTATCGCTGCTGGTCTCCGGCCTCGCCTGGTGGCTGGGGCTGTACCTGCTCGCCCGTGATCCGCGCAAGCCGCTGTTGTGGTGGGCGGGCGTCGGGATGATCGGCTATTCGGCGGCGGTCGTCGTGCCGCATTCCGTGCTCATCGGGGTACCTGCGCTGGCCTGGACGGGTGCGGTGCTGTTGCTCTCCCGGCCGGAGTTGATCAAGTGGTGGGCTGTTGCGGTCGTACCGTTCTTCGTCGCATCGGTCTGGGTGCCGTGGATCGTGTTGATCCCTTTGGCCGTGTCGACAGTCCTAGCCATAAGGAAACGTGCTTACTTTTCACTCGTTGGAGTGATGTTCGGCCTGTCGGCGGGCGCGTTCCTGCTGGGGCTGTTGCCGGACGCGATCACGTTGCCGTCGCTCGGTTTCGACGTGGTGGTCTTCGGGATCCTGGTCGCGGTCACCGACGCCGTGGAGGAGGGGGAGGCGATCCGCGCCGACATGCTGCGGTCGCTGGTGATCTCCGGGTTCACGGCGGTGCTGTTCGGGTCGCAGGTGATCTTCTTCGGCGGGCCGGTGCTGCTGGTGTTCACGACCGTGGCGGCGGCGATCGCGGTGCAGGTGCTCGCGAACCCGCTCGCGGCCGTGGTCGACCGGCTCGCGGTGCCCGGGGTGGCTGCTGAACGGGCCGAGTTGCGGGAGGCGGCCGAGTCGTTGCCGAAGAGGCGGCCGTTGGTCACCGAGGACGAGGCCGAGTTCGCTCGGCTGACGCGCAAGGCGTTGAGTCACTACGGGGATCTCGGAAAGCTCGTCGCGAGCCCGTTGATCGCGCTCACCGACGACGCTCCGCCGCTGGACCGGGCCGCGCAGTTGAAAGGCATGTTGCTCACGAGCATTCAACGGCTCAAGCCCGCGGACGGCGATTTCGGCACGAGCGACGAATGGCGTTATTACAACGCCCTCTACTTCTACTACGTCAAAGGAATTCGTCCGTACTCGGTCAGGACCAAGCGCGAGGACCTCGACGCCGAGGACCGGCGCGCTCTGCAGTGGTTCGTGACACAGGTGCCCGAGCGAACCCTCCACAACTGGCAGAACGCCGCCGCGCGCCTGGTCGCGGTGGACCTGATGGCAGGAGTTGGCAGCGCTTGACGTGGTTCTGGCAGCGTCCGGAGGGCGATGGTCGGGCCATGTTGAAATTCGCCTTGAAACTCGACGGTGTCGCTTCGTTCGCGCTGGGTCTGCTGACCCTGCTGGTCCGCCCGGAAGTGGGTATGCCGCTCGGCTGGCAGATCGGCCTCGGCTCTTTCTGCGTGGTTTACGGGATGTTCGTGTTCGGTTTGGGCACCCGCGCCACTCCGGACCGCCGAATGGTGCTGCTGATCATCATCGGCAATCTGGTCTGGGGTCTCGACAGCATTCTCACGGCCGCGCTGAAGTGGTTCCCGCTCACCGGCGTCGGCGTCGCGCTGGTCCTCGCTCAGGGGCTCGCAGTGATCGGCTTCGCGGTGCTGCAGTTCATCGGTCTTCGCGCAGCGTCCGCGAGCGACCGCGGAACTCCGCAACGGTCTCGGGCCCTCGCCTGACCGCGATGTCGTAGATCCCGCTGCGGCCGAACCGGGTCCGTTCCACCGCCTCCGCCACCAGCTCGTCGCCCTCGTGCACGGGCCGGATGAAGTCGATCTCCGCCGTGGCGGCGACGGTGACGGACCCGGCCCTGTTGCAGGCGCAGGCGAACGCCGTGTCCGCCAGCAGGAAGACGTAACCGCCGTGCGCGATGCCGTGACCGTTGATCATCAGCTCGGTGACCGTCATCCGCAGCAACGCGTAGCCGTCGCGCAGCTCGACGGGCTCGATGCCCAGAGCGTTGGACGCCTTGTCGGCGGCGAGCATCTCGGCAGGACCATTCATTCGTGGCAGCGTAATCACTCTGGCGGTGGTGTCACGCCGAGTTGAGCGCCCCTTACTGTCCGGATGCCTTGATCGCTCAACGTCGGAGGTGGTCGTCATGGGTGGTTGTTCTTGCTGCAGCTCGTGCACGGGTCCGAGCTGCGGGTGCTGCGGCTCCTGCTAGAAGTTCCGGACGAATGAACGAAGGCCGGTGCGGGGACGGAAGAACCCGCGCCGGCCTTTGCTCTCGCAGGACGGGCTCAGCCGGCGCATTCCGCGTAGGCGTCGTCCACCGCTGCCTGTTGTCCGGGCTCGCAGGGCGACTCCGGGGTGAGGAAGGTGTCCGCGTTCTGCTGCAGACCCGCGTGCACCGCGTTGGTGATGCGGGTCGGGTTGCCGCTCGTCAGCGCGTCGTTGATCTGCTGGTTCCGGTCCGCGGTCGTGGTGCAGCTGATGAAGATCCCGGACGTGACCTGCTCTCCCCAGGCCCGTTTGGCGCGAACGTGACATTGGGGCCGATAGATGGCCAGAACGTGCTTTTCGCGCCAAACAGGTCAGCGCGGTCGTGCCCGCGGTGATCGTGTACTTGCCCTGGTAGCCGGAGCCCCAGGTGGAGTCCTGGCTGTAACACCGCGGGCTCGCCGGCGGTGGAAGCGGGAGCGATGGCGACGAGTCCGGCGGCGAAGAGGGCGAAGCGGGCCATCGGGTGGTCCTTCCGGCAGGGAAGG
>NZ_JBHRZI010000015.1:588107-613065 GCF_042649515.1 Lentzea rhizosphaerae | reverse complement strand
GTCGCGGTCCTGCGCCACGTGCAGGGAGGTGCTCACACGCTCAGCACCTGCTCAATCACGGTAAGTGGCCTAGACCATAGCGTCAATGGGTCTAGACCTCTTCTGTCTGCCGGACAGTGGAACAATTCGGCGGGTGCGTGGAGCCACTGGAATCGGATCGCTGCCCGGAACCGACATCGACGAGGCGGCGCGGGTCGTCGTCGGTGAGCTGCCGGAGCTGCCGCACGTGCCCGAGCTGCCGGCGCGGGGCGTCGGCGCGGACATGATCGGCCGCACCGCCGGCCTGCTCGTCGACCTCGCGATCGAGGTCATCACGTCCGGTTATCGCGTCACCGCGCGTCCCGGCCGTGACCACCGGCGTGCCGTCGACCTGTTGCGCGGCGACCTGGACGCGTTCGACGAGGCCCTGGAACGGGCGGGCGCGCAGCCGGAGACGGTCAAGGTGCAGGCGGCCGGGCCGTGGACGTTGATGTCGAACATCGAGCTGATGCGCGGCCATCGCGTGCTCACCGACCACGGCGCGGTGAAGGAGTTCTCCGAGTCGCTCGCCGAGGGGCTGCGGCAGCACGCGGCCGAGATCGCCAAGCGCACCAGGGCGAAGGTCGTGGTGCAGCTCGACGAGCCGGGACTGCCCGCCGTGCTGCAGGGCCTGCTGCCGACGCCGTCGAAGCTCGGCACCGTGCCCGCCGTGCCCGAACCGGACGCCCGTGCGGTGCTCGCCACCGTGATCGAGGCGTTGAAGGACCACGAGGTGATCGTCCACTGCTGCGCGCCGCAGCCGCCGTTGACGCTGCTCAGGGAGGCAGGTGCGGCCGCGATCGCGTTCGACGTGTCGTTGATCAAGGGGGCAGAGGCGCTCGACGAGATCGGCGAGACCTGGGAGGCGGGCACGACGCTGGCGCTGGGCCTGGTGCCGAGCACCGACCCCGGCGCGCCCGTGACGTTGAAGGAGGTCGGGCAGAGGGCGTTCACACTGGTCGACCGTCTGGGCTTCCCCCGCTCGATCCTCGCCGAGAAGGCGCTGCCCACTCCGACGTGCGGGCTAGCGGGTGCGACGGCCAGTTGGGTCAAGCGTTCGCTCTCGTTGACCCGTGATCTCTCCTCGGCATTTTTGGAGCCGCCAGAGGGCTGGTGATGTCCGGTTTGGGCGGCTAGTCTGCTGCGAACTATTAGGAAACTTTCTTAACCGAGGGCCACCGCCGCGGCCTGGACCGGGAGTTCCGAACATGCGCATCAGACGTGCGGCCCTGGTCGCCGCAGTGCTCACAGGCGTGGTCGTGGCGCCTGCTCAGGCGGCCCCCGCCGGGCACATCAGGCTGGACCAGATCGGTTTCGGCACCGCCGAGGCGAAACACGCCTACGTGCTCGGTGGTGCCGCGAACACCAAGTTCACCGTGGTCGACAGCTCGGGCAGGACCGTGCTGACCGGCAGGACGGGCGCCTCGACGGGCTCGTGGAGCGACAGGTTCCCCGCGGTGCACCCCATCGACTTCTCGGCGTTGAAGACGGCGGGGACGTACCGGATCAAGGTCGGTTCGGCCACCTCGACGGCGTTCAGGATCGACTCGCTGGCCCGGTTGTTCCAGCCGGTCGCGAACAACACCGTCGAGTTCTTCCAGGCCCAGCGCGATGGTGCGTCCGTCATCCCCGGCCGGTTGAACCGCAAGCCCGCGCACCTCACCGACCGCGACGCGATGGTCTACGAGGAGCCGGTGTTCAAGGGCGAGGGCGGCGACCAGATCGCGGCGCCGCTGAAGGCGACTGGTGTCAAGGTCGACCTCGAGGGCGGCTGGTTCGACGCGGGTGACTTCGTGAAGTTCACCCACGCGTCGTCGTACTCGACCGCGTCGATGCTGCTGGCGTTGCGCAACAAGCACAACGACGCCCTGTACGAGGAGGCCAAGTTCGGCCTCAAGTGGCTCGACAAGGCGTGGGACGAGAAGACCGGCGTGCTCTACGCCCAGGTCGGCATCGGCACCGGCTCCGAGGAGTTCGGCTTCGTCGGCGACCACGACGTGTGGCGCCTGCCGGAGGCCGACGACAAGCTCGACGTGAAGCCGGGCGACAGCCAGTACTACATCAAGTACCGGCCGGTGTTCCGCGCGAACAAGCCGGGCGAGAAGATCAGCCCGAACCTGGTAGGGCGCGTGGCCGGTTCGTTCGCTCTGGCAGCGCAGATCGAGTCGCGTCGCAACCCGCGCCTTGCTTGTCAGTACTTGGAGAAGGCGGCATCTCTCTTCGCGCTGGCCAAGACTTCGGATGTCGGCGAGCTCGTGACGGCGTTCCCGCACGCGTACTACCCCGAATCGTCGTGGGCCGACGACATGGAGTTCGGCGCGACCCAGCTGGCGTTGGCCGCGAAGGCGTTGAACGACAGGCGTTACGGCGAGTTCGCGCGCGCCGCCTCGCACTGGGCCAAGGAGTTCTTCGCCACCGCCGACCCCGACACGTTGAACGTCTACAACATCTCCGCGCTCGGCCACGCCGACCTCGCCCCGTTGCTGCGCAGGGGCGTTCCCGGCGCCGAGGTGACCGAGGCGCAGGTCGTCGGTGACATCAAGCGCCAGCTGCAGCAGGGCGCTTCCGCGGCTCAGTCCTCGCCGTTCCGCACGGCTGCCAACGTCGAGACCTGGGACGTCGGCTCGCGCACGTTCGGCTTCATCACGACCGCCGCGCTGTACCAGAAGCTGACCGGCTCCCGGGACTACCAGACGTTCGGCACGCAGCAGCGCGGTTTCGCCCTCGGCACCAACGCCTGGGGCACGTCGCTGATCGTCGGTGTCGGCGCGAAGTTCCCCGAGTGCCCGCACCACCAGGCCGCGAACCTGTCCGGTTCCCCGAACGGCGGCTCGAAGGTGCTGGTCGGCGCCGTGATCAACGGTCCGAACGACGCCTCCCTGTTCACCGACCTCGGCGAGATGCCGCCGGGTTCCGTGGACTGCACCAAGCCGTACACGAAGGAGTTCGACTCCGCGAAGTCCGTGTTCGCCGACGACCTGAGGTCGTGGCCGAGCTCCGAGCCGGCCATCGACTTCACGGCGACGGGCGTGCTGGGCTTCTCGCTGATCGCGTCGAGCTGAGTGGCGCCGGCGCGGGTCCGGGTGTCCAATTCGGACTTGTGCTCAGGCTCGCGCTGGTGCTTCTGCTCTTTTCCGCGGGTACGGCCGAGGCCCTGCCTTCGAAGGCCTCCTGCCGAGTTCCCGGCGTGCACGACCCGGACGTGATCCGGGCCGTGCACGCCGTCGGTCTTTCGCTGCGGGTCAGCGACAAGGTGATGCTCGCCGGCTTCGAGGCCGGCTGGGTCGAGTCGCACATGAACAACCTCGCGTGCGGCGACCGCGATTCGCTCGGGGTGTTCCAGCAGCGGCCGTCGATGGGCTGGGGCACACCCGCGGAGATCATGGACGTGTCGTATGCGGCCCGGCGGTTCTTCGAGGCCGCGGTGAAGGTGGACCGGCCGGAGCTGAGTGCGGGGCTGCTCGCCGACGCGGTGCAGCGGTCGTGCTGTCCGGAGCGCTACGACCAGGCCGTGGACCGGGCCTCGTTCATGCTGCGCCAGGCGTGGCAGGGCGGGCCGGAGGTCGCCGAGGGCGCGGTTCATGTGGTGTCCGACGGTGATGTTCGTGCCGACGATGTTGTGTTGAGTCGCTTTGGTGACTTCGTCGGGAGGCCTTCGGTGGCCGGGCGGTTGGTGTTCGCGCGGACGGCTCGGGGTGAGGTGCGGGTGCTGGCCGGTGGGGTGTGGCGGTCGGTGGCTTTTGGGGTTGGAGGGGATCCCGAGGCCGTTGTTCGTCCTGATGGGACGGTTGAGGTGTACGCGGTGATGGCGGACGGGAGCGTGGCGAAACTGTCGGACCCGTCTGCGACGATTGGGATGGGGGGTGTCTCCCCCCAGGGGGCCCGCCAGTCCGGATCGATTCCGCTCAGCCCGCCGGGGTTCGCGGTCGGCAAGCCGTCGGCGATCGCGCACCCCGACGGGTCCGTCTCGCTCTACGTGCGATCTGGTGGGGCGCTCGTGGCCAGCGCGAACGGTGCCTGGCGCGAGATCGCGCAAGGTCTCGAAGGCTCGCCCGAGGTGGTGCTCCGTCCTGATGGGACGGTCGGCGTGCACACCCTGATCGGCGGCCGCGTGCACCGCCTCGGCGTGGGCTGGGAGCCGTTGAGCGAGACGAGGTTCATCGACACCGTCTCAGCACTCCCGGACGGCACGATCTACGCGCGCAAGTCCGACGGCACGGTGCTCAAAGCCGGTTGAACGGCTCCGCGTACCGGAACGCGCCCGCCGGCACCTCGCCGAACAGCCGGGCCTGGAAGTGCGGCTCCCACTCGGGAACCGGCGGCGTGATCCCGAACTCCGAGGCGAGCCGGAAGCCGAACCGCGAGTAGTAGGCCGGGCTGCCCAGCAGGATGACCGCCTGCTCACCACGTGCCTCGGCCGCGCCCAGAACGGCGTGCATCAGCGCCTTGCCGACACCGCGCCCCTGATGGTCCGGGTGCACGGCGATCGGCCCGAGCCCGAGCGCCGGGAAGTCGCCGATGTACCCGCGCGTGCACACGACGTGGCCGATGACGCCGTCGGCGACCAGCGAGAGCTCCGGGATCCAGCCCTCGTCCTCGCGCAGCCAGTCGATCAACGGAGCTTCGGGGCCGTTCTTGAAGGCGAGGTCGGTGACTGCACGGATGGCGTCGACGTCTGCGGGCGTTTCCCGGCGGATCAGCATGTGCGGACTCTGCCTGGGCAACACGACCGTGCGCCACTCATAATTCGCCTGGAAGAGGGGGAGCTCATGAGGCGTTGGTGGCCGTTGCTCGTGCCGGTGGTCGTGGCGGCGTTGGGGTGGTTCCTGCTCGGCGGGACGGAAACGCTTGCGGGCACCGCGACCGGCATCAAGCCGGTCAAGCTGGACCGGTGGGAGTCGGCGCAGATCGGCGACTGCGTGTGGCTGGACGAGGCGGGCACGCTCTTCCGGGTCGACTGCCGGACCGGCTACGCCGGGCAGCGGGTGGTGTTCCACAACGACCCCCTGACGGCTTGCCGCGACGCGGACGCGTACGTGTGGCTGCAGCAGGACGACCACTCGCCCCGGTTGTGCATGGTCCTGAACGCCAACACCGGTGACTGCTTCTCCGGCGTCCTCAACCGGACCTCCTACATGGGGCAGGCGGTCAAGGTCGAGTGTGCGACGGCGACGGCCGAGATGAAGGTGTTGATGGCCGGGACCTACGACTACACCGCCCGGTGTCCGGAGGAGACGACTTTCGCCCACCGGTACCCCTATCCGCCGATCCTGCTCTGCATCAAGACGTACTGAGCGCCATAATGCGCGTCGTGGTCGTGAGACAGACCGTGATGGTGTGCGTACTCGCCGTGGTGGCCTACCTCGGGTTGTGGTGGGCTTTCAGCTCGGACGAACCGTCGCCGGCGGCACCGGAGTCCATGTTCCTCACCGACTACTCGAAGGCGGAGAAGGGCAGTTGCGTCAGGTTCAACGGGCCCGGCGAGGACGACCTCGGGCTGACCGTCATCGACTGCAAGGGCGAGCGGGCCGCGTTGAAGGTCGGGACCGTGCTCGGCGGGACGAGTGCCGAGTGCCCGCGCGGTGAGTACAAGGTGTTGCGCGACACCAGGCACAACGCCGCGCTGTGCCTGCTGCCCAACGCCGAGCGGGGCGACTGCTTCGAGCTCGACACCGAGGACCTGCAGCGGTCGGTGGTGTCCAAGTTCGACTGCGCGGCGCCGCGGGTGAACGTGCAGGTGGTCGGCATAGCTGAAGAAAGTTGCCCCGAAGAGGCCGAACTCGGTGTTCCCTATGAGGAGATGACGCTCTGCCTGAGGAGGGTGCGTTGATCATCTTCGAAGGCCCCGCCGAGTTCGACGCCTGGCTGCACGAGCACGGCGCGAGCGAGACCGAGCTGTGGATCAAGTACGCCAAGAAGGGCTCGGGGCTCAGGACGATCACCTACGACGAGGCGCTGGACGTCGCGTTGTGCCACGGCTGGATCGACGGGCTCGTGCGGTCCATCGACGAGACCTACTACTCGCAGCGGTGGACGCCGCGGACACCGCGCAGCAAGTGGTCCAAGCGCAACTGCGGCAAGGTCGAGGCGCTGATCGCGGCGGGCCGGATGCTGCCGGCGGGACTCGCGGAGATCGAGAAGGCCAAGGCCGACGGGCGGTGGGAGGCGGCGTACGCGGGTCCGGCGACGATCCAGATGCACGACGACCTGCGCGCCGCGCTGGACGCGAATCCGGCGGCCGCCAAGGCTTTCGAGACGTTGAACAGCCAGAACAGGTACGCGATCCTGTTCCGCGTGCACGACGCGAAGAGGCCGGAGACGCGGCAGAGGCGCATCGCCCAGTTCGTCGACATGCTGGCCGAGGGGCGCAAGCTCTACCCTTGAGAATCATGAAGTGGTTCCGCCGCCGCAAAGCCGAAGACGCCGTCCCCGCCCACCTCCCGAACGCGGAGGAGGCAGCGCTTCGGTTCTGGGAGCGGTGGTTCGAGCTGGTACCGGTGGTCAGCGCGGCGCTCGGCGACGGCGAGCCGCACCGCGTCGAGGACGAGCTGCAGGAGCTCGTGCGCGCGATGCACCCGGACCTCGTGTTCTCGCTCGAGCAGGGGCACATGGCGATGTACGCGCTGGTGATCACCGGTCAGGAAGACCCGCGGCTGCGGCCCTACACCGACGCGTGGATCAACGCCGCGCCGCCCGCCGACATGGTGTGGGAGTTCCACGACTCGGTGCCGCCGGTGCCGGACCCGACCGAGGTGGTCGTGAACCTCGGTGAGGTCAAGATGCGGCTCGGCGACTACCGCGTGGTGGCCCAGGTGGACGGTGATGTCGTCGACGTCGCGGTGTACCACCCGGCGCTCGCCGAGCTGAGCGACCGGCAGCGGCAGACGATGACGTTCCTGCCGCTGGACGTCACTCTCGGCGAGCGGCTGGCGGGGGAGCGGTTGCGGCGCGTGGAGACCGCGCAGCTGGAACCGGAGGGCACGATCAGCCTGCTGGAGCTCCGTTCACTCGTCCGGACACTGGCTCAGGTCGCGGACGACTGAAAACTGTCAGACCTGGTCACTAAGCTGTGGGACGTGACCAGCGAGAGCCTTGAAGACGTCCCCGCAGAGGTGCGCGAGCGGCATGCCGTGCTCGCGGAAGAGGTGCGCTCGCACCAGTTCCGCTACTACGTGCTGGACGACCCGACCGTCACGGATGGTGAGTTCGACGCCCTCCTCAAGGAACTCGAGGCGCTGGAGGCGGAGCATCCGGGTCTGGCCACACCGGACTCGCCGACGCAGCTCGTCGGCGGCACGTTCTCGACCGAGTTCAAGGCGGTCGACCACCTGGAGCGCATGCTCAGCCTCGACAACGTCTTCACGCAGGACGAGCTGACGGGCTGGTTCGAGCGCGTCCGGAAGGACATCGGGGAGGGCACGCACTTCTTGTGCGAGCTGAAGATCGACGGCCTCGCGATCAACCTGCTGTACGAGAAGGGCAGGCTGACGCGCGCGCTGACCCGAGGCGACGGCCGCACCGGCGAGGACGTGACGCTGAACGTCCGCACGATCGCGGACGTGCCGGTGGTCCTGAAGGGTTCCGACGAGTACCCGGTGCCGGACCTCGTCGAGGTGCGCGGTGAGGTCTTCTTCGCGGTCGACGACTTCCTGGCGTTGAACGCCTCCTTGGTCGAGCAGGGCAAGCCACCGTTCGCGAACCCGCGCAACACGGCCGCGGGTTCGTTGCGGCAGAAGGACCCGAAGGTCACCGCGTCGCGCAAGCTGCGGATGATCTGCCACGGCATCGGCAAGACCGAGGGCTTCGAACTGGCCCGTCAGTCGCTCGCGTACGAGGCGCTCAGGTCGTGGGGTCTTCCGGTTTCCTCGCACACCAAGGTGCTCACGGATCCGGCCGGGATCCGCGAGCACGTCGAGTACTGGGGCGAGCACCGGCACGACGCGGTCCACGAGATCGACGGCGTGGTGATCAAGGTCGACGAGGTGGCGCTGCAACGGCGCCTGGGGACGACGTCGCGGGCTCCGAGGTGGGCCATCGCGTACAAGTACCCGCCGGAGGAGGCCACCACGACGTTGCTGGACATCCAGGTCCAGGTCGGCCGCACCGGCCGGGTGACGCCGTTCGCCCTGATGGAACCGGTGAAGGTCGCGGGCTCGACGGTCGCGCGCGCCACGCTGCACAACGGGTCCGAGGTCAAGCGCAAGGGCGTGCTGATCGGCGATCGCATCGTCATTCGCAAGGCGGGCGACGTGATCCCGGAGGTGCTGGGTCCGGTGCTGGCCGCGCGCCCCGCCGACGCGCGCGAGTTCGTGATGCCGACGCGGTGCCCCGAGTGCAACGCCGAGCTGCGTCCGATGAAGGAGGGCGACGTCGACATCCGTTGCCCGAACGCCCAGACCTGCCCCGGCCAGCTGCGCGAACGCCTGGCGTACCTGGCCTCCCGTTCCGCGCTGGACATCGAGGTGCTCGGCTACGAGGCCGCTGCCGCGATCACCGAGTCCACCGTGTACACGAACGAGGCCGACCTGTTCGACCTCGACGCCGAGGCGTTGAGCCAGATCGAGCGCTTCAAGACGAAGAACGGCGAGCTCTCCGCGAACGCGCTGAAGCTGCTGGACAACCTCGAAGCCGCCAAGTCCCGTCCTCTGTGGAGGGTGCTGGTGGCGCTGTCGATCCGGCACGTCGGGCCGACCGCCGCCCGCGCGTTGGCGCTGCAGTTCGGCTCGATGGACGCGATCCTCGCCGCCGACGAGGAGGTGCTGGCCGGCGCGGAGGGCGTGGGCCCGACGATCGCGACGGCCGTCGTCGAGTGGCGTGAAACGGAGTGGCGTCAGGAAGTCGTCGAACGGTGGCGTGCGGCGGGCGTGCGGATGGAGGACGAGCGCGACGAGTCCATCACCCGCAACCTCGAAGGCCTGTCCATCGTGGTCACCGGCTCGCTCACCGAGTTCTCGCGCGACTCGGCCAAGGAGGCCGTCCTCGCTCGCGGCGGCAAGGCTGCCGGTTCGGTCTCCAAGAAAACAGCTTTCGTGGTGGTGGGCGACTCGCCAGGATCCAAGTACGACAAGGCCATCTCCCTGAAGGTCCCGGTGCTCGACGAGGCGGGCTTCCGAGTCCTGCTCGAACAGGGCCCGGACGCGGCGAGGGAGGTGGCCGTCATCGGGGAAGAGGGGACAGATGGCTGACCTGATCATCCGCCCGGCCACGGAAGCCGACCTGCCCGCGGTCGGCTCCGTGACGGTCGAGGCGTACCAGGTGGACGGCTTCGTCGGCGCCCACGACGACTACGCCCGCATCCTCGCCGATGCCGCGGCACGCCACCGCGAAGCCGAAGTGCTCGTCGCGGCGGACGACACCGGCGCTGTGCTGGGCACGGTGACGGTGGTCCTGCCCGGCACGCCCTACGCCGAGATCTCCCAGCCGGGCGAGCTCGAGTTCCGGATGCTGGCCGTCTCCTCGGCCGCGCGGGGCAGGGGCGTGGGCGAGGCCCTGGTGCGCGCGGTGATCGACCGCGCGCGGTCGGCCGGCATCGGCAGGGTCGTGCTGTCGTCCTCGGAGAAGATGCTGGCGGCGCACCGGCTGTACGAGCGCCTCGGCTTCACGCGCCTGCCGGAACGCGACTGGATGCCGTTGCCCGACGTCAAACTGAAGGCCTACGCGTACGGGATGCCGCTCTGAGCGCAACCACCCGCGGTGCCGGGCGTCCACCGGACAGCACTGGTGACCGCGAACGGGGGTTCGCGCATGAGACCTGCCGCACTGTTCCTGCTGATCGTGGTGCTGACCGCTGCCTCGACCGCACCGGCCCATCTGCCGGACCACGAGCGGCAGCAGATCGCGGAACTCGCCCAGCGCTACCTCCAGCACCGGGCGGACAAGGTCACGAACAGCCCTCAGGTCGCGGGCTTCGGCGTGGCCACGACCGACTCGCTGGCCGCGGGGCTGCGCGACGACGAACGAAAACTCCGCGCCCGCAACGCGTTGTACAGCTCGCTTCCGGGCCGCGGCTACTCCCGCGCCGTCGTCAGCACGACCCTGCGACGGCTCCACGTCGACCCGGACGGCAGCGTCGTCGTCCACGTCCGCGAGGTGACAGAGCTGCACTTCGCGAGAACCGGATCCGTGACGCACTCCACGTTCTCGATGACCACTGTGCTGGTCTTCGACCGCACCGCCACCGGCTGGGTGCTGGCGGCCGCGATCAGGCCACCGGGCACCGCGTGTGGCATGCCGGCGGAAACGGAGTTCTGCGGCCACCTAACCGAGCGATGACACGATCCGCGCCCGCAGCTTCAGGTCTCCGGCGGCCTGGTCGTAGAGCAGGTCCCGCAGCACCTCCGCGGGCAACGCTCTCAGCACGTCCCGCAGCTCCACGTCCTCCGCGTCCGGCGGCGGCACGGTCTCGCCCCGGTCCAGCAGCACCAGCCCGACCGCCACGCAGTGCTTGCAGAAGAATCCCTCCGACCCGTGCGGGCAGCTGCACGCGCCCACCAGGTGCGTCCCCGACCAGGACAGCTCCACCGCGTACGCCGCCTCGTCGCTGCCGCGCACCCGAGCCGCCACGTGCCGGCTGTGCACCCGCAGGGACAGCACGGCGTCGCGGTAGGTCAGGCCGCGCCAGTACGACTTGGTGCCCGCGCGGTGCAGCAGCAGCTCGGTGGTGAGATCCGTCGACACGGGGGTCATCCAACCGGGTGACCGCAGAAAGGATCAACATGATCGCGATCAGCCCGCTCCGACCCGCGGACCGCGCGAGGTGGCAGGAGCTCTTCGAGGGGTACAACACCTTCTACGAACGCACGCTGCCAGCGGAAATCTACGACGAGAAGTGGGAAGCGTTCCAGCAGAACGAAACCATCCACGCCCTGTGTGCCCGCGACGAGACCGGTGTCGTCGGCATCACGCACTTCTTCAAGCACCCCAGCACGTCCGGCCCGGACGTCTGCTACCTGCAGGACCTCTTCACCGCCCCCGAGGCGCGCGGCCGTGGCGTCGGCGGCGCGCTCATCGAGGCGGTGACCGAGTGGGCGAAGCAACGCGACTGCGCCCGCGTGTACTGGCACACCAGCGAGTGGAACGAGACCGCCCGCCGGCTCTACGACCAGGTCGCGGAGAAGACGCCCTTCGTGCACTACCGAATCGTGCTCTAGCGAGCCGTCGACTCCAGGTCGAGCAACGTCACGGCGGCGCGGAAGTACTTGTTGGTGCCCAGGTCACGCACGGTCTTGATGTTGAACGCGGCCTTCAGCTTCTCCGCGTCGCCCGCGCTCACGCCCTGCAGCGCGTCGACGGGGGCGTCCAGGATCTCGTTGAGCGGGAGGTTCTCGTAAGCCTTGTCGAGGAGCATGTCGAGGTTCACGGTGATGGCCATGATCTTCTTACCTCCTGAAGGTGGGGCGATCACCGCCGATTCTGGTGCCAGATCACGGAACCCGCAGAACGTGGCGTCACCGCTTCCGGCGCGTGAGGGCCACGACGATCACACCCGCCACCGCGAGCACCCCGGCCGCCCCCAGCACCAGATCTCCTGCTGCCAGGTCGGATTGGGCGAGAGCCAGGGCCAGTCGCATGCCTTCAAGCTAGCCCTTGGAGCAGCGCGACCGCGAGGTTTGTGTGGGACCGTGGAACCGTGCTGCAAGCCTGTCTGAACGGCTCCCGCACAGCCGAGGAGCACCCGGCCCTGCCGCTCACCGCCGAGCGCCTGGCCGAGGACGCCGCCGACGTCGCCGCGCTCGGTGTCACCTCGGTGCACCTCCACCCGCGGGACGTCATCGGGGCGCCCACGCTGGCCGGTCCGGAGATCGCCGGGACGATCGCCACGGTCAGGGCGGCTGTGCCGGGTATCGAGATCTGCGTGTCGACGGACGTTCCCGGCAGCCGCACCGCCCTCATCGCCAGTTGGGCGGCGCTCGCGGCGGGCAGGCCCGACGTCGCCGGCGTGCACGTCACAGAACCCGGCTGGCGGCACCTCGCCGAAGCCCTGCACCAGGTCAACGTCGGCGTCGAACTGGTCGTGGAAGCGCCGGTTGAGCTCGAAGAACTGCCCGCGGGGACCAGTCGGATCACGGTGAGGGCGACCGCGCGGACGGCGGAAAGTCTGCTGGAACGGGTGGAACCGCTCGGTCTGCCGATTCTGTTGCACGGCAGGGACGACGACGCCTGGCTCGTGTTCGACTACGCCGCACGGCTCGAACACAGCGTGCGCATGGGGCTGGAGGACACCCTGCGCATGCCCGACGGCCGCACGGCCAGGAACAACGCCGAGCTGATCGCGATGGCCCGGCGGAACCAGAAGACCAAGGCGCCCGGTTAGTCGGGCAGCACCACGGCGACGATCCCCGCCAGGTGCGCGAGGCGTGCCACCTCGGCCGCGCGGAACATCGGGCCGCCCGGTCGTCCCACGACCAGCACGCGGTCCGGCTTGCCCAGCGGGGTCGCGGCCAGCTCGGTGCCCAGCTCGCGCCAGGTCTCCGGCACCCACTCCTCCTCGCCGTCGAGCACGGTCGCGCGCTCCAGCGGGAACCACGGCACGTTCGCCATCCGCGTCTCCGGGGCCGCCGCCGACGATGTCAGCCGGTTGATGCCGGTGCCCTCGGGGCCGACGACGACCGCCCAGCCCGCGCGGATGATCTTCGGAACGCCCTCGGTGAAGACCTCGAGGCCCTTGTGCGGTTCCTCGGCGATCTCCTCGACCAGTTCGAGCTCGCGGTGGGTGTCGAGAATTCCGGCGTACGGGCGGACCGCGTCGACCTCGACGCCGTCCACGGACTCGGCGGCGGTGATCAACGTGTCGGGCAGGCGGCCGGACGGCAGCTCCACCACCAGGTCGTCGATGGCCACGCCGGAACCGCGTTCCACCACGTCGACGCTGAGTATGTCCGCCCCGATCTCGCCCAAAGCCGTTGCGACCGCGCCGAGGGTGCCGGGACGGTCCGGGAGCTGGACCCGGATCAGGAACGACAAGGTGAACGCCTCCATAGCTCGTGCGTGAGACCCCGCGTCTCGCGCCGTTGCCGGTCGGTGATTCTCGCAGACGGATCCTCAACGCATGACCCGCTGTCCGCGTTGCGAACCGGTTAAGTTGACGTGCCGGTCAACCATAGAGGCGGTAACCCGTTCGAAGGCGCGCCTGACCAGCCCATAGACTCACGGGGTTCCCGATTCGTATCCCGACCCTACGGGGGTTGACAGGAGTGCCCAGCATCTCCCGCGACGAGGTCGCGCACCTGGCGAAGCTCGCCAGGCTGGCCGTCACCGAGGACGAGCTCGACTTGTTCGCCGGCCAGCTCGACGTGATCCTCCAGTCGGTGGCTTCCGTTGGCGACATCGCCACGGCCGACATCCCGCCGACGTCGCACGCCGTTCCGCTGACCAACGTCTTCCGCGAGGACGTGGTCCGTCCGAGCCTCGGTCAGCAGCAGGCGCTCTCCGGCGCTCCTGAGGCCGAGGACGGCCGGTTCCGCGTGCCCCGCATCCTGGGTGAGGAAGCATGACCAACGACCTGATCCACGCCACCGCGGCCGAGCTCGCCGCGAAGATCCGCAGCGGTGAGGTCTCGTCCGTCGAGGTCACGCAGGCCCACCTGGACCGCATCGCCGAGACCGACGGGAAGGTCAACGCCTTCCTGCACGTCGACACCGAGGGTGCGCTCGCGCAGGCCCGCAAGGTCGACGAGGCCGTCAAGGCCGGTGAGACCGTCGGAGCGCTCGCGGGTGTCCCGCTGGCGCTCAAGGACGTCATGACCACCGAGGGCGTGCCGACGACTGTCGGGTCCAAGATCCTCGAGGGCTGGCTGCCGCCCTACGACGCGACGGTGACCCGCAAGCTCAAGGAAGCCGGCGTCGTCATCCTCGGCAAGACGAACATGGACGAGTTCGCCATGGGTTCGTCGACCGAGAACTCGGCGTACGGCCCCACGCACAACCCGTGGGACCTCGACCGCATCCCCGGCGGCTCCGGCGGTGGCTCGTCCGCGGCGCTCGCGGCGCACCAGGCCCCGCTCGCGATCGGCACCGACACCGGTGGCTCGATCCGCCAGCCCGGCGCGGTCACCGGCACCGTCGGCGTGAAGCCGACCTACGGCGGTGTGTCCCGTTACGGCCTTGTGGCGTTCTCCAGCTCGTTGGACCAGGCCGGTCCGTGTGCGCGCACGGTGCTCGACGCCGCGCTGCTGCACGAGGTCATCGCGGGCTACGACCACATGGACTCCACGTCCATCAACGCGCCCGTGCCGCCGGTCGTCGCCGCTGCCCGCGAGGGTCTGAGCGGTGACCTGTCCGGTCTGCGCATCGGTGTCGTCACGCAGTTCCAGGGCGAGGGCTACCAGCCCGGCGTGCTGCGCAGCTTCCAGGCCGCCGTGTCGCAGCTCAAGGAGCTCGGCGCGGAGATCGCGGACGTGTCGTGCCCGAGCTTCGACTACGCGCTGCCCGCCTACTACCTCATCGCGCCGAGCGAGTGCTCGTCGAACCTCGCCCGGTTCGACGCCATGCGCTACGGCCTGCGCGTCGGCGACGACGGCACGCGCAGCACCGAGGAGGTCATGTCGCTGACCCGCGAGGCCGGCTTCGGCCCCGAGGTCAAGCGCCGCATCATGATCGGCACGTACGCGCTGTCGTCCGGCTACTACGACGCGTACTACGGCTCGGCGCAGAAGGTCCGCACGCTGATCACGCAGGACTTCGCGAAGGCGTTCGAGAACTTCGACGTGCTCATCTCGCCGACCACGCCGACCACGGCGTTCAAGATCGGTGAGCGCGCGAACGACCCGATCGCCATGTACAAGGCGGACCTCTGCACGATTCCCGCGAACCTCGCGGGCACCCCGGCCATGAGCGTCCCGAGTGGTCTGTCCGATGAGGACGGTCTGCCGGTCGGCCTGCAGATCATGGCTCCGGCGCTGCAGGACCACCGCATGTACCGCGTCGCCGCCGCTTACGAGGCCGCGCGCGGCGCGTTCGGAGGTCCGTCGCTGTGAACATCAAGAAGGCAAGGGGCCTCCTCGGCCTCGCGGGCGCTGTCGCGGGAGCCGTGGGAGCGTTCTCCGGCTTCCGGAACGCCCGTGCGAAGAACGACAAGCTGCTCTTGGCGAACGCGATCGCCAGCATCGCGGTGGCGGTCACCGGTGCGGCGCTGGCCGTTCGTGCTCTGCGGAAGGACGAGTTGGCATGACCTCACTGGTGGAGCTGATGGACTACGACGAGGTCATCGAGAAGTACGACCCCGTCCTGGGCCTCGAGGTGCACGTCGAGCTGCACACCAACACGAAGATGTTCTGCGGCTGCGCCAACGAGTTCGGCGGCGAGCCGAACACGCACACCTGCCCGACGTGCCTCGGCCTGCCGGGTTCGTTGCCGGTGGTGAACGGCAAGGCCGTCGAGTCCGCGATCCGCATCGGCCTCGCGCTGAACTGCGAGATCGCCGAGTGGTGCCGGTTCGCGCGGAAGAACTACTTCTACCCGGACATGCCGAAGAACTTCCAGACGTCGCAGTACGACGAGCCGATCGCCTTCAACGGCTGGCTCGACGTGACGCTGGACGACGGCGAGGTCATCCGCGTCGAGATCGAGCGCGCGCACATGGAGGAGGACACCGGCAAGTCGCTGCACGTCGGTGGCGCCACCGGTCGCATCCACGGTGCCGAGCACTCGCTGCTCGACTACAACCGCGCCGGCGTGCCGCTGATCGAGATCGTCACGAAGATGATCCCGGGCACCGGCCGCCGTGCCCCCGAGGTCGCCCGTGCGTACGTCACGGCGCTGCGCGACCTGCTCAAGGCGCTCGACGTGTCCGACGTCCGCATGGACCAGGGCTCGCTGCGCTGCGACGCGAACGTGTCGCTCAGCCCGAAGACCACCGGCGCCCTGGGCACCCGCACCGAGACCAAGAACGTCAACTCGCTGCGCAGCGTCGAACGCGCCGTCCGCTTCGAGATGACGCGTCAGGCCGCGGTGCTGGAGTCGGGCGGCGAGGTCGTCCAGGAGACCCGTCACTTCGACGAGTCCTCTGGCAGCACCTCTTCTGGCCGCAAGAAGGAGACGGCGGAGGACTACCGCTACTTCCCGGAGCCCGACCTGGTCCCGATCGCGCCGTCGCGCGAGTGGGTCGAGGAGCTGCGCGGCACGCTGCCGGAGCTCCCGTGGGAGCGCCGTGCGCGCATCCAGAAGGAGTGGAACCTCACCGACGAGGTGCTGCGCGACCTGGTCAACGCGAACGCCCTGGACCTCATCGAGGCCACCGTCGTCGCGGGCGCGAAGCCGGACGAGGCCCGCTCCTGGTGGGTGTCGTACCTGGCCCAGCAGGCCAACACCCGCGGCGTCGAGCTGACCGACCTGCCCATCACCCCGGCCCAGGTCGCACGGGTCATCGAGCTGGTCAACACCGGCGCGCTGACCAACAAGCTCGCCCGTGAGGCCGTCAACGGCGTCCTGGAGGGCGAGGGCTCCCCGGACGAGGTCGTCGAGAAGCGCGGCCTGAAGGTCGTCTCGGACGACTCGGCGCTGGAGAAGGCCGTCGACGAGGCCCTCGCGGCCCAGCCGGACGTGGCCCAGAAGATCCGCGACGGCAAGATCCAGGCGGCCGGCGCCATCGTCGGCGCGGTCATGAAGGCCACCAAGGGTCAGGCCGACGCGGCGCGCGTTCGCGAGATCGTGCTCGCACGCTGCTCGTAGATACATAATCGAAGCAAGAATCACAAAGGGTCACCTGTTCGTGCAGGTGACCCTTTGTGATCTTAGGCCGACCGAGTGGCTGTTAGCTAAATGAGACGCATACCCGTAGCTGTGTGTGCCACCCTCTTTGACGCACCCATCTGGGGGGATGGGAACCAATAGTCCAAACGAGGGGGGAAACCTCATGAGTGGCCAGCGCGAAGGTTTGATCGGCGACATCTTCAACAAGGTCAAGGACCTGATCACCGACGACAACCCGAACCCGAACCCGACGCCTCCTCCGCCTCCTCCGGCGCCTGCCCCGACGCCGGCGCCGCAGCCGGGGCCGCCGGTCACGCCGCAGTGCTGTGGCCAGACTCCGATGTTCGTGGGAAACGCCGAGGACCTGAACTCCGACGCGCCGAAGCAGCACGACGCGGACTGCCCGAACCACCCGGACAACCTGGCCAAGGAAGTAGTGGCCTAGTCACACTCCGCGCTGTCCGCCACCACGCCCTGCGCCTGGATGGCGGACAGCGCCATTCGGGTGTATGTGGTGTGATGATCACATGCCCGCTCGTGCCCTGGAAAGAGCGCGCGAGTTGTACCAGAAGGCATGGACGGAGCAGGACCACTACCGGTTCCCGTCCGCTATCCGCCTTCACAAGCGTGCACTCGTGCACGCCGATCGCGCGCCTGACAGTCCGGAACGGACGGAGCTGCGGGTCCGCATCCTGTACTGCCTCGGCGCGGCCACCGGGGAAACCAGCGGCCTGGACAGCGCCGTCGAGTTCTTCGACCAGGCGCGCCAAGAAATCGAGCGGCTTGAAGACCCTCGGTTGCGCGTCCTGCTGAAGGGCTCTGCCGACTACTACCAAGCCTGCATCATCCTGCGCATGGGGCAGCCAGAGCAGGCGGTCCCTTGGTTCGACCCGTTCATCGACCTCGCCGAGAACGCATTGCAGACCGCGCTCGAACATGTCGACGCGGAGTGGGTGAACCGGCTCGCGGCCTCGTTGATCTCCAGGGCCCTCGCCAACGCGGCCATCCGCCGCAGCAAGGCCGCCATCAGCGATCTCACCCGTGTGGCCGTCCTGAGCGGTGAGCACAGCCTGGACAGGCTCTACCCCTACGTGATCGCGGCGCTCGCCAACACCTACAAGCAGAGCGGGCACGTGATCGAGGCTCTGCGGCACTACGAGGAAGCGGAGCGTCTCTACCTCGCGCACGACAAGCCGTCGCTGCTGGCGAGTTCACGGCTGCTGCACGCGGAATGCCTGCTGATGGTCGGCATGTCCGACCACGTCGGCCGCATGCTCGACGAAGCGTTGCCGGTGCTGCGCAAGAACAAGGTCAGCCAGGACATCGCCGAGGTCGAGATGTACCGAGCGTCCGCGGCGCTCATGGACGACCAGTTCGACCTCGCCCGTCGCATGGCGAAGGCGTCCATGCGCAAGCTGGAGAAGCGCGGCAGCACGTGGTGGATGATGGCCGCGCTGATCGAGCTCTGGGCGCACGCGATGCAGGTCAAACGCGTCACGAACGCGTTGGTGCAGAAGGCTTTGGCCCTTTCCGAGCATCTCGCGGCCAACCACCTGATCGACGAGGCCAGGCTGGCCGGAGTGCTCGCGGTCCGGCTCCAGGTGCGCAGGCGGCGGATCGCGGAGGCCGAGGAACTGCTCAGCCGGCTGCCTGCCCCGCGTGCCGTCACGCCGCTCGACCACCGCATGCAACGCCGGCTCGTGCTGGCCGAACTCGCGCTGGCCAAGGGCGATCGCCGCGCCGCGTTGACGCACGCGCGCAAGGGACTGGACGAGCTCGGCCGGGTGCGCGACCAGCTCGGCGGCTTGGAGCTGGTGTCCGCGACCGCCGTGCACGGACGTGAGCTGCGTGAGCTCGCGATCCGGCTGGCGCTGGAGAGCGATGACGCCCGTCAGGTGTTCGTCTGGCTGGAACGCACCCGAGCCCAGGCCTACCGCTACGAACCGCAGGAACTGATCGAGGACAGCGAACTCGCGGAACGCATCGCCCAGGTGCGCGGGCTCGGGCGTGAGCTGATGCGCGCCGGTCTCGACGGCCGGCCGACCACCGAGCTGCGCAACGAGCTGGTGAAGGCGCAGCGCGAGGCGACCAGGCTGGGCTGGCACTCGCAGCGGTGGGGCCGCACGCGTCCGATGGCGACGATCAACGAGGTGATCGCCGAGCTGGGTGAGCGCGCCATGGTCAGCTTCGTGGTGTCCGGCGGAACCATGGTGGCCGTGGTGGTCGCGGCCGGCCAGGTGCGAATGGTCCGGCTCGGTGACGCCCACGACGCGCTGGAAGGGGCCCAGAAGCTCCACATCGACCTCAACGCGCTGGCCCCCGACTACCTGCCGCCACCGCTCGTCGAGGTGATCGGCGGGTCGGCGCGCAGGCAGGCGGCCGCGCTGGACGCGTTGCTGATCAAGCCGCTGATCCACCTCATCGGCGAGCGGGAGCTGGTCGTCGTCCCGACCGGTCCGCTGTACACGGTGCCGTGGGGTGTCCTTCCGAGCCTGCACGGACGTCCCGTCGTCACGGCGCCCTCGGCGACGGCCTGGCTCACGGCGACCCAGGCCGAGAAGCCGAAGACCGATCGGGTGCTGCTGGTCCAGGGCCCGAGCCTGCAGTTCGCGGACGGCGAGCTGGACCGGCTCGCCGCGTTCCACGACAGCGCCACCGTCCTCGCGGGTGAGGACGCGACCGCCGCGAAGGTCCTCGAAAACCTCGACGGCGCGGATCTCGTGCACGTCGCAGCCCACGGTGAGCACGAGAACGAGAACGCGTTGTTCTCCCGTCTGGAGCTCGTCGACGGTTCGCTGTTCGCCTACGAGCTGGGGCGTCTCCGCAAGCCGCCCGCTCACGTCGTCCTGTCCGCCTGCTCACTGGCGTCGAACCGCGTCCGCCCGGGAGACGAGGCCCTGGGGTTCGCCGGTGCGATGATCGCCGGCGGCACGAGGACCGTCATCGCGGCGTCCAGCAAGGTCGGCGACGAGATGAGCGCGGCCGCGATGGCCGACTACCACCGGGCGTTGGTGGCCGGGGCGGCCCCGGCTGTCGCGCTGGCGGAGGCGATGGCGAAGGACCCCTTCCGGAGGCCTTTCCTCTGTCTGGGGTCGGGCTAGGCCGTTCGAGTGGTTGTCTCACGACCACCGAAATGAACGCGCAGGTCAGTGGTGACTTCTGCCCCGCTGGTGGATGCGGTTGGTGAACTTCTCTCGCTAGGCTGCTGGTTCGAGTCTTGACCGAGGGGATCAACGGCCCGCCTATCGGCTCTAGTCGGTACGCGGGCCGTTGTGCAAGAAACGACCGCATGCGCAGAACTCTGCTCGCTGTTCTCCTGGCGGTCACCGCGGCGGTGGCGGCGCCCGTCAACGGAACAGCACAACCGTCGAATCCAGACCGAGAACCCGGAAACGGCCCCGAGCGCAATGAAGTCGCGGCCGTGGACAGCGCTTTCACGGCGCAGCTGGTGCAGGCCCAGGGGGAGAACCGGGCCGACCGCTACCAGGGCTACCCGCGCCGGACGGCCCTCCGCACGTATCCGGAGAACCCGGCCGACAAGACCATCAAGCTGAACCTGGCGCCGTACCACTCGCTGGCGCCGAAGCTGAACGCGTTGCAGCAGAAGAGCAACCGGATCTCGGTCGAGGTCGTCGGCCAGTCAGGACTCGGCCGCGACCTGTACCTCGTCACGCTGACCGCGCCCGAGAGTCCCCTGCAGACCCGGTTGCAGGAACAGTTCCGGGCGAGCATCGAAGAAGGACGCAAGGTTCCGGCGGGCCTCTACAAGGCGCCGGTCTGGATCAACAACAACATCCACGGCGACGAGTGGGAGGGCACTGACGGCGCGCTCAGGGTCATCGAGCACCTCGCCACGAGCAACGACGCGGCGACCAAGAACCTCTTGCAGCGCAGCAGGATCTACTTCAACCTCACCGCGAACCCCGACGGCCGCGTCGCCGGCACGCGGCAGAACAACGCGGGTTTCGACCTCAACCGCGACTTCGCCACGAGCTCGCAGCCCGAGAACCGGGCCATGCGTGAGATCGTCGAGAAGACCCAGCCGTTGATGATGCTGGACGAGCACGGCTATGTGGACAACACGCTCATCGAGCCCACCACTCCGCCGCACGGCCAGAACTACGACTTCGACCTCTACGTCAAGCACGGGTACGCGAACGGCCTCGCGATGGAGAAGGGCGTGCAGGCGCTGGGGCACCCGGAGGCCGCGAAGCCGGAGATCCCGTTCCGCGACTACGACCCCGGCGTGTGGGACGGCTGGGCGCCGATCTACACCGCCCAGTACTCGATGTACCACGGCGCCATCTCGTACACGATCGAGATCCCGCAGCAGGTCAACCGGCAGGCCTACGACACCCTGCCCGCGGCCGAGCTGCAGCGCCGGGCGAAGATCAACACCGACGTCGCCGAGTCGACCATCAAGACCACGATCGACTACGTGGACGACCACCGCGCCGACCTGATCTCCAACCAGACCGAGATGTTCCGCCGCGGCAAGGCGGGGGAACCGCAGCGCGAGATCCCGGACGGGTTCGTGCCCGGCTTCGGCCCGGAAGACCGCTACCGCACGGAGTTCCCGCGCGCCTACGTGATCACGAACGACCGCTCGGCACCGGCGGCGGCCCGGCTGGTCGACCACCTCGTCGCGCACGACGTCCGCGTGGAACGGGCCGAGAGGCCGTTCACGTTGGGAGGTAAGCGTTATCCGGCCGGGTCGTACGTCGTCGACATGCACCAGCCGAAGCGTGCGCTCGCGAACGTGATGCTGGAGCAGGGCAGCGACATCAGCGCCAAGGTCCCGGTGATGTACGACATCTCCGGCTGGAGCCACCGGTTGCTCTGGGGCGCGTCGATCGACATCTACAAGAACGGCCCGTTCCACTTCAACGGCAAGGACGTCGTCGCGGCGGCCCCGACCGGTGACGTGGACGGGGCTCCCGGCGCGGACCTCGCCCTGACGTTGAACGACGCCAAGGACGCGGGCGCCGTCAACGACCTGCTCGGCCGCGGCATCGCGTTGCGCCGCCAGGACGACGGCACGATCGTGGTCCCGGCCGCCGAGAGGCTCGCCGCGAAGGAGGTCGCCGATCGCTACGGCGTGCGGTTCACCACCGCCAAGCCGGGCGGAACGGCGTTGCAGCGCAAGGTGATCGCGGCCGCGGTCGGCCCGGACGAGCTGCAGGTGCTGCGCGAGTCCGGTTTCGACGTCCGCACGATCTCCACCACCGTGCTCAACGCGGGCTTCGACTGGTCGCGGATCGACGTGCTGTTCGTGTCGTCGGGCCTGAACTACCCGCAGCTCAACGCCAGCGCCAAGGCAGGCCTCGACGAGTTCCTCAAGCGCGGCGGAGTCGTCACGCGAGGAGCGACGGGCAGCAGGTTCAACGTCGACGCCAAGCTGCTGCAGGCCACCCCGGTCGCGGGCTGGGAGGACGCCAACGGCGTGGTGAACGTCGTCAACGGCACCGGCCCGGTCGGCACCGGCGCGCTGCCGCACTCGTTCGTCTACTCCCCGCAGTGGTTCACGAACCTCGGCGCGGGCGTGACGGTCGAGCAGCGCTACGGCAGCACGGTGATCGCCGCGGGTCACTGGCGTCCGCGCGACAACGGCACCGGCGGCCAGGACGCCGCCGCTGGCCAGGCGGCAGTCGTCTCCGGCACCGCGTCCACCGGTGCCAAGGTCGTCCTCTTCGGCACCGAGCCGATGTTCCGCAACCACCCGAAGGGCCTCTACGCCCAGGTCGCACGAGCCATCTTCTGGACGGGCACGCGCTAGCCGGAAAGTAACGCGGGGGCCTTTCGTTTCCTTCTGGGGAACGCGGGGCCCCCGCGTGCACTCAGATCAGAGGCTTGGCGGGAGGTAGCCGTGGGCTGAGAGGTCGAACCAGTTTCCCTCGGGGTCGATGGCTCGGTACTCGGCGAACGGGCGGTCGCCGCCGCGCAGAGCGGGGCGGGGCTCCAAGGAGTCGAGGTACGGGGCGACGTTGTCGACGTGGAACCCGAAGTGGTTGAAGCCGGTCGGCACGTCACCGTCGAGGCGCTGCTGGATCAACGCCAGGTTGATGTACCCGTCGGTGACGAAGTGGCTGCCGTCCGGGTCGGTGTGGAACAGCTCCATCCCGAACCGCGAGGTGTAGAAGTCGGCCATCTCCTTCGCGTCCTGCACGACGAACGCGATGTGCCGCAACCGGGGCCTGGTCATGACTTTCCTTTCGGGATCATGTTGTGGAACGCGGCGATCTCCCACCCGTCGGCGCGCTGGACGACGACGGCCTGCGCGTGGGTGGTGATCCCCGCCGGGGCGATGGAAGACGTGACGTGCACGAGCGAGATCCCGTCGGCCAGCGGCTTGATCAGGCTGATCTCGGCGGTCAGCTTCGTGTCGCGGTACGGCCCGGCGAAGAGCAGCGCGTGACCGGCGGCGACCGCACGCCGCCCGTACAGCTCCTCGCCCCGCACGGTCACGAAGTCGACGTCCTCGGCGAAGACGCCGGCGAACACCGCGGCGTCGCCGAGTGCCCAGCCCTGCTCCATGCGCCGCCAGAGCGCGTAGATCTGTTCTGTCATGAGTGGTTCATCCTCAACGGCAGGCGCAGGCACTCGGCGTCCCACGCGGCGAGCGAGTAGTAGAGGCCGCCATAGCGGCGTTCGAGGTAACAGACGACGTTCACGGGCCATCCGCTGTTGCGGAACATGTGCTCGTCCATCGGCGTCGGGTGGTCGCTCAACGGCCGGTCGCGCTCGCACTCGGGCCCGAGGCGGTGCCAGTCCGGGTGCAGGTGGATCGAGCCGAGCACGTCGAGATCCCGGGCGTCCGCCGCGCGGGTGATCGTCAGCAGGTCCGCGGGATCGAGCCACCACGCCCGCACCGGGTTCTCGTACGCCGTGCCGAACCGCGGCACGATCGTCGACGCGAACTCCTCGCGTGCCGAAGGGTCGGTCAGCCGCGCGTTGCGGCCGAACGCGACGTCGGAGACCACGACCTCCGAGCCCGCCGCAAGACCCAGCAGGACCGCGAAACACGGTCTCGGCTCGTCCTCGGTGATGAACGAGTATTCGGCGGACGCGGCCTCCAGAAACGCTTTCAGTGCGCGATCCGAAAACAGCACCGCATCGGTGCGCGCCGGACGCTCGGCCAATTCCATCACGCAGCCGAACGTATCGATTGCGAAGGGTGTTCGGCCTATTACATTCAGCGATAACATCGGCCGCATGCGTCTCGACGTGCGGCATCTCGAACTGGTCGTGGCGATCGCCGACTGCGGGAGCCTGCGCAAGGCCGCCGCACGTCTGCACCTCACCCAGCCAGCCGTGACGACGCAGCTCAAACGCATCGAGGACCACCTGGGCGGGGCGCTGTTCCTGCGCGCGGCCGACGGCGTGCGGCTCACCCCGGCCGGCCAGGACTTCGTGCAGGAAGCGCGGTCGATGCTGACCCAGCTCGTCACGCTCGAACGCGTCACGCGCCGCAACGCGCACAGCCCCTGCGCTCCCACCAGGATCGCCGGAATCCCCGCCTATCACTTCGGACTGCTCGTGAGCGCGTTGAAAGACAACGTCACGAGCCGCACCATCAAGGAGACCGGCACGCTCACCGCGTTGCTCACGACCGGCGAACTCGACGTGGCGGTCATGCGTCAATTCCCCGGTACTCCGCTTTCGCTTCCGCCGAACGTCGGGCACCGCCTGCTCACCCGGGAACCGCTGTTCGTCGGCGTGCCGGAGCACCACCCGTACGCGCAGGAGACCGAGGTCCCGCTGGAAGCGCTCGCCGACGACAAGTGGGTCATGCCCGAGCCGGACGACAGCGGCATGAACGCCCACTTCGCCCGCGAGTGCGCGGCCTCAGGGTTCGAGCAGCGGATCGCGCACTTCAGCAGCGAGGCGCACGTCGCGTTGACGTTGATCAGGGAGTCCGCCGCGGTCTGCCCGCTCTACCCGGTCGGCAGCACCCCGCCCGGTGTCGCGCGGCTGCCGATCACGGGCAATCCGCTGTTCCGCGAGGTCGTGCTGGCGTGGCGGGTGGACGCACCGGTCGCCGTGCGGATCGACGACCTGTGCCGGCAGGTCGCGGCCGGCTATCTCAGGCTGGTCGAGGAGAGCGAGGTCTACTCGCGCTGGTGGCGCGACGGAGGAGAAGCCTTCGCCAGCTAGTGCCGGTCACGGCACCAGCGCCTGTATCGAAGTAGAGCGGCTTCAGGCCTACCGGACATATTTTTTGGCGCGAAAAGCACGTCCGGGCCATCTATCGG
>NZ_JBHRZI010000015.1:575878-588066 GCF_042649515.1 Lentzea rhizosphaerae | reverse complement strand
TGCGGACTTCGATACAGGCGCTAGTCCTTGCCGCCGCCACCGCCGCCTTCACGGACGATGATCGCGACCCGGTCGTCCGACGACACCGGCTGGCCACCGGCCTTGTTGACCGTGCCGACCAGCGACGCCGAGTCGTTCAGCATCTCCACCGGCCCGATCCGGCCGTAGCCGTTCTCCTGCATGATCAGTTCCGGCTTGCCCGTGAACGCACCGGCGGCGTTCATCGACAGCGTCTGCAGGCCGGGCGTCTTGGACGTCGCCACGGTCAGGTTGTCCGAGTACGAGGCGCAGCCCATCACGCCGGGCTTGTCCGGCCAGTTCCACGCCACCTCGCCGAGCTTGCCGGGCGTGACGCGGTAGACGACGTCGGCGCTCGCGGTCCAGTCGGTCACCCAGGTCTTCTGGCCGTCCGCCGACACGCACAGGCCGCCGGGCAGCCTCAGCCCGGACGACACCACCGCGGAGCCCGCCGTCGGGTTGCCCTGCGCGGGTTTGCCGGAGCCGTCGATGCGCAGCACCTTGCCCGCGAGCGAGTTCGGGTCGGCGGCGAGTGCCGGGTTGCCCGCGTCGCCGGTGGCCACCAGCAGCGAACCCTTGCGGTCGCTCGCCAGCACACCGCGGTTGCCCGTCGGGCCCTTCGGGATGCCGGTGAGGATCGGCTTGGGCGTGTCGCCCGGCGCGATCCGCAGCACCCGGTTGTCCGTCGCCGTCGTCACGTACACGTAGGCGAGCTGGTCTTCGGCGAACGTGGCCGACAACGTGAGCCCGGTCAGCCCGCCGTCGGACGACGTGTCCGTCTCGATCTGCGCGATCACCACGGGGTCGACGTCCTTGGTGACCTTGAGCAGGCGGCCGCCGCGTTCCGTCGCGTACGCCGCGACACCGCCCTGGGCGTCCGCGCCGATCGGGGCGACGCCCGTGACGGTGCTCAGGCACGTGGCGATCACGCCGGGGTTGAAGTCCTTGCAGCCCTGCGGCGGCGGCACGCTCTGCGGCGGCTGTCCCTTGTTCTGCTCACCGGGCGCAGGCCGGAACTCGCCCGGCAGCTCCGGTTTCGGGCCCGCCTGCGGGGTCAGCTGTGGTTGTGCGCTCCAGCTCGTCGGTGCCGGCTCGTCAGGAAAGCTCGCGCAGCCCCCTGCCAGCAGGCAGGCGGCGGTCAGCAACACGACGGAACGAACCACGAGTCCCAGGCTAAGTGCGCGACCGTGAACCCTCGGTGAACGCCTCAGAGGTGGCGAAATCGACCGAACGCACCCGGTCCAGCAGCAGATCGAGTTCGGCACTGACGACCTCGGGAGCCTCCAACGGCAGGTAGTGGCTGCACGGCAGCACCCTCAGCCGCGCCTGGGGCAGCGCGCCGACGGGCCCGGACATGCTCTCCGTGGTCGCCAGCACGTCGTCGCGGCCCGCCAGGATTGTGACCGGGCACACGATCGGACTGAGGTCCTGGCGCGGTGTCTCGCCCAGCGCGAGCGCCAGCGTGAAGTACCAGCGCCAGTCGTGCTGCAGGAACCGGCCGACCGCGTTCGTCACGGCCTGCGGATCGCTGCTCGGCTTGATCACACCGCTGTGCCGCAGCAGGAACGTCGTCACGTCCGTCACCGGGACGCGGTGCAGCACGGTGTCCAGCAGCGGACCCGCCTGCTGCAGCAGCTTGGTGCCCGCCAAGCCGATGAACCGACGGACGTTCTTCGGGACCAACGGCAGCATCGCGTCGAACGAGTCACCCGGCGCGCCCGCGACGAGCAGCACGCCTGCCACCCGTTCCGGATGACGCAACGCGAGCTCGGCCGCGATCGTGACGCCCATCGACCAGCCCATGACGACGCATCGCTCGACACCCGCGTCGTCGAGCACGGCGATCGCGTCCGAAACGTGGTCGTCCAACGAGATGTTGCGCCCGTCGACGGGCCGGTCCGACCCCATCGTGCCGCGCATGTACCAGCTGAGCAGGCCACCGCGGTCGGCGAGCGACGGCCACGACTCGGGCCCGGAACCCACGCCGGGGCACAGCAGCACAGGTGTGCCGTCGGTGTCCGTCTGCCACGCTCGGATCTTCGTGCCGTCCCAGGAGATGACGTCGTGCTCCCGCATGTCCGCCATTCTGACGTACTTTGCGTGTGTGACGCTCACCGTGCTCGTGCCAGATGACTTCGGAGTTCAGGCGCTGTCTCAGGTGGACGGTGTCCGGCCTGTCCGCTACACGCCGGGTCAGCCGTTGCCGGCGGACGGACTGGACGCCGAGGTCCTCGTGCCGAAGTTCCTCGCAGGCACCGACCCCCGCGACGTGTTCGCGCAGCTGCCGAACCTCGAACTCGTGCAGTTGCTCAGCGCGGGCGCGGAGAACTTCATCGGCCGCGTGCCCGAAGGCGTGCTGCTCTCGACGTGCCGAGGCGCGCACGGCGGCAGCACCGCCGAGTGGGCCATCGGCGCGTTGCTGGCCATATACCGAGACTTCCTCGTTTTCGAACGCGCCCGTGCCGAAGGCCGCTGGGACTACCACCTCACGGACACCTTGCAGGACAAGAAGGTTCTGATCGTCGGCGCCGGTGATCTCGGCGAGCAGCTGCGGCGGCGCCTCGAACCGTTCGACGCCACCGCCGTGCTGGTCGGCCGCACCGCGCGCGACGGCGTGCACGGCGTCGACGAGCTGCCGGCGCTGCTCCCCGAGTTCGACGCGGTCGTGATCTTCACGCCGATGACGGAGGAGACCAGGCACCTGGTCGACGCCAAGTTCCTGGCCGCGATGAAGGACGGCGCCATCCTCGTCAACGGCGCCCGCGGCCCGGTCGTCGACACCGACGCGTTGCTCGTGGAGCTGAATTCCAGGCGACTGCGCGCGGCTCTCGACGTGACCGATCCCGAACCGCTGCCGGAGGATCATCCACTGTGGACCGCGCCGGGGTTGTTCCTCACCCCGCACGTGGCCGGGTCGTGCACCGGGCACACCCGGCGGGCCTACGCGATCGTCGCCTCCGAGATCGCCAGGTACGCCGCAGGGGAGAGCCCGCGCAATCTTGTGAACGGCACCTACTAGTCCGTTCGGGTGAAACGGGGCTGCCGTTCGGCCCTCGCGCGCCCGCGACGGGTCTCCTAGGTTGCGGGCGTGGCTACTCACGACAAAGGCTCGACCACCTCGAGCGCTTTCTCCGACGACTCGTTCTGCTCGAGCAGCGGAGGGGGAGTGCACCACTTCGACGACAGCACGACCAGAGTCGGATCGGACGTCACGTCGCCGTACGACCAGACGACGAAGGCGTTCGACACGACCGGGTACACGCCGCTGGACAAGTCCTCTTCGGACACCCAGGACGACCCGTTCGAGGACGACCGCAAGAAGTTCGGCTGGACGGCCGGCCCCGACCTCGGCCTGCTCGGGCTGCGGGCGGTGCTCGGCGGCATCTTCGTGCTGCACGGCCTGCAGAAGGTCTTCGGCCTCTTCGGCGGTCCCGGCATCAACGGCTTCGCGCAGTCGCTCGAGAAGATGGGCTACCGCGAGTCGGTCGTCCTCGCCTGGGTCACCGGCATCACGGAACTGGCCGGCGGCGGCCTGCTCGTCCTCGGCCTGTTCACCCCGCTGGCCGCGGCGGGCCTGCTCGCGGTGATGGCCAACGTCATCGCGCTCAAGTACAAGGGCGGCTTCTTCGGCCCCAACGGCGTGGAGCTGGAACTGGCCCTCGCGGGCATGGCCTTCGCGGCCCTGTTCGCCGGACCAGGCCGGGCCGCGCTCGACTACAACCGCAGCTGGTTCCGCCACCCCGTGGCGGCCGGTTTCATCGCACTCCTGCTCGGAGCGGGTGGTGCGGCGGTGACGTTCTTCGTGTTCCGATAAGCCCCGTGCGGAAGAACCTGACGGGAGCACTGCTCCAGCTCGCCCTGCTGGTGATCGGGATTCCGGTCGTGTACCTGGTGGCGTTCCCGTTCGGTCTCACCGCGAAGTCCCTGCTGCCGCCGCTCGGTCTGCTCGCGGGCCTGGTCGTGGGCGGCGTCATGGTCAAGAAAACACAGCAGCCCGTCAGCGGTCCGCTGACGGGCTGGCTCGTGTTCGGGGCCTGTCTGGCGCTCGCGTTCGCCGTCTAAAGCCCGGCGATGTTCTCGCGCAGGTGCTCCACCGACGACGTACCCGGGATGAGCAGGATGTTCGGTGACCGCTCGAGCAACCAGGCCAGTGCGGCGGACCTCGGCGACGGAAGCGGCGTGAAGCCCCCGAGCGGGAAGAACGGCACGTACGCGATGCCTTGGGCTGCGAGCCTGTCGATCAGGTCGTCGTCCTGACGGTGAGCGACGTTGTACATGTTCTGCACGCACACGATCGGCGCGATGTCCTGCGCCTCGGCGACCTGCTCCGCGGTGGCGTTGCTGACCCCGAGGTGACGGATCAGGCCCTGCTGCTGGAGTTCGGCGAGCGCCTCGAACGCCTCCGCGACCGACTCCGGCCGCGGACCTTCCGCGGTGCCGAGCCGGAGGTTGACCACGTCGAGCACGTCGAGCTTGAGAGACCTGAGGTTGTCGTGGACCTGGCCGCGCAGGTCCTCCGGCCGCCTGGCCACCGGCCAGCCGCCCTGGGCGTCGCGGGTCGCGCCGACCTTGGTCGCGATGTGCAGCGACTCGGGATAGGGGTGCAACGCCTCGCGGATCAGCTCGTTGGTGACGCGCGGGCCGTAGGCGTCGCTGGTGTCGATGTGGGTGATGCCGAGGTCGACCGCCGTCCTCAGCACGGCCAGGGCGCTGTCGTGGTCGGCGGGCGGGCCCATGACCCGCGGGCCGGCCAGTTGCATTGCGCCGTAACCGAACCGGGAGACGGTCAGGTCGCCGAGAGTCCAGGTACCGCCGGGAAGAGTGCTCATGCGCACTAGCCTTGGAGAGGAACTTCCTGTCGGGAAGTAGGCACTCAGAAGTGCGTAACCCTTCAACGGGTGAGAGGCGAGGTCATGGCGACGAGGAACGCGGCCCAGCAGCGGGCGCAGGCCAAGGTGGAGTACAACGCGTTCCTGGCGGGATGCCCCAGCCGGCAGCTGCTCGACCGGATCTCGGACAAGTGGGTCGTGCTGATCCTGTGCGCCCTCGGCGATGGTCCGATGCGGTACTCGGAGCTCGCCCGGCGGCTGGCCGGGGTCAGCCAGAAGATGCTGACCCAGACGCTGCGCTCGCTGGAACGCGACGGCCTGCTCACTCGTGCCGTGACGCCAACGGTTCCCGTCACGGTGACCTACGAGCTGACCGACCTGGGCCTCTCGCTCCACCACCTCACGCAGGGGCTCAGGAGCTGGGCGCAGAACAACATGGCCGAAGTCCTCAAGAACTCCGAGAACTACGACGCCCACCGCTCGTGATGAACGGCGCATTTGTGCACCTCAGGTGCACAAATGCGCCGTTCATCGCTTTAGCGGCTGGGGTCGCGCACGGCGCCGGTCGATGCGTCGGTCGCCATCCGTGCGTAAGCACGCAAAGCGCCAGTCACCGGGCGGACGCGGTCCACCGGCTGCCACGGGCGTTCCGAGGCCTCCATCTTCGCGCGGCGCTCGGCCAGGACCTCGTCGTCCACGAGGAGTTCCAGACGCCGCTCGTGCACGTCGATGAGGATCCTGTCGCCGTTCTCGACCAGGCCGATCGTGCCGCCGCCCGCCGCCTCCGGGGAGATGTGGCCGATCGACAGGCCCGAGGAGCCGCCGGAGAAGCGGCCGTCGGTGATCAGCGCGCACTTCTTGCCGAGGCCGGAGCCCTTGAGGAACGCCGTGGGGTGCAGCATCTCCTGCATGCCGGGGCCACCTGACGGGCCCTCGTAGCGCACGACCAGGACCTCGCCCGCCTGGATCTCCTTGTTCAGGATCGCCGAGACGGCCTGCTCCTGGGACTCGACGACGCGCGCCGGGCCTTCGAAGTGCCACAGCTCCTCGTCGATGCCCGCGGCCTTGATGATCGCGCCGCGCTCGGCGAGGTTGCCGCGCAGCACGGCCAGGCCGCCGTCCTTCGTGTACGCGTGCTCGATGTCGCGGATGCAGCCGCCGGCGGCGTCGGTGTCCAAAGAGGACCAGCGGTTCGACGTCGAGAACGCCTGGGTCGTGCGCACACCACCGGGGGCCGCGTGGAACAGCTCGATCGCCTCAGGAGACGGCGATGCGGCCCGGATGTCCCACTTCGCGAGCCACTCCGCGAGCGTCGGCGTGTGCACCGACGTCACGTCCTCGTTCAGCAGGCCCGCGCGGTGGAGTTCGCCCAGCAGCGCGGGAATTCCGCCGGCCCGGTGCACGTCCTCCATGTGGTAGTCGGAGTTCGGCGACACCTTGGACAGGCACGGCACGCGGCGGGACAGGTCGTCGATGTCCTGCAGCGTGAAGTCGATCTCGCCCTCCTGCGCGGCGGCGAGGATGTGCAGCACGGTGTTCGTCGAGCCGCCCATGGCCATGTCGAGGGCCATCGCGTTCTCGAACGCCTTGCGGTTTGCGATCGACCGCGGCAGCGCCGACTCGTCGTCCTCGCCGTACCAGCGCTTGCACAGCTCCACGACCACGCGGCCGGCCTCGGAGAACAGCTCGCGGCGCGCGGCGTGGGTGGCGAGCGTCGAACCGTTGCCCGGCAACGACAAGCCGAGGGCTTCGGTCAGGCAGTTCATGGAGTTCGCGGTGAACATGCCGGAGCAGGAACCGCACGTCGGGCACGCGGAGCGCTCGACCTCGGTGAGCCCGTCGTCGTTCACGGCGGGAGAAGCCGAGGCGGAGATCGCGGTGATGAGGTCGGTCGGCGCGACGGCGACGCCCTCGACGACGACGGCCTTGCCTGCCTCCATCGGGCCGCCGGACACGAACACGACGGGGATGTTGAGCCGCATCGCCGCGTTCAGCATGCCGGGGGTGATCTTGTCGCAGTTCGAGATGCAGACGATCGCGTCGGCCTGGTGCGCGTTGACCATGTACTCGACGGAGTCGGCGATGATCTCGCGGCTGGGCAGCGAGTAGAGCATTCCGCTGTGGCCCATGGCGATGCCGTCGTCGACCGCGATGGTGTGGAACTCGCGCGGCACACCACCCGCCTCGCGCACCGCCTCGGCCACGATGTCGCCGAGATCGCGCAGGTGCACGTGACCCGGCACGAACTGCGTGTAGGAGTTGGCGATCGCGATGATGGGCTTGCCGAAGTCGCTGTCCGTCATGCCGGTCGCGCGCCAGAGAGCGCGGGCTCCGGCTGCGTTGCGGCCGTGGGTGGTGGTGCGAGAGCGGAGCTGAGGCACTGCTCCTCCAGATTCAGTTCAAGACGAAAGCGCGCGGGACGCGGGGGTGAGGCGTCCACCAGTCTGGGAGCGGTGCCTCAAAGGTTACTTGTGCGCAGACTCGCCGAGAGCAGCAGATACGCCAGTGCGAGGGTGATCACGTGCACGACGGTGCACCACAGGCAGATCTTGCCGATGATGAGGAACTCGGCCGCCACCAGGTACACGACCATCAGGACACCGACGCCGATCGAGCCCAGCCGCACCCACTTCAGCGCGTCGATCCGCCACGCGAACGGGAGGCAGATCACGGTCAGGAAGGCGAAGAACGCCAGTCCGAGGAACGCGACGGGGATGCCCAGCAGCTCCGACTGGTCGCTCGTGGTCACGGTCTCGCAGTCGATCACGGCGTCGGCCGAGCACAGCAACGCACCCGCGTTGAAGTGCGTGTACGTCAGGTAAGCCGAGGTCAGCAGGCCTGCGATGGACAGCAGCAGGCTCAGCAGCGGAACTCGTTGGATCACTTCTCCGACTCCACGGATTCCTCCGCCGGTTCCTCGGCAGGTTCCTCCACGACACTCGGGTCGGGCACGCGTCCGCCGCTGACCAGCGACAACGCCGGAAGGTGCATGAACCGGACGGCGGGCAGCGTCACCTCGCTGTCGTCGGTCTTCACGGCCTTGAGCCAGCCCTTCTCGGCCAGCCGGATCGACTTCACCTCGTCCCACTTCACCGTCGTCGTGCCGAACACGCCGCGGGCGACGAGCTCGGACTCGGTGACGGTGGTGCGGTTGCGGACGACCCAGTACGCGTATCCGAGCGGTAGGACGTAGAGCGCCTGCAGTCCGGGAACAGCCCACGCGACCGGGGTCACGCAGATGGCGATCAGACCCGCCGCGAGCAGCGCCGTTGCCGGGATGCGAAAGACCAGCTTCTTCACTCGAAGGATTGTTCCACGTCCACGATCCGGGAATTCCGTCCCGCAGAGTTGACGCACTCTTGCGCGAGGGGATAACGTCCGCCTCATGCAGCGCACGCTCGTTCTCGTACTTCTCAGGCGCGTCGACGCCTGAGCCGAACAGCCTGCGTCGACGCGCGACCCTCGCACGACCCGTCTCCGGGTTGTCGAGGGTTTTTTCGTGTCCGGACCCCGATACCCACGAGGCAATGAGATGACCAGCGCACCATCGCGACAGGCTTCCGAGCCCACGTCGCCACGTCCAGGTCCGCGGCCGAAACCGGCCCCGCCCAGTGGCGCACCGATCCGTGTAACCGGTGCTCAGTCGCTTGTGCGATCGCTCGAGGCGGTCGGCTGCGAAGTGGTGTTCGGCATTCCCGGCGGGACGATCCTTCCCGCGTACGACCCGCTGCTGGACTCCACGAAGGTCCGGCACATCCTCGTCCGCCACGAGCAGGGCGCAGGGCACGCGGCGACCGGATACGCGCAGGCCACCGGCAAGGTCGGGGTCTGCATGGCGACCTCCGGACCGGGTGCGACGAACCTCGTCACCCCGCTCGCGGACGCGAACATGGACTCCGTGCCCATCGTCGCGATCACCGGCCAGCAGTCGCGGCCGCTGATCGGCACGGACGCCTTCCAGGAGGCGGACATCTGCGGCATCACGATGCCGATCACCAAGCACAACATGCTCGTGACCGACGCCGCGGAGATCCCGCGGGCGATCGCGGAGGCGTTCCACATCGCGGCGACCGGCCGGCCCGGCCCGGTCCTCGTCGACATCCCCAAGGACGTGCTGCAGGAGCAGACCAGCTTCTCGTGGCCGCCCGACCTGCGCCTGCCCGGTTACCGGCCGACGACCCGGCCGCACGGCAAGCAGGTGCGCGAAGCCGCCAAGCTGATCGTGAACGCCCGCAAGCCCGTCCTGTACGTGGGCGGCGGTGTCATCAAGGCGGACGCGCACGCCGAACTGCTGCGCCTGGCCGAGGACACCGGCATCCCGGTCGTCACGACGCTGATGGCGCGCGGCGCGTTCCCCGACTCGCACGACCAGCACCTTGGCATGCCCGGCATGCACGGCACGGTCGCGGCGGTCGCGGCGATGCAGAAGTCCGACCTGCTGATCGCGCTGGGCGCCAGGTTCGACGACCGCGTCACCGGCCAGCTGGGCTCGTTCGCCCCGGACGCGCAGATCATCCACGCCGACATCGACCCGGCCGAGATCTCCAAGAACCGCCGTGCGGACGTCCCGATCGTGGGCGACTGCAAGGAGATCATCACCGAGCTGATCGACGCCGTGCGCACCGAGCGCGAGACGGCCAAGGCCGTCGACCTCACCCCGTGGTGGGACACGCTCAAGTCGCTGCGCGAGACGTTCCCGCTGGGCTACGACTGGCCAGAGGACGGCACGCTCTCGCCGCAGTACGTCATCGAACGCATCGGTGCGCTGTCGCCGGCCGACACGATCTACACCGCGGGTGTCGGCCAGCACCAGATGTGGGCCGCGCAGTTCGTGAAGTACGAGCACCCGCGCACGTGGATCAACTCCGGCGGCCTCGGCACGATGGGCTTCGCCGTGCCCGCCGCGATGGGCATCAAGGCGGGTGAGCCGGACCGCACGGTCTGGGCGATCGACGGCGACGGCTGCTTCCAGATGACCAACCAGGAGCTCGCCACCTGCGCGATCGAGGGCCTGCCGGTCAAGATCGCCGTGATCAACAACGGCAACCTGGGCATGGTCCGCCAGTGGCAGACCCTGTTCTACGGCGAGCGGTACTCCAACACCGATCTGGGGACGCACAAGCACCGCATCCCAGACTTCAAGCTCCTGGCGGAGGCACTCGGGTGCGCCGGCCTGCGGGCCGAGTCGCGCGAGGAGGTGGACGACGTGATCGCGAAGGCGCTGGAGATCGACGACCGCCCCGTCGTGATCGACTTCGTCGTCGGCAAGGACGCCCAGGTGTGGCCGATGGTCGCGGCCGGCACCGGCAACTCCGAGATCATGGCCGCCCGCGGCATCCGCCCCCTGTTCGACGAGGACATCTGATGACCAGGCACACGCTGAGCGTTTTGGTCGAGGACAAGCCCGGTGTGCTCGCGCGCGTCGCAGGTCTGTTCTCCCGCCGCGGCTTCAACATCGAGTCGCTCGCGGTCGGCCGCACCGAGTACCCCGACATCTCCCGCATGACCATCGTGGTCTCGGTCGACGAGCTGCCCCTGGAGCAGGTGACCAAGCAGCTCAACAAACTCATCAACGTCATCAAGATCGTCGAGCTGGAGCCGACCGCTTCCGTTCAGCGGCAACTGGTGTTGATTAAGGTTCGTGCGGATGCGACGGTGCGGTCGCAGGTCCTCGAAACCGTTCAGCTCTTCCGCGCGAAGGTCGTCGACGTCTCTCCGGAGGCGGTCACGATCGAGGCCACGGGCACTTCTGAGAAGCTCGACGCCTTGCTGCGCATGCTGGAGCCCTACGGGCTTCGCGAGATCGTCCAGTCCGGCATGGTCGCCATCGGCCGTGGCGCTCGTTCCATCACCGCCACCGCGGTGCGATAAGTAACTCTGAGAGGAAATACCGTGAGCGTCGAGATCTTCTACGACGACGATGCCGACCTGAGCATCATCCAGGGCCGCAAGGTGGCCGTGATCGGCTACGGCAGCCAGGGCCACGCCCACGCCCTGTCCCTGCGCGACTCCGGCGTCGAGGTCCGCATCGGCCTGCAGGAGGGCTCCAAGTCCCGCGCCAAGGCCGAGGAAGAGGGCCTGGAGGTCGGCACCCCGGCCGAGGTCTCCGCGTGGGCCGACGTGATCATGATCCTGGCGCCGGACACCGCGCAGCGCCACATCTACGCGAACGAGATCGCCGCGAACCTGAAGGAGGGCGACGCCCTCTTCTTCGGCCACGGCTTCAACATCCGCTACGGCCTGATCACCGCTCCGTCCGGTGTGGACGTCGCCATGGTCGCCCCGAAGGGCCCCGGCCACCTGGTTCGCCGCCAGTTCGTGGACGGCAAGGGTGTTCCCGCTCTCATCGCGGTCGAGCAGGACGCGTCGGGCAACGCCCAGGCGCTGGCCCTGTCGTACGCGAAGGGCATCGGCGGCACGCGCGCCGGCGTCATCAAGACGACGTTCAAGGAAGAGACCGAGACGGACCTCTTCGGCGAGCAGGCCGTCCTCTGCGGTGGCGCGTCGGCGCTGGTGCAGGCGGGCTTCGAGGTCCTCACCGAGGCGGGCTACGCCCCCGAGGTCGCGTACTTCGAGTGCCTGCACGAGCTCAAGCTGATCGTCGACCTCATGTACGAGGGCGGCATCGCCCGCATGCGCTACTCGATCTCCGACACCGCCGAGTTCGGTGACCTGACCCGCGGTCCGCGCGTCATCACCCCCGCGGTCAAGGAGGAGATGAAGAAGATCCTGGGCGAGATCCAGGACGGCACCTTCGCGAACGAGTGGGTGGCCGAGGACGACAACGGCCGCGCCAACTACAAGAAGCTGCAGCAGGAGGGTGAGAACCACCCGATCGAGGCAACGGGCAAGAAGCTCCGCGACATGATGTCGTGGGTCGACCGCCCGATCACCGAGACCGCCTGAGTCTTTCCGCAGCGTTTTCCCCTGGGGAGGCCCGTGGAGCGTGTGTGACGCTCCGCGGGCCTTTCCGCTAGCTTGCCTCTCATGACGGAAAGTGCGCCGATCTACGACGACAAGGCCCACGTGCGCGGCAACCTCGACCTCCGCGACGCGGAGTGGAAGCGCCCGCCGGAGCCCGAGCCGGAGGACGGCCACGTCGAGATCGCCTTCGTCCCGCACACGGACGGCGCCACGTACGTCGCGATGCGCAACTCCAAGCAGCTCGAACCCGTGCTGGTGTTCACGATGGCGGAGTGGGACGCGTTCGTGGCGGGCGCGAAGGACGGGGAGTTCGACGAGCCCTGGTAGCGGCCAGGACGGTGCCGACCGACCTCCCCTGTGCTAGTCGATCGGTTCCAGCGTCCCGGTAGGTGCCCTGCTGTTTGGCGGGGAAATCAC